>CAZKJG010000003.1:0-184315 GCA_964553045.1 uncultured bacterium | reverse complement strand
AGTTCGCAGTGAGTTTGTCACTACAGTGACTGTCCGAAATCGGTAGGGCGGTCCAGTTCGACAATAGATGTGGTGCCGTTTGGAGATTTCACAGGGGCTTCGAAGACATTCAGATGGGGGGAGGATGATGGTTTCAAGATGAATGTACTCGGATTCGAAGAGGCATACAACTCATCAATAACTCTTACTGTAAACGAAGCCATCACCATAAGGGTTGCGAGCTATGCGGAGCAATTCAGCCTGAAACTACTCGCATGGGAGGACCGACATACAGACCGAAAGGAGTACGAGGATTCCCGAGATCTAGCTTACTTCCTCCAGCATGCAGAAGATTGGTATGGTCTAGATTTTCTGCATGATGAGTTCCCATTGGAGCTTGAGAAATTCGATTACGAGATAAGGGACGCAGCAGCATTTGCACTTGGTTGTGATCTAGCACTCTCTTTCGGTGAGGTCTCCCTAGAGAGAATCATTGGGATACTCAGAACAGCCGGGGATGATCCTGACTCATTGCTTGTGCGAGAAGTAGCGATAGAGCTTCCCTACTCGAACAGAGAGGAAAGGGCACACAGGCTCCTGGAAATCGTACTGCAGGGCATAAGCAGCAAGTGTTGATTCCTTCTCGTTTCGCAAGCAACCCTGGCGGTAGTGCTCCGCATCAGTCACCTTCTACAGAAGGTCACTGAGTCTGGCCACACCCTCTAGCCAGGTGATGAAGGAGTTCGAACTTTTGGAAAGAAAGGTCGCCAACTCAACTCAGGTGGTTTCGGCTCTCCACCAATTCTGGGGGCACCCCGATCAGGCACATAGCGCACGTACTCTCAGTCTTGCATGAGCCAACTTCTGAGTGTTTTCAGTGGCTGAGCCTGCTGCGGCTCCCTGAAAAGCTGATTGCAGACGTGGAGAGCCTGGGCGACAACTGGACCCGCAGGCTGGTAACCGAGAGGCAGCTGCGCGGGATCCGGCTGCGTGACTACCACACTCTGTGAATCAGCAGCTAGCCTTGACGCAACCAATAAATGAGTAGATTGTGTATTTGAAGCAACAAGCCGCCCAAACGAAAGGATTTATATGTTCCCCCCCCTAACACGAAGCCGAGGCTGATTCCGGGCCTCCTCTGCCTCGCAGTCGCCGCCTCCATAGTCGCCGCCGACTCGCCACCCGAGAATTGCATACCCGTAACTGCCATGAACGCCGGCCAGGACAACTCGGTGGACTACGTAACCATGGAGACCATCTGCGGCCTCTCATGGCGCTACTTCGACGCTCTCTGGCTGTTGGATTGGGCCAAGCACCAGCGTCTGGGCGACCGTGCGCAGTGGTGCGACAGCGCGGGGATGTACATTGTTCCGATGGGCAATCCCATCGGTTACGGATTTCCCGGCCACTGGTGGGCGCGCTTCGATTCCGTGTCGCTTGCAGACGACAGCGCCTTCATCCAGCCCGACTCACTGGGTGAGTCCATCGACAGCGTTCTGTCGGCACCAGCGATGATGGACGCCATCCAGGCCGACCTCGCTGAGAACCTCAGGCACAACTCCGACCGTCCGGCCATCTGGTACTACGACCTCTTCAACGAGGGACCCAGCTGGCAGTACCACCACAGGATCGACAGCAGCTACGTCTACGACGACTACGTGCCCAACATCTTCACCCAGGCGCTGGGACCGGACTCCGCCGATTACAAAGGCACCATGTACTACGCCACGACTCCACAGATGGAGGAGATCGCCCCCCAGGGGGTCTTCTCATGGCTGTACTTCCAGGAGGACAGCATTGATCAGACAAGGCCCTTCTCGATCACCTTCGCGGTGATGCACAGGATAGAGGAATGGGCTGGCGTGACCAAGCCGGATACCTCGATGACCGACTTCGTGGACGCCTCCGACTTCCACGACCAGGCAATGGCCGTCCGCGCCTACTGCGACATGGAGTACCAGTACGCGGACAGCACCATGTCACCGCCCTATCCCGACCCCGTGGCAACCCCCCCGCAGATACTGGAGGTAAACGCATATCCCATCCGATATATCGGCCTAACCTATCAAGACACTACCGGCTTCTCCTCCACCCTCGGCGACAGCCTTCAGCGCGTACTGCTGAACCACTTCTGCCAGGGGCTGGACTCCACCTACATCCCCGCCTGGCGCAGCGGCCTGGACCGCGTCTTCTACCACCCCCAGGCATTCTGCCGGTCGGGGGGCGCATTCATGTGGGACACAACTCCCGAACCTCCCTATCCAGATACCCTTAACTGGCCCTCCTATCCCTACCGGATGCCGTCTCCCGCGGAGTTCCGCATGGGCTGCGGCATCGGCCTGGTGCGGGGGGCCAAGGGCATCAGCCCATTCTCCCTGCGGTCGTACTCGCGTTACGACAGCCTGGACAGACTGATCCGCCATGAGAGCGGCCTCCTGGACGAGAATCTCATTCCATACGACGCACCCTACGAGGAGTGGGTCTACCGCGACCGGCTGCGGTCGGACTTCGCCGTGATACCCCCCGATTCCATACCGCCCTGGACCGACATCGACGGAAACGACTTCGATCCCCTCTACCAGCTGCCCGACCGCCCGGACACCACCGGCGAGCAGGGCCGGGAGCGCTACCTGGAGTGGAAGTTCGCCGCATACGGCCGGCTGTACAACAGCCTGCGCTCCTCTCTGGGGGCGGTAGCCAGGATAGGCCCGGAGATGTACGACCTGGTCTGGTGGGACGGCAAGTGGTGGGGCGGCAGCGACTCCTCGTCGGTGGCAATGTACTACGGGGACACCCTGAACATGCCCATACACTACACCGCACCGGAGATTCGGGTCTTCACCGACTCCTCCGAGAGCGGCTGCTGGCTGTTCTACGTCAACCGCCACTGCCGCAGCAACGGCCGGCCCTACAGGATCACCATCGAGTCCGACAGCTTTCCCCCGGGGATGGTCACACAGCTGGCGCTGGACCACTCCCGGCGCTTCCTAGTGCCGCTTGCCGAAGACGACGGCGAGTACGAGCTGCTGGACACCCTGGACGCCGGCCACTTCCGCCTGGTGGAGCTCGTCGACTCCACCATCGCCCGGGACGTGCGTATCACAGAGCCAGACGTGTACGTGCAGCCCGACCCTCCGGCGGTGCAGCCGATACGGGACTTCCGTTTCACCTCCGGGAACGTCATAGACGTACGGGCGGTTCTGTACAACATGGGGACGGGCAGCGGAAGGACCGAGGTGAGGTTGTACGACATAACCGGTGATTCCAGCCAGATAGACACCATGCAGTATGCCGGCTTCTCGGGGCTTAGCACCTCCGGGTACGAGGCCGACTGCGACACGGTGTCCTTCACCTGGCGCACCGACAGCACGGATATAGGCGTGCACGTGCTGGAGGTGGCCGCCACGGCCTGGCCCGGCGAGCCCGACGCCGACGACAACGGCACCAGGTTCACCGTGGTGATCGACCCGCGCGACTACGCCACCGAGGTGCTGGACGACGCCTGGGACATGACCGAGGCGGACAGCAGCCCTCCCGACTGGCACACGAGCGACGTGGACACTCTCATGGGTTACGACAGGACCTTTACGGATTCGACCAGCGGGATGTTCGAGGCTATGCTGACGGATCCCACTGAGGACAACGAGCTGCACCTGAACGTGGACACCAGTGCCACCGACCGAATCGATACCTCGCTCTACGATCGGCTGAGCTATGCGGGCAAGGCGGATGCCGGAGCGAATACCTGGGTGCACGTGGATGTCTTCTGGACCGATGAGCACACCAACGATCACAGCGTCCGGTTGCCCGACAGCCTTACCGCCAGCTGGTCCGAGATGGGGCCGTACGACCTGTCCGATCTCAGCGACGACTGGGACGACGAGGATGCGAAGGCGCTGTGGCTGGAGTTCAGCCATGGGAGCAGCCTGCCCCGGGACATCCGGCTGGGCTGGATCAGGCTGACGGAGTAGGGAGTGAATTGGATGGGACACAAACCGGCAATACTGATTCTTGTCGCTCTCAGCCTGGGACTCTTCTCCATGGCCTACGGCATCGATCCGCCCGAGAAGATGTGGGAGGAGACGTACGACGTCAGTTACTTCTATGATATTGCCCTCTTTGGAGACAGTACTCTCTACATCGCAACGCAAAGCGGCAAGATGTACTTTGATGGAGCTCTATATGTGCTGAATCTAGAAGGTGATCTTCTCTGGAGGGCTGGTGTGGCCGCATGGGCCGGGCATTCCGGCAGATCATTAGAAGTCCTTCCGAACGGCCATGTGGTAGTAGTGGGCACTGCAGCTGAGGAGGAACCTTCTCCCAACAGCGATCTCTTCATCATGGAGATCTCAGATGAAGGAGATGTTCTCTGGAGCCATATCTACGCTGATTCTGTCACCTGGGATATAGCGCACGATGTATGCGTTCTCCCCGATGGTGGATATGCAATTGCCGGCAAGGGACACGGCCAGGCCTGGATTCTCCGGACCGACGCGAACGGCGACACGCTGTGGACCGATGTGTGGGGGACGCATACTATCAACTTCGCCGTTGGAGTGGAGTACGACCAGGAGAACGACTGGATTGCCGTCCTGGCCTACGGCCGGAGTGATTCGCTGCAAGTCACAAGTCCCCACATGCTCTACTACACTCTGGATGGAGAGTACCTGTTCGGTACCAGCTACCCCGAGACTCCGGGACGCAATCCATCTGACCTCTGCAGAGCCGTAGATGGAGGATACACCTTTGTCTCCGAGTACGGCCAAGGGTACACGCCGATAATCTCGCACACAGACGATCTTGGTGAGCTGCTGTGGTTCTATCACATCTACGGATTCGCCTACGGAGATGCCTACGGCATAGACAGGACTGTTTTAGACGACGGCTACCTGGTAAGCGGCTTTGCGGTTGATTCCAACTGGACTGGTGAAGGTTCCAGGTCGGAGGGAGCCCGTCTGTTTCGCTTCGACGGATGGGGCAACGAGCTGTGGGACATTACTGAGGGCGGCTATGGCCATGAGTACTACGCTGCGCTGCAGTTGCCCCAGGGTGGCTACGTGGCAGTGGGAACCAGTTACGGTGACGGCTACCTGGTGAGGTACGCTCCGGAGACCGGCATTGAGGGGCCTGTGAGGCCTGAAGGAGGCGGTTTTCTACGGCCCGTTGCTCCCAATCCGTCTTCATCGGTGTTTCACGTCAGCGTGGATCTTCCCGAGGCGATTGATATTCGGTTGGAGGTGTACGACACCGCCGGCCGCCGGGTCGGTCTGCTTGCCGACGGACTGCTTGCGGCTGGGGAGCATGAGTTCTCGTGGGATGCTTCTGAGTTGTCCAGCGGGTGCTATCTGGTGCGGCTGCGGGGGGCCGGAGTCTGTGAGGCCCGGAGGTGCGTGCTGGTTCACTGAGCTGTGATGGCCTGCGTCCTTACTGCACAAGCTCAGAGATTGGCCCTTGCTCCGCATTGTATAACGTCTTTGATACCGGCCGGCATTGAGGGTCTCAATCAGCAACATCGAGCAGGGAATAGGGTTGTCGCATCTGGATTTCCAGTCTTCTCTGGCTAATTAACTGGCTACCATGCATCCCATTAGGTATTGACTATTGTCAACATGAGTGATTTACTGCCCGCATGGCAGACTCGGTCACCCGAACGACTTCCCTTAGCCAGAGCACAATAGTGCTCCAACTGGATGACAGTTGGGTCGCCACACCCATCAGGGCTCGGGCCCGCAGCGGAACACCGGAACGTCTGTCAGGGAGTCGGCCGGAGACCCGGACCAGACGAGCTCGCACTCCATGCCGGCGGCGGCGGCCGTTCCCAGTACGGCTTCTGTGCTGCCCCGGCGGGCCATCACCAGGGGCCGCATGTCCGAGAAGACCTGCAGCGCCGCGTGCAGCGAGCGGGTGCGGGAGGCGTGGAGGACGGGGTTCCCGTCCGTCATCAGGACAGCCAGGTTCTGGGGCTGCTCCCAGGAGGTGGTGATCACCGCGCCACCATTCGCCCTCAGCGCCTCTATTGTCTCCTGCTCCCGAAGCCTCTTGGCCGCCAGAACCGACAGCGAGGTGACAGTGGCCAGCACACCTACGGCCAGCACGGAGTAGACCAGGCCGCGGGGGGGCTTCCCGCCCAGGAAGAGGGAGGCAAGGAGGAAGAGGAACATCCCGTGCCGGAATCCCCACGACAGGTCCTCGGTGTGCATGGGGCTCATCAGCAGGACCATCAGCAGGACCACGCCCCCGGCGGCGTAGAGGAACCGCCTTGGCGGGCGGGCCAGCCAGAGGACGGGGAAGATCACCAGGGGGTGCTGGACGGCCACCGTGTCCAGGGAGGGCAGACCGCGGAGGAACATGGCCGCCAGGGGAACCACCGACAGGGCCAGCCCCGCATAAGCGAAAACCCTGGAGCCGCGTCCGCGGGTGGCGGTCCTCATGGCCCAGGCGGCCCAGAGGCCCAGTCCCATCGCCAGGCCCTCCCAGTCGAAACCTGGGTAGGCGTTGATGAAGGCCCTCCTGACGATGTAGATGCGGGCTTCCATCCAGGACATCTCCGAGGCGTACAACTCCTGCTGCATTCCGCTCGCTCCCAGGTGTACGCCCAGCCACTGCCCGGTGAGGAGCTTCTGGAGGGCCAGGAACACGGCAGCGGCCAGCAGGACGGAAGCGACCAGTGTTCGGGTCCTCGGTCTGCGGGGGCTGAACAGCAGGAAAAGCGGGTAGACCAGGACCATCTCCTCGCGGAGGACGAGGGCTGCGGCAACCAGCACCGAAGCGGCGACCGTCCTGCCCCGCCGCAGCAGCAGCAGGCAGCCGAAGGCCAGGGCCAGCGCCAGGGTGTTGGAGAAGAAGGTGGCCATGAAGAAGGGCAGGCCGGTTCCGAAGAAGAAAAGCAGAATCCGCAGACCGAAGGGGTAGCCGCTGTCAGCGGTGGCAACCGCCAGCAGATACACCAGTACCAGTCCCGCCAGCAGGCCGGGCAGGTAGATGCCCCACTGGCCCAGGGCCAGGTGGAAGGGCACCGCCAGCAGGGCCAGCAGCGGATTGTACTGGCTGTATAGCCCGCCGGCCTCCATGTGGCCGTAGTGGCCCGGGAGGGGCTTGAGGGTCGCTGCCAGACCGGTGTCCTCCAGCCTCTCAGAGCCCGGGTAGGGAAGCTCTGGCGGAAAGTCGAGACGCTGCGACAGTGACCAGGTCTGCAGGTACCTGTTGCCCTCGTCCATGCACCAGAAGGACTCCCCGGGGAGCAGGAACACGAAGGCCGCCATCGCCGCCAAGACGATGGCCGGTACTGCGATCCTGCCTGTCGAGCCTCCGGCGGCTTGGGGCATATCACCGCTTCCAGGGCTGGGGTGGGGCCTGCGCCGTCCAGCGCAGAATGTACCACCTGGCCCCCTGCCGACAAACCCCGCCCCTGCGCGCGATCAGCGAACGGGGGGCTCCGTCCAGGGTGGTCAGGCTGTAGTCCGGAGCGGTATGTCTGTCAGCCGCCTTGGCCGTACCGGGCGGCCAATCGCTCTGCCTCTTCGGCGCGGCCGGGCAGCCCCACCCGCCGGAAGGTCTCCGCCGCCGCCGGAAGATGCTCGGCTGCCTCCGAGATACCGTCAGAGTCCCCCTCGGCCAGCAGACGTCCCAGCTCCAGCTCTGTCTCGGCAATGTTGGCCTGAGCGGAGTAGCCCCGGTAGATGTCCAGCGAGCGCCTCAGAAGCTCTTCGGACTTTCCGGGACTGCCGGCATCCGCATAGGCCAGGGCAAAGTGGTGGAGGGTGTCCGCCAGTGATACGCCGATTGCATCCTCCGCCTGGGATTCCGATTCGGCGAACATCTCATCCAGGCGGGACTCGTCTCCGGTTTCGGCAAGGGCCCGGGCCAGCAGACCCTTCATCATAGGGACAAACCACTTGTTGTCCAGATCCCGACCCATCTCCAGGGCCATCGTCAGCCTCTCTGCAGCCTTTGCGGGGTCGCCCTCCAGCAGATCGGCCCATCCCAGGTACAGATGGGCCTTCCATTCCTCCCTGCGAATGCCCTTCTCCGAGGCCAGCTCAAGAAGCTCGGTGGCGCTGCGCCGCATTCTGTCTGTGTCCCGGGCACACATGGCCAGGTGCGCGTCGAGGCCGAGTCCTATGGTGATGTCGTGGGTGGAGACCAGCTCCCGGGAGATCCTGAGGTAGCTGTCGCAGTGCCGGCGGGCCTCCCGCATGCGCCCGGCGCGGATGAGGCTGGGGACCAGCTCGCCGTGGCAGGAGTTGACCATGTACTTCTCGCCGATCTCCCTCACCGTTTCCATCTTCTGGCGGATCGCCCCTATGGCCTCCTCCCAGCGCCCCTGACCCTCCATGACCAGACCTATGTTGCCCAGGGTTACGGCGGCATCCCTTCGCATGCCCATCTGCTCTGCGATCTCCAGAGCCCTCCTGTAGTACTCTCCGGAGGTCTCCATGTCGCTCTTGGCCCAGTAGACGGTTGCCAGCGTGTTGTAGGCGTAGCCCAGAAGCCGCAGTCGAGCCGGCTCGGATTCCGGCATGGACCGGACCGTCTCCACGGCCTCCTCGGCATGCTTCATCCCCGAGTCAAGGTCCCCCTGGACGCTCTCCACCCACGCGCGAAAGCCCGCGAACTTGACGGCGAATTTCGGGAGGATGCTCCCGGACTCGAGCAGGCCATCCTCGGTCTGTTTCACGATATTCAGAGACTGGTCGAATTCTCCGCGCACGAAGTGTACCTGCGCAATCGACTGCATGGCCTTGACCCAGTGTTCGGTACTGGCGCGAAGATCGACAACCGTCTGGTAGGTCTCCATCGCCTGGTCCAGCTGCCCCATGAGGTCCAGAATCTCGGCCTTCAGGTGCAGGGCGTTGGACAGCGACTCCTCCCGCCCCTTCAACCTGCCCGCTATCTCCGCGGCCCTCTCCGCATGCGACAGCGCCTGCTGGTTCCTGAACTCGTCCCTCGCCCGCTCACCTGCGCTGAGGTTCTGCCGCAGAGCCAGATCCCAATCCTCGGCCAGTTCGTAGTGGTAGGCCAGCACGGCGGCAGGAGCGCTCATGTCCTGCAGGATACCGGCCACCTGGCCGTGCAACTTTCTTCTGCGCTCACGAAGAAGCGAGTCGTAGGCCACGTCCCGTATGAGCATGTGGGAGAAAACGTACTCCAGCTCCCGCATCGTGGCGGAGTAGACAAGGCCGGCGGAGACGGTCTCCCGCAGGTCGGCCGCGACCTGTCGGTCCAGCAGCAGCTGCACCAGCCGGCCCGAGAATTCCATTCCCACCACGCTGCCGATTCGCAGACACTCCTTGGCCCTTGCGCTGAGACGGTCTATGCGGGCCATGATCATGGAGAAGACGTTGTCCGGCAGGGAATCCTCCGAATAATCGGCGGAGGGCTTCCAGGTGTCGCCTTCTCGAATCAGAAGCCCCTTCTCTACAAGGTAGAGGATGATCTGCAACAGGTAGAAGGGATTGCCCTGGGCCCGCTCCATGACCGCAAGCTCCACCCGGGGTTCCAGCCCCCCCCCTTCCAGGGGGCCACCTGCGAGCTTGCGCCTTGCCCTGTCATCGAGGCCGGCCAGATCCATCCTCTGCAGCGCCAACCCCTCCGGGGCCTGTACGGGAAAGCCCTCGGGGCGTCTGGATACCAGCGCGGACAGACCCCGCTTTCGGTCTGCCAGAATCCTGCCGAGAAGGGAGTTGAACTCCTCCATCTCCTCCTCGGCCAGAAGGTGTGCGTCGTCGAGGAACAGTACCCCTCCCGGTCCCAGGTCACCGGCCAGAGCCTCGAGGCAGTCCATCAGGTTCTCCCTGCGCAGGCGGGGGGTCAGCGCCGAGTAGGGGGAGTCGGGATACTCAAATCCCAGGAGCATACTCCCGGGTACGCTCTGCAGGCGGGCCAGCTCGTCGCCGCCGGCCGACCGGAGGGCACCTGCCAGCATGGACCTGCGGAGGTCTTCGTTGTCGTCGGCCCCTATTCCGCAGATGCTCCTCAGCAAAGAGGCCAGATGATCGTCGACCCCTCGAGGCTCCTCCGGCTTCGCCATCACCACCCTGAGGCCCCGGGCCTCAAGGACGCCCCTCAGCTCCGATAGCAGCCGGGTCTTTCCCATACCCGCCTCGCCGGTGAGCTCCACAAGTCTGCCGGGGGCCTGCAACTCCTCGGTCAGTCGGGAAATCTCCCTGTCCCTGCCGACGAAATCGTACATGCGGGCGTCCGCTCCGCCTTCGTCTGCGGGGACGAACCTCCTTATGGGGCTCGACTTGCCCTTGGCCGTCACAGGCGACAGCTCCTCGAAGCCCAGGTCGGCAAGGGCGGCCCTCCTGGCATCCTCGGAGGCTACGAGGGTGCCGGGGGCCGCCGTGTCAGCCAGCCTGGCTGCCGTGTTGACCGAATCACCTATTACGGTGTACTGTCGTCTCCATTCGCTGCCCACAACCCCCGCATATGCGTAGCCGTAGCCCACACCGATCCCTACGGATATTCCCTCCAGATCTTCCAGTTCTGCCAGAGCTTCCTTGCCCGCCAGGACGGCGTTGCGGGCGTCGCGGCCGGTGGACACCGGGGCGCCAAACAGAAGGAATATCCGGCAGCCGTCGCACACCATGCTGTCAACCAGCTGGAGCCTTCCCCTGAAGCGGTCGGCGGTGTCGGCAAGGACGGCGTACGCGGACTGAAGCGCGGCGATAGGGGGCCTTGACGGATCGTATCCGTAGAGCCTCGCGAACAGGGCCGCCATCGAGCGATGCTCGGCCACCGGGGGACCGACGGGGCCACCGTCTTCGCTGCCCGGAGGTTCAACTCGAGCGCCGGAGACCTCCCCTATCACCGGAGGCTCGTACAGCCTGGTTGTCACGGTTCCCCCATCGGGGTCGGATTCCCGCTCCAGCTCGGCCAGGCGGGATATGAGGGGCCCCGTCATGAGAAGGTGCCTGGTGCTGCCGCGGATGAGTACTGTCTCACCCCAACTTCCCATGCCGTGCATGACCGAGGCCCGGGGCCGTATCTCGCCCTCGGGGGTGCTGAACGGGCCCAGAGAGGCGAGGTTCTCGTGTATTCTGGCCGGACAGGAGGCGGCCTTCGCGGGGTCGGGCATGCGCGCGGTTACGGAGTCTCCGGCGAAGTAGAGTACCACCCCCCCGGCCTCTCTTATCGGTTCCAGAATTGCAGCCAGGGAGGCGTTGAGTATTTCGGTGAGACGCTCGGTGCCGGCCTTTCCGTGCCTCCCCAGCCTCTCCGATAGGCTGGTGAATCCCGACAGGTCGGCGCTGAGCAGCATCCCCGAGAATATCCTGGTTCCCGATGAGATGAGGTCCAGATCCTCGCAGCTGAAGGGGTTCGGCATGGCTGAACCAGGTTCCCTTCCGTAAGAATGAACTCGAAATTGCAAGATATTCCCGTGGCGAACCGGCAGCAAGCCACTTCGGCCGGACGCAATCGAATCCGCCATTCGAAGGCTGCCGGAGGCCGGTCAGACGGGAGCAATCCGTTCAGCCTGCCCCGTCGCCCTCGGCCTTCTTCGCCAGCTGCCAGTGGGTTTCCATGGTCTCCAGGGCGGCCTCGTGCAGGGAGAGGCCGTCTTCCGCCAGCGACCTCTCCATGTGCGTGAACCTTCTTATGAACTTGGCGTTGGCGTCCCGCAGCGAGGCCTCCGGCTCGAACCCCATCAGGCGACAGTAGTTGACCACGCTGAACAGCAGGTCGCCCAGCTCCCGCCTCTGCTGAACGCTGTCGTCGCTCTCCAGGGCCTCCTCCAGCTCCTCCAGCTCCTCGCGGAGCTTGTCGCGCGCACCTTCGGGCCCGGGCCAGTCGAAACCCACCTCCGAGGCCCGCTGCTGCAGCCGCCATGCCGCCTGAAGCGCCGGCAGGCTGGGCGGAATCGAGCCGAAGAAGCTCTCTTCCCCCTTCTCGGCGGACTTGATGGCCTCCCATTGCTGCTCCACCTCCTCGGGGGTCAGGCTGGAGGCCTCGTCGAAGACGTGCGGATGGCGGCGAAGCAGCTTGCCGCGGATTCCGTCTGCCACGTCGGAGAGATCGAACTCCCCCTCCTCCGCCGCTATGCTGCTCATCATAAGTACGTGCAGAAGGAGGTCGCCCAGCTCCCTGCGTACCTCGTCCATGCTGCCGCCGGATATGGCGTCGGCCACCTCGTAGGCCTCCTCCAGCATGAAAGGGCGAAGGGAGGCGATGGTCTGCCTTCTGTCCCAGGCGCAGCCACCGGGGGAGCGCAGGGTACGGATGGTCTGCAGCAGCAGGCCAAGGGCCTCCAGACGCCTATCCATGGATGGCGCCGTGCCCGAATGTCTCTCCGGCCTCCATGAACAGCTCCGTCAGCGTGGGGTGGGGATGCACCATATCCCCCACATCGGCTGCCCGGACTCCGGAGTTCACCAGGACCAGCGCCTCGCCCAGCAGGCTGCTGGCCTCGGCCCCCACGACCTGCACTCCGATGACAACGCCGTCCTCCGCCCGGGAGACCAGCTTGAGGAACCCCGAGGGCAGGTTCATGCCCACGGCCTTCCCGTTGGCTATGTAGCGCGAGATTCCGGTCTGTACCTCGATTCCGCGGCTGCTGCACTCGTCCTCGCCGGGCCCTACGGTGGCCACCTCCGGCGATGTGAAGATGCAGGCGGGCATGGCGTCGGCGTTTACCCGCCTTGAGCCGGAGCCGAACATCCGGTCCACGGCGGCCAGGGCCTGGGCGCTGCCGGCGTGGGCCAGCTGCCAGCGGCCGGTGGCGTCGCCGGCGCAGTATACACCCGGAAGGCTGGTCATGTAGTCGTTGCCGGTTTCGATGCCCCGCGGGCCGTGCTCCACACCCGCCTCCGCCAGGCCCAGATCGTCAACCCGGGGAGCCCGGCCCACCGCCACCAGCAGCTTCTCCGCGGTGAGGAGCTCGCCGCTCGTCAGGGTTACCGAGGCGGAGTCATCCGTCACGGAAACATCGGAGGCTCCATCGCCCAGGCGGAAGCCTACCCCCCTCCTGGCCAGTGACCTGCGGACCAGCTCCGTCACGTCCGAGTCCACTCCCGGCAGTATGTCGTCCAGCATCTCGACTACGGTGACATCCACACCGAAAGCGTTCATGATCGAGGCGAACTCGCAGCCTATGACCCCTCCGCCCACCACGATCAGGCTGGCGGGAATCCCGTTCCAGGCCAGAACGTCTCTGCTGGTGCATACGCCGGCGGCGGAAAGCGGGCCCGGCACAAGGGGCCGAGACCCCGGTGAGAGCAGTACGTTGTCCGCGGCCAGCTCGTCGCCTTCCACCTCAACAGCTCCCGGCCCCTTCAGCACTCCATGACCGCGCACCACTCGGACACCCAGCTTTGCCAGACGGGCCTCCACCCCCTTGCGCAGCCTCTTCACCACGGAATCCTTGCGCCTGGCTACTTTCGAGTAAGAGAAGTCGAGCTCCCCCGACAGGCCGAGTCGGCCGGACTCCCGGGAGCGGGTGAGCAGCTCGGAGCTTGCGACCAGCGTCTTCGTGGGAATGCAGCCCCAGTTCAGGCAGGTTCCACCCAGATGCTCCTCCTCCACCAGGGCAACGCTCCTCCCCATCTGCGCAGCCCTGACGGCCGGAACGTAGCCCGCGGGACCTCCTCCGATTACCACCAGATCCAGCCTGTCCATCGGTCACCTCTTGGTTTCTGGGTACGCGAATTGCTGACTTGATGCTTTCGAGGGGGTATGATAAGTACCTGACCGTACGAAGGGAAGACAGGCAGCAGATCCCAGGGAGGTTCCTTGCTTTCCTTACTCCTCATGGCCGCTCTCCTCGGAATAGACCTGGACGCAGAATCCGCACGCCTGCATCTGGAAACCGGTCTGGCCTACATGCAGCAGGGCCTCTTCGAGCGGGCTGTCGACGAGCTGCAGACAACTCTGGAGCTGGACCCCGAGAGCCACGAGGCCTATCTGGCCCTGGGCAGGCTGCGCGCAAGGATGGGCGACCCGGAAGCCGCAGAAGACAACCTCAGGCGCTTCATGGAGCTGCGTCCGGACGACTGGCGGGGACCGCTGGCCCTGGCCAGGCTCCGCCTGGATACCGGCTCGAGCGCGGAAGCCCGCGACCTCGCCCTGCAGGCCCATGCCCTCAACCCCGCCGAGCCGGCAATATGGATGGAGCTCGGCGAAGCCGCAGCCTTCTGCGGAGACACGGCTTCAGCCATGACGTGGCTGGGCAGGGTGGTGGAGGAGTCCGGCCCGCTGGAGAATGCAGCCCGGGTCAGGGTTGGAACCCTGCTGAGAGCAGGCGAGAAGCTCGGTGAGGCCAGGACCCTTCTGCTTCCCGCGGCCGCCGATGGGTACCCGGCTGCCATATGGGGACTGGCCAGGGTATACACCGCCTGGGAGGACTACATGCGGGCCAGCGACGCCATTCGCCGTTACCTCAGACTGGAGCCGGAGGGCAGGTGGTCGGACTCGGCCCGAATGGAACTCGAGCGCTTCTCCGAGGAGGGCCTGTACATCCCGGGAGGAACACCGTGAGCGGGACCCCGACCCCTTCCGACGGTTGGCTGCAGCCCACCCTGGAACGGGTGCATGAAATGCTTCAGACCCGCCCCCCGGGCGACTACGCCGAGGTGAGGCTGGAGGAGGGATCGGGTCTGGACATGGTTCAGGCCGGCCGGGAGCTTGCGGCGTGCGACCCCTTCCGCTCCACGGGGGGACTGGCCCGCGTACTGGTGAACGGCAGATGGGGAACGTGTGCCTTCACCGAGGAGACCGACCCCGGACTGGCACTAAAGCGAGCGTTGGAGATGGCCGGAAACTCCAGGATGCCGCCGCTCCCGCGTCCCCTCTCTCCCACCTGTCCCGTAGCCAGCCGCCACGACAACCCCCTGGAGCCGCTGTCCGGCGTCCCGGTACGGGACAAGGCATTTCACTGCCGGCGGTACACCGAGCTCATGGCCTCCTGCGGCCGGGGCGCTTCGGTCATGGCCCATTACAGAGAGCACCAGCGGACCAGGGCCGTCATAGGCTCCCTGGGCACCAAGGTAGTGGAATACGAGAGCCTGTGCGGAATCGTCCTGCAGATGTCGGGGCCGGGGGGCGTATCGGTGAACCGCTCCCTGGCACACAGGGGCGGCTACGAGTATCTGCGCCACCGGGAGAACCTTGTGGAGGAGATGGCCGAGGCCTATGCCGCCATGGAGAAAGCGGCCTCGCCGAAGCCGGGGAGCTACCGGGTGATACTCGACCAGAGGCTGGCGGGAATACTCGTACACGAGGCTTTCGGCCATCTGAGCGAGGCCGACATCTGCCAGGGCCATCCCTTTCTGGGCGACCTCTTTGCAATCGGCCGCAGGGTGGCCTCGGAGGCTGTTACCATATGCGACGACGCCACGCTGACGGGAAATCCCGGCTCCTACAGCTTCGACGACGAAGGTGAGCCCGGCAGCAGGACCGTTCTGGTCGACGGAGGGCTGGTGGCCGGCCGCCTTCATACCCTGTCCACCGCGGCGGCCGCCGGAACCTCGTCCTCGGGCAACGCGCGGGCTGTGGATTTCCGCAATCCGCCCAGGGCCAGGATGTCGTGCACCTTCATGGAGCCGGGAAGGCACTCCACCGAAGATCTCATCGGAATCCTGGGCGACGGCCTGTTCCTGGAGGGCGCCGTGTCCGGGTCGACCAACCTCGACAGGTTCACCATAACCGCCGAGAGGGCAACGGAGATACGCGACGGCTGTCGTGGAGTGGTGATGGGGCCGGTCACCATAACCGGCAGCGTTCCCTCGGTGCTCGGATCCATATCCGCCCTGGGCAGCGAGGTCCGAATGCACAGCGGCATCGGCGGGTGCACCAGGGGAAACAGGGGCCACCTCCCGGTGAGCTACGGAGGGCCCCATATGCTGGTGGAGGGCGTGGATGTCCTCTGAGACCTTTCCGAAGGACTCCCTGAAGCGTCTGGAGGAGGCCGAGGGGCGCCTGCTGGAGATGGCGGACGCGGTTTCCGCCTCCGCCGAGGTGGTGGGCACCGCCCTGGACGAGGAGAGCGTAGAGGTTCTATACGGAGGCGATATAGCGCCGCACAGGACCCTGTCTTCCTTCCTGAGTCTCCGCATCTTCCGGGGAGGACGGGTAGGGGGGGCCGGAGGAACATCGGCCGCTCCGGGAAAGCTCCTCGATATGGCCATTTCGACCGCCCGCGTGGGCTCGGATGCCGGCTTCCGGTTCCCGGGCTCGACCAGCCCCGCCAATGTAAAGATACTGGATCCGGCAGTGGCCGGGCTGGGCTGCTCCGAACTTTCCGAGACGCTGGAGCGACTTCGAGGCAAGACATCTGAAGCGTTCCCCTACTCCACGCTCGAGGGCAGCATCTCGGTGAGACGGCTTCGAGTGGGCATTCACAACTCCCGGGGGCTGCAGGCTTCGTACCAAAAGGCATTGCTGGAGTGGGACCTGCAGCTTCTCATACCCACCTCAGACGGGCTGGTGACCTTCACATCGGCCGCCGCCACCTGCCGCCCGACTTCCCTGCCGGGAGCCTCCATTCTTGCCGACATTCCCGGCCGGGAGCAGCTTTCCGAGGCCGCAGGACCGGTAAGCGGCAAGGCCCCTGTGGTGTTCGCGCCGGAGGCACTGTCCGTGCTCCTGCAGCCGGTGAGGGTGGGGGTCAGCGGTCGGTCGATGCTGGCCGGGTCCAGCCCCCTGATCAATACGAAGGGCAAACAGGTGTTCTCCCCAGCCGTCACCCTGGCGGACAGGCCGCTGCTGGAGCTGGGGGCCGGCTCGGCTCCCTTCGATGCAGAAGGTACCGAGACCAGGGACAAGCTACTCTTCAAGAACGGTGTCTTCAAGGGCTTCGTGTTCGATCTGGCCACCGCCGCCACGGCGGAGACGGAGACCACGGGCAACGCGGGCAGGGAGTACGATACACCTCCCTCGCCGGTGGTAACCAACCTGGACATGTCAGCCGGAGACCTCGACATGGACGACCTGCTTCAGAGGGCGGACGGCGGCTATCTGGTCTGCGGCTTCCAGGGCGGCAACAGCGATGCGGTGACGGGAGATTTCACGCTGGATGCCGGTGCGTCTTTCGCTGTGCGGGAAGGCAGGCTGGCTGCCAGGCTCAGGAGGCTGACCATAACGGGGAACTCCTACCGTCTCCTGTCCCGGGTGACTGGTCTGTCTGCCGGCAGAAAACTGTCCGGCAGGGACACGCTCCCCTACATTTCCGTGGACGGAGTCGACTGCGGCTGATCTCGGCCGCCGCCTTTCCCTGTCCTCTCCATCTCGGATCTTATGGCTCCGATGGCCCTCCTGCCCCCCCATGCCATCAGGGCCGCGATGAATGCGACCCCCTCGGCGAGTGTTATCCAGAGCCTGGCGGCTATGGACACCAGCTCGGCCCCGCCTGCAGTGGCCGCCCCGGCGGCGGTAGCGAGTCCCACCAGCCAGGTAAGGCTGACCTCACGCACGCCCAGCCCCCCCGGCGCAAAGACCACTATGAAACCTATGGCCATGGCCATGGGGAAGACGAACATTCCCGGGAACATGGGGATTCTCAGGCCGAAACTCCAGGCCAGAAGGACGAAGGCCACGCCCTGGCTGAGGAAAACCAGCAGGTAGACGGGCAGCAGTTTGAGAACGTTCAGAAAGCCGGGGTCCCCGGCCTCCAGCTCCTTGCCGGTAATTCTGCTTAACCAGCGCAGCAGCCGCTGGAAGGCCGTGGGATGGCAGGTCATTATCAGCACAAGGACCACGAGGGCAACCGCCGCCAGGCTCAGCACCGGGCCCAGACCAAGCCTGTCGGCGGCCACCGGGACCAGCGGAAGACCTACCAGCAGCGATCCCGAGACTATGAACAGGCTCTCGAGAACCATGGCGTGGCTGGCCCTGACTCCCGAGAGGCCCAGTCTTCGGGTGAGCCCCACCTTGCCCACGGCGGCCCACAGCTTTCCGGGCAGGTACTTGCCGACCTGCGTGAGGAAATGGATGGCGAAGGCCTGCCGGAAGGTGACCGGACAGCCCACCACGCCGGAGACCATCTTCCAGGACAGGGCCGCCAGAAGCATGTGAACCATGAGGACGAGGAATGAGGCGACGAACAGGCCGACGTGGAAGCTCAGCAGGTCGGAAAGGCTCTCCTGGCGCAGCCCCTCGGAGAAGGAGCGGCCCAGGTAGAAAAGGGCGGCGGCCGCCAGGAGCAGGCCGATCCAGTTGAGGAGCCTCTGAATGTCGAGCTTGCGCACGGTCTCTTCCGTAGTTGGGGTGTTTCCGGGGTCAGTCCAGAACGCTGACCCTGCTCTCGCGCCTGCCGTTGTCCCTGTTGTCGCGGGGCCCGTAAACAAAGCCCGAGAAGAAGGGGAGGTTGGCGGTGTCCAGCAGGCTGTCCAGAGTGGATCCGTCGGGCTCCCCCGAGCCTATGAAGACCTCCACGAGCTTCTCGGGCAAAACCTCGCGTCTCTTCTCTTCGGACATGGATGACAGCTGCCTCCAGCCGTCCGGGTCGTCCATCCTGATGAGAAGGCGCCTGGCCTCCATCTCCTTGGCCCCCATATCCGAGCAGATCGACTGCGCCTGTTTGGAGCCGACCAGCTGAACCAGCTGACGGCCCAGCAGCCTCATGGTTATGGCATCGCTCTCGTAGAGCCGGTGCATTGCCTGCAGCCTCTGCAGCAGGACGGCCTCCAGCTCGCGCTTCCTGTTATCGTCCATGGGAGTCCCTCTTCCGCTGCAGGTTCCCCTCCTGCACTACCGATCCCCCGGAGCTCAGGGGCTTCATGCTCCACTCCACTCCACTCCGCTCGAGAGCGGTACTGACGTGGTCGGCGCCGCGGTCGGAGCCCACCAGCATGTGGAGGTCGCTCCCATCGCCGGCCTGATCCCGGACCAGGCAGTGGGTGTGGAGCCAGTTGATCAGTTTTCCGTCAGAGCTGTCGAGAATCACCTCGAACCAGCTCATGCCTTCGTCCCGGGCCCGCCTTACGGCGCTTCGAATTCCGTCCAGTCCCTCTCCGCGAACGGCGGAGACGCCAAGTCCGGTCCCGGGACTGTCCTCGCTCACCAGGTCCATCTTGTTCCAGACCAGCATCCTTGGAATCTCCGCCGCCCCGATCCTCCGCAGGGTGTTCAGCACGGTCTCCAGCTTCAACTGCCTCTCCGGATCGCTTCGGTCGGCAACAAGCAGCAGGAGGTCCGCCTCCCTCACCACGCCCAGGGTGGCCCTGAAGCTGGCCACCAGTGTCTCCGGAAGCCGGCGGATGAAGCCGACGGTATCGGATAGCAACACTGTGTCGCCTTCCCCCACCTCGAGCCGGCGTGAAACCGTATCCAGTGTGGCGAAAAGGCGGTCGTCGGTCTCGACTCCGGCCCCGCAGAGGGCGTTCATCAGGGTGCTCTTGCCGGCATTTGTGTAACCTATGAGGGTTACGCTGAACAGGCCCCGCCGCCGGCTTCGTCTCACCTGCCGGCTGCTCTCGATCTTCTCGAGCTCCTGCTCAAGGGATTTTATGCGATCTCTGGCGCGTCTGCGGTCTATCTCCAGCTGGGTCTCGCCGGGGCCCCTGGTGCCGATACCGGCTCCCAGCCGGGAGAGATGATGCCACATACTGGTCATTCTGGGCAGAGCGTATCGGAGCTGGGCCAGCTCTATCTGCAGCCTGGCCTCCCGAGTCCTGGCTGCCCGGGCGAATATGGCCAGGATCACCTCGGTCCTGTCCAGCACCTTGCAGCCGGTCAGGTCTTCCAGCCCGGAAACCTGCCCCGGCGCGAGGTTGTGGTCGAACACCACCGTGGAGGCGGCATGCTCCTCGGTGGTCCGGACGATCTCCTCGAGCTTGCCCTTGCCCACGAAGTACCTGGCGTCGGGCGCCACACGCCTCTGTCCCAGGGATGCCACCACCGTCCCTCCGGCGCCGGCGACGAGATTCTCCATCTCGCCGGGAAGGTCCGAAGAGGGCTCCTTCTGAAGCTCCACCCTCACCAGGACGGTCCGCTCCCGCCCCCGGACGCCCTCCCCCAGGACTCGTCGACCGCCGTGGCCGTTCTCGGACACCTTCGAGCCGAACAGGGCTACTTCTTACCCTCTTTCTTCTTCCTGGGCCTGGAGAGCCTCTTTATCAGGGCCTTGGCGCTGTCCACCTTGATGTCCTTCACCAGAGCCACCTCACCGGCCAGAACGCCCATGGCCTCGGACAGGACCCTCTTCTCCGAGGGGTTCATCTTGCTGTTGGCCGACCTGGCCTTGACGTCCCGTATGGCCCTGGCGACCTCGCCGGGGTCTCCGGAATGCACCCGCTCCTTCAGTGTCTCTATCCTCCTGCGCCAGTCCTTGGGAAGCTCCTCCGGCTCGGCCTTCAGAAGGTCAAGCGCCTTCTGCATGCCCTTCTTGCTCACCACATGGCGGAGCTCGGTACCCTCCACGGTCTCGGTGGGGAGAAGAATGCGGGCGTTACCCACCATGAGCCTTATGGCCACGCACTCGGTCGGATCGCCCAGTATGTTCTTCTCGGCTATCTCGGTGATGACACCGGCGCCGTGCATCGGATGGACTACCTTGTCTTTGATCTTGAATGCCATTCGGGCCTCCTATGACCTCTATTGTTGAACTGCTATGGGCTCTGCCCGGTGCGCGGACTGCCCACCAGTATCCAGATATCGGGTACGGTGATCCCCTGCGGAGGTCCGGCTACAGCGCGGGGAATGGGCTGTATCGCTTCCCTGACTGCCGCCTCGGCGGCCCGGCAGTGCTCGGACCCCCTGCGGTAGAGAAAGGCCGTGCTATCCAGGCCGTAGGTCAGGGGAACCTCATCGTTGCGCCCCCTGTCGCCCCACCGGGTCTGAACCACGCGAAGGAGCCACTCCCCCCGGCCGGGGACCCTGAAGGCACTGCCGTCCAGCACGTCCGCCAGCCACCTGTGGGCCGGCGTCGACCCGTCGGGCGGGAACTCCATCCCCTGGTTCACCACATCCACGTAGAGGGTGCCGGCGGGGTTCGCCGAAGGGAACAGTATGCCACTGTTGATTCCGTCGTAGCGAAGGTCGGCGCCCACCAGGACGGTGAGGTCCACCAGCGCGGTCTCCAGCGAGCTGTCCCTTTCCATGATGGCCGCAGCGTCGGGATAGGCGGCCTGGGCCTGCATGCCGGAGGCCGGATCGTCACGGCGGAGCATCAGGAGCGACCCCTCCATGGGACGGCCTCCCCGGAAGGGGTAGACGTGGGAGTAGCCCGCGAGGACTCCCGTCCGGTAGTCGACTTCGGCCCCTGCCCCGGGGGCCCGGTTGGAGACCCAGATGATGCTGGGGCCCGGCGTCGGCGGCAGGCTGTCGGCCGCAGAAACGGAACTGTCCGCCGTGAGTGTTTCCCTTTCGCGGTCCCCCACCGCCACGCTGTCCGGCCCGACGGCGGCCGCAGTGGAGTCCCCCCGGCGCGGTGCCCCGCCACCGTCCCCGCCGGATAACAGCTCGGGCAGAAGCAGCACCACGGCCACCGCCGCCGCGACTATCACCACGAAGCCCACGAGATATGCGGGAATCGACCTCCGTCTCCTCCTGACGGAGGAGGCATGCCCGCGCTTCCTCACGAAACCCTCGGGAGCCGTAGCCCCCGATCCGGCGGAGGAAGGGGACATCGATTCTCCGGCCGGCAGCTCATCGGGCTCTCCGGGGCTCCCGGTCCCGGCAGTCTCTGTTGCGGATGAAGGCTCCCCTCCGGAGAGGACGTGCTCGATCGCGCGGCCGAAGATGGTCACGCTGGGAAGCCGCTCCTCCGGCAGCTCGCCCACCGCCCTTTCCAGCAGGGAGCGGGTGGGAGGGCTGAGATTCCTCCAGGCCTCTATCTGCCGCTGCTTGTCATCTGTACCGGCTATGCAGCGGAATATCAGCGTGCCCAGGGCGAAAACCATGCTTCTGGGATCGCCGGCGGGCCCGTCCTGCGCTTCGGGGGCGGTGAACGGCCCCGAGGGACATCCGCGTCCACCGCCGAGAACGAGTGGACCGCCTTCGCCCATCAGAACTCCCTCCGGCCCCAGGTAGCCCAACAGCCTGTTGCGGGAAGCCAGCCTGCCGAGGACGGGCACCAGAGCCAGGGCCAGCTTCAGGGCCTCGGTCTCTTCCATGGGGCTCCGGGCCACACTCTCCGCCAGCAGCTCACGGTCCCCTATATCGAAGACCCGGATCCGCACTTCCCGGATGGCCTTTGAGGCAAGGGGCTTCAGAACCCCCTCCACTTCGGGCCAGGTGTCATCGGCGCCCGGGCTTCCGGAGGGGACCACCTCGGCGACGTATTCTCCGCCCCGGGACTCCACCCTGGCCAGGAGGTAGTCCTCCTCCCGGGCTACTACGCTGGAGATATCGGCGAAGGAGGAGAGCACATCAGAAAGCATGGCTCTCCGAAGAGTAGTTCGGTGACTCCTTGGTTACGATCACATCGTGAGCGTGGCTCTCCCGCAGCCCTGCGGAGGTGATCCTGACGAAGCGCCCCCTCTCGTAGAGCTGGGGTATGGTTCCCGCGCCCACGTACCCCATGCCCGCCCTGAGCCCGCCGGTGAGCTGCACAAGATAGTCGGCCAGGGGGCCCGCGAAGGGAACCATCCCCTCGATCCCCTCCGGAACCAGGTCCTCCTCCTCCCTGCGCTCCTGAAAGTACCTGTCAGCACTGCCTCTCTTCATGGCGCCAATCGAGCCCATTCCCCTGTAGCTCTTGAACTTGCGTCCCTTGTATATGATGGTCTCTCCGGGACTCTCGGCTATTCCGGCGAACAGGCTGCCTATCATCCCCGCGGACCCTCCGGCCGCCAGGGCCTTGGTGATGTCGCCGCTGTACTTGATTCCGCCGTCGGCTATTACAGCGGCCCCCCTCTCCCTCGCGGCCTCCGCGCAGCGGGCAACCGCCGTTATCTGCGGGCAACCGACTCCGGCCACTACGCGCGTGGTGCAGATGGAACCCGGCCCTACGCCTACCTTTATCACGTCGGCTCCCGCTTCCAGCAGATCACTGGTTGCCTCGGGCGTTACAACGTTCCCGGCGCACAGAAGGCAATCCGGGTACAGGCGGCGCATCCTGGCCGTTGCGCCGAGCACGCCCGCGGAGTGGCCATGGGCCGTGTCGATGAAGATCGCGTCGGCACCCGCCTCCACCAGGGCCCCGGCCCGCTCCACGCCCTCGTCGCCCACCCCCACCGCACAGCCTACCCGCAGACAGCCGTTCTCGTCCTTGCAGGCGTTGGGATAGGCCTTTGCCTTGTGAACGTCCTTTACCGTCACCAGGCCGGTGAGACGCATGCCGTCATCGACAAGGGGCAGCTTCTCCAGACGGTTCTCGCGCAGGAGCCTCAGTGCGTGCTCGAGGTCGGTGTCCACAGGGGCGGTCACCAGATCCTCCGCCGGAGTCATCAGGTCCGAGACCGGACGGGAGAGGTCCTCCTCGAACCGGTAATCGCGGTTGGTGAGCATCCCCACCAGGCGGTCGTCATCGACCACCGGAAACCCGGACACACCCTTTTCCCGGGCCATGCGGAAGGCGTCATCTACGCTGGCCTCGAGGGGGAGCGTGATCGGGTCCACTATCACGCCGCTCTCGGCGCGCTTCACCTTGCGGACCTCCGAAACCTGCCGGGCCACGCTCATGTTCTTGTGTATCACTCCCATGCCCCCCTGCTCGGCAAGGGCTATGGCCATGTCGGACTCGGTGACCGTATCCATTGCGGCGCTCAGAATGGGGATGTTCAGGGTGATACCGCGCCCCAAGACCGTCTGAAGGCTCACCGACTCCGGCAGGACCTCGGACCTGCCGGGAAGCAGGAGCACGTCGTCGAATGTAAGGGATTCCTCCGCGCTGGATGGGTTCATCTGCATGCCTCCTGGAAAGTCCACAACCGGACTCCGGGTCGGCCGCGTCTCCGTCCCGGGCCTGGGCCCGCATCCCAAACGGCTAATCGGCCCAGTAGATTATCCGTCCGCAGGTTGGACAGCTCCGAATCTGCTCGTTTCTGTCCGGGTCGGAACTCATGGCGGTGGGCAGCCGGGTCAGGCATCCGCTGCACCTGCCCGCTATAGCCGGAACCACCGCGTTGCCGTAATGGCTTGCAAGGCGGTCGTACTGAGCCAGCAGCCTCTTGTCCAGCTGGGCGGTGAACTCGGTCCTCATGTCCCTAAGCATCTCCTGGGCGTCGTCGGCTTCCAGGCCCAGCTTTTCCTCCTGGTGCCTGATCTCCTTGCGGGATAGGTCCGCTATCATCACATCGAGGTCGTGCAGGGTAATGAGCTTCTCAAGATCCTGATTCATCTGTCCCACTTCCCAGTATCTCGAGCCCCAGCAGATCCGCCAGGCCGGCGGGTCCTTCGGCCTCGAAGAGCTTCTTCGCCCCGCCGTCCCGCAGCCTGGAGGCGAAGTGCTTTATGAGCTCCGAGTGCTCCTGCGGCCCTCCGGGCTTGACGGGAGAGATGAAAAGAATCACGATTCTCACCTTCTCGTCGGGCCAGCCTACGCCGTCGTCAGACTTGCCGACTGCGATTAGGAAGTCGTCGACGAGGATACTTCTGCAGTGGGGCATCGAGACCCCGTCATGGACAACGGTCGCCCCGGCCTGTTCCCGGGATTCGAGCGCTGTCTGGAGAAGCTGGCGACGGCGTTTCTCGAGGTCGGGTATCTGGCTGAGCAGCTCGGAGATGGCTCCAGACCTGTCCGAGGACTCGAGACCCCATTTGAATACGCAATGTCTTCTCAAAGATGACTCCTTTGGCTTTGAGGTGTAATATAGGTTCCAACGGTGTCCGCCAACAATGCTGAATGCCACTCATGGCAACGTGGGGTAGAGGCTTTGACACAGGATAGTAATAACCGAATCTCGAAGATTGTCCAATTCCCCGCCGAAGGCGTGGACCTGGCCCGGGTGGGAGACGGTGCCCCAAGGGTCTCCGAGCGTGCGGCGGAACTGAGCGGAGACCCGAACAGGCTGGCGCGGGTTGTGGAGGAGCTGGGCACCGGTGAGTCGGTCCTGGTGGTGGAGGGAAGGTGCCTCCTGGTCTCCAGCATCAGGCTGGAGGATGGATTCGCAGCCACCGTTGAGGAGGCCGGACGGGAGACGGTCCGCAGACATCTGGACTCCCGATACGGAAACGAATGCGTGCTGCTGGTGGACGGATCCTACCTGATACTGGGAGCGTCGTCGGCCGCGGAGGAGAGCTTCGGGCGTCTCACCGACGACGCCAGGGTATCCGAGGTCCTTGACTCCGCTTCCATGATGTCGTTCCAGGGCGCCTTAGAGGATGAGGTGAGGGGGGCCGAGACATATCCCTTCACCGTCAGGGCAATGGACAGCTCGGGGAAGCCGATGGCCCAGGTGGTGAGGCTGCACGGCCTGACCAGCGCGGACACCCTGGTGCGGGTGCATCTGTACCAGCCCTCGGTCGACCTGGCCGACTTCTCCCCCGCCGAGGCCAGCTTCCTGGACACGGTGATGCGCAACGTGCCGATGCCGGCGGTTCGGGTGAACAGGGAGGGCCTGGTAACCAGGGCCAACGACCAGGCGGTCAGACTGGCCCTGGAGACCTCGGCGCGGGACCCGGAGTCCACCTATTTCTTCGACTGGATCCATCCAGACGAGCGGAACAAGGTGGTCTCGCTGCACAAGAGGAGGATCAGCGGGCACTACGCCCCTTTCAGATACAGGGTCAGGCTGCAGCCGGCCCCCGACATCACGCTGCAGGTGGAGGTAACGGCCCTGCAGCTTCCCGACGAAACAGATACACTCGTCTTCCTGAACCCCATGGAACGCGCCGGAGGCGTTCGGGCCACGACCGCATCTCACATACAGAGCATCGCCGGCATGGCCGGGGAGCTGGCGGAGTCGGAGGACCTGACCTCCGGGCTTCTGGATCTCATGCGGGAGGCGGTGAGCGCAGACGGCGCCGCCATCCTCAGCTCGGGAAGGGTACTGACCTCGGGAAGCGCCCGGGTGACCCCCTCCATGAACGGCTCCGGACTCTCCAGCGAGATGCACTGGGAGGAGGGGTCGGACGGACTGTACAGCCTTGTCCTGCCGCTGAAGCACCCCGAGGGTCTGGTCAACACGCGGTTCTACGGTCTGCACTCGAACCAGCCAGATCCCCTGGCCCGTCTGTTCATCAGCCTGACTCCGGTGCTCACCGACATCATCGTGACCGGCAGGGCCCGCAGGACGGTTTCGGAGGCCATGGCGGGAGTGGTGTCGTTCTTCAGAAAGCTGGCGGGGGATACGGATAACCTGGACGCTCTGATGGAGAAGCTGACCGAGGTCTGCGGCGCCGACAGGGCCCTGCTCTCCATAGTGGGAGGACAGGAAGCGGTTCTCACCCCGGTGGGCGGCTTCGGTTACCCCGGCGCCCTTCCCTCCCTCACGCTGCACGGCGACTTCACCGCCGGCTGGGCTTACACCCACCGTGAGGTGGTCTACGTGCCGAACATGGCCCTGGACGAGCGGTTCTCCGCGGTGGCCGCAGGCACGGCCAGCGAGCTGGCCATACCCATGGCCCTGCAGGGCAAGACGATGGGAACCCTGCTGGTGTCCTCGGCAAAGCCCAGCGCCTTCCCCAACCCGCTGCCGGGCCTTCTGCAGGTACTGGCCACCGCCCTGGCGCTGCGGGTGACGGTGGACCCGGCGGGAAGGGCGGGGACGGAAACCCGGGCCGGCGGGCGGAGCAAGACGGACAAGGTGGAGATGGAGGCCACTCTCGACGAGCTGTCGCGGAGGATCCGCTCGGCACTCTCCACGCTCGACGGCTACCTGGAGCTGATGTTCAGGGGCAGCCTGGGGGACATGAGCCCGGACCAGGCGGAAGCCGTTGAGGCCATGATGCGGGCCATGGGCGGCCTCAGAGACTACGCACACAACCTGCTAACCTTCCTGCGGCTGGACCTGGGACCGGTAAACCTGAACCCGTCGTGGTCGCACCCTTCCGACCTGCTCTCCTCCCTGGAGCCGCGGCTTCGGGAGAAGGCGGAGCGCCACAGCGTGGACCTGGAGCTGAACCTGCCCGATGAGCCGTTCACCGCCTTCTTCGACAAGGCCAGGATCGAGCACGTTGTTCTCAGCCTGGTGGACAACGCGGTGCGGTTCAACAAGCCCGGGGGCAGCGCCACCGTATCCCTGTCCCGCGACCGGGACAACTGGACCATCGAGGTGCAAGATACCGGCAGGGGAATACCCGCCGGTTCCCTGCCCTACATCTACGACCGATTCTACTCCGAGGATCCCGGCGGCGGCGGCAGAAGCGGGCTGGGGATCGGTCTGGCCGTCGTCAAGCGCTTCACCGAGGCCATGAACGGGACCATCAGCGTCTGGAGCCGGGAGGGCAAGGGAACGCGCGTCCAGGTCCGTCTCCCGGTGTCGGGATAGGCCATGTCGATAACCAGATCCGACCTCTCCTACGAACTTCCCAGGGAGCTGATAGCCCAGGAGCCGTCGCCCCGGCGAAGCGGCAGCCGGCTGCTGGTTCTGGACAGGCAGAGCGGGCTGACGGATTCCCGTTTCAGCCATCTGCCGGGGCTCCTGGACCCCGGGGATCTGCTGGTGATGAACGACACCATGGTGTTTCCGGCCAGGCTCCGCGGATCGAGGGCGGATACCGGGGGCAGGGTGGAGGTATTCCTGCTGAGGGACTGCGGAGAGGGCACGTGGCGGGCCATGATCCGGCCCGGAAGGCAGTGCCGGGAGGGCATTCGCGTGGACCTGCCCGATGAGCTGAGTGCGGAGGTGGTCCGTCCCCTGAGAGGGGGACGTGCCCTTCTGAGGCTGGAATCGAAGAAGGGCCCTCTGGACGAGGTACTGGCCAGGGTCGGGGAGGTCCCGCTCCCTCCCTACATAAGACGACGCCCGGTGGAGGCCGACGAAAGCAGATACCAAACCGTCTACGCTAGGCACAGCGGTGCTGTGGCAGCGCCTACCGCCGGGCTTCATTTCGACCGGAAAATCTTCTCCGTTCTTGCCGAGAGGGGAGTTCGCACCGCCTTTCTCACCCTGCACGTAGGCCCGGGCACCTTCCGGCCGCTGCGGGCGGAGCGCCTGGAGGACAACGTCCTGGACCCGGAGACGTACTCCGTGCCCGCGGAAGTCTCCCGAGCCGTGAAAGGTGCCCGGCAACGGGGCGGAAGGGTGGTTGCCGTGGGAACCACCAGCACCCGGGTCCTGGAGACCCTGGCCCGGCGGGGCTGGCCCGACGGCGACCTGGAGGGGGAGACGGATCTGTTCATATACCCTCCCTTCGATTTCCTGGCGGTGGATGCGCTGCTCACCAACTTTCACCTGCCCGAAAGCTCCCTTATGGGACTGGTGGCCGCGTTCGCAGGACTGGAGAGGATCAGGGAAGCCTACATGCACGCCGTGGAAAAACGCTACAGGTTCTACAGCTACGGCGACGCAATGCTTATACTGTAGGGAAGCCATGGGACTCGCAGAGCGGAGACTGATACTGCGCAGCGGTGGGTCGGCCGGCTGGAGGAGCCTGGCCCTGGCGGCGGTGGAGACCGTCCTGACCGCGGGCTGGGGCCTGCTGCTGTTCGCGGCGGTGAGGCTGGCCACCGGAAGGACCATCCCCGAGGCGGCACCCGCCTGCTACCTGGCCGCCGTGATCCTGGCCACCTGGCTGGAGCGCAGAAGCCGGCGGCGCAGGGGCAATCCGCTTTCATCCCTGGGTCTGGAGGCCGTGGCGACCGACGGCCGCAACCCCGAAGCAATGCGCACCTTCGTCCGGCTGGTGCTGACACCACCCTCGCTACTGCTGGCCTGCGCCGGCTACCTGCCCCTCCTGGGAGGGGCCAGACCGGTACCCGAGCTGGCCTCGGGCACAATGATGCTATCGCTGCAGCCGCAGCTGGATCCCAGGCCCGAGAGGGTGATGCGGGCGGAGAGGGCGAAGAGCAGGAGGCTGGTCCTCTCGTATTCGTTCCTCTCTCTGGCGGCGGGGCTCTTGGTAATGCTGGTGCCGGTGCGTCACCCCTCGGACACCGCCGGCCGCCGGCTGGCCGATGCCTCGGGGCTCAGCGGCGAGGACGGCGTCCTTCTCGTCTACTACCTGGACAAGGCACAGCGCCACCCGGACAGCCTGGAATTCCACGTACGGCTGGCCAGCCTCTACTACAGAAACCGGATGGAGGGCGATCTGGCCGTGGAGCTGCGGGAAATCGCCAGGCTGGACCCCGACCATCCCATGCTGCTTCTCGGCCAGGACCTGTCCGTCGACATAGAGGACCTGCTGCAGCGCGAGCACACGGTGAGCGACTCAGCTGCAGCCGCCAGGATCGCGGCAGCCGCTGCCGACAGCTCCGAAGAGGATTCCAGCGGGGTCTTCGGCGAGGGGGAGTTCGGGGATTCACTGGCCGGGAACGAGGCGTCGGCCCCGGACGAATCCCCGTATCCGGCGGAGGCAGACAGCGCTACAGCCCAGCCCGCGGCGCGACCGGACACAACAGGCCCGATGCCCCCGGACAGTGTTCCGGTCCAGGGGCCGACCGCGACGACTCCGAACGGCTCGGAGACCCCGGCTGTCCCCGCGGCTGAACCGACGATCCCGGACAGCACCGCTGCCCCGGAGGTCGGGGATACTTCCGCGGTTGCCGAGAGCCCGTCACCGGCCGCCGCGCCGGATTCCGCCACCTCTTCGGAACCGACCGAGAACGACGCGGATGGTCTTCGCCCTTCTGCCGCACCCGCCGACAGCGCCGGTCCCGCCGAGGAGGCCGGCGGAGGGGGGACGTAGATGGACCGACCACCTGAAGGCCGGAAAGTCCCCGGGTTCACCCTGCACAGACGGTCCGGCCGGGCCCGGCAAGGTACGCTGCACCTGGACCACTGTGACGTGGAGACGCCGGTCTTCATGCCGGTGGGCACGCAGGCCAGCGTGAAGACGGTCCGTAACCATGACCTGACGGCCATGGGCTACGACCTGATACTGGCCAACACCTACCACCTCTACCTGAGACCGGGCCCGAAGGTCATGGAGGCCGTGGGCGGGCTCCATCGGTTCATGGGCTGGCGGGGCGGCCTGCTCACCGACAGCGGGGGCTTTCAGGTATACAGCCTGGCGGAGCTCAGAACGGTGAGCGAGGAGGGGTACAGCTTCCGTTCGCACATCGACGGCTCGAGTCACCTGCTCACCCCCGAGAAGGTGCTGGGTGTCCAGCGTACACTCGAAAGCGACGTGATGATGGCGCTCGACGAGTGCCTCGAGCAGCCCAGCGGACGCACTCGAACCGAGGAGTCGCTCGAGCTCACCCTACGCTGGGCCGAGAGGTCGCGAAGGGCGCACCAGAAAGGCCGGCAGGCGCTCTTCGGTATAGTCCAGGGCGGCGCCTTCCCCGATCTGAGGGCCAGGGCGGCACGGGAGCTGGTGAGCATGGGCTTCGACGGCTACGCCATAGGGGGCGTGGCGGTGGGCGAGGAGAGGCCGCAGATGGAGCGGGCCGTCGACGGCTGCATAGACCTCCTGCCGGACTCCCGGCCCCGTTACCTGATGGGAGTGGGCCGGCCCGAGGACCTGGTCGACTTCGTGGGCATGGGAGTGGACATGTTCGACTGTGTTGTGCCCACTCGAAATGCCCGGGGGGGAAGCTTCTTCGTCCCCGGCGGCCACATCAACATCCGCAACGCCCGGTTCCGCGACGATACCGCGCCCGTTCAGCCCGGCTGCCCATGCTACGCCTGCCGAAACCACAGCCGCGCCTACCTGCGGCATCTCTTCATGACCCGCGAGTGGATGGCTTCGATACTGACCACGCTGCACAACCTGCAGTACTTCGCCACACTGATGCGGGACATAAGGCTGGCGGTCAGGGAGGACCGCTACGCGGAGTTCACCGCCGACTGGCACCGGCGGCGGCTGAGCTTCGACTCCGGCAGCTGGTGATGGTGGAAGACACCCTTCTCCTCGACATAGACTCCCTGGGCAACAGGGTGGGCGGAATAGCGCGCCGGACGGTCGGGAAGACGGTGTTCGTCCGGGGAGCCCTGCCCGGGGAACAGGTGCTGTGCAGGCCGGTGGCCGAAAAGCGCAGCTTCATGGAGGCCGAGCTGCTGGAGGTACGCAGTGCTTCGCCGCACAGGACAGGGCCGGCCTGCCCCAACTACGACTGGTGCGGAGGCTGCTCGCTTCAGCACCTGGACTACGGCCGGCAGCTGCACTGGAAGAGGCAGTGGGTAGGCAGCGCCCTGGCCAGAAGGGGCATGGGCGGAGTGGACATCGCGGATACGCTGCCCAGCCCGGAGGTACTGGGCTACCGCAACAAGGTGACCTTCGAGATCACCGGCGGCGGCACCGGTTTGCACGCCTTTCGCGGCGACCCGCGCCCGGTGGACACCTGCCCGCTGCTTTCGGACCGGGGCGGAGAGCTGCTGCGAAAGCTCTCCGCCGTCGACCTGAGGGGTTTCCGGCGGGTTGCGGTCCGCAGCTCCACCCGAATGGCCTCCGACAGGGTGGAGCTGTACGGTGCGGATGGCGATCCTCCGGACCTGGGGCTGTCCGCGGACGTATCGGTCGCCTGGCAGCGGGGCGGCAGGTGGAAGACCAGGGGCCCGGCACTTCGGGAGAGGCTGGCTGGGGTCGAGCTGGAGGTGCCTCCCGGCGGCTTCCTGCAGGTGAACACGCCGGCAGCGGAGCTGCTGGTGGATACCGTGGCGGAGATGTGCGGCTCCGGACCGGTGCTCGACCTCTACGCGGGCGTGGGCACATTCGGCCTCAGGCTGGCCCGCCAGGGAAGGAGCGTGCTCTGCGTCGAGCGCAGCCGGCAGTCTGTCATCTGCGGCCGCAGGACCGCCCGCCGGCAGGGAATCGGCGGGGTGGAGCTCCGGGCCTCCAGGGCCAGGAGCTTCCTGGCGGAAGCCGTTCGCGGCGGCAGGACATTCGGCACCGTCGTAGTCGACCCGCCCCGGGCGGGAATGGGCATAAGGATCAGCAGGCTTCTTCGCCGCCTGGGGGCGCCGAGGGTGATAGTGGTCGGCTGCGACCCCTTCGCCATGGCCAGGGACATCGAGATCCTGGTGGAGGGCGGGTACCGGCTGGAAAGGGTTCTGCCCCTGGACCTCTTTCCCCAGACGGACCATGTAGAGACGGTGGTGCTTCTTGCGCTGGAAGGCGGAACCGCAGGGGTCCGCCAGACTCCGGAAGGGCGGCGTACATGAGCAGAGGATTTGCGACCGCGGCGCTGGCATGCTCCCTGCTGGCCGGGCAGGCTCTGGGGGGGCTTCCCCTCAGCGACCCGCTGTGGGAGTGGATGCGGCCGGCGGCAACGCTGACCGGATCACCAATGGGGGGAATCACTCCGCTGTGCGGCCTGCCATCCCCTTCGGCCCGGGCATGGGCCGGACTGCTGGAACGCGCCCGCAGCCTGGGTTTCGAAGGCCGGCACCGGCTGGGCTCGGGGTGGATGGGCCTGGACGGCCTGGCCGCGGTGGAGTCTGCGAAGGAAGGGGGCGCACAGTTGCGCGCGGGCACGGCACTGAGGCTGCAGGCCGAGATATGCGAAGGTCTGACCGTTCACGAGCGCCTCTCGGTATGGTCGGGGTCCGACGAGCGCCCCCCGCACCATTTCCCGCCCTACCATCTGGGGCGGGAGAAGGGCCGCCACCTGTACGCCGACTGGGGGTACGCCGCCTGGAGTCCACGGAGCCTGGACCTCTCCCTGGGCAGGATCCCCCAGACGTGGGGACCGGGACGGTACACCGGCCTTCTGCTGTCCGACAACAGCCCGGCCCTCGACATGCTCCTGTTCACGGCCTCCCCCGCGGACTGGCTGGCGTTCACCGGCCTGACGGCAACAGTGGGCAGCGACTCCGCCGCCTATCTCTCGATGCACAGGATCGATCTTCGGCCGGCCCGTTCGCTTCGCATAGGGCTCAGTGAGGCCATCCTCTACTGCGCAGACGGCCTGGAGCTCGCCTACATGAACCCCTTCATCCCCTACTACCCGGTACAGTGGAACGAGCGGGAGGACGACAACGCCTTCCTCTGCTTCGACGGCGAGTGGTGCCCGGTGCCGGGCCTGTCGGTCTGGGGCGAGCTTCTGGTCGACGACCTTCAGTACCAGACCGAGTACCAGCGGCCCAACAAGCTGGCATGGACCGTGGGGGCGGGGGCGACGGCTCCGTCGGGAGCCTGGGCCGACGTGGAGTACACCAGAATAGACCGGTACGTGTACAGCCAGCGTCTGAGCCGCAACTACTACCTCCATGACGACAGGATCATCGGCTCCGGTCTGGGGCCCGATGCGGACCGGGTGACGGCGGGCTTCGGACACGCCGGTCTGTGGCCCGTGGCCCTGAGTGGTTCGGTGGACCATGTCAGGAAGGGGGAGGGAACCGTCTACGACGGATGGCCGGACTCCGTGTCCACAGGGCAGCCGTTCCCCTCCGGCACGGTGGAGTACCGGACCACCGCCTCCCTGCGGATGTCGGCCTACCCGGCAGCGCCGCTGGAGTTGCACGGAGGGCTGTCGCGGTACTGGAACCGCAACGCCGACAACCAGCCCGGGGTCGATGATGCCGCCACCGGCGGATGGATACAGGCGGTGTGGAACTGGTAGGACCGACCGGTGTAACATTCGCCCGACTCCCCCGTCTTACAGGTCGAAAACGGTTATCCCGAACACGCGCCTGGGGAGAGGACCCGAGATGAGAACAGCGATACTGGCGGCTGCGGCGATCATGGCAATGGGCTGCGCGCAGCAGGCGGCCGTCGTGGAGGAGTCCGAGCCCATGGAGGTGGGCTCCGTGGTGGAGATCTCCAGCTTCAACGGCGACATAAAAGTAACCTGGCTCCAGGGCTCCGAGATGGACCTTACCTACCGGAAGACAACCTGGCGGGGAGAGGCGGAGCTGGAGAAGGCCACGGTCAGCGTGAGCCGCGACGACGGCGTGACCTATATCTGGGCCGAGAGGCTGGAGGACGGCGCCCGCGTGGGTGTCGACCTGGAGGTGGGCCTTCCCGAAGGCGTACGACTGGCCAGGGTGGAGACATCCAACGGCGACGTCTCCGTCACCGGCGGCACCGGTGACGTCGTCGTCGAGACCTCCAACGGCGATATAGTCTTCCGCGGCTTCGCGGGCTCCGTCCGCGGCGATACATCCAACGGAGACATGGTGGTGCTGGGCGGGACGCTGCGCTCGGCGGACACGTCCAACGGCGACATAGAGGCGGAGATCCGCTCCCTGGAAGGCAACAGGACGGTTCTGGATACGTCCAACGGCGACATCGATGTCTACATGAGCCCGACCCTCGACGTGAAGGTCATCATGGACACCTCACGCGGGGCGGTCTCGGTCAGCGGGCTGTCCGTTGCCGACGTGAGGATCGACGGGTCCGACGGAACCGCGACCCTCAACGCCGGAACCCACGAGCTGATCCTGGACACGTCCAACGGAGACATCAACGTCTACGGCCTCGACGATGGGGAATGATCCCCGCCGTATCGCCGTTCTGCCGGTAATCGCCGTGGCACTTGCCGCCGCCTGCGGGCCCGCCTCCAGGCCCCCCGGACAGGGCATCTCGCTGCGGGAGGCGGTGGATTTGACGGTGGAGGAGGTCGTGGGCGCCGATACGCTGGACCGTACGCTGCTGGCCTATCCCGAGCCCCTGGAGGCCGGTGACAGCGTGCGGCCCCGGATGATGGAGGGCGCCGGCGCGTACCATGTGGAAAACACCTCCTGGCTGCTCTTCCTGGACGACATGAGCTCCTACAGGTGGGCCCACGGCTGCCGCTACGTGCTGGTGGATGCCGCCGGCGGCGAGATGCGGGTGATAAGGGAGAGCTGGTGGCCCGCCCGCAGGGACCTGATGGATACCGTAAGGGTCTGGAGGTAGCCGTGGCCCGGGCTCGGGCCGCCCGATCCTTTGGAGGGAATCGTCCTGTCTGCGGCAAAGACCATCAACCTGGCAAAGGGCCTCGGCATGGGCTTCGACTTCGAGCGTTTCTGGCTTTCGAAGCTGCGGGCACGGCTGGAGGTGGAGCTGCTTCGGTCGGTCATGGCCGGGGACCATGTCTGCAGCTTCTCCATCACCCCTCTCCCGCGTACGCCTGCGGATGGGGGATGACAGAGGCCCGGAGGCGCTGCGCACCCGCCGGCCGGGATCGGGGGAAGGCTAGCGGATTCTCCTGAACGTTGTCGTTTCGCCATCACGGTGCAGGGTGAAGACGCTGTCTCCCTCCAGACGCAGCCGGAACTCCGCCGCCACCTCGCCGGGTGACGGGCCCACCCTCAGCGTAAGGCTGTCTTCCTCGACCAGCGTCCAGTACTGCACGGCCCCGCCCCGGGCGTTCATGGTCCCGTCGGCCCGTATCTCCACCGTGTTTGTGTAGTCCATGAAGGTGGCGTTCCACCGGCCCACTATCCGTTCCCTGGGACCCTGAACGGAACAGCACAGTCCCGCCAATGAGGCCAGGAGGAGAAGGACCGGAAGCGGATTCCTGGAGTCCATGCCGGTCAGTCAGCCAGAACGCTGTCTATGGCGGTTCGAATCTCCTCCGCCGCTTCTCCGCCGGCACCCCGGGTCCGGTAGAGGATCCTTCCCTCCGGACCTATCACGTACAGGGTGGGTATGCCGGTCACCATGTAGTCCTCGGCCACGCTGTCCCCCTGCAGTACGAGAGGGTAGGTGAAACCGCTGTCGGCCATCATGGCCTGCGGCTCGCCGCGTTCCCAGACATTCACTCCCACCACCTTCACCGGCCGGCCCGCGTAGTCCTCGTGTATGGCCTGCAGCTCGGGCATGACCGCCAGACATGGCGCGCACCAGGTTGCCCAGAAGTCCAGCACCACTACGGTATCCCGAAGGCCGGCCAGGCGGAGGGTTTCGCCGCCGGGCGTGGGCAGCGACCAGTCGGGCGCCGGCTGCCCCACGGGCAGGAAGGTCATGTGCTCCACCCGGCTCCAGCCCCGGGGTGCCCTGAGAGTCGCCTCCTCCGGAGCCAGCTCAACACCGGTCTCCAGCTCGGAGATGGTAGTCGAGAGAGTGGACTCCCGGCTCCCGCGGTTCATGATCCGGTCCACCCTGCGGGGAAGGAAGTCCTCCCCGCCGAACCACCAGACCGCCCGCTGCTGTCCGCCGGAATAGCCCACCTCCACCTTGCGGCACTCCACGCCGCCGGCCTGCCCGGTTCCCAGATCACGCACGTCCTGCGAAGAGAGCTCGTCGCCGAAGGGGTCCTCGAACATCAGCTCGCCCAGGAGGGCGGGCCCCAGGGCACCCAGCAGCTGCTCGGCCCCGTTCTCCACCGATCCGTACCTCAGCTCCCGGGCGGAGTAGTCCAGAAGGTACACAGAGTCCCGGCCGGAGGCGACCTCCAGGCTCTCGGTCCCCTCGGGCATCTCCGCAACCAGGCTGGCCCTGAGGCTGGGGACCTGCCGGGCCCCGCCCTGGAAGGCCAGGCGTCCGCTCATGGACGGAAAACCGGTGGCGGCCGGCCCCGAGGCCTGCACGGAGAACGCATAGGCGGCGGAGCTTACCGCCGCAGCCGCCGAATCAGCGCTGCGCAGCACGGACAGGGCCGAGCTGTCGGGTCCGGCCTGCGCGGAATCGGAGCCCGATGACTCCTGTCCTGGCTCTCCCGGCTCTCCGCCGGTTCCGCCGCACGCCGTCAACAGCAGAATGGCGGCCGAAGCCGCTTTGAGAATGGTGGCCTTCATATTGCCTCCCGGGTTGAGGTAGATCCGAGGATGTTTGAAGGCCACCATAAGGCCCCGTCCGGCAGCTGGCAAACCGCCCTACTCAGAAGAGCGCCTTTATCCCCCCCCAGGTCCGGGACTCCAGCGCCATGTCCACCGGGGAGCCGTGGGCCCGGATCAGGTAGTCATTCGCTTCGGAACCCTGCAGAACCCAGGGCTCCCAGACGATGAAATCGTCTGAGTAGAAGCTGTGGTCCGCGGAGCCGGGGGTGTTGTCGCCCAGTATGGCCGGCCAGCCCCCGGCGGAAAGCTCCGTGTTCTCGATCAGCCAGAAGTCCGGCTCCGTCAGTATGCTGTCGGCCGGAAAGACGATGACGCCGGTCATGTGGGCCGCGGTGACCGTGGTGTCGTACAGCAGCTCCTCCGGACCCGTCTGCTCCCCGTTCCAGACCTCGACGATGAACTCGTCGGTGTCCCAGGGGTAGACGCTGTGGTGGTAGAACCAGAACTCCGCCGCCCCCAGCATGAAGTCGCAGGGGTCGGGGTAGAAGTCGGCCGTGTGGAACCAGGTGCCCCGGTAGAGCCCGCCCCAGGTGAGCCACCACGGCGTGCCGTCGTCGTACTGCAGCACGTCGTCGGAGCCCGGGACGAAGACCGGCGAAACCCGTTCCTCGGAGGGACCCGTCGAAATCGCGACCATTATCACAGTTATCAGAACGCTCATATTGCTCTCCTCTCTCTGGGTGTGCTTCCCGATAGCTCCACTTGATCCCGCCCCGGCTATCGGCCTTCAGGGCCAGGCCCACGGGCTCTCCGCGGGCACTGGGAGCGACCGCCCCCGGAACCGCAGCAGCGGCCTTCGGTTCGCCGTCCTTCCGAAAACACCGCCTCATCCCAATGCAAAGCAATCGATATGCCAGACTATATATATGATTGCAATGCAGTAATTTACATCCTTTATTGAAACATGCCGGCCGCAGGCATCCGAGGAATATTTCCCGAATGCAGGATATTCTTCCCATGTACGGTATTTTTCCTTGCCATCCTTGCCTTTCGTGCTTATCCTCGTTGAGGGGGTGCAATGGAGAAGCCGGAGGGCATTCGATCGCGCGTCCATCTGCCCGGGGACGTGACCCAGGTGGTGTTCCGAGGCAGGGGCGGGCTGCGCCTGGGCCGGATCTTTCCGGTGTCGCCGAGGCCCGGGGCCGTGGCCTCCCTCCTCTCGTGGCTGAAGGGCCGCAATCCGTCCGGCGTCAGGTTTCCCGACGATTTCCAGCTCCTGGACGGAGGCAGGATCTGCCTGTCCCTGCCCGTGGACTCAGAACCCCGGACCCCCATGGGGCCCCTGCCCGTATCGGTGCTGGTCGAACGGCTGGAGTCGCTTCGGCGAAGCGGCCTGGGCTGTCCGGTGCTGGACCGGGGCTCACTGCTGGAGACGGACGGAGAGATCGCGCTGGTGGTATGGGGGGGCGGAATCCTCGGGCTGGGGGGCGTTACGGCTCCGGAGGTATCCGTGGGGGGCTACGGGGGCGACTGGTCCACCGCCTGGGCGCTGGGAAGGCTGGTGAGCGAGTCTCCCCGCCTTCTGGAGCACGGGCTCGGGGAGACGCAGCTGGGGGCGCTGAGCTCTCCGGTACCCTCGGGGAGGGCGGGGGCGGCGGTGAAGCTCGGCCTGGCCGTATGGCCCATGCCGGAGGGCTGCTCCCGGCTTCCCGGGCCCGGGCTCAGCGTGGTTTGCGGAGGCTCTTGGCGCATGAGGGCGTGTGCGGTGAACGACCTGGCCGGTCTGGCCGTCTCCCGCGGCATGCGCGTGCGGGTGGTCAGGTGCTCGTCCCGCGAGGCCCACCGCCCGCTGCCGGACGTGGAATCGGGCGGCGGGCCGGTTCTCTCACCCGGCGACCTTCTGGGCCGGCTCTTCGGGCGGGCAAGCGATATGGACCGGCTCCTGGTCATCGACGACGCCCACCGGGCATCGACGGATCTGGCCGCCCTGCTGAAGCGCCTGGCCATGCTTCCGCCCCCGGGTCTGAGGCTGCTGGTCTGCGCACCGGAGACGCCGGGCTTCCTGCCCTGCGCCCCACCCCGGACCATCAGGCTGGAAGGTGAGCCCGGCGAGGCGGACGACATCCCGCTGGAGCATTGTGAGGGCGGCCCGAAGGACTGCGGACAGCCCGAACCGTCCTGGTACGGGCCCAGGATCCGCTGCGCCGGCGCGACGGCCGGCCCGCAGGCGGCCGAGTTGCCCGAGGCGGCCCGGCTGCACGCCATGGGGGCGGACAGGGTTGCCGCCTCCCTCGCCGACTCCCTGTCTCCAGAGGACGAAGACGCACTTCCGGTAGCCGCCAGCCTGATAAGGCTGGGCCGCTGGCGTGAGGCCCTGAGGCTGCTGCCCGAGCATGCGGCCCTTCTTCGGGGCCAGGCGCTGCTGGGCCTCGGAGATGCCGACGAGGCCTCTCCGCTTCTTCGGCGGGCCTTCGAGGACGACCCCAGCGACCGCGCTCGCTGCCTTCTGGCCAGGGCCAGGGTGTCGGCGGACGCTCCGGCGGAAGCCGAGCAACTCCTTCGGGAGGGCCGTTCGGCCCGGTGCGCCGTGGCCCTGGCCGATCTCCTTGACTCCCTGGGAAGGCCGGCCGAGGCCATCGGGCCGCTTCGAAGGGCGGCCGGGGGCGCCTCGGGTTCATCCCCGGAGGTCCAGTGCGCCCAGGCCAGGATATACATGCGGCTGGGCAGGTACTCCGAGGCCCTGGAGCGGGCCGACAGGGCCGTTGGAGCCGCCGGCTCCCCGGGCGGAGGAGAGACCCTGGTGGAGAGCCTTCTCACCCGGGGCAGGACCCGCGAGGTACTGGGTGAATGGCCCGACGCTCTCGGCGACTACCGCATGGCGGCCTCTCTCTTCGACGCGGCCTCGGCCTCCTCCGAGCGGCCCCCGCACGTTGACCTGTACGTTCTTCTGCTTCGAATAGGCCGGCTGCAGGAGGCCGACGGCATATGGGACCGGATGCTGGCGGCCATGCGCACATCCAGGGGCACCATGCCCAGAATGGAACAGATGCTGCTCGCCTATAGAGCGGTGCTCCTGGGCAGGGGCGAGGCTGGGCTCCCCTTTGCGAGGAGGTCGGCGGAGATGGCGGCGGCGGAGCACAACCCCCTTCATCAGGCCCTCAGCGCCATGTACGCCGGAGTCCTGACCGTACAGGCCGGCCGCCGGGAGGAGGGAGTAGACACCATGCGAAGGGCCAGGGACCGGGCGGGATTGCTGGGAGACCGTCATCTGCAACTGATGTGCGACCTGGAGCTGCTGACGGCCGGGGACCGGGGGCCGGCGGAGGACCTGAGGCTGGAAGCAGGCGAGCTGGGCCTGGTCCCGGAGGAGCTGAGGGCGGCGGTGCTGCAGCACGGCGACCCGGAGGCCCTGGAAAGGCTGCTCGATCTTCCCGCGCCGCTGGAGGCCCTGGCGGCGTCCCGCAGCGTACCCGAACCGTCCCCCGCCCTGGCGGCCAGGCTTCGGGAGGCGCTGACCGACCTCACCCGGCAGCTGCCCGAGGGTGAGGCCAAGGGCCTGAGCAGGATCTGCGGCGGATTCTCCGAGCCGGCCGGGTCTTCGGAGCGGGCAAAATCGCGAATCCTCAAGGAGGTATCCCTCTGGGCCGGCAGAAGGCTGGCCGCGGGGGCTCCCCTGCAGGAGCTGGCGGACTCCCTGGGCATCGGGCAGCTGGACTCGGTCCGCAGGGAGGGATGTGAAGCGGTTCTCTCGCAGGACCCTCCGTTGTACGCGAGCTCGCCCCTGCCCGGCCTGAAGGAGGTCGGCACACTGATCGCGGCGCTGGCCAGCTCCACGGCCGAGGCCCGGGAGGCGGCACCGGGGGGAGAGGGCTACCCCGGGTTGGTGGGAGGCTCGGAGTCCATGGACGCCCTGCGGGCCGCCCTCGACCGGGCAATCGGCTGCGCGGTGCCCGTGCTCCTGCTGGGCGAGACCGGCACCGGAAAGGAGCTGGCCGCCCGGGCCATACACAGAGGCCGGAATACGGAGGGCCCCTTCGTTCCTGTGGACTGCGGCGCCATTCCATCCGAACTGCTGGAATCCGAGCTCTTCGGCGCGAGGAAGGGGGCCTACACCGGTCTGCGCGAAGACAGGAAGGGCCTCATCGAGGAGGCCTGCGGCGGGACGCTGTTCCTCGACGAGATCGGAAATCTGACCGGGCCGCTTCAGGTGAAGCTGCTGCGGGCCCTGGATACGGGAAGGTTCCGCCGGCTGGGCGAGAACCGGGAGCGGGAGTCGTCCTTCCGTCTGGTGGCCGCCACCAACCGCGACCTTCTCAGGGCCGTCGCCCGGGGCGACTTCCGTGACGATCTCTACTACCGAATCGCCGTAATGGTCATAGAGCTGCCGCCGCTGCGGGAAAGGAGGGGCGACATTCCGCTGCTTGCGAGGCACTTCCTGCGGCAGGCGGTGGATGCCGAGCCGGTCGAGATCACGGCGGGGGCGCTGCGGGCCCTGGAGACGCACGCCTGGCCGGGCAACGTTCGGGAGCTGAGGAACGTAATGCAGAGGGCGCTGGCCCTGTCCGGCGGCGGTGACATCCACAGAAGGCACGTAAGCATATCCGAGTTGCGGCCCGAAGGGGCTGAGGGACGGCTGGAGACCATCCGAACGGCAACGGCGAGACACGTGCGGAGGGTGGTGGAGGAGCTGGACGGCAACCGAACGAGGGCGGCACAGGTACTGGACTGCGACCCGAAGACGGTTCGCAAGTACCTGGGAATAGCCCGCAGGGAGCTCGATCAGCGCGACAGGTAGTCCGAGCCGGCCAGGGTGAATCTCCGCTTCAGATGGGCATCCCGACTGATGCCTATGCGGGTGGAGACATCCACCTGCAGCGGCAGCCGGGTAGCCGGCAACAGCACCCGCAGCGGCGGCTTGCGCAGATCGTGGCCGCTGTGCTGCAGGTTTATTCCCATTGCTCTGCAGAGCTTCCCCGGGCCGTTGCACAGCTCCCGCCCGCCGCGGCCTTCCCTTCGCTCCTCCATCATTCGCACCCCCTCCAGGGGCTGAAGCGCCCGAACCAGAACCGCCTCCCCCCTTCCGGCGGGGCCGGAGGTAACGTTGAAGCAGTGATGCATCCCGTAGATCAGGTAGACGTAGGCCAGGCCCCCCGGGCCGAACATGGGCCGATTGCGGGCGGTGGCGCCGCCGTGGGAATGGGAGGCCGTGTCCCCCTCGGTATAGGCCTCGGTCTCCACGATCACGCCGGAGACGCACCCTTCGGCGCTTTCGCTTCGGAGAAGGCAGCCCAGCAGGCTTTCGGCAAGGGTCACGGCGTCCCGCGAGAAGAACTCGGCGTCGGGCGCACACCACAGCCCGGGGGAGAGCCCCGAGAAGTCGCTGACGGATCCGTCCTGCGAGCCTTCTCTTGACAACATGGTGCCTACTATGGTTGAATCAACACAGGAAAAGGAGGTGCCGACGTGACCAACTGCCCGTTCTGCAACCCGGATTCGGGGGACATCCTCTGGAGGGACGAAAATGTCTACGTCATCCGCGATCGCTATCCCGTCTCGCCGTCACACTCCCTCGTGGTGCCCTACAGGCACTTCGAGAGCATCTTCGAGGCCACCGAAGACGAGCTCAGGTCCATAATCCGGGCCCTGGAGGCGCGCCGTGAGCAGCTGGCCAGGACTCTGACCGTCAACGGATTCAACATAGGGATCAACGACGGCAGGGCCGCCGGGCAGACCATACCCCACGCTCACGTGCACCTGATCCCCCGCTACGACCGGGACGTGCCGGACCCCACCGGGGGCGTTCGGGGCGTCATCCCGGAGAAGCAGAAGTACCCGTCCGAGGAGCGGTAGGCGCGCGCCGATCAGTAGCTGAAGGTGTAGTGCAGCTCCAGTGAGGGCTCCTGGTCGCCGTGAACCGTGGATTTCGTGCTTCCCTGCAGGTAGACGTCCTCGCTTATGAAGTACTGGGCGCTAACCGTCCCGGGCTCGGAGGAGAGCACGTCACCCTCGTAGGAGACGAACAGCTCCGGCAGTATGTACTTGCCCACGTTGAACCGGAAGCTGGTGGTGTCCGAGAGCAGCTCCGGGCTCAGGCTGAAGGCGTCCAGGCCCATGTCGTCACGCAGGCTTCGGGCCAGCAGCTTGCCGATGTAGCCCTGCGCTATGTCCTCGAGGCCGGTGCCCAGGGCGCCCGTGTCAACCTGCTGCAGCTGGCCGTAGGTCAGGCCGGTCGCCAGAAGCGAGAGTATGTCCTCCTGGGACAGCTCCCCCTCCGGTCCGGATCCCGAGAGGACAATGTCGGGAGAATCGGGCGGACCGGTGATCCTGACGGTTATGGTGTACATGGACTGGTCCATGATGCCGCGAATGGAAGTCTCGGCGATGATGTCCAGCTCCAGGACGGGGGGCAGTCCCGGCCTTATGGCCACCCGACCCTCTGTGATACGGAAGTCCTTCTGCAGTATGTACACGTTACCCCGGGATACGCTGAGCTCTCCGTTCACCGTCGGTACCCGCTCCTGGGTCAGCACCATCAGGTCCGCCGTGAGCTCCAGGTCGGCCATTGAGCTGCGGAACCACAGTCCCCGGCTGCTGGTGATCCGCACCAGCACGTCGAAGGGAAGCTCCGTCGGGGTCCCGGCGGAGGATCCGTCGCCCTTGTCAGGGGGAGGCATGCCCAGATAACCCCCGGCTATGCTCACGTCACCCTCCAGGAGCGGCCGCTCCTCCATCCCCTCCCCCGAAGCGCTGATCTCGCCGTCAAGCGACATGCTGGCATAGCGTCCCAGGACCACCCGGTAGTCGTCCAGGGTCGTTCTGAAGTAGTAGCTCCCGATCTCCGGCGTGGGGAAGTGACGGAGCACCTTGAACATGGTCTGGGCGGTGACCTTCCCCATCCCCTCGGCTCCCGAGGTCAGCGACATGCGGGTGGAGTACTGCTGGGTGGTGGGGTAGCTGTAGAGGATGTTCAGCGAGACGTTGGGCAGGTGCTGGTTGATGGCCGTGATTATCATCTCCCGGGCGGTGGCAACCACCTGCATGTCGAAGTCGGGCTCCCCCGCCTCGTTGCGGGTGTATTCCGCGTTGGCGGACACGGTGGCCCCCCTGGTGCGCACCGGTATGGGAAGGGCGTAGAACAGCCAGTCGCCTATCTCCGTCAGCTCCACCTCGGCCCAGAAAATGTCCGAGAGACCCGGCGAGGAAGCTCCGTCTGTCCAGAAAGGCCTGATGGCCCCCCGTATCCCCGACCTTATCCCGTCGGACCAGGAGTAGATCCCTTCCACCGTGAGCGCGGAGTCTCCGAGGACGACGTCCACGGTAAGGCTGTCCGCCAGGTAGGGGCCCCACGCCGGTCCCACCACCCGGCCGCGGATGTATCCGCGGGGACTGCCGAGTGTGCCCGAGGCCGAGAGCTCCAGGCTGCCCACGCCCGAGAATCCTCCCGATGGGAAGAGCAGGCCGGATATGGATGCCAGGTCCATCCTCTCGAAGCTGAAATCGGCATCGAGGCTGTCGCCGCTGCCCCCTAAGAGGGCCCGCCCTCCGATCCGTCCGTGTGGGGTGGACAGCCAGAGTGAGTCCAGGGCCAGACCTTCCTTCCACCAGGAACCGGCCAGTCCTCCCCCGGAGATGAGTCGGAGCTTGCTGCGAACCACGGCGAGGCTCTCCCCGTAGAACCCCAGGGTGTCGCCGAGGTCGACGGACAGGTCGGCCGATGTGCGGTAGCCTCCGTAGGTAAGTATCTCCAGGTCGTTCATGCTCAGTGTGCCGCCGGCCAGCCCCACTCCCGCCGAAAGCGAGGCGCGGATTCCGGCCGATCGAAGGCTGTCTACCCGAAGAGCCCCGTCCGCCTCCGGGTACTCGCCCCGTCCCGAGATGAAGCTTCCGGTGTAGGTTATGCCCGCCGCGCCCATACCCGAAAGCTCCAGGGACCCCACCTGCAGGCTGCCGGCGGCGCTGACCGGCCCCGAAAACTCTATGCCCGTCCTGCCGCCGAATCTCACATCTTCGACCACCATGCTGTCGATCCCGGCCGAGGCCACGGAGAAAGAGCCCTCTGCCAGCATCCGCCGCCTGTCTCCATCCACCCCGATATCGAAGGAAACGCCGCTCACCCTGGGAACCGGCAGCTCGGCGGCGAGGTCATCCAGTATGCTGCTGCCGGAGAGGGCTCCGGAGACGTTACCCCGGTAGGATACGGGCTCCATCCCCCCGGCAAGCACGGCGCCACCGCTGAGGCTCACGGATCCGCGGGGAGTATGCAGCACCCCCCGGACGGTGGCCGAGCCTCGGCCAATCTCGCCGCTGAGCGTTCCGCTGTGCACGGTGACGGGCCCGGCGCTTCCGCCCGATAGCATGGCGGAGAAGCTGGCCGCGGACGGTTCGGTCCCGCTTCCGGAAGCCTCCACCGATACCGCGCCCGACAGCGAAGTCGAAGGCAGCACATCCGCCAGCCGGGAAAGGTCGGCCCTGTCCAGAGCCGCCTCACCCCGCACGCTCCAGGAGAGGTCGGCCAGCCTTATGGAGCCGGAGGCGTACAGGGAAACGCCGTATCTGGAGGTGCGCAACCCCTCCACCCGGGTTGATTCGGACGAGACGTACAGGGTGTCTATGCTGAAGGATATTCGCTCCCCGTCCGGGGCGGTCTGGGCCTCGGGCACGGAGAGAACCAGCTCCGGTGAGGAGAGGGGGCCGACAACGGAGCCTTCGAAGGCGACCTGGAGGGGGAAGGAGAGCCACGGTACGCCGGGTCCGGCCGCGCCGGCGAACGACAGATCCAGCTCCTCATCCCCGCCCCTGAGCTCTCCGGAAAGTGCAAGGCTGCCCGGCGCGGCATGTACGGTGAAGCTGTCGGCAAACGCCAGGCACTCGCGCATGCCCAGGCTGCCGCTTCCGGTCAGAGCCCCCATCCCCGGAACCAGCGCGCCCACGCTCTCCACCTTCAGGCCTACCCCTCCATCCATGGATACGGACGTCGATATGTACATGCTGTCCACAATGGGGATTCCCCGGTCGTGTACCACTCCGTAGTCCAGGGTGAGTCGTTCGGTGGCGGTGACGAAACCGCTCCGCACGTCCTCGAGTATGCAGGCCAGCGAGTCCGGCTCCCGCCCGGGAGAGGGAGCCGGCACCGCCACCTCCAGTCGGCCAGCCCCGATGGAGTCCAGGCCCGTGCCCAGCAGGTATGCGGGAACGCTTCCCCTCACCCTGGCCGGGGCCACCCGCACCACAAGGCCGAGGTCGTCCCGCACCACCACCGAATCCACGGACGTGCTCCAGAACAGGTCGCTGCGCAGACCGTAGACGCCAACCGAGAGGGTATCCGAGGAGGCGAGGCGGTGCACGATGGCCGTAGCCGCGCTGTCCAGCCATCCGGCGGCCAGGAACACGTACAGGTTGAGAAGCAGCGCCGCCAGGCCGGCCAGCGCCAGCAGGGGAAGGAACCTGCGTCTCACGGTGCGGGCGGCCATCAGAAGGCCTGGCCCAGAGCTATGTAGACCCGGCCTCGGCGCACACTCTCTCGCCAGGTGGGGGCGAAGCCGTAGTCGAGCCTTATGGGGCCGAACGGAGTGGAGACACGGATGCCGATTCCGGTCCCGAAACCGGTGCTGCCGGCCGCTATCTCACCCGTGCTCTGCCACAGGCCGCCCACGTCGATGAACACGGCGGTGCTCACCGGGCCCCAGACCGATACGCGGGTCTCGGCGTTTCCCAGGGCCACTACCCTGCCTCCCAGCGGATTGCCGTCCTCGTCCTCCGGGCCGATGTCCCGGAATCCGTAGCCCCGGACAGTGGAGCTCCCGCCCAGGTAGAATCGGTCTTTCGGAGGGACGATGCTGGTCTCACCGAACGGAAACACGGTTCCGCCCTTCAGCCGCCAGGCCAGCACGAGGCTGCTGGTCAGGCTTCTCATGAACCGGGCCTCGCCCTCCAGCTTGTAGAAGTCCCGCCCGCCCAGCGGTCCGCCCGAGAGCTCGGCCCGTCCGGAGATGTAGTGTCCCCGGACCGGGTCCAGCAGCGGGTCCCTGGTGTCGTGCGCCAGCCGGGTCCACACCCGCGAGCTGGTCGTCCAGTCGGTCTCCTCGTATCCGCCGCTTTCCAGGCCCGCCCTTATGCGGTCCCTCTCGAGCGAGTACCCCAGGGTGAGCGCCAGATCCCGGGTGAGGTCGCGCTTCAGTCCCGTACTGGCCGAAAGACTCCTCTCCTCCAGGGAGGGCAGCTGGAAATATGTGAAGCTCAGACCCAGGTTCCATTCCCATCTGGTGGAGAGAAACCAGGGCTCGGTATATGTCATCTCCGGCTCGAACACGTCGCCGCCGTCGGTGCCCACGTACCTCTTGTAGGTTGCCCCGATCCGCAGGCGCTGGTTGTTGCCCCAGATGTTGGGATGCTCCCAGTAGACGCTTCCAAGCACTGCGTAGGGGGAGAGGTAACCGGTACCCAGGTCGATTCTCCTGTAGTCCTTCTCCGTCACCATGACCCTGATGTCCACGGTGTCGGACTGCTCGGAGAGACCCGGGTACTCGAAGCGGACATCCCTGAAGAGGCCCACGGAGTAGATGTCCCCCACCGATTCCCTCAGCAGGACCATGTTCAACGAATCGCCGAGGGCCAGCGGTATCTCCCTGGTCACCACCTGCTCGCGTACCGTCTGAAGCCCTTTGACGTCCACGTTGCCCATGTACAGGCGCCGGCCCTCTTCCACATGGCATTCCACCGTGCGCAGGACCTGACCGGAATCCACCGCCGACGTATCGCCGCTGGAGACGTAGGCGCTGACACTGGCCCTCGCGTAGCCATGTTCCTGGTACAGGTTCTTGACCGACTGCTCGAAGCCGGCCAGGATCTCGGGCGTGATCACCTCTGCGGCCTCCAGCGGGAACAGGCGGGAGATCCTCTTGGGGGAAAAGACGTCGATGCCCCCCAGGACCAGGCCTGCGAAGAGGCTCTGGAGCCCAGGCCTCACGTCCACGGCGACCACCGAGAGGGTGTCGCGCCAGGAGGGCCAGGTGACTGTGACCTCGGCTTCCAGGTAGCCCCGGGACACAAGGTTGGACATCACAGTCGCGCGGACCTCACCGCGGGTTATCGTGAAGAGGGAGGTGCCCTCCTCGAGGTCGGTGCCCGCTAGGAGACGGCCCCTGCCGAAGGGAAGGTGCCCGGTTACCGATATGGAGTCCACGGTGGGCTCTTCGTAGTCCGCAGCGGTTGCCGGACCCGCGGCCGCGAGCAGCAGGGCCGAAACCGCGAGCCACCTGAGTCTCTCAATCATGTGCAGGAAGATAAGCATACACCGAGTATCCAGGTAGATGGGCGGTGGGGCTTGCCCGCGGCCGCATATGGATTAATGCTGGGCGGTGGGTCAGGCTTGAGGGGAGGAAGCATGCGGGAGAAGCTGGGGGGAAGCAGGCCGGTGGTTCTGCTGGCCGGCGGGACCGACCCCAGCGGCGGAGCGGGCCTGGCGGCCGATCTGAAGGCCGTTGCAGCCCTGGGATGTCACGGCTGCCTTGCCGTTACCGCCGTCACCGTACAGAACACCCGGGGCGTGAGGGATTGGCGCGCCGTGGAGGAGGATCTCTTCGCCGCCCAGCTGGACGCCGTTTGCGACGACTGCTCGCCGGCCTCCGTCAAGAGCGGAATGCTGGGAAGCGGGGCGATGGCCCAAAGGCTGGCCCACAGCCTCGAGAATCGCCTGACCGACGCCCTTTACGTTCTGGACCCGGTTCTGGTGGCGGGAAGCGGCGACAGCCTGCACGGCGCCGACCTGATGGCGGTGATGAGGGACCGCCTGCTGCCCAGGTCCGACCTGATAACCCCCAACCTGGACGAGGCCGAGGCCCTGACCGGGCTGGAGGTGCGTGACAGGAAAGGCATGGAGCGCGCCGGGGAGCTTCTGCTGCGGATGGGTGCCGGCGCCGCTCTGGTCAAGGGCGGACATCTGGAGGGTGAACCGGCCGACTACCTGGCCGCCGAGGAGGGCGGCCGCTGGTTCCCGGGAAGGCGCATCTACCCGGGCAAGGTGCACGGAACCGGATGCACGCTGGGCTCGGCCCTGGCCGCCGGCCTGGCCCTGGGCTGGGGGAGCGAACAGGCCGTCTCCTCATCCCTCACCTACCTGCGCCAGACGATTCGTGGCGGCGTCATGCTGGGGGGCGGGCCGGTTCCCGGGCACCTTCCCCCGGCCGGGCCGATGCCCCGAAAGCGCGACGGAGAGGCCTTCTACCTCGAGCCCCGATTCTGCGCCCGCTGCGGCGCATTGCTCGTCTTCGACGAGGGCCCTCCGCCGATCTGTCCCGACTGCGGCATGGTTGCGTACCGCAACCCCCTTCCGGCGGTTACGATCATTGTCCGGAGGGGCGAAAAGGTGCTGCTGGTACGAAGGGCGGTGCCCCCGGCCAGGGGGATGCTCTCGCTTCCGGGAGGCTTCCTGGAGCTGGGGGAGACGGTTTTCGAGTGCGGCAGGAGGGAGCTGATGGAGGAGACATCGCTTCGCGCCGGCAACCTGAAGCTGGTGGGGTCGGAGGTCGACACCACCGCCTACGGCGGCGTGGTCCTGTCGGTCCTGGAGGCCGGGAACGTGACCGGCGAGCCACGGGCCGGCGATGACGCGTCGGAGGTTATGTGGGTCCGCCCCTCCGGTGTCCGCGAGATCGCATTCGCCGCGCACGCGAGAATACTGGCCGGACTCCGCGGCGATTGACGACGGGGCCTGCAACCTGTTGATTCAACCCGTGGACGCATTCGAACCGAAAGGAGCCCCTGATGGCAATGGTGAAGTGTGCATGGTGCGAAGGCACGGGCACGGACGGGCCCGGCAACTCGCCCTGTGACATATGCGGCGGGGACGGCTACCTGAACGTTCCGGAGCCCCCCACCAAGTGCGGAAGGTGCGGCGGTACCGGCAGGATCAAGAACGATGTCACCGAAGAGGTGAACAAGTGCTCGGGCTGCGGGGGGTCCGGCTGGGCCAGCTGAAGAAGGCTCAGTCCTCCTCGGGGCTGAGAACCCGTGACAGCAGGTCGTGCAGCTCCTTCATGGTGTACGGCTTGGCTATGCAGTCCACGAAGCCGTAATCCGCGAAATCGGACATGACGGGATCGTTGGAGTACCCGCTGGATACCACCAGCCGCGCCGAGGGGTCGAGCTCGACTATCTCACCGGCCGCCGTAGCCCCGCCCATGCCGCCCTGGACGGTCAGGTCCATTATCACGGCGTCGAAGGGGCGTCCCTCCTCCAGGGCGGCCCTGTAGGCGTCTATGGCTGCCCGGCCCTCCGAGACCTTGTCCAAGGCGCAGCCCAGGGCCTCTATGAGCTGGCCCGCCGTGGCCAGGACGGATCTGTCGTCGTCCATCAGCAGCACCCTTCCCCTCAGGGGGCTTTCGGCGGGTGAGACCGAGGCGTCCGCGGGCTTCTTGTCCGCGACGGGCAGAAGGATGGCGAAACGGGTCCCCCTGCCGGGTGTGGATTCCACGTCGATGTGGCCCCCGTGCCTGCCCACGATGGAGTGAGTGGTGGCGAGGCCCAGTCCGCTTCCCTCTCCCTTGGTGGTGAAGTAGGGGTCGAATATTCTCGGAAGCATCTCCTCGGGGATTCCCGTGCCCTCGTCCTCTATCTCGATCCTCACGTACTTCCCGGGCGAGAGGGGCAGGCCGCCCTCTCCGTTCACCCTCTGGTTGCTCAGGCGGATGGAGATGGTCCCCCCGGAGGGCATGGCCTGGCGGGAGTTGAGAACCAGGTTGTTCACGACCTGGCTGATCTGGGCCTCGTCGGCCTGTACCGGCCACAGCCCCTCCTCGGCCCGAAAGCTCATCTCGCAGTTGGTGCCGCTGAGCACGAATCCGGCCGTCTCCCTGATCATGTCGGTGATCCGCATGGGTCTGGCCAACGGGGCTCCGCCGCGCGAGAATGTCAGCAGCTGTCGAGTCAGACCCCGGGCGCTGACGGCCGCCCGCTCCACCTCGCTCAGAATCGCCCGCTTCTTCTCGGGGTCGGAGCGGAGCTTGGAGAGCTCCAGGCCGGAGAGAATCGCCGTAAGCGAGTTGTTGAAGTCGTGCGCGATGCCGCCGGCCAGAACTCCCAGCGACTCAAGCCTCTGGGCCCTGGCCTTCTCCTCGGCCAGCCGCCTCTCCCAGGTTGTGTCGCGCAGTATGATGACGAACCCCTCGCTGGGCCCGCTAAGGCACCGGACGCTCAGACGCATCGGCTTCTTCTCGGAGCCGCTGCAGTACCTGCACTCCATGGCCCGCTTGCCACCCTCGTCCAGAGAGGCCGTTCCCAGACGGGTGATCCGCTGCCAGGTCAGCGGGCGGCTGGAGTCCGGCTCGACGAGTTCCATGGAATCCAGGAGGTTTTGCCCGCTGGCCGTTCGCACAGGCATGTCGGTGAGGTCCTCCGCCGCCCGGTTGAAGAAGAGCACGTTCCCTGCGAAGTCCGTGGTGATCACCGCGTCCTCTATGGTGGAGAAGGTAACCTCCAGCTTCTCCTTCTCGGCGGCCAGCCGGCTGCGGAAACGTTCCGCGGAGACCGCCGCCGATACGAGTCGCGCCGCTATGGCACAGGCGTCCACCACCGGGTGGGGAAAGGCGCCGCTGAGCTTCGATGTGAGCAGCAGACAGCCCCAGGGGCTGCCGTCGACCTTCACCGGCATGGCCAGGCAGGACCGGCAGCGGTCTTCCAGCAGTTTCGAGAGACCGCCGGGAAGCCGGGCGCATTCCCCCGAGAAGGGGCCCTCCAGCCGGGCCAGCCGGGCCAGCAGGCCGAAGTTCCCGGGTTTCTCAACGACCTCTCGAAAGGCCTCGGCTTCGGCCGACATGGCCGGAGAGATGAATGCAGATGGGCGTTCGCCGTTGCCCACCAGCAGCATGGCCGACGAGGAGTCGGTGGCCCGGGCTACCCGCGCCAGCACCTCCTCGATGCTGTCGCGCCAGGGAGGAATGGAGCTGAGGAACAGGGTCGAGGCCACACTTACGGCCTCCAGTACGCGCTCCCGGGCAGACAGCTCGTCCAGTACCTGCTGCCTGCGTGTTACGTCGTGCACCCGGGCCTGAACCAGCTGGCGGTCTTCCGCGTCCACCCGGACCAGGCTCACCTCCGCCGGAAAGTCGGTCCCATCGCCCCGGCGGTGCATCCATGAGAAGAACTGGGACTGACCGTCCAGGGCCTTTGCCATCTTCTCCTCGGCCATCTCCCGGGAATCGCCCCCGCTGGGCTGTGTCGGCGGGGAGAGGTCCCAGGGATGGGCCTGTAGCACCTCGTCCCGGTCCATTCGGAATACGGTCTCGGTGGCCTTGTTGCAGTCGATGAACTTGCTGCCCTCCATGACGAAGAGGGCGTCGCCCGCGTTCTGGAAGAGGGACCTGTGCATGGCTTCGCTGCGGGTGAGGGCCCGGCGGGCCCTCCTGGCGTCGGTGACGTTCTGAAGGATGCCCCGCAGCCCCACGAGGCCGCCCTCCCGGTCACGAATGGCCCGAACGCTCTCCTCCACCCAGATAGGGCTGCCGTCGCGGCGCTTCATCTCCCGGGTGCGCTGGGATACCACATCCCGCTCTTCCAGCAGGCTTCTCAGCTCGGCGGCATCATCGGAATGCACGTACAGGTCCGATGCCCGCACGTTCAGCATCTCGCTGGGGCTGTCGTACCCGAACATCGCGGCCATCTCGGGGTTGGCCCGCAGTATCCTGCCGGCCTCCGAGGTATGGTAGACCCCCACCGGCAGACTGTCTATCAGCTGCGAATCGCCGATTCCGCCCTCCGGCGCGGCACCCAGGTCGAGGTCCATCAGGCGAGCTCCTCCAGGGTCCTCCGCAGGTCCTCCTCGCTGCCGGTCCCGTACGCGGTCACGTCCCGGCTTCGCCGCAGCAGCCCCTGAAGGACCGAGCCCGGGCCCACCTCCACGAACACGTCGAATCCATCCGCCACGAGCCTCTTCATCGATTCAGCCCAGAGAACGGGAGAGACAACCTGTCTGCGCAGGAGGTCCGCGGCCCTTCCGCCGCTCTCCAGGTAATCGGCGGTGACGTTGGCCACCAGGGGCAGGGAGGGCTCGCGGAACTCGGTGGATGCAAGCTCCCGCCCCAGACCCTCGGCCGCCTCCTCCATAAGCGGGGAGTGCCAGGCACCCGATACCTTCAGCGGAATCACCCGTCGGGCGCCCATCTCGCGGCACAGCTCGCCCGCCTTCCTCAACGGCTCGCTGGCGCCCGAGATAACCACCTGCCCGGGGGAGTTCATGTTGGCTATTCCCACCGGCCCCAGGCCGGAGGCCTTCTCAACGCAGGCCCGTGTCTCCTCCAGGCCAATTCCCAGCAGGGCCAGCATGCCTCCCGGATAACGGGAGGCGCACCGCTGCATGAGCTCGCCGCGTCTTGCGGTGAGCCTGAGTGCATCGGCCTCCGTTATCACTCCCGCCGCCGAGAGGGCCGAGTACTCGCCCAGGCTGTGTCCGGCCACCGCCTCGGGCTTCAGGCCGGCCTCTTCGAGGACGGCCAGAGCGGCCAGGCTGACCAGGGTGATGGCCGGCTGAACGTTGTCGGTCCTGGTCAGCAGGTCCTCCGGCCCATTCGATATCAGCTCCGACAGAGGCGCCCCATGGCCCAGGCCCTCGGCCATCTCCAGCACCTCGGCCGCGGATTCGCGGTCCCTGAGGTGCCCGTCCATTCCCACCTTCTGCGACCCCTGGCCGGGGAAGATGAATGCGATCCTGCCCATGTAATCTCCTTCAGTCGCGTTTGCGTCCGATCCCGCAACTCCTGTACAGTTTCCGGCCCATGACCTACTCCCCCAGCCTCGGCATCCGGCCCAGCTGCGCCAGCAGCTGCGCCTCCTGCACCAGACACTCCCTGCGCGCGCTAACCACGGAAGCCTCGGCTTCCGCCAGCTGCTGCTGGGCGTCCAGCAGGTCCAGCAGGCTGACGCCCCCCATCTCGTAGCTGCGCGAGGAAAGCTCCAGCTGCCGGCCGGCCTGGTCCCGTGCCATCAGGGCTATCCTGTAGCTCTCGATGGAGTTCAGCAGCTGGTCCCTGGCGCTTGCGGTTCCGGTGGCCAGCGACCGTTCTACGCTCTCCAGCGTGGCCCTGCTCCTCAGGTATGACGCCCTGGAGGTCTGCACCCGGCTCTCCCGCAGCCAGCCGTCGAATATCGACCAGCTCAGGTTCAGCGAGACGTTCCAGCTGTCGTTCTTCGGGATCTCCGCCGGCTCCGGCTCGTCGTCGCTCCAGCTCCAGCTGCCACTGGCGGACAGGCTGGGCCAGTAGCTGCGCTTCCTGGCCGAAAGCGAAGCGGAGCTCTCCCGTACGTCCGCCTCGGCGGCGACCAGGCCGGGATTGTCGCCGTAGTCCAGAACGATGGATCGTGCCTCCTCCTTCGAGAGAGGCTCCAGAACGGCATCGAATCCTACGGAATACCTCCCGTCGGGCTCGATGCCGGCAGCCTCGTACAGGTCGTAGTAGGCGGCGGTCAGTGCCTGCCGGCGCCGAGCGACTGTCAGTCGGTCGCCACTCTCGCCAACCCGGGCCTGGGTGAGCTCCAGGGATGTGGCGCCGCCCACGTCGTAGAGGGATTGCGTACGCTCCAGCTGTCCCGAGCTGCGGCGGTGCGCCCGCCGGGCCGACTCCAGGAGCTCGCGGGCCTCGACGACAGCGTAGTAGGCGGATATCACGTCCATGACCTTTGCCAGCACCTGTTCGCGATGGGTGGCCCGGGCGGCCGTCAGGGAATGCCGGCTTGCGGACAGGTCCAGCCAGCTGGCGCCGCCCTGGCCGAGAAGCTCCTGGGTAATGGTCAGGGAATAGGAGTATGTGGAGTAGTCCTGCTCGGTTCCCCCGGGAAGGTCGCCGGGACCGGTCCAGGTGTGTCCGGCGGATGCCGAAAGGGCCAGATCGGGCCAGAGGAAGGACCTGCTTCCCTGAACTCCGGCCTCGGCGATGTCCACCGAAGCCCGCGACGACGCCATGTCGGGGGACTCATCCAGGGCCGTCGAGACCCAGCCGGAGAGGTCCAGGGCCAGGGAATCACCCGCCTGGGAGCCCCCGGATGCCGCAAGGGCCGCTGTCAGAAGCAGAGAGGCTGCCATCATCATCTTCCCTCCCGTCGGAATGTCTGTCGCGCCTGGACTCAGCCGGCCAGCAGTACGGGCGCCGCCAGCAGAAAGAGACCACACGAATATACAAAGGCCACCAGCTTTAGCCCAAATGACCGTGATCGCTCAAATAAAGATGACACCCCTATGCCCCAGACCGCCACCGTGGCCGCGGACTGCAGGTCCATGTGTTGGAGGAAACGGTATGTGAAGACGAACATCCTGGAGGGCTCGGCCGGAATGGGCAGCAGCATGGCCGGGGAGGGGCCTCCCAGCCAGGCGGCCCCCAGCAGCCGGGAGAGCGCCGCCAGGGCCAGCGATACCAGGGCGTATGCCGCCATGGCCATCCAGGCCGCCTCAAGGTGCGTCCACAGGCTGCGCTTCCAGTCCCAGCTGGCGGCGTACACTACGCCAAAGGTGGCCAGGCCGCCCACGAGTGCGTAGAAGGCGCGGGTAAGAAGCTCGATGAGGGGAATGGCCCACCGACCCTCCCGGAAGGCCTCCGCCTGGGCGGCCGACAGGCTGTCGGCCTCCGCCGCGCTTCTTCCCTCCGTCACCAGCCGCCGCGAGAGGTCATGCCTGGACTCCTCGATGGCCCCCTCTCCGAACAGCAGGGGCACCAGTGCGGCGTTGGAGAGTAGAATGACCGCCAGCGCGGAAACCAGGACCAGACCCGGTCGGCGGGCCAGCTCCCGGTAGGACTCCGCCGGCTGCCAGAGCTGCCTGACAGGGGCCAGAGCCGCGCCGGCCAGGACGTTCGAGCCCATCTACGCTCCCCCCTTCTCAAGGGCGCGCCGGTACACTTTCTCGTAGGCCCCCACCCTTCCGGACCAGGAGCTGTCTACTCCCATGCACCTCTTCACCAGCCAGGGCCACCGTCTGTCGCGACGGAATTCGGCCGCTCTGAGTACCGCGGTCTCCAGGGCCGGCGCCGTGGCCGGCCCGAAGACGAAGCCGTTTCCGCCGGGGTCTTCGCCCGCGTCTGTCACCGTGTCGGCCAGACCTCCGGTGGCCCTCACCACCGGCACCGCCCCGTAGCGCATGGCCATCATCTGGCCCAGGCCACAGGGCTCGAACCTGCTGGGCATCAGGAACAGGTCCGAGCCGGCGAATATCTTCCTGGCAAGGGCATCGTCGTAGTCCACGCGGACGCCGACTCCCCCCGGGAAGCGCTGCTGAAGGCTCCTGGCGCCCTCCTCCAGCAGACGGTCACCGGTCCCCAGGATCACCAGACCTACACCTTCCTCCAGAAGCCGGGGGGCGGCGTCGAGAACAAGATCCACCCCCTTCTGGGGAGTGAGCCGGCCCACCATTCCGGCCAGGACATCGAAGCGCCGGTGAACCCCCATCTCCTTTCGCAGCCAAGCGATGCACGCGCGCCTTCCGGAGATGGACCCCGCGCAGTAGCTCTCCGCCAGCCTGGGGTCGGTGGACGGGTCCCAGGACCGGAAGTCTATTCCGTTGAGAACTCCCACCAGCGAGTCCGAGCGGCTGCGCAGCAGGCCGTCCAGGCCGTGCCCCGAGCCCGGAGTCTGTATCTCCCGGGCGTATGTGGGACTCACAGTGGTCAGCATGTCGGCCCAGACTATTCCGGCCTTGAGGAAGCTGAAGCTTCCCCAGAGCTCCAGGCCCTCGGGCGTGTACAGCTCGGGGGGGAGGCCCGTGACATCGTACTCCGAGCAGGGAAAGCGGCCCTGAAAGGCAAGGTTGTGGATGGTGGTCACGGTGGGCTGGCCGGTGCCGCGGAGGTAGGCGGGCACCAGCCCGGCGTGCCAGTCGTGACAGTGTACCACGTCGGCGGGGAAGACGCTCTCCAGCAGAGTCACAGCCGCCCGGCAGAAGAAGGCGAATCTACGTGAGTTGTCGGGCCAGACCTCACCCGGCCGGGGACCGTACAGGCCCTCCCTGTCGAACAGGGGGCTGCGGCTGACCAGGAATACCGGACAGTCCGTTCCGGGAAGAAGGGCCCTGGCCACACCGAACTCCTCGTCCATGGAGGTCCGGAAGCTGCCGGGAAGCCACTCCGCACCTCCGGGAACATCCATTCCGCCGTAGAAGGGCATCACCAATGCCACCCGGTGCCCCGCTCCGGCCAGGGCGCCGGGCAGTGAGCCCACCACTCCCGCCAGCCCTCCGGTGCTGGCCAGCGGATAGGCCTCGGCCGAGGCCATCAGAATCCTCATGCCCTCCTCCTCATGCCGAGATGAAAGCCGGCGTACACCAGGATCGCCAGTCCAGCGGCCAGCCATATCCAGCGCTCGTAGCTGTGCAGGAATGCCCTGGCGGTCTCCATGTTGTCACCGGCCAGCACTCCGGCCGCGGCCAGCAGGGCGTACCAGGCCGCCGCGCTGACGGAGGCCGCCAGTGTACTGCGGACCGGGCCCATTCCGGAGGCCCCCGCCAACACCACCAGCAGGGAACGGACGCCGGGAATGAAGCGGCTGGCCACCAGCGCAAAGGCGCCATGCCGCCGAAAGAGAACCTCCGCCCTGCGGACCTTCTGCAGCCCCAGCCTGCGGGCCAGGAAGCCCCTGGTGAAGGCCCGGCCGGCGGTGCGGCCGAAGACGTAAAGGCCCACGCTGGAGACCATGCAGCCCAGGAAGCCCGCGGCCGCCATGGTCGGGGCGGAGCTGCCGCCGATCCTGGCCCAGCCTGCGGTCACCACGAAGAGAAGGTCACCCGGAACCGGCGGGAACATGGTCTCCACAAGGGCTATGACGCCCAGCAGCGCAATGACCCAGTCTCCGGGCGGACTGCCCTCCAGCACCCCCAGGAACCACTCTATCAAGGGACCGCGCCGCCCTTGGGAGTCCTGCGGACCAGTCTCACCACGGCCATGGCACCAATGCCTTCCCCCCGCCCCAGGGGTCCCAGGCCGTTGGTGGTGGTGCCCTTCACCCAGACCTGGCGTCGGCGACAGCCCAGCGCCTCGGACAGAGCGTCCATCATATGCTCCCTGGATTCCAGCACCCGGGGTCTGCTCCCGATGAGTGTCAGGTCGGCGCTCAGCACCCTCCAGCCTTCCCGGGCGGCAGCGTCGGCCGTCCGGCGCAGCAGCGTGCGGCTGTCGGCCCCCTTCCACTTCGGGTCTCCGGCAGGGAAGAACTCGCCTATGTCGCCCAGCCTGGCGGCGGAGAGGACGGCGTCTGCGGCCGCGTGCATCGCGGGGTCGCCGTCGGAGTGGCCGGAGGGCCCCACCGGTTCGTCGAAGCGGATTCCGCACACCACCATGGGCCTGCCCTCCACCAGGGGATGGAAGTCGAGGCCGGTTCCCAGAGCGGTCTCCACCCGGGGCAGGAAGGCCTCCAGCAGGCGCATGTCGCCTGGGCGGGTCAGCTTGATGTTCTCCCGCTCCCCATCCACGGCGGTCACCTCGACGCCCGCGCGCTCCAGGGCGGCTGCCTCGTCGGTGCTGGCGGGATGGGCGCGAAGGGCCCGCTGCAGAACGTCCAGCTCCGCGGCCTGCGGCGTCTGGCTCAGGCCCAGCAGGGACCGATCCACCGTGCCCTCCACGGTGGCGCCGTCGGCCGATACCCTCTTCACCGTGCTGCTGACCGGGTATACAGGCACCGCCGCGCCCCCCGACTCGGCTGCGTCCATGACCCGGTGGAAGAGCGCGGCGGAGGCCAGGGGCCTGGCCGCGTCGTGGACCGCGACGTGGGTTGCGTCTTCCAGGGCGTCGAGTCCGGCAAGAACCGATTGGCTTCGCACGCTGCCCCCGGGACGGATCACGAACCCCCCGGCCTGCGGCGGCGTCCAGCTGCTCCGCCAGTCCCCCTCCTCGGGCACTACCAGCACGGTGTGCCTCACCCGCTCCATGGAGAGCACCGTTCTGAGGCTGTGCTCCACGAGCGGAACTCCGTCCAGGGGAAGGAACTGCTTGGGAACGCGGCCGCCGTAGCGGCTTCCGTCGCCGGCGGCGACTATGACTGCGCCCCAGACGGCCTTCGAGGCATCCCGGCCGGGCCGGTCCATCCTAGACTATCACCTCCGCCTCCTCCGGATGGGGGGAGTCGGTTGCCCTGGCGAAGATCATGGTCCCGCCGGAGGCGCGGAAAGTGGTGTGGCTCAGGGCATCGATCGTATTGCCCACGCTCTTCTCGCCGTTCTCCACCACCACCATGGTCCCGTCGTTGAGGAATCCCACTCCCTGACCCGGATTCCTGCCCTTGCGGACGATCTTGACCCGAATCCTCTGGCCGGGGAGCACCACCTGCTTGGCCGCGGGACCCAGCTGCTCCAGTCTGATGGTCCGACTGCCCTCGCGCTCGGCGGCGTCGAGCAGGTCTGCGTCGTCGCTCACCAGAGTCGCCTGCTCGTCCCTCAGCCAGTTGAGAATGCGCAGACGCTCCCTCTTTCCGCCACCGAAGTCCACGTACCCGATCTGTTCCTTGCCCGCGGCCTCCTCCAGCCTCTCCAGGGTCTCCTGACCCCTTCTGGCCCGACCCCGCTCAACCATCTCGTCGGAGTCCTTCATCCCGTTCAGCCGCTTCCTGACCTCCGTCGGTACGATGAAGGGGCCGGTGAGAAGCCCCGCGTGAAGCAGATCCGCCACCCGGCCGTCGACGATGGCGCTCATGTCCAGCAGAAGCGACCGGCCCGCGGCGGGCTTCTCCTCCTCCGGCGCGGTCTCGATGAGACCGAGCCTTCGCCCCTTGGTGACGCATACGTGCGCCATGGCGAATCCCAGGGCCAGGGGGATCATCACCAGGGGGTCGCCCCCGTACCTGCCCTCGTCCACCAGGCTGATGTTGCCCATTCGCAGCACGAACACGATGAGCACGCCCAGCACCAGCCCGGCGCTGCCCCCTACCAGGGCGTAGAGGATCTCCTCCGCCGGCATCCTGTGGAAAAGCATCTCCAACCCGATGGCCAGCAGACCTATTCCCAGGCCTACGAGCCCCATCCACCAGTCGAATCCCAGTGAACCCACCAGGCCGAGTGCCAGAAGGAAGATCAGTCTTGTCTCCCAGATCTTGCCTCTCATAACCAGCTACCTCCCTTTGGATCGTCATGGAGCAGGGAGTCTATTGAATCCATAACCGTCGAATACCCCGCCGCTCCTGAATGAGCCTCCCCGCCGAAGCTTGAATCTTCACAATCGTCGGGCCTGCAAGCCCTGACGTTCTCCAGCGAGCCGGCCAATGAATTGAATCCCAGTCCCTCGACCTCGGACAGCCGGGTATCGAAGAACGACACCGGTCTGATCTCCCCGCCCAGGCCGACCTCTCCGCAGAGTACGGTACCCCGCCTGACGGGCCGGTCCAAGAGGCTGGAAGCCACCGCCATGCACACCCCCAGGTCCACCCCGGGGTCGGAGAGCGACATGCCCCCGGCCACGTTCACGTACACGTCCTGCTTGCCCAGGTTCAGGCCGCAGCGCTTCTCCAGCACCGCCAGCAGCATCGGCAGCCGCTGCCGGTCCAGCCCTATCGCCGTCCTCTGCGGCATTCCGTACCTCGTCTCGCTGGTCAGCGCCTGCACCTCCACGAGGAACGGCCGGGTTCCCTCCATGACAGCCACGACAACCGTACCGGGACGCTCCGCCTCGTCACGGCGCAGGAAGTAGGCGGAAGCCTCCCGCACGCCCTGCAGCCCCGACGCGGCCATCTCGAAAACACCCAGCTCGTTGGTGGAGCCGAAGCGGTTCTTGGACACCCGCAGCAGCCGGTAGCTGTGCGTGCTGTCGCCCTCGAAGTATACAACGGCGTCCACCAGGTGTTCCATTACCTTGGGGCCCGCTATGGCTCCCTGCTTGGTCACGTGGCCCACGACAAATGTGGTCATCTCCCGGGTCTTGGTCATCCGCAGAAGCTCGGCTGTGCAGTGACGCACCTGGGAGACCGAGCCGGGAGCGCTGGTCAGCTCCGGCGCGTAGACCGTCTGTATGGAGTCCACGACCAACAGGGACGGATCGTGCTTCTCCACCGCTTTCTCTATGCTCGAGAGGGAGGTGGCGGGAAGCACCATCAGCCCCTTCGAGACGGACTCCGTCCTTCGCGCCCTGCCGGCCACCTGGGCGGCCGATTCCTCCCCGGTGGCGTACAGTACAGATGCCCCTTCCCGACAGACCGCCGCGGAGAGCTGCAGCATGAGCGTACTCTTGCCGATTCCGGGCTCGCCGCCGATGAGGTTGATGGAGCCCTGCAGGATGCCTCCACCCATAACCCGGTCGAACTCGTCTATTCCGGAGACCATTCTCTCTCCCGACTCGGAGGGGATGGAGCCGATCTCCACGGGACTTGCCTTCTCCGCCGGCCGACTGCCGCCTGCGGGGGCCCGCTGCTCCACCTCCTCCACCAGGGTGCCCCACTTTCCGCAATGGGGGCAGCGGCCGCTCCAGGCCGGCGACCTTCCGCCGCACTCCCCGCAGACGTAGACCGTCCTGCTCTTGGCCATGGATCAGGGCTCCATACCTTCCATGGCCTTGGGGAAGAACCTGGATATCGCCGTGTCGAAGACCAGGTCTATCACGCCCCGGGGCCCGTTTCGCTGCTTGCCGATGATGAGCTTGATCTCGCGGTACATCTCGTCGATGGCCTGTATCTCCGTCTCCTCCTCGTTATGGGAGCGGTCGTGGAGGAAGAGGACGACATCGGCGTCCTGCTCTATCGCCCCGCTCTCCCGGAGGTCGCTCAGCTTGGGCGGGCCTCCCCGGCTCACCGCTTTGCGGCTGAGCTGGGACAGGGCTATGACGGGCAGGTTCAGCTCCTTGGCCAGAGCCTTGAGGGAACCGGATATCTGGGAGATCTCCTGCTGGCGGTTCTCAACCCGGTCCTCGGAATGCATCAGCTGAAGGTAGTCCACGAACACCGCTCCCAGCTCCTCGTGCTTGGCCAGCCTCCGGGACTTGGCCCGCAGCTCCATGGGCCCGATGCTGGCGGTGTCCTCTATGTACATGGGAAGCCGCGACAGCCTGTCGGCCGCGTGCTGCAGCTCCCGGACGTGCTTGTCCGAGAGGTTGGGGCTCATAATGGCCTGCATCCCCACACCGGCGTTGGCGCAGACCAGGCGGTTGCTGAGCTGCTGGTCCGCCATCTCCAGGCTGAAGAAGCCCACCGCCTTGTCGGAATGGGTGGCGATGTGCTCTGCCATGTTCAGCGCCAGCGTGGTCTTGCCCACGGAGGGCCTGGCCGCCACCACGATGAGCTCGCCCGGGTGGAAGCCGGTGGTCTTCCGGTCCAGCTCGTCGAAGCCGGTGGAGATCCCGGTTACGCAGTCCACCGCCCCCCGGAGCTTCTCCAGCTCCGCCAGGCTCTCCCCCACCAGCTCGGAGAGGGGGACGAAGTCCCTCTCGGTCCGCTGGGCCGAGATCTCGAATATCCGCTTCTCGGTCCTGTCTATCAGACCCGCGGTGTCCTCTCCGCCCTGGATCACCTCGCGAATGGTGTCCTGGCAGGTCTTCAGCAGTCTGCGGAGCATGGATTTGCTGCGGACGATTCTTATGTGCTCTATCACGTTGCTCAGTATGGGAATGTCCTCGGTGAGATCGGCCACGTACTCCTCGCCCCCGCACTCCCCCAGCCATTTCCTGTCGGCCAGCTCCTCGCACACCGTTACCAGGTCGATGGCCGAGTTCCTGGAGTCCAGCTCCCGGCAGGCCTGGTAGATGAACGTGTGCCTGCGGTCGTAGAAATCGGAGTAGTGCAGCCTGGCGAACGCCTCCAGGGCGATCTCCTGGTCGAGCAGTATAGAGCCCAGAACGGAGCGCTCCGCCTCCACGTTGCTGGGTGGTACGTAACCCTTGAGCTCTTCCACGCCTACCCGTCCTCTCTGGGAAGCCCGTGTTCGTCCAGAAAGCAGCGAAGTTCCCTGACGTCGTCCCAGACCGGCCTCTTGAGGGCCGGCGAACGCAGCAGGGCCGCCGGGTGGTAGGTGGCCATCAGGGGCACGTCCATATAGGTATGCATGCTGCCCCTGAGCACACCGATGCCCTCCCGCCTTCCGGTGAGCGTCCTGGCGGCGGAAGCTCCCAGGGCGAGCATAACGCCGGGTCTCATGATCCTTATCTGCTCCTCCAGCATCCAGAGGCAGGCGGTCACCTCGTCGCCCCTGGGTGCCCTGTTCCGCGGCGGCCGGCACTTGACGATGTTGGTGATGAAGACGGTGCTGCGGTCGAGGTCTATGGAGGCCAGTATTCTGTCAAGGAGCTTTCCGGCCTTTCCCACGAAGGGCTTCCCGGTCCGGTCCTCGTTGGCCCCCGGGCCCTCTCCCACCAGCACGATGCCGGAGGCCGGGTTGCCGTCGCCGAAGACCAGCCTGTTCCTGGTCTCGCCCAGACGGCACCTTCTGCAGTCGCCGATCTCCTCGCGAAGCCGGGCCAGCCTCTTCCTCACTGTCTCCGCGCTCTCCACCCTCTCCTCCGGAGCTCCGTTTCCATCCGGCCGTCCGCTCACTCTGTTCTCCAGCCAACCCTGCGGCAGGTATATGCGGTCAAGCCCGAAGCTGGCTGCCGCCCGCCATACCGGATCCCGCCTTCCACTTTCCTCAGTCATCTCCCGCTTCCCCCAGCCAGCGGCCGAGGCCTGCCGTGATCATCTCCGCCACGTACCGCTTCGAGCCGCGGGGCACCTCCAGCCTACCTCCGTCGCAGCCCAGCAGAACGCCGGCGTTGGCCGGGCTCTCCATGCCCACACCGGCCTCGTCGCCCCGGTTGAGGAAGATCGCGAAAGCCCCCTTTCTACGCATCTTCTCCCGGGCCCTCTCCTCGCTTTCCTCGCCCATCTCCAGGGCGAAGGCCAGCACCGGACAGTCGGCGCCCAGGGTGGCCAGCAGGTCGGGATTGGCGTCCAGCATCAGGCTGGCGGCTCCGGTCCGCCGGTCCATCTTGCCCGGCGTCCGCTCCGCCGGCCGGAAGTCCGATACGGCGGCCGCCATCGCGAGCAGGTCGGCCCCCGGCAGGTGCTCCCGCAGGGCCTCACCCATTTCCCGAGCGGTCTCGACGGAGACCAGGTTCACTCCGGCGGGAGGCCTTACCCTCAGGGGGCCGGCAACCAGGGTCACCGTGGCACCGGCGTCCCGAAGGGCGGCACAGAGCATGCAGCCCATGAGGCCGCTGGAGCGGTTGGATATGAACCTCACGGAGTCCAGCGGTTCCCGGGTCGGCCCGGCTGTGACCACAACGCGCCCGCCCCGCCAGTGGTCCCGGCCCTCCATGGAACCGTGGTACTCCAGCGCCTGACCCGGATAGGGGGACCAGCGCAGGCCCGAGACAGTGGACAGGTATATGTCCTCGATGCGCCGCAGCGCGTCCTCCCTCCGGCCGTTGAGGACGAAGTAGTCGAAAGCTCCCAGCCAGCGCACCTCCCTGGCCGCGGCCTCCATTCGCCTTTCCACCGTGCCGGGATCGTCCGTCCCCCTGCCGCTGAGCCTGCGGCGCAGCTCGTCCATGGAAGGGGGGAGGACGAAGACCAGAACGGCCCCCGGCCACCGCTGCCTGACCTGCATGGCGCCCTGGACGTCTATGTCCAGCACCACGCTGCTTCCGGAGGAAGTCGTCCGGCGGACCCACTGGCGGCCGGTCCCGTAGAGACTTCCATGGACCTCGGCCCACTCCAGGAAGAAATCCCCCTCTACCCTGCTTCGGAACTCCTCCCCGTCCACGAAGTCGTAGTCCCGGCCCTGCCGCTCGTCTCCGCGGGGCTGGCGGGTGGTGGTGGACACGGAGAACCGGGCGTCCTCAAATGTATCCACCAGATGCCGGGCAAGGGTCGTCTTGCCGGCGCCGGAAGGCCCGGCCACAACTATCAGTCTTCCGTAGCTACTCGAGGTTCGCAACCTGCTCCCTAAGCGCTGCCAGATCGTTTTTCATCTGAACAACCTGCAACTGGGCTTCGGAGTCGTCCACCTTGGAGCCCATCGTGTTCAGCTCCCTGTGCATCTCCTGGAATATGAACCCCAGCTTCCTGCCCTGGGACTTCCCGGACTCCAGCATTTCCAGGGCCGTCTCCGCATGGCTGCGGAGGCGCTGGTGCTCCTCCGTCACGTCAACCCGGTCGGCCAGCAGGGCCAGCTCCTGGTAGAGGCGGGACTCGTCCTCCGGCGGGGATTCGAGAAGCCTCGCCACCCTCTCCTTGAGGTCCCGAAAGCGTCTGGCCACCCGCTCCTCCTGGTCCTCCATGACCGATTCGGCCGAGGATGCGATGCTTCGAACCCTGTCCGCCATCGCACCGGCCAGGTTGGCGCCCTCCCTTGCCCTGGACTCCAGGAAACCCTCCATGGCGGTCTCCGCGCAGGACAGGAGCCTCCCGGTGAGCTCTTCCGGATCGCTCCGGGTCGGATCCGGCGGGCCCAGCACGCCGGGCATGGCCAGCAGATGGGCGACGGTCACCCCGGTCTCCAGTCCGAATCGCCGCGCCAGCTCCCGGGCGGCCTCCAGGTACCTTTCGGCCTGATCGGAGTCCACCACGGCCGCACTCCCTGCCGAAGCCGGCTTCAGCCTGGCGGAGAGGGTGACCCTGCCGCGGGAGACGGAGTCGGAAACCACCTTTCGAAGGGCGGCCTCGTTTTCGGCGGTCGAGAGGGCGTCGTCCATTCGAAGGGAGAGCCGGAGCCCCTTGCCGTTAACGGAGCGGATCTCGACCGAAAGCGAGAAACCGTTCACCTCGCAGGTGGCGGAACCGAAACCAGTCATGGATTGCATTATCTTCTCCCCAAACCGTTTACGGATGTGGCTCGCGGGCACTCCAGCACCGGGTTCCAGGCGGCGGCTCCCGTGGCCTTCGACCGGGGAGGGGTTCGCCTGCTCCCGCCGGGCCACGGTCGGGTATTATATATCCAGGTCGTCGCAATGTCGTCCCGCACACGGGAGGTAATGCCGTGCTGGAGGGCGTTTTTTTCTGCGCTCTGGTGCCCGAGCTCCGCAGCCTGCTGAAGGGTCTTGCGGTCCGCGAGGTCGGAGTCGTGATACGGGACGGCCTGACCCTCCTCTTTCCCCGGGGCTCGCTTTTCCTGTCCGCAAGGCCGGACCGGCCCGGCGTCTGGTGGAGCAACGAGGCCCACGAGATGGCCGAGCCGGAATCGCCCGCCTGGGCCGATCACCTGAAGGGCGCCGAGGTCACGGCCGTTCGTCAGCAGGGGGCGGACAGGGTAATCGTCCTGGAGCTGGAGTCCGCCGACCCCTACTCCACCGGCCGGGTGCGACTGGTGTTCGAGGCCACCGGAAGGAACGCCAACCTGATTCTGGTGCGGGACGCCGATGACAGGGTCCTGGCCGTTACCCGCCGGGTCGACGGGCAGCGGTCCCGCTATCGCACCCTGGTTCCCGGCTCCACATACCGCCCCCCGCCTCCATCCGGCCTTCCGCCGGGAGAATGGTGCAAAGGGGAGGGGGGCGTGAGCCTTCCGGACCGTCCCCGGGAGAGCGACATCTACGCCCGGCTGGAAGGGGTGGGGCCCTGCACCGCCGGCGCAATCCTGCGGGAGGCGGAATCCTCCGGCCGGAAGCCCATCGAGGTGATCTGCAGCCTGGAGGACAGGCTGCTTTCGGGGGACTTCCGTCCCTGGTCCGGACCGGACGGTCCGCTGCCGGTTCCCCTGGGACCCGGGGAACCGCTGGACGACCTCCTGGCCCCGGGCGAAGACCGGGCCGGACGGACGGTGCGCCGCGGCGCCCTGGAGGACTATCTGCGCTCCATCCGCCGGGAGATGTCGTCCCTGCGCCGCAGACTCGAGAACCTGGAGGAGGCGCGGTCGGAGATGCCCACTCCCCAGGAGTACCGGCACTGGGGCGAGCTGCTGCTGGCCAACGTGAAGCGAGTGGAGAAGGGCAGCGGCAGCGTGATGCTGGACGACTGGGAGGGAGGCAGGACCAGGATACCCCTCTCCAGGTCCAGGGACGCCGTCTCCAACGCACAGCGCTACTTCCGAAAGGCACGTCGCTGCGCCAGGGAGAAGAAGAGCCTCCAGACCTCCCGGAGGAAGGCCAGTCGCAGGCTGGAGGAGCTGAAGGGGATGGCCGCGAAGGCGCCGGAGCTGGACAGGCGCGAGCTGGAGAGGCGGCTCGCCGCCCGAAGGAGGGCCAAGGGCGGTGAGGGCGCCAGCGCCCCCCCGGAATACAGGCTCTCCGGCGGATGGAGGTGCGTGGTAGGACGCAGCGCCAGGGAGAACGACAGGGTCACCTTCGGGCTGGGCAGGCGGGGTGACATCTGGCTTCACGCCCGGGGACTGGCCGGAGCGCACGTTCTCATAAAGCGCGCGGGTCGGGGCGACAATCCGTCGGCGAGGGCACTGATGCAGGCGGCCTCCATAGCCGCCAACCACAGCCGCGGATCCGGCAGCTCCATCGTTCCGGTGGACTGGACCGAGGTGCAGCGTGTACGGAGGATGAAGGGCGGCGGACCCGGACAGGTCACCTATACGGGGGAGAAGACCCTCTATCCGGACCTCTCCGATCCCGGCACCAGGCGTTTCCTGGAGCGGATCGGAGACCGCTGATGCCCCCTCCGCGCCGGGTGGACTTCTCCCGGGCCGGCGGACGATATTGTGGCGGACGGGAGGAAGCGTGAACAACAGCAGGACTTCCAAGCTGCGAAAGGCCTATCTCTTCAGGAACCTGGCACCCGCCGAGCTGGAGCCCTTCGTCAAGACAGCCAGGTACAGAAGCTACAGCCCCAACGAGATGGTCATAGCCGAGGAGGAGACCGGAGACGACCTCTTCCTCATCCTCTCGGGAAGGGCCCGGGTGATAAAGGGCCGCAACCGGGAGTACGAGCAGGTCATCGGAATGCTCCGTGAGGGCGAGTTCTTCGGTGAGATGGCGCTGATAGACAGACTGCCCCGAAGCGCCTCGGTATACGCACACGAGCCCCTGAGACTGGCCATATTCGGCCACGGAGACCTCAGGAGCATATTCACCGAGAACCCGGCCATAGGCCTGAAGGTGGTGACGGCCTTCGCCGAGGTACTATCCCATCGCCTTCGCGGCACCAACGACAAGCTCAAGACACTGCTCTTCATGGAGCGGACCTTCTGATGCCCCGGGCCGTGGTGCTGGTTCTCGACGGTGTGGGCGCCGGCGAGCTGCCCGACGCCGGGGAGTACGGGGATTCCGGCAGTGACACTCTGGGCAACCTGGCTTCCGCCGTGGAAGGCCTGACGCTGCCCAATCTCCAGATGCTGGGGCTGGGCAACCTGCATCGCATAGAGGGAGTGTCCCCGGTCCCGAGCCCCGAAGCCTCCTGGGGCAGGATGGCCGAGGTCTCCGCGGGCAAGGATTCCACGACCGGACACTGGGAGATGATGGGGCTGCAGCTGGATGAGCCCTTCCCCACCTTTCCCCGCGGGTTCCCCCCCCGGGTCATCGAAGAGCTGAAACGGAGGACGGGGCGGGGAATCATCTGCAACCGGCCCGCCTCGGGAACCGAGATCGTAGACCAGCTGGGTCCCCGGCACCGCGAAACCGGAGATCTGATAGTCTACACCTCCGCCGACAGCGTGCTGCAGATAGCGGCCCACGAGGAGGTCGTCCCGCCCGAAGAGCTCTACCGGGCCTGCAGGGAGGCCCGTGAGATCATGCGTCCCCCCTATCTGGGCGTGGCCCGGGTGATCGCCCGGCCGTTCGTGGGAAGCCCCGGCAACTACACCCGGACCCCCGGCCGCCGCGACTACTCGCTGGAGCCCACAGGCAGAACGCTCCTCGACGCCCTGGCCGCCGCCGGAATACCCCGGACCGGAGTGGGCAAGATAGACGACCTCTTCGCCCACCGCTCCATAACCACCGAGCACGTACCCGACAACGGCCGGGGCATAGAGGTCCTGATTCGCCAGATGTCGGAAGTGGACTCCGGACTCATCTTCGCCAACCTGGTGGACTTCGACATGAGATGGGGGCACCGCAACGACGTGGAGGGCTTCCGCGGAGGCCTCGAGCAGGTGGACGCCGCGATTCCCGGGCTGGCGTCGCTGCTGCGGCCGGGAGAGCCCCTCATCATCACCGCAGATCACGGCAACGACCCCACCACCCCCAGCACCGACCATTCCCGGGAGTACGTGCCGCTGCTCTGCCGGGTTCCCGGGGGCCGGGCGGTCGACCTGGGCGTGCGGGGCACCTTCTCCGATGTAGCGTCCACTCTGGCCGAGCACTTCGGTCTGCGGGAGGCCTTCCCCGGAAGCTCATTCCTGGGGGAGGTGACGTCTTGAGCCGCAGACGGCCTTCCAGAGACCGGCTGCTCGAGACGGCCCGCGGCCTGGTGAACCGTTGCCGCTGTCCCTATTCGGGCTTCCGGGTCACCGCCTCCGTTCTCTGCGCCGACGGGTCCGTGCATGGCGGGGTGAACGTGGAGAACGCCTCCTACGGCCTCACCATGTGCGCCGAGCGGGCGGCACTGTTCGCGGCGGTGAGCTCCGGATGCGCCGAGGTCGCCGAGCTGCTGGTCTACTCCCCCGACGGCGACCCCACGCCCTGCGGCGCCTGCCTGCAGGTGGCGGCCGAGCTGGGATCACCCTCCATGCTCGTCCACATGGCAGACCCCGACGGGAAGGTGGAAACCGTCACGCTGGACTCTCTTCTGCCGCGTTCCTTCGGCCTGGACCGGTAGGGCCTCTACATTTCCCGCTCTTGACGACGCTGCCGCGCGGTGTAGAGTTTGTGCCTTCCGAAGGCAGATGAGACCGCTCTGGAGGTTGCACATGGAAAAGCACATAGCCGATTTCGAGAAGGGCGAGGACGTCGTACGGGTGTCACTGTCGGAATTCAAGGGGCGCCAGTACGTGAATGTCCGCATCTACTACATGAACGAAGAGGGCGAGTGGCGACCCACCCGAAAGGGCATCACCCTCTCCCCCGACATGATGCGCGACGTCCACAAGGCCGTGGGAGAGGCCCTGGATGCCCTCGAGGGCAGCGGCGTCGAAGTGGGCTAGCCTAGCCGCACTCGCTGTAGCCGCAGTTCAGCGCGCAGGAGACACAGCCCGACTCGTACTTCAGCGGCCCCCCGCAGTTGGGGCAGGCGCCGGCGTGATTACCCGGACTCCGTTCGTCCTCCGCAACCGCCCCGCGGCCGGCGGTCTCCGTGTCATGCCACTGGATGGCCTTACCTATCGCGTCGGCGCATGACATGATTCGAACACCCTTCTGCCACACGACCCGGTGGCAACTTATTCCCATGAGCTCCCCGTAGATCTCCTCGGGAGGAATGCCCGACCGAAGGGCCAGCGACACCAGCCTGCTGATCGCCTCCGCCTGGCTGGCCGCGCAGCCCCCGGCCTTGCCCATCTGCGTGAAGATCTCGAAGGGGACGTTCTCGTGGCTGTTTATGGTTACGTACAGCTTGCCGCAGCCGGTCTGTATTCTGCGGGTGGTGCCGGTGGTGAGCTCCGGCCTGCTTCTGGGCTTCCTCGTATGCTGGGCAGGAGCGGGTATAGAATCGGTCACCTGCCCTTCCGCGGCCCTGTCTATGTTCAGCACCTGACGGTCACGGCTTCCGTCGCGGTATATGGTCACGCCCTTGCAGTTCAGCTTGCGGGCCAGGGTGAACACCCCGGTCACGTCGTCCCTGGTCGCGGAGGAGGGCATGTTCACCGTCTTGGAGACTGCGTTGTCCGTGTACTTCTGAAAAGCCGCCTGCATCCTGACGTGCCACGCCGGCGCTATGTCGTGGGAGGTTACGAAGACCCTGGCGACCTCTTCGGGAACCCGGTCGATATCCTGGCAGCCCCCATGGTCGATGACCCGCTCCAGCAGCTCGTCGGACAGGAAGCCACCGGCGTGGGCGGCATCGCGGAACAGGGGGTTGACCTCTCTGAGCTCATCGCCCTCGTCCAGCAGGTTTCGGCGCGTGTAGGCAAGGGCGAAGGCGGGTTCGACTCCGCTGGAGCAGCCGGCGATAATGGAGATGGACCCGGTGGGCGCAATCGTGGTTACCGTGGCGTTTCGCATGGGCGGCAGGCCCTGCCGCTCGTACGTGCTGCCGCGGAAGTTGGGGAAGGGCTCCCTCTCCCGGGCCAGCTCGGTGCTGGCCTGCCTGGCCCTGTCGGCCACAAAGCTCATCACGTTCTCCGCCATGTCCAGGCCCTCCTGTGAATCGTAGGGAATGCCCAGCCTGTAGAGCATGTCGGCGAAGCCCATGACGCCCAGGCCGATCTTTCTGTTGCCCCGGACCATGCGGTCTATCTTCTCCAGTGGAAACCGGTTCACCTCTATCACGTCGTCCAGGAACCTCACGGCCTGGCGAACCACGCGCCCCAGCCTCGACCAGTCCACCTCCGTGCCGGTCTCCCCCTCCTTCACCATCTGCGAGAGGTTTATGGAGCCCAGGTTGCAGGCCTCGTAGGGCAGAAGCGGCTGCTCGCCGCAGGGATTTGTGGCCTCGATCTCGCCTACGTGCGGCGTGGGGTTGGCCTCGTTCATGCGGTCGATGAAGATCAGTCCCGGCTCGCCGCTGGACCACGCGGCATCCACCAGCTTGCCGAAGACCTCGCCGGCGTCCAGTGAGGCGGCCGCTTCCCCCGTGCGGGGGTTGACCAGGTCGTAGCGCTCCCCGCTTTCCACCGCGTCCATGAAGCGGTCGGTTGCCGCCACGGAGAGGTTGAAGTTGTTCAGCCGCTTCATGTCCCTCTTGACGTCGATGAAAGACTCGATGTCCGGATGGTCCACACGCAGGACCGCCATGTTGGCCCCCCTGCGGACGCCCCCCTGCTTCACCGTCTCGGTGGCCTTGTCGAACACGGTCATGAAGGAGAGCGGGCCGCTTGATACCCCCTTCGTGGAATGCACCGCATCGTCCTTCGGCCGAACGCGGGAGAAGGAGAATCCCGTTCCCCCGCCGCTCTTGTGAATCAGCGCAGTGTGCTTCACCGCCTCGAATATGCTCTCCATGGAGTCCTCCACGGGGAGGACGAAACAGGCGGAGAGCTGGCCCAGCTCCCGGCCGGCGTTCATCAGCGTGGGGGAGTTCGGCAGGAACTCCCTTCCCGCCATGAGGTTGTAGAACTCGATTGCCCGCCCTTCGGAGTCTCCCCCCAGATCGTCCTCCGCGGACGCCACGGTTCTGGCCACCCTCCAGAACATGTCCCTGGGAGTCTCGGTTACCTCCCCCTCCGAAGTGCGCCGCAGGTACCGTTTCCGCAGGACCGTGACCGCGTTCTCGGACAGCTCCGGCTCGAGGATCTCCGTCTCGTAGCGGCAAGGGCTGTCCTTCTCGACCTCGGAGGCGCCGATCCGCTCCCCGAAGAGATCCTCTCTGGCCTCAGAATCCTCCAATATGCCCCCCCCCCAGACGTATGAAGCGCTGTCGAAATGCAGAGTATAGATTGACGGTAAGCAGGGCCCCCTCCCGCTGTCAACACAACATGTAGTATCCAGCAGCGCAAATGAGCACATTTGGTTGTGCCGCATTCACCTGGCGAGTCCACGCCTCCAAGGCGCCCCGCAGGCTGCGCCGCCGGCCCCCGCGCAGGCGTACTCTTGCCCGTATCCAGGGGCCCTAGTAGACTATCCTGGGCAGGAAGGCTACCCATGGAAGGATTGTATGGCCGAAGACGGCAAGAGCAGACGCGAGCTCTTCGAGGAAGAGGTGATGGAGTTCATAGACGGCCTCTACGGCTACGCCCTCCATCTCACCCGCAACCCCGAGGACGCCTGCGACCTGGTGCAGGAAACCTACGCCAGGGCCTTCAAGGCCGAGGAGCAGTACACACTGGGAACCAATGCCAGGGCATGGCTGTTCGCGATATTGAGGAACACGTTCCTGAACCAGATTCGCTCCGCCAGCAGGCGTCCGAGGGAGATTCAGTGCGATTGGGTGGACGAGCTTCCCCATCACGGCGTGGAGGAGATAAGGAAGTTCGGTCCGGATCCGTACGACCAGTTTCTCAACGACCTGCTTCGAGAGGACATCGAGAAGGCTTTGGACGAGCTTCCGGAACCGTTCAAGAGCGCGGTGGTTCTATGCGACGTGGAAGGGTTCTCCTACAAGGAGATCGCCGAGATCCTGGGTGTGCCCATAGGCACGGTGCGGTCCCGCATCCACAGGGGCCGGTCGCACCTCCGCAAGAGGCTGGAGAAATGGTACGAGAAACGGGAGGGAGAGAAGAAGGCTTGAGCTGCTCTTTTGTCCACAGCAATATTCACGAATTCATCTCGGGCGAGCTCGGCGAGGAGGACCGAAGACGGTTTGAGAACCACCTCCAGGAGTGCGCTTCCTGCCGTTCGTGCGTCAGCAACATGTCGATGCTGCGCAACCGGGTGCAGGACCTGCTGCGTTCCAGTGCGCCCGAGCATCTGCGTGACAGGCTTGTCGTGAGAGGGAAGGCCTAGGTAGCTTCCTTGAGACCGAGCCGCTGGGTCCCCGCAGCGCTGACAATGGTCTGTGTCGCAGCTCTGGCCGCAGTCCCCGTTCTGTTCAGAGATCCCCCCTCCACAATTGCCAGCCGCTCCCGCCTGCTGGAGCTGGCGGTACCGGTCTCCGGTTCGGATTCCTCAACCACTGGATGGTCACAGGCCGACCTGGACAGCGTGGCCCAGGCCTTTTCAGACGGCCTGCGAATACGGCGGCAGCCGTCCGACAGCCTGGCCGTAGGCATCCACAGCCTCTACCCTTACCGGTTTCTGACCGTCCGCGGAGGCGGCAGCATCACCGTGGCCCTCAAGCGCCCCTGGCCTCCCGGGCCGGCTGGAAGCACCCCTGCCGCGGGGCTGGCCGCCGAGGGTCCCGACCGCTCCGGGGGCTGCCTCGTATACACCCTTCGCCGCGAATGGTGATTCCGAGGAAGCTCCCCGCATTGCTTGCTCTGGCTGTCATGGCCTGCTCGGAGGGCGAGAGGTCCGCGACGCCTGCTCAACCCCCACCGGATGAAGACCCCGTCGCCCGCCTTCCGGCGGCGGTTGTGGGTCCTAATGGAGACTCGGTGGACATCGGCGCCGACAGCGCCGCCGTGGTCTACCTCTGGCTGCCCATCAAGGGCCACCGCCCCACCGAGAGGGACCTTCGGGCTCTGGACAGGATTACCGAGACCGGAAGGGCCAGGGTTCTGCCGATCCAGCTCACGGCCGAGGCCCGAAACGCCGCGCAGACACAGGTCAACGGACTCGAGCTCTCCATGCCCGTTTACCGGGCCGACTCCTGCATCCTCCAGAGCATGGACCAAGGCCACCTGCCCTCCGTGCTCCTGATCGTGCCCGGCAGCCAGTCGACGGCCACCGGTTTCGGAGCGGTCTCCCGGCTGCTTCTGCACGCAGAGAACCCGCAGTGACCCACTACCTGATCGCCGACGCCCACCTGTTTCCCGAATCCATTGAGCACCCGGGGCGTAAGCGGCTTCTCGACTTCCTCGGCGGGCTGCAAGGGCGGGATCCTGCAACCCTCTGGATACTGGGCGATCTCTTCGACTTCTGGTTCGAATACCGTTCGGTGGCCCCGGCCGGCCACTGGCGGGTTCTCTCCGCCCTCAGGGCACTTTCCGACGCCGAATGGAGCATCCGGGCGCTTCCGGGCAACCACGACAGCTGGCTGGGTTCACATTTCGCGGAGGCCACGGGAGCCAGGGTGCTGACCGAGCGCGTGGTGCGGACCGAGCTGGCCGGCCGGCCGGCGGTGCTGACCCACGGAGACGGTCTGGGCCATGGAGATCTCGGGTACCGCCTTCTGCTGAGGCCTCTCATTCGCTCCCGCCTTTCAGCCCTGCTGTTCGGCCTTCTCCACCCCGACGCCGGCAGGAGCCTGGCACGGCTTTTCTCCGGCACAAGCCGTCGTATCCTCAGACGCAGCATGGAGGAGCTTCCGTCCGGCCTGGCCGCATGGGCGGCAGGTCAGCTGGATTCGGCCGACCTCGTGGTCACCGCCCACACCCACGTTCCCGCCCTTCGCGTCCTTCCAGGTGGCCTCCATCTATCTCTGGGGGACTGGATTAAGAGCTTCAGCTGGGCACGGGTCGACTCCGCCGGCGTCTCCATCTGCGCCGACGGCGCCGACGTCGAGAGCTGCGAATGGTCCCGGGGAGGTTGACAGGATCGCTCCGGGCGGGGAATCTTCAGCCCATGGATGAGAGAGGCGCACCCCGCGTTGCCGTGGTCATACCGGCCTACAACGAGGCCGAGAGTTTGCCCGAGTTGCTGAGCGAGACAGCCCGGGCGCTGAACGGTACTCGCTGGGAGGCCGTGGTGGTAGACGACGGAAGCTCGGACTCCACGTGGGATGTCCTCCGCGGCCTGCAGCGCGAGTATCCACTGCTGGCCCTGAGTCTGGGGAGGAACCAGGGCAAGGCCGCGGCCCTGGCCGCGGGATTCTCGCGGGCCCGGGGAGAGTACGTAGCCACGCTGGACGCAGACCTGCAGGACGACCCTTCCGAGATTCCGGCCATGATAGAGCTCATGGAGGAGGAGGGCCTCGATCTGGTGAGCGGCTGGAAGCGCAAGCGCCGCGATCCCGTAACCAAGACCATCCCCTCCAGGCTGTTCAACCTGACGGTCCGCCTCACGACGGGCATACGGCTGCACGATTTCAACTGCGGGCTCAAGGTCTACCGCAGCGCCGCCGCGAAGAGCCTTCGTCTGTACGGCGAGATGCACCGCTACACGCCGGTGATAGCGGCCCAGCTGGGCTTCCGGGTGGGGGAGAAGCCCGTCCACCACAGGCCCCGCCGCTACGGCAGCACCAAGTACGGCATGGCCCGCTTCTTCCGCGGCTACGCCGACCTGATCACCGTCCTCTTCCTCCACCGCTACTCCCTGAGGCCCCTGCACTTCTTCGGGGGCATAGGCACGGTGCTATTCCTGGCCGGCTTCGTCATCTCCCTCTACCTGAGCATCGTCTGGTTCGGCGGGGAGCCCATCGGCAACCGCCCTCTGCTGCTGCTGGGAATACTGCTGCTGATCGTGGGCTTCCAGTTCATCTCGCTGGGCCTGCTGGGGGAGATGCTGCTGAAGCTCAGCTCCCGCAAGACCTTCCACATACGCGAGGAGCTTGGCTCAGAATAGAAGAGGGCCCCGACCGCGGCCGGGGCCCCTGTGATGCCAATCCCGGGCAGCTACTCCGTCCTCACCACCCGGATTGTGCGGATCTCGCCGTCACGGGTGGCCCGCACCAGGTAGAGACCGGCGGAGCCTCCGCTCCAGCTCACCGTAGCGTGCCCGCCTTCCGCCGAGCCCACGGCAGTCCCAAAGACCTTCCGCCCGGCCAGGTCGTAGATCTCCACCTGCGCGGTCTCGCCGGGCAGGAGGCCGGAAACGGATATCCCCACCGCGGAATGGAACGGGTTGGGAGCCGCCGACAGCTGCAGGTTCCCGGGAATCGGACTGCCCGACTCCCCGGCCGTTCCCATCAGACCCTCGACTACCAGGTCGTCGATGAACCAGCCCTCGCGGCTGCCGGTCTGGTCGCTGCCGAACACCCAGCGCAGCCGCCGCGGTCCGGAGAACTCCTCGGGAATCTCCCACGTCTGCTCCTGCCAGCCGGCGGTGCCCGACCATACGCCGGTCCCCGGCTCGAACGGACCGGTCGTTTCGGATACGATCTGATAGGGGTACCCGCCGAGGGGTTCCAGGTCCTCCCAGCTGCCCAGCTGGCCTATCTGCAGCCGGCCGCCGTCGTAGGCCTCGCCGCTGCGGACGCACTGAGCGTCTATCCACATCCAGAACGAAAGCGTGGCGTCATGGGGCACGTTGAACAGCGGGCTGACCAGGGCGCCGTGCAGCCCGTCGTCGTAGTCACCGTAGCCGGTGTCGCCGCACTTGAAGCTCTCAGAGCCCTCCGGCGTATGGTTGCGCTGGCCCGACTGGTGCCACTGATCGCCCCATCCGCTGCCGAGGGAAGTGGTGTACCAGGCATCGGTGTCGCCCTCCATGTCGAACTCGATGCCGCAGCCCAGGGGCAGGTCGAACTCGTGGACGCTGCTGTAGCCCCCGTCTGCGAACACGGTGAGCCTGAAGGGGTAGGTCTCGTCCTCCGGCGCGGATACTTCTGCCTCAACACCATAGTCAGACAGGGACCAGACTGATTCGCCGGGGGGTATGTGTCCGAAATCGCAGTTGCTTATGGGAACGGATATCTCAGAGGACAACGACTGCAATACGGCCGATACGTTGTGTAGCGTATCTCCACCCACATTGTCTAGGCAGAGTCCCAGCTCAATTGCCTCTCCGGCCTCAAAGGCTCCGTCGCCATTTCCAGAGGACCAGCCGGCGTTGTCATCGTCTACCTCCATGGCGGAAAGCTGAGCGTCACCGGTTCCATAACTTTCTGCCTCGAACCACTCCCAGGCTGACTCGGGCTCAGAACCTGCAAGCAGCCCATAGCCGCCGGATTGCGGATTAGGATCCGACGCAGTCAGCTGCCATGTCTGCCCCGAGCCGACGGCCTCAAACCAGAAAACCAGGACTTCATCATCACAGGAGAAACTCATCTCATAATCATCACTCGGAAATGGTGCGTATATATCACCCAGCGTGCTGCCCAGCTCTCCGTTGCTGATCAGCCTGATACGCGCAACATTATTGTCTGGAGAGACATATGCGCATATTCCGTTATCGCTTGCATCCAACCGGGCAAAAACTCCAAACGCATGGTATCCGGTTACATTAGTGGTTATAAGGATGTTCTTTCGCTCCTCCGCGGGGCAGCGAGTCCAGTTGGCCCATCGCAAGAGCTCCATGCCTTCCCATTTTCTGCCCACCATTCAGCAGAACCGTTGCACCTCTGCACCCAGTCATCAATGTACTCATCTTCAAAATCATCTTAGAAAGCTGTGACAGCTGTGGTGCAGACAATCAAAAGCAATCCCAGAAGCTTCACAATATTACTCCTTCCCAAACACCCACATCCTGTTTAGGATATTCTCTTTCCTTATACTGCAGTCAAGCTGAAGTTTCGGGGCCATAATCTACAGGAGGGGAAGGAGGAGGCTCATTGAGAATCGTCCTTGTGTCCCCCATGCCCCCGTTCAGAGGGGGAATATCGGAGTTCTCCTCGCGCTTGGCTGCACAACTCTCTTACATGGGAAATACTGTGACAGCCATATCATATTCGCTGCTCTATCCAGGATTCCTTTTCCCCGGGAAGACGCAGTACAATGAGGGAGCCAAATCACCAGTACCCACAACTCATGCCCTCAGCTCCATCAATCCCATGACCTGGTTCAGAGCCAGAAGGCTCATCTCAAGGAATAACTACGACGTCACAATATTTGCCTGGTGGCATCCGTTCTTCGCGCCCTGCATACTCGGGAGTCTTCCCGGCGGTTTACAAACTGCCGCAATCTGTCACAATGTCGTGCCGCATGATCCATTCCCCTTTTCCCGTATCCTCGCCAGGCAAATCCTGAAGAAGGCGGAAGTGGCGATAGTCCATTCCAACGAGGACCTGAAGAAGGCCAGACAAGTGTGCGATAGAACAGGCCTTGTTAAGCTCTACCACCCTATTTACGACCAGTACACCAGAACGGCTCCGTCCAGGGAATCCGCCAGGGAGGATATGGGCTACTCCTCCCAGGAACGTGTGGTGCTCTTCTTCGGGCTTGTCAGGCCATACAAGGGGTTACTCGACCTGATAAGCGCTTTGAAGCATCTCGACGAGAACATCCGCCTGCTCATCGTCGGTGAGCCATACGAGGATGCGTCACCGTATCTATCCGCGCTTAGCAAGTCGTTCGCAGCCGGAAGAGCCACATGGATAGACCGCTTCGTCTCCGACAATGAGGTGGGCAAGTTCTTCCGGGCTGCCGATGCAGTCGCTCTTCCATATCGCCATGCGACCCAGAGCGGGGTGGGCCAAATTGCACTCTCCTTCGGATTACCGCTGGTTGTGACAAATGTCGGTGGACTCGCCGAGATGGTCGAACACGGCGTGACGGGTTTCGTAGCTGAGGCAGGAGAGCCGGAGAGCATCGCGGAAGCGGTAAGTTCGGCTATTTCGATATCCCAATCGGCACAAACGAAGGAGCTAGTGCTCAGCAAGGCGGGGGAGTTCAGCTGGCGAAGGTACGCCGAGGCCCTGCTGGAGAGCCTGCGATGAAGATCCTGCTCACGGGGGCCGCCGGATTCATAGGCAGTCATGTTAAGGACATGCTGATAGAGCTCTCGCACAAGGTGGTGGCCCACGTTCACTCCCGTGACGGCGACCTGGATGAGGGCAAGCTGCCCGCCGGGGTGGATGCGGTGGTGAACTGTGCCGGAAGGCTGGGGGGACAGGGGGCGACGCCGGCGGAGATGCGGGCGGCCAACGTGGCGCTTCCGGCCAGGCTGGCCAGGCTCTGCGCCGGCCGGGGAATACCGATGGTTCATCTCAGCACCCCGGGCGTGACGGGACTTCTGCCGGAGGCGGGAGAGAACCTGCCCCCCGCGCCCTGGGGGGACTACGAGTGCACCAAGGCCGAGGCCGAGGAGGCGCTGGAGCGGACACTTGCCCCGAAGCTCCTTACCGTGCTGAGGCCCGACTTCGTCTACGGCCCCGGCGACACCCACAAGCTGGCTCTGTTCCGGCAGGTATCCAGAGGCTGGTTCCCTCTGGTGGGCGGGGGGAATGCCCGGCTCAGGCCGACATACGTCTTCGATGTGGCCCGTTCCGTGGTGGAGTCCCTGCCCGGGGGGCGACTGTCCGGGGGGCTTTACAATATCGGCGGCCCAGAAACGGTCAGCGTAAGGGAGCTGGTGGGCCTGATCGGCAGGGCTCTGGGCAGGCATGTCCTCGCCCTGCCGGTCCCCAGGCCGCTGCTACGCGCCTGCCTGCGACTGGGGCCCCTCTGCCCCTCGTCTTTGTCCGAAAGCAGGCTCAGACTCTTCGGAGAAGACCATTACGTAGCAGTGGAGAAGGCCTCCGCAGCCGGATTTCAGCCCGAGGTGGCGCCGTCGGAGGGCATCCCGGCGACGGTGGACTGGTACAGGCGAAGGCGGATGTTGTGACTGCCCAGGGCCTGCGGCGCAAGCTCAGGGTCGTCGGCTGGATCCTCCTGGCCTGCCTGGTGGCGGCGGCGGCATGGATAGTGGCCCGCCGGGGCGGCCACTGGCTTGCCCAGGTTTCCGCCCACTCCTGGCGACTCTCCTGGCACAGCCTGTCCGTATCCGCTGTGCTGCTGCTGTACAGCCTCTGGCTGATACCCCAGGGATGGGTAAGGATCTGCAGGGCGCTGGGAAGCCGCGAGCGCAGGGGACTTCTGCGGGCGGTATGGTTCGCCAGCCAGCTGGGACGCTACGTGCCGGGCAAGATCTGGCTCTTCGCCGGCAGGGCGGGCTTCCTCCGCGGAAGGGGTATGAGGACTGCCCGGGCCGCCGCTGCTCCGGTGGCCGAGCTGCTTTTCACCGCCGCTGCCGCAGGCGTCTCCAGCCTGGCCGGGCTGCTCATCTGGGGCGGAGGCATGGCGGACCACCTGCTGTACATGCTGCTGGCGGCTTCGGCGCTGGCCGTCCTTCTTCCCTTCCTTCACCCCCTGCAGAGGCTGCTGATCAGGATGCGGGGCGGCACCGCCGAATCCGAAGCGCCGCTGAACCTCCCGGCGTCCCAGAGCCTTCTGCTGCTGGGGCTCTACTCCGGCCTGTGGATCATGCGGGCCCTGGCGCTGCTGCTGTGGCTTCGGGGGTTCGGGATTGACGGGGTCGGCTTCGGAGCCTGCCTGGCCGGCGTTCCCCTGTCATGGCTGGCAGGTTACGTCGCCTTCTTCGTCCCGGGTGGAATAGGTGTCAGGGAAGCGGCCCTGGTGGGCATACTCTCCACCGGAGGAGACACGGGGCCGCTGCTTCTGGTAGTGGCCGGACATCGGCTTCTGCTCTCCCTGGGCGAGCTGGCTCTGGGACTGTTATCTTTCGGTGTGTTCGGAAGAGAGCGGAAAGAGACCGAGGAGACCCCTGAATGAAGCTCCGCATCGGATTCCCGGCCGCGGCGGGACTGATCCTGGCGCTGGCCGTTCTCACGTACTGGCCCGTACTCCTCCAGGGAAGGCTACCCGGGGGGGAGCTGAGCGACACCACGTCCCAGGGCTATCCCTTCATGCTCTACGTGGAAAGGTCACTGGAGGAGGGCCACCTTCCGCTGTGGAATCCCTACGTATTCTGCGGCGTACCCTTCTACTCCTCCTTCTCGGCTCCCGTGTTCCATCCGGTTCGGGGGCTCCTCATGGTCCTGGGGGGCGCGGAGGCCTTCATCCGCTACACCTTCCCCATACACGCGCTTCTGGCCGGTATCTTCGCCTGGCTGTTCCTGGGGTCTCTCGGTCTGGGGCGGTGGGCCCGGCTGGTGGGAGCTGTGGCCTACGCGTGCGGGGCCTGGGCCAACACCCTCTTCTACGCCGGCCACGGCAGCAAGGTGGTCTGCTGGAGCCTCCTGCCGCTGGCCCTCTACGGATGCGAGCGGTGGATGAGGTCCGGAAGGGCCGTGTTCGCGGGACTGGCCGGACTGGCCCTGGGGCTGCAGGGACTGGCCAGCCACCCGCAGATGATGCTCTACACCGGCGGGGCTGTCCTCATATGGCTGGCCTGGCGGGCTGCCCAGACCGGTGGAGGCAGGTCCTGGGCCCGGGCCGGGGTGGGCCTGGTGGCGGTTGCGTTGCTGGGCCTGGCCATTGGAGCGGTACAGCTGCTGCCGGGCTACAACTTCTCACAGGTCTCCTCGCGGGGCGGAGATCTGTCCCCCGAAATGGCCGCGAGTTACTCCCTTCCGCCCGAGGAAACGCTGACCATGGCCTTTCCCCGGCTGTTCGGCCTGAGGCACGGCTTTCCCGACAGCAGCGTGGTCGGAGTGCCGGTGTACTTCGGAAGGCTGGGGCTGCGGCTGAGCAGCGAGTTCCTGGGGGTTTCCGTACTGGCTCTGGCCCTCATCGGCATTATCCTGGCCGGCCGCAGGAGGCGGTGGCCCCTGCTGGGAATAGGCCTGGCGGGACTGCTGGTCTCCTGGGGCGGCTATACGCCCCTGTTCGACCTTCTCTACGCCGTTGTGCCCCTCTTCCGGAAGCTGCGCGCACCCCACATGGCCGCCTTCCTCACCACCTCGGGGCTGTCCCTCATGGCGGCCTACGGCATGCACGCCCTGCGGCGCGAAGGGGCGCCTCTCGCCAAGGTCCGCAACGGCCTTCTCATAGGCTCGGGGGCCTGTCTGCTCCTGCTGGTTGCAGCCGGGCCCGTCTCGGAGGCCCTGCAGTCGGGATGGTGGAGGCGTATGGGGGCTCCCGGGGGAATGGGCTATGGCGGCGTCATCGGCAGAAGGGTATCCCTGGCCAGGATGGACTTCGCCCAGGCGGCGGCCGTGCTGCTGGCCATGGCCGGGCTGGTGGAGGCCCACCGCAGGGGGAAGCTGGCCGACTGGGGCCTTGCCGGGGCGGTGGTCGCTGTAGTGGCCCTGGAGCTGGTCCCATTCAACCGGGATTTCCAGGTGTACCTGCATCGGAGTGACGTGGAGAGCGTGGTGGGCACCCACGGGGGGCTGGCGGAAACGGCGGGAAGCGGACGGGTATATCCGGGAGGCAACGAGCTGGTTCCCGATTCCATACTCTCCGTGGCCGGATACCATGCCGCCAAACCCGCGGTCACCGAGGACCTGCTGTCGGCTCTGTCCAGCGGCGGGCCACCCGCATTGCGGCAGACCGCGGCCACCGTCTTTCAGATTCAGGGCAGCACGCTCTCCTACCGGCAGCTGAGACAGGCCCTGGCCTCCGACACCTCCGGACAGGCCAGGGAGGTGGCCGGGAGAATGCCGGAAGGCCCCCTTCCCAGGGCGTTCCTGGCGGACTCCTATCTGGTGGCCAGGCCGTCCGACATCGAGCGTTCCCTGTCGGTGGGGTACGACCCGCAGGCGTTCACCCTGCTGGCCGAGAGCCCCGAACTGCCGGCCGGCATTTCCGGAAGGGGTACGGTCCGGCTTGTCGATGAGAGCCCGGTCTCCCTGGAGCTTTCGGTGGAGTCGGAAGGGCCGGGGTTGCTGGTGCTGGCGGACACCTGGGACCCCGGGTGGAGGGTGCGGGTTGACGGCTCCGCCGCCGACGTGCTGCGCGCCAACCACTGGCAGCGGGCCGTGGCCGTCCCCGGCGGCAGCCACCGCGTTGTCTTCCGCTACGACGCCTCCGACGTCCGGACAGGGGGAGTGATCACCGCTCTGGCTACCCTCCTGGTCGTCGCCGTGGCCTTCGTCGACCGGTGGCGCAGGGGAAGGGCCTCTTGAGCAGGCACAGGAGGCTCTTCCACCACATCTCCACCTGGGGGGGAGTGGTCCTGCTGGTGGGGGCGGGAATCTACTTCGCCCTGGATCTTTGGCCCCGCTGGCAGCCGGAGCTGCAGAGGTTCTGGGAGGGCTCCCGCCAGAATGCCAGCTGGCCCACTCTCGTTGTTTCCTTCCTTCTGCTGTGGGGCGGCTACTACTTCGCCCCCCACGCCTGGGCCCGAATACTCCAGGCCCTGAAGACACCGGCCATAGACCGCGGCAGGCTGCGGCGGAACTGGTACACCACCCAGATGGGGGCCTACGTGCCCGGAAAGGTCTGGATGGTGGTGGGCCGGGTGAGCTTCCTGGGCAGCAACGGGGTCAGCTCGGTGAAGGGCTTCACCGCCCTGATACTGGAGAACATCTACATGATGGTGGCGCTGAGCATACTGGCCCTGGTGGCCCTGCCCTTCCTCAGCCTGGCGGACGTTCCCCTGGCGGTGATCATCGTCCTTTGGATATCCGTGGGACTTGCGGTGCTGATGCTCTTCGCCCCCGGCATCCAGCGCCGCATAGCCCGGGCCTTCAGCCACCGCATGGGCACGGATATCACGGACCTGCCGCACATATCTCACCGGCACCAGTTCAGCTTCATCGGCTACCACCTGCTCTCCTGGGGGCTGCGGGGCCTGGCGCTGTACGCCTGGTTCAGGGGGTTCGGGGTCCCCTCCTCCGACCCCTCCTACGCCATGGTCGCCGTGTGCCTGCTGGCCGCCCCCGCCTCCTGGCTGGTGGCCCTGGCCATGGTCTTCATCCCCGGCGGGATAGGGGTCCGGGAATCCGTACGCGGCCTGCTCCTCTCGGGATTCGTTTCGGGGGGAATGGCGGTGGCCACCACCATCGCCCTGGGCCAGAGGCTCATCGTGCTGCTGGTGGAGGGAGGATTCGCCCTGCAGGCGGTGATCCACGATTTCCTGCAGAAGCGCTACCCGGTGAGGATGAACCACCTCACCCAGCTTTCTCACCTGGCCTGGAGCATGGCCACCGCCATGCTTGCCAGGCTGGGCCTGGCAAGGCCGCCGCACCCCATAAACGTCACCTTCTCGGTTACAATGAGATGCCAGTCCCGATGCAGGACATGCTTCATCTGGAAGCATCGGCCTCAGGGCGAGGAGCTGGACCTTCCGGGGATAGAGATGCTCTTCCGCTCCATAGGCTGGACCTACTTCTTCAACGTCTCCGGCGGGGAGCCCTTTCTTCGGGACGACCTGCCGGAGATCGTCCGCCTGGCATGCCGGCACATGCATCCGGCTGTGGTGCACATTCCCACCAATGCCCTCATGCCGGAGCGCATAGAGCGGCTCACCGAACGGACCCTTCAGGCCATCGAGGAGGAGGCCCCCGGTACGGTACTCACCATCAAGCCGTCCATGGACGGGGTGGGCGAGCTGCACGACGAGATCCGGGGAGTCCCCGGGAACTTCGAGAAGCTGCTGGACACACTGGGCAGGCTGAAGGCCCTGCGCGCGCGACACAGGTACCTGCACGTGGGTGTGGGAACGGTGATCTCGCGCTACAACGCCGACCGCCTGGGGGAGATAATCGAGTTCGCCCGCAGCCTGGAAGTGGACACCTACATCAACGAGATAGCCGAGGAGCGGGAGGAGTTCTACAACATAGGCAGCGGCATCACCCCGGAGGGCAGCAGATACGGGAAGATCATGCAGACCTTCAAGGATTCGGTGGCCCGACAGATGAGGGGAATGCACCTTCTGGGCCGCATTACCACCGCCATGCGAATGGTCTACTACGATCTGGTGGTCCGAATACTGGAGGAGGACCGCCAGGTGATCCCCTGCTACGCCGGGATCCTCAACGTCCATGTGAACGCCGACGGCTCCGTCTGGCCGTGTGCCGTCCTCGCCTACTCCGGAGAGATGGGCGTGCTGGACGACGAGAACGACTTCCGTGCGATCTGGGACTCCCACACCGCCTGGAAGGTGCGGAGGTCCATACGCCGCGGCGAGTGCGCCTGTCCCCTGGCCAACCAGGCGTACTCCAACATACTGCTCCATCCCCCCTCCTTCCTCAAGGCGGTCCGAATAGCCGTATGGGGTGGATAAGCCCTCTGCCACAGGGTAGTTAACCTCATTATGCCGGCATCCGTGCATTCATGCAAAAAATTTGACATTGGTTCAAATATATTTTAATCCAGTTCCGCTTTCGAGCGGGTTGCTCGATTTGCTAAATAACCGAAAGGAGCTACGGACGATGAGAGCACTTCTTCTGACAGCCCTGGCAGTCTCTGCCGCCATGGCCTTCTCCGGCGAGGACGTGCAGTGGGAGGACCTGGCCATGGAGTCCACGGTGAGCAACTGCATCACCTGGGACGGGAACGGGGGCAGGATGCTGGTGGGCACCTACGAGGGCTTCCACAGCTGGGACCTGGCATCGAGCCAGTGGACCGTGGTGGAGGAGAACGGCATGATGGGTCGCGAGGTATACTCCATAGACGCGGGAACCACCCAGCCGGACATCATCATCACCGGCCGCGCCAACGCCTTCGACAAGGGCTACATGGATACCACCCTCGACTTCGGCGAGAGCTGGGACTAGCACCGGCGGAGCCTTTCGGGCGCGGCACCAGGACGTATTCGTGGCCGGCCGCTTCTACGCCGGCGCCATCTCCGACATCGAGCCCGGCGAGACGGGTGCTCAGACCGGTCCTGCAGGCCTTTAGCTCAGCCTGCCGAGGGGGACGGCCCCTTCCCGCAGCAGCTCCACCTCTCCATCCCGGACCCTGACCACGGTTGACGGGGGCCGGCTCGGCAGCTCACCTCCGTCCAGCACCAGGACGCACCCTGCGGCGATATCTTCCTCCACATCCGACAGAATGTGCGGATGGGGGGCGCCGGCGGGGTTGGCGCTGGTGCTGGCCAGCGGACGCCCCAGCCCGGCAAGCAGCCCCCGGGAGAGGGGGTCGGCGGGCCGGCGGACGGCGATCTCACCGGACTCGCTGAGTACGTGGGAGGGCGCCTTCTCGCCGGCGGGCAGCACCAGGGTCAGCGGACCGGGCCAGAAGGCCGCCGCCAGACCCAGGGCTCTGGTGGAGAATCGGGCCAGGTCCCTGGCGGAGTCCATGCCGTCCACCAGGACGATGAAGGGCCTTCGTTTGGTGTAACCCTTGAGGCGGGCCATGCGAGCCAGCGCACTGGGGCTGGATGCGTCGCAGAGCAGGCCGTATACGGTGTCCGACGGGTAGAGGACCGTGCCCCCCCCGTCGAGAACGCGGGAGACCCTGTCCAGGGTCCCCCGCTCCGGTTCTTGCAGGCTGATGCGCAGGCGGTCTTCTATCAGCCTTCCAGCCTCTCCCGCAGCCTCCCGGCCAGGCCGTCGCCTCCCAGGGCCAGTATCCTGGCCGCCAGCCAGGCTGCGTTCCTGGCGCCGTGCGAGCCTATGGCCACGGTGGCAACCGGCACTCCCTTGGGCATCTGGACCGTGGAGAGGAGGGCGTCCAGGCCGCCCAGCCCGCCGGCCTCCAGGGGAACGCCGATCACGGGAAGGCTGGAGTGCGCGGCCACCGCTCCCGCCAGGTGCGCCGCCAGCCCAGCGCCGGCCACCAGCACCCGTATGCCCCGTCCGGCGGCGCCGGAAGCGTACTCTGCCACCTTTCCCGGGGTGCGGTGGGCCGACATCACGCTGAGCTCGTAGGGAATGCCCAGCTCGTCCAGCACCGCAGTGCCCTTCTCCATGGTCTCGCGGTCGCTCTCGCTGCCCATCAGCACTCCCACTACCGGCCTGTCAGACATTAGGACCTCCCGATGTCTCGTCTGTAGTACACGTTCTGGAAGCTGATCCTCCCCACCGCGCGGTAGGCGCGGTTGAGAGCCTCCCCGTAGTCCGGCGCCAGGGCCGTTACCCCCAGCACCCGGCCTCCCGCGGTGACCACGGCGCCGTTCCTCCTGGCGGTGCCGGCCTGGAACACCATGACGTCCCCCGCATCGTCCAGGCCGTGTATCTCGTAGCCCTTCCCGTAGGGCCCGGGGTAACCGCCGGAGGCCATGATCACGCAGGCGGCGGTCTCCGGCCGGAGGTCCAGCCTCTTCGGCAGGTTTCCGCCCCTGGCGGCCGCCAGCAGCAGCTGGCCCAGATCGCAGTCCACCCGGGGCAGGACCACCTGGGTCTCCGGGTCGCCGAACCGGACGTTGAACTCCAGCACGAAGGGGCCCTCGTCGGTGACCATGAGGCCGGCGTAAAGCACGCCCCTGAAGTCTATTCCCCGGCTTGCCAGCACCTCCAGCACGGGCAGGATGATCCGCTGCCGGACCTTCTCGGCGAAGCCGTCGTCCATCTCGGGGGGAGGGCTCACCGCCCCCATTCCGCCGGTGTTGGGCCCGGTGTCACCCTCGCCGGCACGCTTGTGGTCGCGGCTGGGGGGGAACACCACCGCCCGGGTGCCGCTGCAGACCGCCAGCACGCTGGCCTCCCGGCCATGCAGCCGCCGCTCCACCACCACCCTGCGGCCTGCTTCACCGAGCTCGCCCTCGAAGAGGTTCCTGAGAGTCTCCCTGGCCTCACCGGCGTCATCCGGAAGGAAGACGCCCTTTCCGGCGGCCAGGCCGTCCGCCTTTATCACGAACTCGGATGCGCTGTCGCCCATCCAGGCCATGGCGTCGCCGGCGCTCTCGAACACCCTGCCCTCAGCGCAGGGCACGCCGGCCTCGGACATCACCTCCTTGGCGAACCATTTCGACCCCTCCAGGGCCGCACCGTCGCTGCCGGGGCCGAAGCAGGGTATTCCGGCGGCCCGCAGGCTGTCGGCCACCCCGGCCACCAGAGGGGCCTCGGGGCCCACCACCACCAGGTCGGCGTCTATCTCGTCGGCCAGCCGCACCACGGTATCGGGATCGGCGGGAACGACCTCCTCCAGCTGCGCCAGCTCGCCTATTCCCGGATTCCCGGGGGCGGCCCAGAGAAGATGGTCGCCGCTTTGGTCCAGACCCCAGGTGATGGCGTGCTCCCGACCTCCGCTACCCAGAACCAGTATCCTCAATTTTCCTCCTTGGCTCCGTATACGTGCTCGTCTTCGGGAAAGCCGCCTTCGCGCACCTCCCCGGCGTACCTCCTTACCGCTTCCTCTATCACGGGCGCCAGGTCCGCGTACCGCTTCAGGAACTTCGGGCTGAAGCCCGGCGTGAGCCCGAGCATGTCGTTGACCACCAGGATCTGCCCGTCCACTCCGCGTCCGGCGCCGATCCCTATGGTGGGTACGGTGCAGCCCGCGGTGACCTCCGCGGCCACGTCCTCCTGGACGCTCTCCAGGACGATGGAGAAGACACCGGCGTCCTCCAGGGCGGCGGCCTCGGTCTTGAGCCGCTGCAGGCCGTCGGCCCGCACCACTCGGTACCCGCCGGTCAGCCGCAGGGACTGGGGCAGCAGGCCCAGATGGCCCATCACCGGAATGCCGGCCTCCACGATGGCCCTCGCCCTGCTGCGGGCCATGCGGTTGCCGCCCTCCAGCTTCACGGCGTGGGCCCCTCCCTCAGCCAGAAAGCGGACGGCGCTGGCTACCGCATGGGCATCAGACTCCTCGTAGGATCCGAAGGGCATGTCGCCCACCACCAGGGTCCGGGGGGCCCCCCGGGAGACGGCCCTGGTGTGGGCCAGCATCACCTCCAGGTCTGCGGTGAGGGTGGTCTCCTCGCCGAGAACGGCCATGTTCATGGAGTCGCCCACCAGGATCAGGTCCACCCCGGCCTTCTGCTCCAGCATGGCGGTGGTGAAGTCGTAGGCCGTGAGGGCCACGATGGGCTCTCCCGCCCGCTTCTTCGCGGCCAGCGTCCTGACGGTCACCGATGCCATTGCTCCCCCTCCCGCGTCAGCCGGGGCTCTCTGCGCCCTCGCTCACCCGGGGCAGCAGAACCCGGTAGACCACCAGGTAGGTGATCACGGCGTACAGAGCGCCGGCCATCACATCCACGACGTAGTGCTCGGCTCCGTAGACGATCTCGAAGATAATCACTGCAGCCGGCAGGAAAACCCAGGCCGCCCTCCGGCCGTACTCCCTGATGGCCATCATGACGATCAGCAGGGGCACCCCGGCATGGAGGGATGGCATGGCGCCCCTGGGGCTGGGCTGGAAGGCGTCGGCCACGCTGCCGGGCACCATCCTGCCCAGGGCCCTGAACACCACCCTGGACATGCGGGGAGCCTGCCCCTCCAGGCTGGCCATCCAGGGCGGGGTAACCGGGTAGAGGACGTAGGTCAGGTAGCCGGCCAGGGATATGATGGTCAGGCCCACCGTGGCCCGCTTCATCCTCTCAGGCCCCCGGGCCGCCAGCAGAATAGCGGGAAACACTACGGGAAGCCAGAAGATGGTGGCGTGGAAGGCGGCGAACACGTAGTCGAACCACTTCAGCGTGCCCCCCGGGTTGAGCAGCAGCTGCAGCCGGTAGGTGGGGAGGAAGCCGAATATCCAGCGCTCCGCTGCTATCACGTCGGCGCAGTGGAAGCTGGCGTGGTAGCTGGTGACCACGTTCCGCAGGGCCGGATAGGTAACGAAGAGGAAAACGTAGAAGACCCACCTGCGCACGCTCTCCGGTATCGGCCTCAGGCGGTAGAGCAGATAGCAGGCAATCCAGATGCCGAGCTGCAGGGGGGGGCGGGGAACCAGTCTCAGCAGGGGGATAACGGAGACCAGCAGGCTGTAGCCTCCGGTAACCCAGATGATTATCCGGTAGCTTCTGTCGGTAACCGGCACAAAGAGGCTACCGGGGTTTCGCAGCAGATCTCTCACAGATGCAGCCCCGCATCGCCTTGGGCCAGGTGTCGCCGGCTGTCAAAGGAGTGGGGGCCACCCCTTGGCGAATGTCTCGCTTACAAGGGCTAAAGGACTTACAGGGCCGGGTACGTTTCGCATCCGCTACCTGCTTTCGCAGGGTCTCGGCGTAAGCTCAGCACCCGGGCAAAGCCTTCATCGGTTTTTTACTCCATCCCCAGGTGCGTGGCCCCCGTGCCAATACCCTATTCAGGAGGGGCGGCTGCGTCAAAGGCCCCTTGAGCGCCGGGTGCGATTCCGTTAGTATTGCGGCTGTTACCTCGGAAGCGCCGCTGCCCCGGCCGGGCCGGCGCGCCCCTGCAACATCTCAAGGAAGGGCTGACATGGCCAAGAAGATAACATCCCCCGGCACGGATTTCTCAAGGTGGTACCTGGACGTCATCAGAGAGGCGGAGCTGGCCGATACCGCCCCGGTCAGGGGCTGCATGATCATTCGGCCCTACGGATACGCCATCTGGGAGAACATGAAGGCCTCCCTGGACCGCAGGTTCAAGGATACCGGCCACAGCAACGCCTACTTCCCGCTCTTCATCCCCGAGAGCTTCATCAACCGGGAGTCCGAGCACGTGGAGGGCTTCGCGCCGGAGCTGGCCATGGTTACCCACGGTGGCGGCAAGGAGCTGGAGGAGCCGCTGGCGGTGAGGCCCACATCGGAGACCATAATCAACCACATGTTCTCCAAGTGGATCAACAGCTACCGCGACCTGCCCATGTTGCTGAACCAGTGGGCCAACGTGGTCCGGTGGGAGATGAGGACCAGGCCCTTCCTCCGAACCACCGAGTTCCTCTGGCAGGAGGGCCACACGGCCCATGCCACCGAGGAGGAGGCACGTGAGGAGACCATGCGGATGCTGCAGGTGTACGAGGACTTCGCCCGGGAGGATGGGGCAATACCGGTCGTGACCGGCCTGAAGACCGAAAGCGAGAAGTTCGCCGGTGCGGTGGACACCTACGCCATAGAGGCGATGATGCGCAATGGCTGGGCGCTGCAGAGCGGAACGAGCCACTACCTGGGCACCAACTTCGCCAGGGCCTTCGATACCAAGTTCCTCGACAGCGACAATGAACAGAAGTACGTCCATCAGACCAGCTGGGGCGTATCCACCCGTATGGTGGGCGCCCTGATCATGGCCCACGGCGACGAGCACGGCCTCAGGCTGCCCCCGAACCTGGCGCCCTTGCAGACGGTAATCGTCCCCATATTCCGCAGCGACGACGACCGGACCAGGGTGCTCGAGAAGGCCTCGGAGATACGGAACAGGCTCTCCGACGCCGGCGTCAGGGTGAAGCTGGACGATACCGAGGGTTCGAGCCCGGGATTCAAGTTCAACCACTGGGAGGTCCGGGGTGTGCCCCTCAGGCTGGAGCTGGGGCCGCGGGACCTGGAGGAGGGCCATGTCATGGCCAGCCCCCGCAACCGTCCCGGCCGCGAGGGCAAGTTCACCATTCCCATGGAGGGCCTGGCCGGCCGGGTCGTCGAGAGGCTGGAGGCCATCCAGGGCGCGATGCTGGCCGACGCGACGGAGTACCGGAGATCCAGGACCTACGATATAGAGACCTACGACCAGCTCGTGGAGCAACTGCCGGAGAGGCCCGGATTCTACCGCGTGTGGTGGGACGGTGGGGAGGCCGAGGAGCAGCGGATGAAGGAGGAGACAAAGGCCACCGTGCGCTGCATCCCGCTGGAGCAGCCAGAGGAAAGCGGCAGGTGCTTCATAACCGGCCGCGAGACCCACCGGCAGGCCATAGTGGCCAGGGCCTACTGACCTGACGATGGCGGGCGAAGCGGGCGTCGTCCGGCGTCACGCGGCAGCCGCCGTCGTGCTGCTGTTGCTGGCCTCCGCGGCAACCTGGCCCATGGCCGTAAGCGGCGGAGCCCGGGACCATGCGGACACCCTCTACAACTCCTGGCTGCTGGCCTGGAACCACCATGCGCTGACCGGCCTGCAGAATCCGCTCACACCCCCTGTCTTCCTCGGCCAGCCAGACGCCCACGGCCGGGGAGACCTGCTCCTGACCCAGGCGGTTACCGTAACCCCCCTGCTCGGGCTGGGCCTGTCGCCGCTCCGGGCTCACAACGTGCTGTTCGTCCTGTCCATCGCATTCACCGGTTTCGCCGTGATGCGCCTGGCCCGCAGGGTGGGGGCGGATTTCTGGGGCGGGCTGTTCGCAGGATGCGCCTGCGTATGCCTGCCCTACTTCCAGAGCCACCTCTGGCACCTTCAGCTGGTCTCGCCCGGGCTGGGGATCCTGGCCATGGAAAGGGCCCTGTCGTTCCTGGACCGCCGGGCGTCCGGCTGGTGGGTGCCGGTGCTGCTCGTCCTGCAGGGCTGCGCCGGCCTCTACCACTGGCTGTTTACGGGGATGGCTCTGGTAATAGTGTCCGCATGGGCCCTGTTCCGCCGCCAAACGCGCCGGGCGGCGGCACTGGCCGGGCTGTCGGCTCTGGGCGGGGTCGCAATGCTGCCCCTGCTGCGTCGCCATCTGCAGAACGCCGCATCCTGGCCCGTGGACCACATAGCGTCCGCCGACCTCCTCTCCTACCTCTCGCCATGGGAGAGCGGCTACCTGCTGGGAGCGGCCAGGCCGGACGTTGTGGAGGGAGCGGTGGCCCTGTGGCCGGGGTCGGTGGTCGTGGTGGCCGCATCCGCGGCTCTCATGGCGCCGCGACTCAGGCGGAGGATACGGGCTCCGTGGCTTCTGGCGGCCCTGGCCCTGATCTTCGGCGCCTTCTCGCTGGGACCCACGCTGGTGGCGGCAGGCAGTCAGCTGGCTCCCGGCCCCTTCCGTCTGGCCGCGCTGATACCGGGCATGACCTTCATCCGGCTTCCGGCCAGGGCGGGAATCTTCGCCCTGCTGCCGCTTCTCCTGCTGTCGGCGACGGCCCTCTCGAAGAGGCCCCGGCTGGCCTTCCTGGGCGGATTGCTGTGCCTGGCGGAGATTCTGCATCCGCCCATTCCCATGTACAATCCTCCCCCGGACATCCACCACCGCTGGCTGGCGGAGAACCGCCCGGCGTCCGTGGTGTTCCTGCCCATGGTGCCCGATCTGGTCAGGCCGGAGATGGAGTGCTCGCGGCTGTACGGCTCGAGGCTGCACTTCACGCCCATGGTCAACGGTTACAGTACATCCCTTCCCCGTGGCTACCGGGAAACGGCGGCCGTTCTGAACGGCTGGCCCTCGGCCGAGTCACGATCGCTGCTAGACCGGCTGGGCGTTGGGTGTATAGTGTATGAGGGTTCGAACGTGCCCGGTGCGGATACGGTCCTCACCGACGGCAGAATTGACATTTCCATAGTAGTCCTTCACCGGCCCTGAAGGAGAGGAAAGGAAACGCAATGATCCCGCTGCTGCTGTCCGCCCTGCTCATGGCGCCCGCCACAGTACCCACCGGCCCGGCACCGATGCCCAGGGCGCAGGTCGAGCGCTCGCCGCTGGAGTCCCGAAGTCCGGGATTTTATACCCTGTCCGCCAGTCTGTGCGACAGGGGCGACTCGGACGTGGCGCTGGTGGTGGCCTCCGGCATGGAGACCCCGCTGGCCCCGGAGCTGGCCCAGCTGGCCTCGGATCTCGAATCCGAAGGCTACAATGTCATCACGGAGGTAATGACCGGGGGCACGGCGGAGGATCTCAGGGACTGGCTGGGAGACCATCCCGAACTGGCCGGAGCCATCCTGATAGGACATCTGCCGGAGGCCTGGTACGAGAGCGACTGGGGCTCGGCCCACGAGGAGTACCCGCTGGACCTGTTCCTGATGGACACCGACGGAACGTGGACCGACGCGGACGGCGACGGCAAGTACGACGGCCATTCCGGCGACCGGGCCCCGGAGATCTGGGTGGGCAGGATAGACGCCCACGCCATGGAGATGGGGTCAGAGGTCGACCAGCTTCGGGACTACCTCACCGCCAACCATCTGTACAGAACGGGCTCCATGGCCCTTCCGGACAGGGCCCTGGTGTTCAACGACGACGACTGGAGCTACTCCGGAGATTGCGGCCTGGACGCCATATACTCCAACCTGGATCTCTACCAGGACGAGTCGCAGACAACTGACGACTACTACAGGGACAGGCTCGGTTACGGCTACGAGTTCGTCCATCTGATGTCCCACTCCTCGCCCTGGGGCCATACCTTCAAGATACCCGGCGGCTACTCGGGGACCGTCATGGCCCCGGAGATATCGCAGATCAATCCCCAGACCGCCTTTGTGCAGCTGTTCGCCTGCTCCAACTGCAGGTGGACCGAGCCTTCCTGCCTGGGCAACTGGTACCTCTTCGGCACCGATTCCGGTCTGCTGGCCATAGGGGCAACCAAGACCGGTTCCATGCTGGAGTTCGAGCAGTTCTACAGCCCCATCGGAGAGGGCGCCACCCCCGGAGAGGCCTTCCGCGAGTGGTTTACCAACGTGGGAATCTACGACGAGAACTGGCATTACGGCTGCGTGCTTCTGGGCGATCCCACACTGCGGCCGTTGAGCGGCAGGGGGCTTTCTTCCTCCCGAATGCCCGGAGCAGGGGGAGCCGGGGCCGACTACGACGTCGTCTCCACAAGCGGGGAATCCGACTGCTACCCGGCCGCAGCCACCGAAGGCGACCTGACCTGCGTGGCCTGGCTGACCGGTGCCAACGGCAGGCTCGACCTGCAGTCGCGCTGCTACGACGGCGACAGCTGGAGCCAGGTCTATACGGTTGACGCCGACGAGTACTGGGACGTGACACCCGACGTGGCGTTCGACGGCAGCGGCGATCCCTGGATTGCCTGGGGCGATTTCGACTACGCCAGCTACGGCTACAACATCAAGGTGGCCACCGGGGATGGATTCGGCGACGTCTCCGTTGCCGCCTCGGCCTCCGGCTACGACGTTGACCCGGCTCTGGCCTGGGCGGATGGAATGTGGCTGACCTGGCAGATCTGGCGGCGTGGCGAGGGCGACGTGATGATCAAGAGGCTGGACGGTGGATTCCCCGAGACCTATCTGAGCGCCCAGGGAAGCCAGGATATCACCCCGGACGTCGCCGTCCTGGACGGGGAGGTCTTCGTGGTCTGGGCCTCCCAGTCACCGGATGGGGGAAGCATACTGTGCAGCCGCGGTGACGAGACCGGCTTCTCCTCGCCCGTCCAGATCTCCTCCGGCCAGTTCTGTCGCGCCCCCACCATCAGCGCGTTGGGGGACGGGCTGGTGGCGGCCTGGCAGCAAAGCGGGGATCAGTCATCCATCGTGACCCGGATGTACGACGGGTCTTCCTGGGGGGACGAGCAGGTACTCGCCCAGTCGGCGGACGACGGCCTGATGGCCCCCTCGGCGGGGGCCGGCCCCGGAGGCGCTCCAGCGGTGCTGTGGCAACGGGGATTCGGCTCCGACGCCACCATCTGGATTTCCACCTTCGACGGATCCTCATGGTCGGTCCCGCAGCAGCCTGTGACTCCGTCCGGCCCGGCGTGGCTTCCGGCTCCGTCGCAGGCCGGCATCGCCTGGTCGGGCACTGGAGGCTCCGGAGACTGGGATATCTGGTTCGAGCAATGGGAAGGGACCGGCATCGAGGGGTGGGAGGCGGGAGCGGCCCCGCTCAGCCCCCGGCTGGTCTCCAACCCGGTTCGCGGCAGTCTGGTGCTCGGTGCGGAGGCTTCGCCCGGCACAGCCGCCGACGTGAGGGTCTACGACGTGTCCGGCAGGCTGGTGGCCGGGAGCACCTGGGAGATGGACGGAGCCAACCTGTCCGTAGACATGTCCGGCCGGCCCAGCGGCGTGTACGCGGTTCGGGTCAGCCGGGGAACCGACCGGTGGGCCGAGAGGTTCACTCTGCTGAGATAGGGCCTCGGTCAACGCAGATGGGAGATGGGATGAGCAACAGGGCAATCGACGCGATAAAGGGAGCCATACTGCTGGAGAAGCGCGGACAGGCATTCTACCGCAAGGTAGCCGAGGGGTCGGGCAGCGATGCCGTCTCCGAGGTTTTCGCCACTATGGCCGACGAGGAGAAGCGACACGAGGAGGTTCTGGAGAAGCATTACTCCGCGCTTGTCCGGGAAGGCAGGCTGGCGGCCATCAGCGAGATGGGCGACATAACGAAGCACAGCTCCGAGACCCTCCTGGCCGACCGGGTGAGGCAGGAGATCGAAGCCGCCGGTTACGAGGCAGCCGCCATATCCGCGGCCATGGCGCTGGAGAAGGAGGCCGAGACCTATTACGGCCAGAAGCGCGATCAGGCGGAATCCGACGTGGAGAGGGAGCTCTACGACTGGCTGGCCCGCTGGGAGCACGGCCACCTCGAGATGCTGGCGGACATGGACCGGAGCCTGCAGGAGGATATCTGGTTCGAGAACAGGTTCTGGCCCGAGATCTGATCTGGGGACCGTCGCCTAGGAGGTAACCTCGTTGAGGGCCGCCTTCAGGGTGTCGATGGTGAAGGGCTTCTGCAGGAAGGTTACGCCGCCGTGGCCGCGGAAGCGTCGCCGCAGATCCTCCCTGCTGTAACCGCTGAACACGACAACCGGAAGCTCGGGGGATATTTTCCGGATGTGCCGGAAGGTCTCCTCCCCGTCCATTCCGGGCATGGTCATGTCCAGCATGACGAGGCCCAGGTCCTCGCCGGCATTCGACAGCTCCTCCAAGGCTTTCTCGCCGCTCTCCACGGCCATCACGCGGCAGCCCAGGCCCTCCAGTATCCCCTTGGTCACCTCTCTGACCATCCTCTCGTCGTCAACCACCAGCACCCGCTCGGGCATGCTGGAGCCTCCGGGGGCGCTATCCTTGCCGGTCCGACGCTTCCCAACGTCGCCGGGGAGCTTGGGGAAGACCGCAGTGAAGCACGTGCCCCGCCCCTCCTCGGTCTCCACCAGTATGGTTCCCTCGTGAGAGCGCATGATGCCCAGAACGGCCGACAGACCCAGACCGCTGCCGCTGAACTTGGTGGAGAAGAAGGGGTCGAAGATCCGCTCGACCATACCCGACTCCATTCCGCAGCCGTCGTCCTCCACCTTCATCAGGGCGTACCCCTGCTCGGTGTCCGGCAGGGTACCCAACGGCTCCAGGCCTTCCCGGTCGGATTCCGAGACCGACACCGTGATGTTTCCCGGGCCCTCAATGGCCTCCGCCGCGTTTGTTATCAGGTTCATGGCCACCTGCCGGATCTGAACCGCGTCCCCCTGGACGAACACAGGGTGGGGCGGAACCTGGCACTCGATCTCAATCCTCCGCGGAATGGACGCCCGCATGATGTCGAAGAGCTCCCTCACCAGGCTGCTGAGGTCCAGCACCTCTACCTGAAAGCTGGCCCTTCCGGCATACGCAAGCATCTGCCGGGCGAGCTGCGAGGCCCTGAGGGCGGCGTTCCTGATCTTCTCCAGGCGGTCGGCTGCGGGCCTTGCTATGCCCCCGCTCTCCAGCGCCATCTCCGCGTTTCCCAGGATGGCCACCAGGATGTTGTTGAAGTCGTGGGCGATGCCCCCGGCCATGATGCCCAGACTCTCCATCTTCTGAGCCTCCAGTACCTGCTGCTCCAGCCGCTTCCTCTCCTCTTCGGCGCGACGGCGGTCGGTGATGTCCCTGGCGATGCCGCAGAGGCCGGTTATCCTCCCGGATGCGCTCCTCAGGGGAACCTTGACCGTATGGAAGACGTGACTCACACCCCGAACCGGTTTCTCCGGAAGCTCTTCCACCACCTGACCCTGCAGGACCCTGGCGTCGGACTCCTCCGACAGTCCGCCCACCTCGGGGCCGAACAGCTCGCTCTCCGTCCGCCCCAATATGTCCTTTCGGGATAGGCCGAAAAGCTCCTCCATCGCGTGGTTGACGCGGATGTAGCGCAGCCGGTCGTCCTTTACGAAGATCGAATCCCGGGCGGTCTCGAAGACGGCCCGGAACAGCTCCTCGCTCTCCCGCAGGGATTCCACCATTCGGGCCCGGTCGATGAACAGCCCTATCTGGTCGGCCACAAAGGTGAGAACCTCCAGGTCATCGCGGTCGTACGCCTTCGGATCCTCGTAGCTCTGGACAACTATGGCGCCTTTGGTGACCCCCATGGCCCGCAGAGGCGCAGCCATCCAGATCCGGCTGGGCGTGCCGATTATCTCGATGAGGCCCTTGCGCACCATCTCGTTCATGTCGGAGCTGTCCACCAGAATTGGCTTGTCGGTCCTTATCACATACGCTGTAAGCGTCTTGCCGGCAGGGAAGCTGGTGTATATGTCCTTTTCGTCGGAGGCGTAGGCCATGGTCAGCATGTCCTCGCCCCGGTCATGCAGCACTATGAGCATGTTCGTGGTGTCGAAGAGGCTTCCCAGGGCCTTCTGAATCGCCGGGTACAGGTCCTGCACGCTCTCCAGGGCATGCGCCTTGCGGGCTATCTCCAGCAGCACCTCGCGGCTCAGCTCCACCCGCTTGCGGCCGGTGATGTCCTGTGCCGAGACCAGAATCGGGGTCTCGCCCTGCTCGGGCTCCAGGGCCTGTGCCCGCAGGTCGGCCCACCTGGTGCTACCATCCCTGGTTACTATTCGAACCTGGTATGACGAGGGTGGGTGCCCGCCCCGGCTCCTGGCCATGCCCCGGATCTTCACCATCTCCCGGTCGGCCGGGTGGACTATCTGCCAGAAAGGCGACCCGATGAGCTCCGACTCCCGGTAGCCGGTCATTCTCGAGGCCGCCCGGTTGACGTATCTCCATACGCCGCCACGATGAATCATGATGGCCACCGGGGAAAGGTCGGTGAAGGTGCGGAACCTGTGCTCGCTGGAGGCCAGCTCCTCCTCCGCCGCCTTCAGGTCATCTATGTCCATCCATATGCCCGAGATCTCCGTCAAGCGGCCCTCTTCGTCCCGGGAGGACGGTGAGCCTCGAACCAGCGACCAGATGTAGTCTTCTCCGGCCCTGATCCGTATCTCCAGGTTCATGGTGGCCTCTTCGCCGGAGATCAGGGCCTCTATCTGCCTTCTGGCCTCGGGGCGGTCTTCCGGATGGACCAGCTCCAGCCGTTGGTCCAGGGGGCCGGTCCATTCCGGGGGTATCTCAATTCCCGGATTGGTCCAGCTCTTATCGATCCTCAGGACCATGTCTTCGGTGCGGACAATCCAGACCAGGGCCTGGTTGCCCGGTTTTCGGCGACCTGCCTGGCCGTCGTCGGATGTGGCCATCGAACTCCGTTCCATCGATTCGACCCGCTGCCGCTAAGGGCACGAGGGTGTTCCGAAAATGCCTGCAGTATGTTAGATTGATCGTCGTAAAACGCCTCGATGGCAACCCCGTGAAAGGAGCGCCGTGTCCAGAGGCCCCGAAAGCTCCGGCCAGCGCTTCTCGGGAATACTGGACAGCTCGCGCATAATCAGGGGTCTGGTGCTGTTTCTGGTGCTGTCCGCCATCGGCTTCACGCTGCTGTTTCTCCGCTCCGCATCAACCGATCAGGTAAGACACCTGGGCAGGCTCCGTCCGGAGTTCCTGGCACTCACCCTTGGATTCTCGCTCTTGGACATGCTGCTCGGCGGCCTTCGAAACCACGTATTCATTCGGGAGATCCGCCCTGAGATGAGCTACTGGACCAGCTTTCGCGCCAACCTGTCCAACGTCTTCATGGGTGCGATGACCCCTTCGCATACCGGAGGAAGCCCGGCCCAGGTATTCGTCTACTACCGAAACGGCCTTTCCATCGGCGAGGGCCTTTCCATCATCGTGGTCAACTACCTGGCAACTGTGATCTTCTTCATCATAGCCGCCGTCTTCGGCCTGCGGGTGCTCAGCGGAATCGGCAGCGGCACGGTGCTCACCCTGGTGGCCGTTGCATTCGGGCTGTTCACCCTTCAGCTGGTCGTGTTCCTGTTCTTCCTGTGGAAGCCGGAGAAGGTGGAAAACCTGCTGCGGCGCTTCTCGCTCTGGCTGGCCCGCCGGCTCCGCTTCGCCTCCGGTTTCATTCGAAGGGTCTCGAGCAGGCTGCTGGAAGAGCTGAGCGAGTTCCAGGAGGCCTGCCAGCTCTTCCTGCGCCGCAAGCCGCTGATATTCCTGCAGAGCTTCGGGCTGACGGCCGTCCTCTACTTCAACAAGTTCCTGCTCGCCTGGCTGGTGATGAAGGGGCTGGGCATCGAAGGCAGCGTGCTGGAGGTGCTTGCCATACAGGCTCTGATAGTCTTCATCCTCTACTTCTCCCCCAGCCCCGGCGGAAGCGGCATTGCCGAGCTCACCACGGGGGCCCTGATGGCCCGAATGGTCCCCATGGCCAGGATGGGCGTGTTCACGGCGCTTCAGCGGCTCTTCTTTCTGTACCTCCCCGCCGGCGTCGGCGCGGCGATCTTCCTTCACGTGCTGGGCCGCTACGCCTCCGACAGGGCAGCCGGGCACCGGGAAGCCCCAGATGACGGATGACGCGCCCTTCGTGAGAAGGATCTCCGCCACCCGCGGCAGCCGGCAGAGACTGCTCTTCGTCTCGGGTTTCCACACTAGTGACTACCGGCAGGAGAAGCTCTCCCAGTGGGTCAGGGCCTTCCGCAGCGCCGGGTGGCGGGGGTCCGTGCACTGGCTGTGGTGGGACTCATGCTGCACCCATGAACGGTTCAGTACCCTCTGGGACGCCATAGAGTGGGCCAGGGCCAACCGCACGGCCGAGCGGGCGGGCCGCGTTCTGCCCCAGCTGCTGCGCGGGTTCGGCGGTTCGGGCGGTATTACGCTCCTGGGGCACTCACTGGGCGCCAAGGTCATCTTCAGCGGTCTGCTGGCCCTGAAGGCCGACCACGGCATGCCTTTGAGGGACGCGGTGCTGCTGGCCGGCGCCATCCACGCGGACCGTGACGAGGACTGGGCCACCGCAGCCTCCCGCCTCTCGGGGGCGCTGGTGAACGTCGTAAACCGGAGGGACCGGGCTCTGGGGACCCGCTACCTCGTGGGGGAGCTGCTGCGCCTCTCGCCCGGAAGGGCTGCGGGAAGGGCCGGTGTGAAGCCCGCGTCTGCGCCGGGAAAGCTGGTCAACCTGGACGTCACCGACCTGCTGGACACCGATTCCCACACCGCGGTCTACAGGACCCGCCTCGATGAGATGATGGACTGGCTGTGGGCCGGCCAGAAACGGCGGGTGCGCCTGGTTTCGTGGGGTGCGGCGGCTGCCGTGGCGGCAGCCGCCGTCCTGGCCGTGGTCCTGTAGGCCTATCTCCCGAGGTTTACCAGCCTGGCGCAAGCGCTGCCGCAGGCGGCCTCGGCCCTGCAGAGGAAAACACCCGCAGCCGAAAGCTCCAGCTGCAGGCGGTGGGTTCCCGACGAAAGCTGTCCCGGCCGAAGCCGCGCAACCGGCCGTCCGGAGAGGTCGAAGACGGTCACCGATACCTCCGACGGCTGCGGCAGGCCCAGCTCCAGCTCGGCCAGCCCTGTGCAGGGGTTCCGGCCGCTGGCGCAGAGCGTGATGCCCGTAAGGTCCCCACCGGCCTCGACTCCGGAGGGTCCCCCTCCGATTACCGCCAGCTCACCCAGGAAGTTGTCAACCACGTAGACCTCCGTGCCGGCGGGATGGGGGGATATTCCCAGGGGATTGCTGCCGGTCAGTATCGAGTCCACGACCGTACCCTGCATGGCGTCCACCACGAATACCTCCCCGGTCCCGCTGGAGGATGAGTAGAGGTGCTGGCCGTTGGGAAGGGCGCAGATGTCCAGGGGCTCCTCTCCCACATCGAAGACCTCGGCAGTCACCTGTCCGGTCTGCACGTCAACTGCCTTGATCATGTCCCATTCGGGTACGGTGAAGTAGGCCACGGAGCCTTCCGGCGAGGGGCAGACGTCCCAGGTGTCGGCGCCGGTGAAGAGATCATCGGTCCCGTACCCATCCAGGTGCAGGACCGCGGCGTTGTAGGAGTCCGACCTGGCCACGCAGGCCAGCTCGCCGCCCGGCATGGCGCAGATGCCCCTCGGGGAGCTTCCCACTGATACCGTCTCCTCCACCGTCCAGCCATCGGTACCTATCACCCATATCTGGAATAGGTTGCAGGAAACCAGGACCCGCTCCCCGTCGGGCATCGCCTCTATCGCCGTCGGATCGGCCCCCACCTCCACGGTGTGCAGGTGCTGCATACCCTCCACGGCTATCACCTCCACGGCGTTCTCCTCCACGTTGCAGGCCAGGAGGTGCTGTCCGTCGGGGGTTATGCAGATGTCGCCCAGCTCGGAGCCTATGTAGCAGGTCCCCGAAACGGTGTAGCCCGCCGTCTCTACCGCGCTGATGATTCCGAACTCCCCGGCTGCATAGGCGTGGCCGCCGTCCGGAGCGGCGCATACGCCCACCGGACCACTGGAGGATCCCAGGCTCACGGTGGCCACCAGGCTGTCGGGGTAGTCGGCGGCCGAGACGGCGGTCGCCGCAAGCAGGCAGGCCAGAATCGATGCTGCCGACGCGCTCCGCACGGCTATCTCACCACGACCAGCTTGCGGACGGCCGTTCCATCCGGCGTCCGCAGCCGAGCGAGGTAGACGCCCCCGGCCAGGCCCAGTTCCCGGACATCCAGGCCGACGGAGTGTCTTCCCGGAGCCAGCTCCGAGGTCAGGGGCTCGGCCACAACCCGGCCGGCCAGGTCGTAGATCCGAAGGGTGCATAGGCCGGCCGAGGGGACCACCAGATCCAGTGTACCGCTTGCGGCCATGGGGTTGGGGGTGGCGGAGATGCCCAGTACGTAGTCCATCCGTCCCCCCTCCACGGCTGTACCGTCATGCTCCCAGAGGGTGATGTCGGCCTCTACCCAGGAGGCGAGGCCCTGGTAGTTGCGGCCGGAGAAGACGGTGTAGTAGTTCCTGTCGTGGGGAATAACGAACTCGCTGTATCCCGAGCCGGAATACTCGGCAACCTCGCAGGCCTCGAAGGGCTGGTCGTCCATGTAGGCATCGAGGCCATCCTGGTCGACGAAGAAGAACGCAATTCGGCCGTCCTCCAGGGGCTGGAAGAACTCGCTCCTGGGGTTGGCGTAGTAGTCTCGGCCGGTGGAGACGTCGCAGGGAACCTGGTAGTTCACCTGGATCAGGTACTTTTTCATGTTGCCCATCGGGACCTCGGTGGCGTCGAGCGAGGGCATGGTGTCGGGCGTCACCCACTGGAAGTAGTAGTGCTCGCCCGGGTCGCTGTCCTCTATCAGCTCGGCGAAGCCGCCGCCGGGGTAGATGCCCAGGGTGCAGTAAATGTTGATGTAGTAGTTCTGGCTGTCTCCCAGCACGAACTGCGCGTTGCCGTCGCGGTCGGTCCAGGCCCAGCTACCGCGGCCGGGGGTGCTCTGCTGCCAGTACTCGCTGGCTACGGTTACCTGGGCGTTGTCAACCGGAGTGCCCAGCGAGTCCTCTACGTGTACCGTAAGGGTGCAGGTGTCCGAGTACCTCCCTATCACGTCCCAGGTCCAGCCGTCGTTGCGCCAGTCCCAGATGCAGGAGCACTCCTTGGAGCCACCCATGTCGGCGTCGTAGGCTATGCCGTAGTTGCCGATCTGGGTCCTGTTGCCCCCCAGCTCCACCTGGTAGGGCTTCCAGTCGTCCTGCCAGCGGATCTCGCACCAGACGTGGTCCTCCAGTATGTCCATGCTGCAGACCATGGGCAGCAGGCACGTCCTGCCCGCCGCGCAGAGCAGGTCCTGCAGCTCGCCGCAGTTCCCGTTGTGCTCGTGGGCGATGATGTTGGGCTGTATGGGGCGGTTGCCCGAAGCCGAATTCGGAACGGTCTCCGAGCACCAGTTCCCGATAGCGTCCACCACCATCATGGAGTCGGTGAATGGCCGGCCGCCGCTCCAGTTGTACTCCTGGCCGTCCCAGACCACCGTCAGCGGCTCCAGCACCTCCTTGAGGTTCGGGTAGCCCGGGTCGTTCTCGTAGTAGAGGTACTCGCGCCAGAACATGTCGTAGACGAAGTCGTTCTGAAGGGGGACCTCGTCGGAGACCTTGGGCATCACCACCCAGTCGTAGTACTCCTCCCTCGGTATCTCCACCGTGGTGGTATCGCCCTCCAGGATCACCGTGTACTGAGTAGTGGAGTAGGCCTCGGGAGTGCCCGTGTTGTAGTCGAGGATCTCCACGAACTGCAGGTCGGCGTCCAGCTCGTACATCAGCTCGGCGCCGTTCACTATCACGGTCTCGTCCCAGTCCGGGTTGGCCAGGATGGTCCAGCTGAGGGTCGCCACCTGGTAGGCCACCTCGTCCAGTATCTCCGGCTGGGTTACACCGGTTATCAGGTCGGCGTAGCGGTCCTGGTTGGACTCGGTGAGCTGGGACAGGCGCCACTGCAGCCTGTCGGAGATCCAGTCGGGCGTCGCGTCGATGGCGTCCTGGGCGTCCTGGGTGAGGGAGTAGGGGGCCTGCGTCACCGACAGCTCACCGGTGGAGTAGTCCATCTCCACCACCAGCTCGCCCCCCGCCGGCACCAGGCAGTCCAGGGTCAGGGAGTCCACCGGGTCGTACTCCGGCGGTATAGCAGCCGGGCATCCGGTCCGGGGAACTACGGCGGTCCTGGCATCCCAGGTGGGAAAGAGCGTAACCAGGTGGGTGGCGTCGTCCACGACCGGAAGGGGCTCGGGGGGTATGCCGGTGGCCCCGCGGTCGGCGCTGACCACCGCGAACAGAACGGGAAGCGTGACTGCCATGCGTATCATTAGGGTCTCCTTCTGCGAGGAGTGCAAGGTCCTTCTTCGGGCACACTATATTTCGCGCGTACAGCGGGGGTAAATGCCCGGCGGTTCGTGGCGCCGCAGTCCCGGCACTTGTCCTTCCAGGCAACAACCGCGATTTTTGCACTGAACCGCGTGGTTCGCGGTCATGCCCGACCCCGGAAGGCGCCATGGGCGAGTCCTTTCGCATGCGGTGCCGCGCTCCGGCGGGCGAAGGGACAGCCATGTCCGAGTACGGGGGGCTGAATGGGGCCGAGCTCGGCCGATTCCATACGCGCGGCAACCGGCTTAGCCGGTCGCTGTTCATGGTGCTGGGCCTGGGGGCGCCAAGAAACGGGGGACACGTGTTTGTGATTGTGGCCGGAGTGGGCCCGGTGGGCCGGGAGACGGCCAACCGGCTGGTGGAGGTGCTCACCGAGGGCGGCGGAAAGGAAGGCGAACAATGAAGCACTCTGCGATCGTACTTGCCCTGGCGGCCCTTGCCCTGGCCGGGCGGGGGAAGATCCATACGTCCACGTTCTCCATAGCGGCGGCGGACACCGCCGCCGGAGAGGCCGGCGTGGCTGTTGCCTCCAAGGTCCTTTCGGTGGGCTACATAGTCCCCTGGGCCGATGCCGACGCCGGGGCCGTGGCGACCCAGGCTCTGGCCAACGCGGGCTTCGGCCCCCTCGGACTGGAGCTGCTGGAGTCCGGAATGCCGGCGGAGGCCGTTCTGGACAGCCTCCGGGCCACGGACCCGGAGATGCAGCAGAGGCAGCTGGGCGTGGTGGACATGGCCGGCGGCTCGGCCAGCTTCACCGGAACCGGCACCCTGGACTGGGCCGGCGGAATCACCGGTCCCGGCTACGCCATACAGGGCAACATCCTGGTAGGCCCGGAGGTCGTCGAGCGGATGGAGGCCGCCTTCCTGGAAGCGGAGGGTCCGCTGGCCCGCAGGCTCCTGGCGGCGCTGCAGGCCGGCGACAACGCCGGCGGCGACAGCAGGGGAAGGCAGTCGGCCGCCATTCTGGTGGTGCGACCCGAAGGTGGCTACCAGGGTAGCTCGGAGCGCCTGGTGGACATCAGGGTTGCCGACCACGTGGACCCGGTGGGGGAGCTGGCCCGCATCTACGGCCTGTGGGAGCCCACCTTCATGATGCAGGCCTACATGGAGTCAGGCGGAGATACGGAGACGCGGTGGGCGCTGCAGATCATGGACGATTTCCTGGCCGAAGAGGACGACCCCGAATTGCGCGCGGGCATGTTGAACAACTTCGCCTGGAACCTGGCCACCGAGGTGCCCGGCTACGAGGAACGGGCCCTGGAGCTGGCCCTGCAGGCCATAGAGCTCTCACCCGACGACCACAACATCATGGACACCCTGGCCACCTGCCACTTCATCAACGGCAACCGGGAGGAGGCCGTAAGGTGGGAGGAGCGGGCCCTGGAGCTGGACCCGGACAACGAGTTCTACCTCCAGCAGCTGGAGCGCTTCCGCCAATAGCCGGGGATAGCCGGGGACGGAGTTTAAGTTCATCAAGTACAGTGCGCCAAGAGTCGGGTTGATCGCAAACCCTGTACCTGATGAGCTTACAACTCCGTCCCTTCAGGGTCGAGCAACTCCACCCCATTCTTAGCTAAACAGACAATGAACTTGATGAACTTAAACTCCGTCCCCGGCAGTCCGTCAGTTGACTACGGCTACCGGCGCCTCGTGGGCCAGGGAGTAGTGGCCCGAGGTTATCACCTGGTCGCCATCCTCCAGGCCCTCCTCGATGGCCACCAGTCCCCTGCCCGCGGGTCCGGTGGTCACGTACTGCCACTTGGCTTTGCCGTCCTCGACCACGAAGACCATGTTCCGGTCGTCCCGGACCAGAACCGCGTCCTGCGGCACCACCAGGGCCTGGGGATGGACATGCGTAACGATCTCGGTGTTGGCGGTGGCGCCCGGCCTCAGCCTCTCGATGCCCGCCAGCTCCACCACCACCCGGCCGGCCCTCAGATCCGGGTTTACCGTGGGTGATACGGACCCTACCGCTCCAACCAGGGTGGTGTCGCCCAGGGAGGGGACCGTCACATAGGCCCTCTGCCCCTGCTCGCACCTGGCCAGCTGTCTCTCGTCGAGGTCCAGGTGCACCTCCAGGTTCTTCGGGTCGACGATCCGGCCCAGCTGGGAGCCGGGGTAGACGGTGACCCCCGGCCGGACGTCCACCTGGGAGACGACGCCGTCGAAGCCGGCCCTCACGGCGGCGTTTCCGGACTGGGTGCGGGCCCGGGCCAGGGCCGCAGCAGCGTCTTCGAGGCCCGTGGTGCGACGGAGGGTCCTGCGTACCTGGTCGGTGAGCTCGCCCTGGTAGTTCTCCAGCTCGAACTCGTAGACGGTCTCGGCGCTGCGGTAGGCGCTCTGAGCCTCCGACAGGGCCGCCGCAGCCTCTCCCGAGGCTATGCGGAACAGAACGTCCCCGCTGGAGACGGCCTCGCCCTCCCGCTGGGGAGCCTGGACCACCTCGCCCTGTATCTGGGCGGTGAGGGTCTGCGTCCGGGAGGAGGCGACCCTTCCGGTGGACTCGATGACCTGGAAGAGCGTATCCCTCCTGGCCACTTCCGCGGCAACCGGCAGAGGAGAGGCGTCCAGGCTCTCCCGCTCCGGCTCCTCCTCCTCGGACCCGCAGGCCAGGACAGCCGTCATCAGCAGCAACGGGATCGTCTTGAAAATGGTAGATCTCACTGTACTTCCCTCCTGCGGGTTGTAAGCTGTATCAGCGCCGGCAGCGCCACCAGGACCAGCGGGGTGGACACCACCATGCCGCAGACCACGGTGAACGCCAGGGTTCCCCAGAGGTCGTCGGTGGCCGACATGGGCCACAGGACCAGGGGCAGCAGGCCCACTACCGTGGTCGCCGTGGTCTGAAGCACCGGCCTCAGTCTCTCGGCCACCACCTTGTCAACCGCCCTCTTCAGGGCGATGCCGGCCTTTCTCTTCTTCTCGAAGCTGTCCACGAGCAATATGGAGTTGTTCACCGCGATGCCCACCAGGAACACGCTTCCCACGTAGGCGTGGTTTGTGAACATGCGGTCGAAGACCCAGTACCCGGCAACCACGCCGACCATGGCCATGGGGATGACCGCCAGTATGTACAATGGCGCCTTGAAGGACTCGAAGACTATCGCGGTGACGGCGAAAACGGCGATGATGGCGCCTATCACCAGCAGGTTCATGTCGATCTCGTCCTCCTCCCGGAGCCACCGGGGGACCCATGTTGTGTCCTCGTAGACCCGAAAGCCCGACGGCAGGCTCAGGTTGTCGAGTATGCTGCGTCGGAACCGGGCCGCCATCCTCTCCGCCCCCATGAAGGAGTAGGCCACCGTGCGGATGTACTCGCCGTCGTCGCGCTCCACGGAGCCCTGTACCGAGATGGTGTCGATGTCAACGACGTCGCGCAGGCGGATGGTGCCGTCGTATGTACGAATGCGGCTGGCCAGCACCTCTTCCAGCTCCGGGTTGTCCTGTCCGGCGATGCTGAAGGTCAGGTCCTGGGTCTCCTCCCCCAGCTGTATCTCGCCCCCGTAGCCGCCGGGAAGGCTGTAGCGGAGGGCCGTCAGCACCTGGTAGGGATTCAGGCCCAGCTCCGCCAGCTCCTGGCGGTCGAAGGTGACCGTCAGCTGCTCCCGGTCCAGGACCCGGCGGTTCCAGTCTATGTTGACCTCCCCCACGCGGGGGTGGCGCTCCATGGTCTCCCGCAGATTGATGGCTATGCGTTTCAGCCCCTCGTAGTCGTAGCCCCGAAGCTCTATCTGCTGGAGCATGCCCGCGCTCTGAGTGCTTCGATAGTAGCCCTCGGGGCTTATTCCACCCACCCAGATGGTCTTGATGCCCCCGACCGTGGTAGCCAGCGCCATGGCCTCGGCCTCTATCTGCAGGGCCAGGCCGCTCTCCAGGGCCTCCTCGGTGAATATGGCGTTCAGGTTGCCGCTCTCGCCCCAGACGGATGTGCGTGTGGACCTCACGCCTTCCCGACCGGCCAGTATCTCCTCGAACTGCTTCATGACGTCGTCCACTACGTCCTGGGGCGTCCCTGGAGGGAACTGCGTGAACACCGCGACCGACTCCCGGGTGAAATCCCATCCCCAGCTGCGGCCGGTCTCTACCTTGTCCAGCATGATGTACACCGCCCCGCCCACGAGGAGCACCGAGAGTATCACCGATATAAGGGGCTTGTGGTGAAGGACGGAGACCCAGCGGGCCAGCGCCCGGTCCCAGGTCCTCTGGCGGAACCAGCCCTTCGACCTCCAGTGGCCGGCCAGCGACGGAACCAGTGTAAGGCAGACCACGTACGAGGCCAGAAGGGTGGCGGCCACGGTAAACGAAAAGGGCCGGTAGTAGAGCCGCAGCAGCCCCTCGCTGGCCAGTATGGGCACGAATACGACCAGCGTGGTGAGAATCCCGCCCAGTATGGGCATGGCCACCTCCCTGGCCCCGACCCGCGCCGCTTCCAGCGGAGGCTTCCCCAGCCTGCGGTTGTAGCCGATGGCCTCCATCACCACCACCGCGCCGTCCACCAGCAGCCCGAAAGCGATAGCCAGGGCGCTGAGTGTCAGCACGTTGATGGTGTAGCCCACGAGGTAGACGGCGGTAACCGCCAACGCGGCGGATATCACAATGGAGCTCAGTATCAGCGGAGTGGCCAGGGGACTGGGGTTGAGGAGTATGAGGACCAGGGTGATCCCGGCCAGAGCCAGCAGGGCTCGCCAGGAGAGCCCGCGCAAATCTTCGCGTATGCCCTCGGTGCCGTCCTCCACGAGCTCGAGCTGTATGCCCTCCGGCAGGTCGGAGGAGAGCTCCTCCACCGCGTCCTTCACCCGGCCTGCCACCCGTACCGCGTTGCTCCCGGCACTGCGGTCCACCTCAAGGGTCACCTGCTCCAGGCCGTTGTAGCGGTAGATGAAGGAGCGCTGCTGGCTGTAGCGGTGGCGAATGGAAGAGCTCACGTCCCGCAGGCGCAAGAACCTGCCGCCGCGCTCGTCTACGATCAGGTCTCCCATATCCGTTGAGGTGGAGGGCACGGTGGATATTCGCAGAACGGTCTCCAGGCCTGTGGTGTCTCTGACCACTCCCACGTTTCGGTCGACTATGCCGTCTCGCACCGCCGATGCCACCTGGGCCAGGGTGGTGCCCTGAGCCCGCATGGCGTCGGGGTCTATGTCCACCACCACCTCACCCTCGCCCAGCCCCTCCACCATCACCGAGCTGACCCCGTCGATCCTCTCCAGCATCGGGATCACGGCGTCGTCGGCCAGCTGCTTGAGGACGCTGGGCTCGGCCCCCGCCAGAGCGTAGACCAGAAAGCCCTCGCTCTCCATCTCCCGGGGGACGGATTGGGTTATGGTGCTGGGAAGCACGGTAGAGGGCAGGTCATCCCGCAGGAACGACACCCTTTCGGTGAGCTCCATGGCCGCCACGTCCATGTCGGTTCCCTTGGCGAAGGAGACTGTCACGATGGACTGGCCGGACTTGGAGCTGGAGGAGATCTCCTCCACCCCGTCAACCAGCCTGGCCGCCTCCTCTATGGGACGGGTGAGCTGCTCACAGACCGCCTCCGGGTCCGCTCCCGGCCACTGGGTGGAGACGTTGAGGGAAGGCAGCGTGGTGTCGGGCGTGCCCTCGATGGGAATGCGGTTTACGGAGACTACGGCCAGGGCGATCAGGGCCACGTAGGCCACCACAGTACCCCGGGGCCTTCCGAGTACGGTCTCTATCATTCCTCGGCTCTCCGGCCGGAGCGGCTGAGTATGCGGTACATCACGGGCACCACCACCAGCGTCAGCACGGTGGCCGCCAGGATGCCGCCTATGACGGCGATGGCCAGGGGCTGACGAAGGCTGGCGCCCGTGCCGAATCCCACCGCCATGGGGAGGAGTCCCAGAACCGTGGTGCTGGTGGTCATTATCACCGGCCGGAAGCGGTCCCTGCCGGCCCGCACGATGGCATCACGGACCGACCGCCCCTGCCGGCGCAGCTGGCCTATACGCTCCACCAGGAGTATTCCGTCGTTGACCACGATACCGGACAGTATCACCAGGCCGATTCCCGAAAGGGCGTTCCAGCTCTGGCCGAACAGGGCCAATGCCGCCACCACGCCGATGATGCCCAGGGGCACGGTGAACATGATCACGAATGGCTCCAGGAAGCTCTCGAACTGGACGGCGAGCAGCACGTAGACCAGGCCCACGGCCAGAAGGCCGGCCAGTATCAGGTCGGACACGGTCCGCTCCATCTCCTCTATCTCCGGGCCGGCACGAAGCTTCACGGGCTGGCCCGCCAGGAGGGAGTCCGCGGTGGACTCCACCTGCCGCAGCAGGCCGGACATGTTGCTGCCCCCGGAGAGAACCCTCATGGAGACCGCCCGGTTGCCCTGGTTGTGCTCCACGAATCCCGGCGTGCTCCTTCGATTGACCTCCGTAAGCCTTCGCAGCGGCACCAGTGCGTCGCCCACCGGCACCGACCTGTCCATCAGCCTGTCCAGGTCTATGCCCTCGCCCCGGTCGGCAAGAAGCATCACGTCCACCTTCTCGTCCTGGCGGTAGTAGGTGGTTGCCGGAATGCCGCGGGACAGGCTCTCCAGGTAGTCGGCCAGCTCGGACACGGAGAGTCCGACAAGGCTCAGGAGCTCCTCGTCGGGCTCCACCACCAGCTCCGGTCTTCCGGGAAGGTACTCTATGTCCGTTCCGTCCACTCCCGGCAGCCTGTCGACCGCTCCGGACAGCGTCCTGGCAGCCGCCAGGTCCGTCTCCACCAGCTCGCCCTCCATGTAGATGGTGAAGCCACTGCCGCCGCCCAGTATCTCGCCCAGGAGGGTCTCGCGCTTGTCTACGGAGATGGGGAAGTCGTAGTCGCGGCTCCAGGTCCGGGCAATTGCGGGCGCCGCCGACCCGGCCGCCCGGGGACCCTCGTAGGCGGCCGTCAGCAGGGCGTCCACGCCCTCCTCGGCCCGAACGCCCACCCTGGCGCTGCGCCAGAGGGCTCCCGAGGCGTCGGCCAGGGAACCGGCCCTTCCGGAGAGCTTCACCAGGTACTCCATCGAGGTGCCCTCCGGGGCCGAGAAGGTTATCTCCAGCTGATCGACCGGCGTGCTGGGAAGCAGCTGCATGGGCAGCCGGGAGGCCCCCAGCAGGGCCAGAACCAGCAGCAAGACCGACACCCCCAAGATACGCCAGCGCCGCCGGAGCACTCCGCCCATCATCCTTCCGTAGCGATCCTTGAAGCCCCCGGTCACGTCCCCGCCGCCGCCGACCCTGCGCATGCGGGCCGAGATGGCGGGAATCACAGTGACGGCCACCAGCAGGCTGGCCAGAAGGGCGGACCCCACCGCCAACGCCTGGTCGCGGAAGAGCTGGCTGGATATCCCCTCCAGGTAGACCACCGGGAAGAAGACCACGATGGTGGTGAGCGTGCTGGCCACTATCGCCTGGCCCACCTCGGCCGTACCCGCCCGGGCCGCCTCACCGGCCCCGTCACCCGTCTCGCGCCGGCGGTAGATGGCCTCCAGGACCACCACGGCGTTGTCCACCAGCAGGCCGATGCCCAGGGCCAGGCCTCCCAGGGACATGATGTTGACAGTGACCCCGGTTACGAACAGGAAGAACAGGGCCAGGGCTATGCTCAGCGGCAGGGAGAGCCCCAGTATCAGCGGGCTCTTCCAGTCCCGCAGGAAGAAGAAGAGCACGCCGAAGGCCAGCAGACCGCCCAGCAGAAGGGCCTCCACCACTCCTCCGATGGATTCCCGAATGAAGCGGGCGTCGTTCTGGATGACCTCAAGCTCCACCTCGGGGTGCTCTGCGCGCATCTGGCCCAGGACCCCTGAGACCTCGTCGGCCACCTCCACCGTATTCGCTTCGGACATCTTTCGAATTCGCAGGATTATGCAGCGGCTCCCGTTGTAGCTGGCCCACTCGGTCGGCGGCTTCTCGGTGAGGGATATCTCCGCCACATCGCCCAGCAGCATGGGGGTTGATCCGCGGTAGCCGATGACGGTGTTTGCAACGTCTTCAAGAGAGGTGAACTCGCCCTCCAGGGAGAGGAAGAACTCCTTGCGTCCCTCCCGCACCAGCCCGCCGGGCATGGTGGCATTCGCGCCCTGCAGCGCCTGGGCCACGGCGGTGGGGCTTATACCCAGCTCCTCCAGCGCTCCGTCCCGAAGCCGCAGGTACACGGCCGGCTCGGCCTCGCCGTCGATCTCGCAGGAGGCCACTCCGTCCACCTGCTCTATCCTGGTGGCAATTACCCGTCGGGCGAAGTCGGTGGTCTCGGTCCAGTCGCCTTCCCGGGTGAGGAGGACCTCCATGAAGGGCCTCCTGGAGGGGTCGTAGTCCACCAGCGTCGGACGTCCGGCCTCGTCGGGGAGCGACCAGCTGGCCACATCCAGCTTCTCGCGTATCTCCAGCCGGGCGAAGTCCATCCTGGTGCCCCAGTCGAACTCCAGGACAATGCGGCTGCGGTCTCCGTAGGACCTGGAGGTATAGCTTCTGAGGTTGCGGATGCCGGCCAGGGACTCCTCCAGGGGATCGGTTACCAGCCTCTCCACCTCGTATGGGCTGGAGGAGGGGTAGGTGGTCTCCACGGTCAGACGGGGGTACTCCAGAGAGGGGAGCAGGTTCACGGGCATTCGCAGGACGGCGATGGCGCCCAGGAGCGCCGCGACCACCGAGAGTACCGTTACGGCTACCGGTCGGGATACTGCAACGTCAGTGAGCTTCACGGAAGGCGTCCTCCTTCAAATTTGTTTATACGAACATAGCAAGGGCGGGGCATCCCGCCAAATTTGCGGGTTTATTGTTCATATACTCCAATCGAACTTCCCTCTGCCGCGTAGCTTCGCCTGCACGGCATCTATCCACGAACCGGTCGACGGTTTCAGCCGTTCGGCCCGCCCCCGAAGGCCGTCCAGGCGGTATAGGCCACGGCCGACAGGCCGAAGGCTCCGGCCAGGTACCAGGCCCAGGACATGTCACCGGCCGCCGCCAGCGCGGCGAAGATACCGCCCAGCACCAAGTTGGTCACGTCCCAGATGATGGCCTTGGGCCACTTGCCCACCGGATACTCTCCCGAGAGTACCCTCTTTTCGTGCGCGTCCACCAGGACCCGGTAGATCCCGCCGGCGGAGTACTCCAGCTCCCATACCGGAATGTAGACCAGATCCGTTCCGGAGATGTCCACCGTGGTGTCGCAGTCGGTTATCCTGGTGGCCTTCTTCTCCGCCCGGTCGGCGTGAAGCCGCTCGATCTCGTTGCGGGCGTGCCTCTCGGCCCGCTCCTGAACCACCTGGCCGTTGACCAGCCTCATCTCGGACACCTTCCTGACGTCCAGATCGTCGGCGCCCTCCAGCAGGTTGACGTTGGGCGACCGCTTCGCCCCCCCGAAGCGGAGCACGAACCTGCCCCAGTCGGGGAAGGTGTACCTGGCGCCGGGCTTGAGGTTGCCTATTCCCCAGAACTCCTCGGTGTTCTCGCGGGCGTACACGGGCCATGTGTACTCCTCGCTGAACTGCCCGCTCACCGGCTCCCACTCCGTTACGGTCTTCTTGTTGTCACCGCTGCCCACGGTACGTGTCTTCTTCCTCCGGCCGCGCCAGTAGGTCTGCGCCCGCGAACGGACGATCCAGTACGGAAGCACCAGACCCTCGGTCTTACCGAAGCTGACCCTGGAGGCCAGGCCCGAGGACTTGTGGAAGCCCTTCTTCAGCCACTCCCTGGCCACCTTGATCGCGCCGCCGGCATCCACCTCCGGCGGCTTCAGGTAGTGCGACTCCACTCTGACTATGTGGTCGGAGTCCGCTATCATGTTGGTGGTGCCGCAGTACTCGCAGGTTATCACCGCCTCGCCCTCCACGTAGGAAAGCGGCGCACCGCAGTTGTCGCAGCTCTGCTCCTGCATCCTGGCCTGGTCGGTCATGGCGCCTCCTCTTGAGCGCTGTCGGCTGGAACCACTTCCATTGAAATGTACTATAATTCCCGGAAGGAAGTGATGCACCGACAGCCTCCACCCAGGATAGGATCACATGGCCCTTGTCCTTGCCCTGCTGATGTTTGTACCCTCCGGCCCGAACCTCGGCCTGGACCGCGGCACAGACCCCTCACAACCTCAGGCGTCCGAGGAGGGCCGCGAGCAGGATGGACGAGAGCCCGTGCTGCTCCCCGGCATGCCGGTGGAGAGAACCTCGGAGCTGCGGAGCTTCCATCCCCTGCTGGCCGAGCTGGTGAGCCTGGCGAGCCCCATTCGGGACAGGCTCCGCGACATGGAGTTCTGGAACCTGCGGCCCGACTACCGCCATGGTGAATTCTGCATCTCCTGGGAGATAGACTTCAGCCTCTGACCCTCCCAGCCCGAGCTTGACCCACTCGGACTCCTCCCGTATCCTCCGCCATCGTCGGGTGTTCGGCTCCGAGCCCGTCGCTGTCGCACCAACCCGTTTGCACAGGCGCCCAGGTTCCGCATAATCTGTAGGCGGCGGTTAACGAACAGCGAGGGAAGCAAACGGACCAAAGGGTCGGGAGGAAATCGAATGAGATCATGTGCTGCTCTGCTGGCCCTGCTGGCGGTTTCGGCCACCGCCGGGACCGATCTGACCAGCGACAACTCCCTGGACCTGGAGCTCGAGGGCTACATCTACCTGCGCTACACCTTCTACGGCGAGGAGGCGGCGATACCCGACGACGCCTTCAGCCTGCGCCGCGCCGGCATCAAGACCGACTTCGAACTGTCCTCCGACCTCAGCGGGCAGCTTCAGGTGGAGACCCGCACCGACGAAATCTACCTCAAGGACTGCTTCGCGGAGTGGCGGCCCCTGGAGATGGCTGACCTCACCCTCGGTCTGTTCAAGGTGCCCTTCGGCCTGAACACGCTCACCGGCTCGTGGGACCTCTACTCCCCCGAGCACACCGAGGGCGATGCGGAACTCACCGACCTGCGCTACGCCGAACGGGACCTGGGAGCAATGCTGACCTTCGGTCCGACCGATTTCTCCGAGCTCATGCTCTGCGCATCCAACGGAGAGGGCCCGTCTCTGGAGGCGGCGGACCGGGAGCTGCAGTACACGGCACGGGCCGCAGCGGAGCTTCCGGAAGGCGTGATACTTGGGCTCAACGCCACCAGGCTGAGGGTGGGGCAGGAGGATCCGGAATCGATCGAGGGGTACGAGTGCTCGGCCCCCCAGACCGCCTGGGGAGCCGACGCCGACTGGAGCAGGCCCCTCGGATCGCGGATGCTCGTCGGCCTGACCGCCGAGTACCTGGAGGCCGACAACTGGATGCAGGCGGAGGTCATCGACGGCGAGGAGCCACCACTGCTGCAGGATCTCTGGGGCAGGGCACGCCTGACCTGGTATCCCAGGTCCGCGGGGCGTCTGAAGAGAATCGACCTCTCCCTGCTGTACGAGAGGATCGACACGGGCGACGGCAAAGGCCACAGGCAGGTGATCATGCCTGCGCTGACGGTCTGGCCGGCCGACACCTGGAGGGTCAGGCTGGCGGGCATGACCCACCTCACGGAAGCGGAGTTCGACGACGACTACACGGACATAACGCTGGAGATGGGGGCCGTATTCTGATGGAATCAGGTCAGCCTCCCCGGCTGCATTTCCACCGATACGAGTTCAAGTACCTGCTCCGGCCGTTCGAGGAGGAGAAGGTACTTCGCGAGCTGGACCGCAGGATGGAGCGGGACGTGCACTCCTCGGCGGCCGGCTACTACTTCGTCCGCAGCCACTACTTCGACTCCTCAGGGCTCTGCTGCTACCGTGAGAAGGTCAACGGCCACCGCCGCCGGCACAAGTTCCGGCTGCGCATGTACAGCGATTCCGACCGGTTCATCGACCCGCTCTTCATGGAGCTGAAGGGCAAGGACGACATGCTGGTCTACAAGCACCGGATGCCTTTGAAGGCCAGGGGAGTGGCACCGGCGCTCTCGCGGGGCAAGTCGGCCATCGCCGACCTGGTAACCGCCAGCCCGGAGGCCAACGGTGTTGCGGACAGTTTTGTGTTCGACCTGTTCCGGCGGGGTCTGGCTCCCAGCGTGGTGGTGGACTACAGGCGCACGGCCTTTCAGCACAGGGCCGACCCGGACTTCCGGGCCACCCTGGACACCAGGGTGGTGGCTCGAAGGTGCGACCGTTCCGGACTGCCCGCCGGAAGGCCCCAGAACCTCTCCTCGCCGTATTCGGTACTGGAGATCAAGTTCCGCTACCGCCTTCCCGCGTGGTTCCACAGGCTTATCCAGGACATGGAGCTTCGCCGGCAGTCCTTCTCCAAGTTCTCGGTGGCCACAAGAAGGGTGTACATGGACGATCCGGCGGGAATGCTCGACAGGCTAATGGAGAGGGGTGTCACTTGTCAGAGCTGACGGAGTGGTTCTCGCAGACCCATCCTGACACGGGCTCCAGCCCGGGGTCGATAGTGATCAACCTGGTGCTGGCGCTGGTCTGCGGCCTGATAATAGGCTGGGTCTACCGCAAGTCGCACCGGGGGCTGTCCTACTCGCAGTCCTTCGTCGTCACGCTGGTGCTGATGGCGGTCACCGTGGGAGCGGTGATGATGGTCATAGGCAGCAACCTGGCCCGGGCCTTCGCCCTGGTGGGAGCGCTCACCATCGTCCGATTCCGCACCGTGGTCAAGGACACCCGCGATACGGCCTTCCTCTTCTTCGCCCTCACCGAGGGCATCGCCTCCGGTACCGGCAACTACCTGCTGGCGGGGTTCTCCACTCCGTTCATCTCGGCCATAGCCCTGCTGCTGGCCAAGACAAACTACGGCGCTATTCGCCGCTCGGAGTACATACTCCGATTCCGGTTCGACAGGACCAAGGGCGACGAGGACGGCTACGTCAGGGCCATCTCCGACCTGACCCGCAGCAGTACGCTGGTGCATATCGAGCCAGATGAGGCGGGGAGGTACCTGACGCTGACCTACGACATAACGCTGGAGAAGGGAGCCACCCACTCCGATCTCATCGCCCGTCTGGAGGCGGTGCACGGAGTGGACGGCATCAACCTGGTGGCCTCCACCGAGGACGTCGCTTACTAGGAACCGTTGGGAAAGGGGCGCTCTACAGAGGCCCTACCGGTCCGAGACGCTGTTGGGAGCCCCCGGCGTGCCCCAGCATATGGGTTCGCCGTCTTCATCCGTCCAGGGGCTGGCGTAGTCTATCGAGGGCCGCCAGTTCTCCTCCGAGCAGCCTCCGGCCAGATCCACCTTCTCCAGGCTGGGCCCGTCGCCGTCGGCGGGGCTGTCGGCGTCGCCCTCCATGCTCCCCCACTCGTCGGAGTAGGCCACGCTGTCGATGACGCCGCCGTCTGCGTCGTAGAGTATCACCTCGTCGCCGCCGTTGCTCATCTTGGTCCATTCGCCGTCCCAGTCCACCACCGGCACCGCGTGGCCGTAGGCCTCGGTGAACAGACCCTCGTTTGCGGAAACCACCACGTAATCGCCCGGGGCCAGAAGGTACCCGTCCAGAAAGAGCTGGTTGTTGCCGTCGCTGAGCATCATCCCCTGCAGGTTCTGCGTCTCGCCGGAGAGGTTGCACAGCTCTATCCATTCCATGTCGTCATCGTCGCCCAGTGTGGGGCCGTCGGCGTTGTACATCAGCTCGCTGAGGACCACGTCCCCCGGAGCCATGGCTACCGCGGCGGCCATCAGAAGATGCAGCATCGATTATCCTTTCCTGGCTTTTCGGTTCAGCCGAAGATGTTGGGTGGCAAAGGCCCTTGGCAACCCACCATCCTTCACTGCCGGGAACTCCCCTCCGCCTGATAGATAGAGCAGGCGGAGGAGACACAGCACGAAGGGAGAGATGCCTTGAGAGAAGTGCGGTGCCTGATTCCCGTCCTTACGACGGCTCTACTCGTCCTGGCCTGCGGAGGTTCGGGGGAGCGGGCGGAGAAAGCGCCGGAAGCCGCCCCCGACACGCTGCAGCTCGTGCCCGTGGACACCATAGGGGCGGAGATGGGCGACAGCGCCTACGTCTTCGGCATGGTGCTCTCCGCGGAGGTCGACCGGGCCGGAAGAACGCTGGCGCTGGACCCCCAGAGCTGCAGGCTTTGCGTCTACGGTCCCGATGGGGCGTTCCTGGGTTCGGCCGGCGGCAGGGGCGCCGGCCCCGGCGAGCTGCAGTTCCCCATGGACTTCGCGGTACTGGATGACGGTGGCGTGGTGATAACCGACATGCAAAGCGGCAGGCTGAGCTTCTACGGCGCCGACCTGGAGCACAGGGGCTCCCTGCAGGGTTTCTTTCCCACGCCGCCCATGTTCCTCACGGGCTTCGCCGACAGCCACTTCGTGGCCAGCGATGTAAGCGTGAACCTGGAGGGGGAGCGTCCATCGGTATCCTCAAGGGTCGGCATATGGTCACCCGACTCGGCAGGTCCCGAGCGGGTCCTCATGTCCATGCAGCGGCCGGCGATGATGGAGCCGGACCCCCACGAACCGATGGAGGAGCTGACGGTGGCCTCCGCCGACAGCCTGGTGTTCGTGGGCTACCGGTCGGTGGACCGTTTTCTGGTCGAGGTCTACGATTCCGCGGGAAACCTCGTCAACGCCATCGATAGGCCCTGGGAGCGGATGGAGAAGACGCCCGAGGAGATGGAGGCCGGCGGAATGGCCATCTCGATCACCCGCACAACGGATGGAGGCAGCTCTACCGAGGCACGGCCCAATGAAGACGTGGTGCCCTGGCGCAACGCCATCCGGCAGGTGGCGGCAGGTCCGGGGGGACGGCTGTGGGTACAGCTGGGAAGCCGGCCATTCAGGCCCACCTTCGAGGTCTACGACCCCGAGAGCGGCGAGCTTCTCTTCGTGGCGGTGGCCGACAGCTCATTGGCCGACGGCAGAATAAGCATCTCCCCGGGAGGCTTCGTTCACTTCAACCCCGACCCGGAGGACTACCCGAAGCTGATCGGGCTGGAAGTCGAGGACTAGGGGCGAAGGCTATTCTGACGGTCTCGGATAGGTGCCCCGCAGGCGGTGCAGCAGCCGCCGCACCCCCTCCGCCGGGCTCATTCTCTCCCACATGGAGGGCTGTGTCATCTCCACCCGGGCGGAGCCGCAGGAGGGGCACTCCCGGGCGTAGTGGAAGTAGTCCCGGTCCGGGTCCCACTCGGTGACCACGTCCGGGACCCGCAGCTTCAGCACCACGGTCCAGCCGCAGTCGGGGCAGCTGGCCCTGGCGGCCAGCATTCGCATCGCGGGCATGCAACCTCCCATGGGCATGAAAAAGGGGCCCGGCAGCGCCGGGCCCCTGCTTCCTTCTTCGGTACTGCTAGAAGGTCATCCTCCAGTTCGCGTAGATGTCGGTATAACCTTCAAAATTCTCGGCCTGGCCGGTGTAGCTGCGGGCACCGAGCTGAAGGGTGTTCATGGGGCCGGTGTGGACGTTGAGGCAGAAGTCGATGGCGCCCGTGTTGTCCTCGGGGTCGACCTCCGGATCAACCGCGCTTGCCGGGTCCACCTGGTCGTAGCGGACCGCCGGGGTGAGGGCCGTGATCCTGCCCATGTCCACGTCGAACATGCCGCCCAGCATGAAGCTGTAGGCGCTTCCGTCGTGAGGATCGACGCCCTCGACGTTGGCCCCGAGGTGGGGCAGCATCATGTACTCGCCGGTGAACAGCAGCGTGCCGGTCTCGCTCATGGGGTACTCCACAATGGCGTAGGCGTCGATGCCCCCGGCGCTGTAGGTGTCCTCCATGTCGGCCGTCTCGCGGTTGGCCATTCCGTAGACCAGTCCGATGGTGGCCCACTCGTTGGGCAGGGCCTCGGCGCGGACGGTGATCTGTTTGTCGATGAGCGCATCGCTATCGTTGGGCGTGTTGTCGCCGGTGCCGTTCTGAATGGCCAGGTCCAGGCTGAACATCTTGAAGTTGCCGGAGATGTTCATTCCCACGTCACGGCCGCCGAAGTGGCCGAAGTCAGGGCCGTCGGTGGTTATGAAGGCCCTCTGGTAGAAGTACATGCTGGAGCCGGAGCGGGTGTAGGCGTAGCCCCACGGCCTCTTGAACTGGCCGGCCATGACGGCGAAGTTCTGGGTGAGGTCGAGGGTGAGGTAGGCGTCCTCCAGATTGAAGCCGCCATTCTCGGCCCAGGTGTAGACCTTCCAGTTGACCTTGGCGCCCAGCCAGTCGTTAACCTGGGGACACCAGTTGAATCTGGCGTATCCGTCGAAGCTCATGGCCGGGTTGGCGTCCTCCTCGCCCCACATGTGCAGGGTGGCCATTCCGTAGCCCTTGAACCTCATGAGGTCGCTTCCTCCGGTGGCGAACTCGCCGCCGGCGAAGGCGACCAGCGCCACTACAGCGACTGCTGCAAGTGCAAGTCTCATACGTTCTCCTCCTTACGGTTGTTAGCCGCCAGCCCTGACGCGGCATTGCCGAATAATATAGGACCCCAGGGGAGGGGCATCAAGTCATACAGTTATAATATTGCAGGCCATAGAGATATGAAGGGGGCCCGGCGGCGCCGGGCCCCCTGTCGGGCCGAAATCCGCTTCCGTCAGCCGGCTAGAACTTCATCCTCCAGCCCAGGTACATGTCGGTGTAGCCGTCGGTGTCCTCGTCCTCGAAGGTCCAGTTGCGGCCGCCTATCTGCAGCGTGTTCTTTCCGCTGTAGAGGTCGAGGTTCAGGCAGAAGTCGATGGCTCCGAAGTCGTTCTCCGGGTCATCGCCCTCGTACGCGGGGCTGTAGTTCTCGTAGCGGATGGCGGGACGCACGGCCTGGATGGCCGGGCCGGCCAGCTCGAACTCCGGGGCCAGGGTGATGGCGTAGGCGCTGGCGTCGTTCATGTCCGCATCATCGCCTGCGTACTCGCCCAGCATCAGGTACTCGCCGACGAAGTTAAGCGTGGCGGTCTCGCTCAGCGGGTAGTCCACCACTGCGTAGAAGTCCATGCCGGTGGCGGACATCACCTCGGTGCTGTCGGTGTCGGCGCCCTCGGAGTTGCTGCCGAAGGCGGCGCCGATGGTGATTCCGTCTGCGGGGCTTATCAGGGCCCGGGCGGTGAAGTTCTTGTTGCTGTCGTCTTCTGGCTCGTTGTCGCCGGCGCCGTTGGTGAAGGCCAGGTCGACCTCGACAACGTCGAAGCCACCGTTGAGGTTGGCGCCGATGTCGCGCTTGGCGAAGTTCTTGAACTCGCCTGCGCCGGTGAGAACCGCCCGGTCCAGGAAGTACATGCTGCTGCTGGAGCGGGTGTAGTTGTAGCCGAAGGGCCTCTTGAACTGGCCCATGGTGAAGGTGAGGCTCTCGGTGAAGTGGAGGTTGGCCACGATGTCCTCGGTGGTGAGGCTGAGGTCCTCGAAGGTGTCTCCTCCTCCGGAGCTGTACTTGGTGGGCTTGGCCTTGAAGGCGACCTTGGCGTCCAGCCAGTCGTTGAGGGTGGGGCGCCAGTCCAGGGCGGCGATGACGTCGAAGGCCATGTCGGGGTCGGCCTCTTCCTCGCCGTAGATGTAGAGGTCGGAGATCACGTAGCCCTTGAACTTCAGTAGCTCGGCGCCCCCGGTTGCGAACTCCCCGCCGGCGAAGACGACGAAGACCATTGCGAGCAGAGCAGCGACAGCGTAACGCATGCTTTCCCTCCGTCTTTTCGTTGCGTTCCGTTTTCGGTCTGTACCCCGCCCCGCCCACCGCGGACGGCGAGGGGCTCTGGCAGATGACCTACGGGATTTTCTAAGGCCCGGGCTTGAATCCAGGGTTAGATGAGGGTTAAGAAACGGTTAAGAAGGCTTCGCTTGACCCGGCGGCGCCGGAGATAGAGAATAGTCTGGTATGGTTCCAGAACCGGTCCTCACGCTGTTCGTCTTTCTGTTCGGCCTGGCGGTGGGCAGCTTTCTTAACGTGGTGGCCCACCGGCTTCCGAAGGGGCGTTCCATCGTCCGTCCCCGCAGCTCCTGTCCCCGCTGCGGCAACCGGATCGCCTGGTACGACAACGTCCCGCTGCTGAGCTATCTGCTGCTTCGGGGCAGGTGCCGGTCCTGCGGAGCGAGGATCTCCTTCGCCTACCCCGCAGGGGAGCTGGCCGTGGGGCTGCTCTTCGCCCTGGCCTGGCTGAAGCACGGCCCCACCCTGCAGCTGGTCCCCGACTTCCTGCTGCTTTCGGGCCTTGTCCTTACCGTTCAGACCGACCTCAGAAGCTGGATAGTCCTCGACGAGGTCAGCGTGGGCGGTGCCGTGGCCGGATTCGGCCTCTCCTTCCTTCCGGGCGGGGTCGGTCCTCTCGGCTCGGCCATCGCCGCCGTCGGGGCCTTCCTTCTGTTCCTGGGCATCAGGGCGGCGAGCCTGGCCGTGCTCCGCCGGCGCCCGGACTACGTGAAGGTGCCCGAGGGGCAGGATGATGACGAGAGCTGGAGCGGGGGTCTGGGCTGGGGCGACATAAAGCTGGCCGGCATGATAGGCGCCTTTCTGGGAGTGGTGCCCACGCTGGTGGCCCTTTTCGTGGGATTCCTCTCCGGCGCTCTGGTGGGTGGCGGCCTGATTCTGCTGCGCGGCCGGAACAGGAGAATGCCGGTTCCCTTCGGCCCCTTCCTGGCCCTGGGAGCGGCGGCGGCCCTGTTCTGGGGCCGGCAGATATGGGACGCCTACATGGCGCTGGGAGCCTCGCTGGCATGAGGGAGCAGGCCTTCTCCCCCGACCCTCCGCGGAAGCGGAACTCCTGCAAGACCGTCATCTTTGGGGACGGTACGGTGCTTCTGACCCGCAACCGCGACCGCATGGGCGAATTCTTCCTGCTTCCCGGAGGCGGCCAGCGCATGGGCGAGACGCTGCACGAGGCGGCCCGGCGGGAGACGGCGGAGGAGACCGGATGGCTGGTGGAGCCGGACCGGCTGCTGCTGGCCAGGGACTACATCGGCGCCCACCACCAGTTCGCTGGTGAGGACGGCGACGTCCACCAGGTGGAGCTGATGTTCGCCGCCCAGCTCCTCGAGAGGGTGGAGGGGTGGAAGCCGGTGCACGACGCCTGGCAGACGGGCTCGGAGTGGATGGAGCTGTCCGAGCTGGACGGGGTGAGGATCTACCCGTCAGTGCTTGCCGGCCTTCTTCCCCTCCTGGCCTCCGGCGACTACGACGGCCCCGTGTACATCGGAGACGTGAACTGAGCGACTAGTCGGTGCCGAAGACCTGTACCACGGTGGGACCGGACTCGGCCACGGCCGCGCAGCGGGAGCCGTCGCCGTTCACCGCCAGAAGAACGGGCCGGCCCCCGGTGGAGCGGTCGGCCAGGAGCTCTCCGGTGGCAACGTCCAGCGCGATGATGCCGTAGCCCGCGCCCGCCATGGCCACCCCCGAGCCCGGTATGACGTCCACCGCCATCGCCGCCCCTTCCCCGTAGTCGATCTGGGTGCCCAGGGCCAGGGAGCTGACCGCCCGCAGACCGCCGCTCATCGCCACCAGCAGATACCCCGTTACGTCGTCCATGGCCAGGGCGTCGGACGGATAGGGCAGGTCCACCTGACGCTGGACGACAAGCTCCGGGACGGACAGCCTCTGCAGGCCTGCGCCGGCGCGGTAAAGCGACTGCAGATCGGCGTCGTACAGCGCGCACTCTGTGTCGAACGCGCCGGGGGACGCGGTGTCCAGCGCCGACATGTCTCCCACGTCCGCGGTGAGGATGTCGCCGCCGGCAAGCAGGACCCAGAACTCTCCGGAGTAGTCGTGCACCACCAGCTCCTCCAGCCCGCCCGCGACATCCAGCGAATCCTGCAGGAAGTAGGTCTGGTTGCTCACCCGGTATACGCGGTTTTGGTCGGCCGCCAGCGCGTACCCGCCGTCGGCGGTGGCGGCGACCTCCGTGAGTCCGGCCGAGCCGGTGGAGACGCTGGCCAGAAGGTAGGCCAGCCCGCCGTCGATGAAGCAGACGTTGCCGCCAGAGGCGGCGAGAACATCGTCTCCGATGAAGGTCAGATCGGTGACCGCCGCTCCCAGGTCAACGCTTCCCACCGGTGAAAGCGGGTAGGACCCGCCCTGCCCCGGGCCGGTGGCGTCTCCGCAGCCGCCCGCCATGACGGCGGCGATCACCGCGGTGGTCGCTGTACTCCGCATTCGAATCTCACTCCCCTTCCAGCAGCTCCCTCATCATTCCCGCGGAATCGACGGCCTTTCCGGCGTGGCAGTTGTTGAAGAACAGGTAGAGGGTGTCCGACTGCCTGGCCAGCCAGCGCAGGCCCGGCATCCACCCGGCCAGCTCCTTCCGGGAGTAGGCCCAGTCGTAGCGCAGCGGTCCGCCGTCCCACCACTTGCCGGCGTTCCTGCCGTGGAACCTGACGTAGCCGAAGGGCCCGCCCCCTATGGGCGCGCGGGGAGGAAGGTGACTCAATGCCGGAAGGTCAACCGACACCAGGGATACCCCGCCCGCGGCCAGACGTTCCAGCACCTCCGGCCGGAACCAGCCGTCGTGCCGGAACTCCGCCGCCAGGGGAACCGGCTCCAGCCTCTCCCGCAGGCCCAGCACGTAGCCGGCGCTCTCGGCGGAAGCCTTGAAGGAGTAGGGGAACTGGGCCAGGCAGCAGGCCATCCTGCCCGACTCCTCCAGGGGGCGTATCATGTCGCGGTAGGCCGACCACTCCGACTCCCCGGCGTCGCGGCCGTGGGTCATGCTGGAGTGCAGCTTCACCGAGAAGCGGAAGCCCTCCGGAGTGCGGTCAACCATACCCTCCGTGGTGGAGGGTGGCATGATGCCGTAGTAGGGGCTGTTCAGCTCCACCGTGTCGAAGTGCCGGGCGTACCATGGCAGCATGTCCCGCTGTGAAGTGTCCTGCGGGTAGAAGGGGCCCTTCCAGTCGCCGAAGCTGTAGCCCGACGTGCCCAGCCTGACCTCGCTGTCCAGGAGCTTCATGTCCCTCCGCCCGCAGCTATCCCTTTCCAGTCCTGCCACGATAGAATAGGCCATCGCAACACGGGCCGCTAGCTCGGACGGAAACCCTTCGGATGAAGGAATATATACTTGCCTTTATCAGCCACGCTATCTATATTGCTGACGACGGATTGGCATTCCATCTGCGGGAAGGGGGAGCCGCCCGGCTGAAACCTTTTCTGAACCGCACGTAACCTTGAGACAGTCGGCTGACAGAGCCGAGATACACTGCCTGGTCCCGGCCATCTGCGATGTGCATCCATTGCCGGGACCTCGAGAGGGGAGTCATGAAGACCTGTATTGCCGTCACATTTGCACTTGCGATGCTGGCCGCGGGAACCGCCGAGGCGGTACCGGGCCAGTGGGGCCTCCACGGGCTGCGGAGGGTCGTAGACGCCAAGCCGGTGGGGGAAGGTCATTGGGGAATGGGCCTATTCACCGATCTGGGCCTCTCCAGCGACGAACGTGACGCCCAGATAGGCGGAAGCGCCACATCCGTCACGGACACCGAGTACGATCTCACCGGATACCTGGCCATTGGCTACGGCGTAAGCGACGCCATGGAGCTGGGAATCAGGGCCGGCTACCTCTGGAACGGACTGAAGAGGGACGATGTCGGCATCCGCCTGGACAACACCGGTGACTGGGAGGGCGAGAACGGCGTAAGCGAGGTGGGCCTGTCTGCCAAGTACTCCTTCGACCTCACCGGCAACGAGAAGCACTGGATGGGCTTCATGCCCTGGGTCGCAATCGGCCTGGGGGGAGACCCCGGCTACGTGATGGCCGAGGACGAGTGGGACGGCGTCTGGGAGACCGGCCGCCCGATGTTCGAGATGCGCAGGCCCATGATGGACTCCGGGCCCTTCAGCGCCGGAATCGACCTGCTCACCACCTTCGACCTCAACCCCATGAAGCTGCACATCAACGGAGGCTACCACTACTTCAAGCAGGAGTTCGAGTACACCGACTACCGCTACACGGCCGGACACCAGGAGGCCCAGGGAACCGAGGTCTCGCTGGAGGTTGAGGACCCCGTCTTCCACCTTGCCGGGGCCATCGAGTACCCCATGGACAAGGTGGACCTCTTCCTGGAGGCCGAGTGGCGGCACTTCATGAAGCGGGACTACGAGTTCGGCAATGACGAGAACTACGACGACATGGCCATGGTGGCCCCCGGGCTGCGCTTCAAGACCGACAGGGGCTTTGCGGTCAACCTGCACGGGTCGTTCGCCCTGACGGGCTTCGACCCCGAGTGGTCCGACATGGGCCACGCCGCATACCAGGCCGGAGGCACGCCCAGCAACAGCTACCGGGCCGCCCGGGCTCCCTTCCCGGGGGGGTACTACCCCGACTACAGCTTCGGCGTGGACCTGATCTTCGCCAGCGACCTGGCCGCTCCTCCCAGCCATGTATGGCTGTCCGGCACGGTCTCCGACGCGGAGACCGGCGAGGCACTTCCGGCCGCCATCAGCTTCCCCGGAACCGCAGCGGAAGCCGTTACGGCCGACGCCGAGACCGGCTTCTACAAGGCCCGGATCCCGGTGGGCTCCGTCTCGGTGAATGTGGACTACGAGGGCTACGTGCCCATAGTCCAGACGCTGACGGTAGAGGACGAGGACATGGCCCGCGACTTCGCCATGAACGTCTCCGTCGGCACCCTCACCGGCACCGTCACCGACGGTGAGACCGGCGAGGCGCTCGTGGCCAACGTCTACGTATCCGACGAGATCGGCGCAACTACCGGCAGCGACGGTGTCTACAGGCTGAGCGCTCCGGCGGGCACCTGGACGGTGACAGCGGAGGCAGAGGGCTACGCCGCCGCCGGCGAGCCGGTGGAGGCAGTGGCCGGCGAGACCACCATGAAGGACATCGAGCTGCGTCCCGAGCTGGTGGCCGGACAGGTCCTCAGCTTCGACAACATCTACTTCGACGTGGGAAGCGCCCGCATAAAGCGTGAGAGCCACGCGGTTCTCGACGAGGTGGTGGAGACCCTGAAGGCCAACTCGGACGTCAACGTCCGCATCGCCGGGCACACCGACTCCGACGGCTCCGCCTCCTACAACCAGACTCTCAGCGAGCAGAGGGCCCAGGCCGTGGAGACCTACCTGGTGGAGCACGGCATAAGCGCACGCCGTCTCTCCACGGTGGGCTACGGCGAGAGCAGGCCCGCGGTGCCCAACACCAGCGCGGCCAACAAGGCGAAGAACCGCAGGATCGAGTTCGAGGTCATGTCTGCCAGAAGGTAGCGGCAGCGCTTCGAGCACGACATGGGCGGGGGGCTCCGGCTCCCCGCCCTTCTCTATCCCGCGTTCCCCCCGCACATGGCTCGGGCGCTGGTGATGGCCCGTTCGCCGTAGCGGCGGCGTATACTGTCCACCGCCCGGCCCACGTCCCGGCCACCCTCCCCGAACAGCCCCATCTGCCGCTGTCCGGCGGGTGCCAGTGAGGACAAGCCCACTCCCACCAGCCTTATCGGCGACCTCACCGCACGCTCTGCCAGGCTCCTGGCGGCCTCGTATATACGCCGGCGCCGGTCGGTGGGTACGGAGAGGCGAAGCCTGCGGGTGTGGAGCTTGAGGTTGCTGAGCCGGTACTTGAAGACCACCGTGGAGCCCGCCAGCCCCTTGTCCCTGGCCCGCCGGGAGACCTTCTGGGCCATCAGGGCCAGGGCGGGCAGGTACTGCCCCGGCAGAAGCACGTCGCGGGGGAAGGTATGCTCGTTGCTTATGGACTTGGGACCTGGGATCTCGCCTGCGGGGATCACCGGGCTGGGATCGATGCCCCGGCACATGTAGTACAGAAGCTCTCCGCAGCTTCCCATGAGGGACCTCATCTGGCCCCGGGAGAGCCTGCGCAGGTCACCTATGGTGGTTATGCCGTACCGGGCCAGCATGGAGGAGGTCTTCTCCCCCACCCCCCAGATGGAGTCTGCCGGCAGCGGCGGCATTCCGGCGGGGTCCAGGCGAACCATCCCCCGGGGCTTGGCCCTCTTGGACGCCATCTTGGCCAGCAGCTTGCAGGGGCCCACACCCACGCTGGCCCACAGCCCCGTCCGCTGCAGTATCTCGCTCTGGATGCGGCGGGCCAGCCGGCGGCCGTCGCCCCTGCGGCCCGGGGCCCCTGTGACGTCCATGAAGGCCTCGTCGATGCTGACCGGCTCCACCAGAGGGGTGTGCGACACCAGTACCTCCAGTACCCTCCTGGTGTAGGAGGTGTAGCTACTGGGATTGCCCTCCACGAATACGGCGTCGGGGGCCAGGGCCATGGCCCTCACCAAAGGCATGGCCGAGTGAACGCCCAGGGCCTTGGCCTCGTAGCTGCATGCCGACACTACCGACCGGAGGGTGGAGCCCCCCACGATCACCGGACGGCCCCCCCACTCCGGATGGGCCAGGGTCTCCACCGAGGCGAAGTAGGCGTCCATGTCCACGTGGAGTATCACCCTGTCGGACATACACTCCCCCCCGGCACAGCTCATGCGCGGTCTCTGTACTCGTAGTCCAGCTGCCAGGACATCCCGGAGGTGTCGAGATGGACCTCGAAGACGTCGTCGGTATGGGTGCGGACCACGAAGTGGTAGAGCCTGCTGGCGCCCCGGCGGCTCTCCCAGCTGGAGGATACCGATACGATCCTGTAGACCCTGCCCCCCCAGCGGAAGCGGCACGGGCGCACGCTGCCACCGCGGAAGTGGCCCACCATCTCCACCCGCTCGCCCAGCTCGTTGACCAATGTTCATCACCACCGGGGAGATGATGGTGAACCGATGTTTACTCGTCAAGCGGCGGGCCTATTACCAGCCCCCCCTCGACCCAGCGGACCACCACCTCGGCGGAGCCGGCCCCGGCCGCCTGTGGAGAGGGAACGTACACGATCTCCGGGGGCGGCTGGTCGGAGAGGTAGTCCAGGTAGAGCCCGATCTCCTTCATGGAGGCCCCGGGGGTGTCGATCTCGCCCGGGGGGATAACCACCGCCACCGTCCGCCGGCCCTCCAGCAGCTCCAGGTTAGCCCTGGTCTCCGCGTACACCGCCTGCATGGGCGCGTTCCTGCGCTGCAGCTCCTGCGCCACCTGACGGGACATCCCCGTCCAGGCCAGTCCCAGAAGCAGGGTGGCCCCCGCCAGGGCCCAGCCGCCCGGGCGGCGCAGCGCTTCGCAGAGGAAGATGGCCGCCAGCAGAGCCACTGCGGCGGAGGGGGCGTAGAGGTAGCGCATGTCGGGAGAGGCGACCAGGGTCTGGAAGCCCAGAGCCCCCCAGCACACGATCAGAAGAAGCACGATCCTGGCGGTGCGGCGGCTCCGCAGGAACAGCCAGGCGGCGGCGGCAAGGCCGGAGACCATGGCCGCGGCCCTTATCCACCCCGCCGGGAAGAGGGCGCCCAGGCTCTGGTAGGCCAGCACCGGAACGCGGGCCAGCATCACCTCCGGGGGGGTTACGGCGCCGTAGCCGCCTATTCCCCGGTCGAAGAGCATCAGCCTGGCCGCCAGGAACGCGGCGGCGGCCGCCGCCAGGGAAGCGGCCAGCACGGCGCCCCCCCGCCAGTCCCTGCGTCCTTCCGGCCAGAGGAGCCAGGTCGCCGGAAGCACCAGCAGCGCCGCCAGGCCGCTCTCCTTGGCCGCCAGGGCCAGGAGGGCCAGCGCCCCCGGCAGCAGAGCGCGGGCGGGGCTGAATCCCGTTCTCAGCAGGCGCACCACCGCGGCCATCGCCGCCAGCGTGAGCAGCGCCGCCAGGAGATCGCCCCTGGCGTTGGCCATCCACACGGCATCCACCGCTCCGGGATGCAGGGCGAAGAGCACGGCAGCCGGCCAGCGAGGCCCGCCTTTGCGGGCCAGGCCCAGCAGGTGCGCCAGAAGCAGGCAGGTAAGGGCGTGCAACAGCAGCCCCGCGACTCGGTATGCCACCGGCCTCGCGCCCCATACAGGGTACTCCAGCATGTAGGTGAGACTGGTCAGCGGGCGGAAGAAGCCCACCCTCTCCCCCTGCACATGCCAGGACCAGCCGTCCACCATGTAGCTGTGGAAGGAATGTCCCTCCTCCAGCGGGATGAGGAAGGTCATGAAGTCCTGGGGATCGAAGAAGGACCTGAGGGCCGGGAGCTGCGCCAGGGCGGCCAGGGCCGCCAGCGCCAGCAGAGCGGCAGGCCACCTCAGAGTGCGCATGCAGTCCATTCGACCCCCCTTTCCCGCCCGGCGACGCCGGCGGCCGGCCGCCGGGCCTGGAGGACAATCTATGCCGGAGGGCTCCGGGCTCGTCAACGAGATGGCCTCCGCTCTTGCCAAAGCCGTCGCGCCGGCTTAGTCTTTGGCGTAATCCGTCTACCCCAAAGCGTCATCCAGGGAGCTGATGAGCAAGGAATCCATCTCGGTAGTGGTACCCATGTACAACGAGGAGGAGAACGCCCCCAGGGCCATCGAGTCCCTGATGGACGTACTCTCCTCGCAGTTTCCCGAGTTCGAGATAGTGATAGTGGAGAGCGGGAGTACCGACGGGACCGCCGCCATAGCCGACGGTCTGGCCGCCTGCCACCCGCAGGTGAGGGCGATACACCAGAAGAACCGGGAGGGGCTGGGAAGCGCCATTCGCCTGGGCTTCGCCAACGCCTCCTGCGACTACGTCCTCTACGTGGACGGAGACGAGCCCTTCGACATCTCCGAGATCTCCAGGGCCGCCCCCCTGCTGCAGGAATGCGACATGGTCATAGGCTACCGTATAGGTGCCAGGGAGAGCCTGAAGCGGAAGGTCTACTCCCGGGTGTACAACTGGCTGGTCCAGCTGCTGCTCGGCCTCGACGTCCGGGACGTCAACTTCTCCATGAAGATGATCAGGCGGCCTCTTCTGGACAGGCTGGAGCTCCGCGCGAACGGGTGCTTCTACGACGCCGAGCTGATCGCCGAGGCCCGCAGGGCCGGCCTGGAGATCGGGGAGCTGGGGTTCCACTACGAGCCCAGGACCAGTGGCGGCTCCTCGCTGGACAGCCCAGCCGTGATCCTGGACATACTGCGGGAGCTGGCCGGCTATTTCGTACGGAGAAGGCTGCTGCGGCGTTGACAGTGACCCGCTCCGGGTCGTACCGTCGGGGAAACGGCACACATTCCGGCAGAAGGGGCGGCGTGGGCTTGGAGAAAAGGGTTCTGGTCACCGGCGCCGGCGGCTTCATCGGCCACCGGCTGGTGCGCAGGTTGCTCAGCGATGGTGTGGACACCGTCTGCCTGCTCCGCTACACCTCGTCCGGCCGCCACGGTCTGCTGGAGGCCCTTCCGAAGAACCTCAGGAGCGGCTACCGGGCGGTGCTGGGAGACCTGCGGGACCCTGCCGCCGTTGCCGAAGCCGCCGAGGGATGCGGCACCATACTCCACCTGGGAGCCCTGATCGGCATTCCCTACTCCTACAGGAGCCCCGGGGAGGTGCTGGCGGTCAACGCCGGCGGGACGCTGAACGTCCTCAACGCCGCCCGGGAGACCGGCGCCCACGTGGTGGTCACCTCCACCAGCGAGGTGTACGGCACGGCACGGACCGTACCCATAACGGAGGACCATCCCCTGGGCGCGCAGTCGCCCTACGCCGCTTCCAAGATCGCCGCCGACCAGCTTGCCCTGAGCTTCCACCGCAGCTACGGGATACCGGTCACCATTCTGCGGCCGTTCAACACCTACGGCCCCGGCCAGTCACAGAGGGCCGTCATCCCCACGATAATGGCCCAGGCGCTGCGCTCCGACAGTATCGAGCTCGGCTCGCTGGAGCCGCGGCGCGACTTCCTCTACGTGGACGACACCGTAGCCGGCTTCCTGGCCGCCATGCGCACCCGGGCAGCGGTCGGACGGGTCGTGCAGCTGGGCACCGGAGAGGACGTGTCCATAGGGGAGCTGGCCGAGATGGTGCAGGAGGTCCTGGGGACCTCCCTTCCCGTGGTCAGCACCGATGAGCGCCGGCGGCCGCCCAACAGCGAGGTCATGTGCCTGACCGCCTCCTTCGAGAGGGCGTCGGAACTTCTCGGCTGGAACCCCGCCACCACTCTGCGACAGGGCCTCGCCGCCACTGCCGGCTGGTGCCGACGGCTGGGGGAGCGTCTCACCGACCGGGGATACGTTCTGTGAGCGGAAGGACGGCCGTGATACTGGCCGGCGGCAGGGGGACCCGCCTGGCACCCTACACCGCCGTGCTCCCCAAGCCCCTGGTGCCCCTGGGCGACTACCCGATAGTGGAGATCCTGGTAAGGCAGCTGGTCTCACAAGGCTTCGACAGGCTTGTCTTCTCCGTTGGCCATCTGGCCGGCCTGTTGGAGGCCTACTTCCGCGACCACAGCGTAAGGCGGACGGGGGTGGAAGTATCCTGGGTCCGCGAGGAGGAGCCCCTGGGCACCGCCGGCCCCCTGCGGCTGATGGACGGCCTGCCGGACAGCTTTCTGGTGCTCAACGGCGACCTGTTCACCACGGCGGACTTCGCCCGGCTGCTGGACGGCCACTCGGACTCCGGGGCGGAGCTGACCATCGCCGCTCGCCGCAAGGACGTCCAGCTGCAGCTGGGAGTAGTGGTCCACGAGGAGCAGCAGGTGGTGGACTACGTGGAGAAGCCAACCTACGGCTTCGACGTAAGCATGGGCATATACGCCTACTCCCGAAGCGCACTGGATCTGATCGACCGGGGGAGCCGCATGGACTTCCCCGATCTGGTGCTGGCCCTGGTCTCCGCCGGCCGCAGCGTGCGGTGCGCCCTGCCCGACTGCCAGTGGCTGGACATAGGCAATCCCGAGGACTACGCCCAGGCCCAGAGGCTCTTCGAGGAGGCTCCGGGCCGCTACCTGCCCCCGCTGGCATGAGGATCCTGCTCACCGGGGCGGCGGGCTTCCTGGGCCGCCGGGTGCTGCAGCGACTTTCCGAGCTGGACGAGACGCATCTGACGCTGTTGGACGTCCCCGGCTCCGAGCTTCCCCGCGGCATGCGCCGCGTACGCTGCGACCTCTGCGACCGGGAGATGACGGTAGCGGTCCTGAGAGACAGGAACTACGACGTCCTGATCCATCTGGCGGGGCTTGTGGGCGTTCGGGACTACACCCGGCTCCAGGCGGTAAACGCCCTGGGCACCAAGAACCTCCTCATAGCCCTCGGGGACAGGGTCCGGCGGGCGGTCATCGCGGGTTCCTGCGCCGTATACGCCGAGTCCATCGACGGGGAGCCCCTGGACGAGCTCTCCCACCTGGATCCCTCCAGCGCGTACGGCAGGAGCATGGCGGCCCGGGAGGCGCTGGCCAGGGAGATGGCCGGCCTCTACGGGACCGAGCTCTGCATTCTCAGGCTCTTCAACTTGGCCGGACCCGGCCAGCGGCCGGTGATGCTCATCCCCAGCCTGGCCCGGAACCTGGCGCGCATCAAGCTGGGCCGGGCTACACCCAGGCTGGAGACCGGACCGCTGAACACCCGCCGGGACTACGTGGACGTAAGGGACGCCGCCGAAGCCTTCAGGGCCGCCATGAACTACCGGGGAAGGCTGCCGGAGAGGATCAACATCGCCAGCGGCCGCACCTGGTCGGGCCGGCAGTTGCTGAAGGCCATGGCGTCCAGCCTCTCCGTCGACCCCGAGGTGGTGGAGAGTCCCGGAGGCGGCGGGATCATGGAGGTAAAAGGAGACCCCTCCCTGGCCGAGAGCACTCTGGGATGGAGGGCCGAGATCCCGATGTCGGCCACGCTGAGCGATGTGCTCAGGGGGTGGCTCAGGCGCCTGAGGCAGTCTTCCGCCGACAGGTGATCCTGGCCAGCAGCAGGCTCAGCTCGAAGAGCAGGTAGAGGGGGGCCGAAAGGACGAGCTGGGTCATGGGATCCGGCGGGGTGAGCAGGGCGGCGGCAACCAGAAGCCCCACTATCAGGTGGCGCCTGTACCTACCCATGGTCTGCGGACTCACAACTCCCAGGCCGGCCAGCAGCAGCACCACTATGGGCAGCTGAAAGGCTATGCCGAACGACAGTACGAGTCTCCCCAGAAATCCCACGTAGCTGGAGAGGCTCCAGGCCCCTACTATCCGCCCTCCCTCGAAGCTGCGAAAGAGCCTTATGGCCGGGTCAAGCATTACGGCCCAGGCGAAGGCCACGCCCCCCGTGAACAGCAGGGCCGAAAGGGCGGTGGCTCCCAGGACCGGCCTTCTCTCCCGGCCGTGAAGGCCCGGAGAGACGAAGCGCCAGAACTGGTAGTAGACCACGGGCGAGGCGATGACGATGCCGGCCACCAGCGCGGCCTTCAGGTGGACGACAAAGGCCTCTGTGGGCGCCAGCGCCTGCAGCGTCTCGGGGCCGGTGGCCAGCATCAGGGAAACCAGACGCCGGCTGAGGAAGAAGGCCCCCATGGTGGCGCCCCCCAGGGCGGCCAGCGATTTGAGAATGCGCCAGCGCAGCTCCTCCAGGTGGTCCCAGAAGCTGCCCTCGGTAACGCTCTTCACGGGGAGATCGCCTCCAGCGCCCCCTCCAGCATCTCCAGCTCCGCACCCGGGGACAGCCTCTCCACCCGGCAGCGCTCCCAGCCCAGGGGGATGATCCATCTGCGACCTCCGGCCACCGTCTTCTTGTCGTGCCGTACGAAGGACATGGCCTCCTCGGCATTCACCCTTCCGGAGAGCCGGGTGGGCAGGCCCAGATCCCTCATGATCCGCTGCAGCTCGGCGTACATCCCCGACTCCGGCTCCATGCGGGCCCCCATCCAGGCGGCGGCCAGCATGCCCAGCCCCACAGCCTCGCCATGGCCGAGACCGAAGCCGCTGTGGCCCTCCAGGGCATGGCCCAGGGTGTGTCCGAGGTTGAGCAGGTGCCGCCTGCCTCGGTCGTCCAGGTCATCCCCGATCACGGAGGCCTTGGCGCGGAGGCAGCGCTCGGCCACCTCCGGCAGCCGGTCCTCGAAATCCCCGCAGAGCAGCCGGGCTATGTTCCCGTCGGCTATCACCGAGGTCTTCAGGGCCTCCGCCAGGCCGTTTCTCACCTCCCTGGCCGGAAGGGTTGACACGAAATCGGTGAAGACCGCCACCCTCTCGGCGGGATAGACGGTGCCCAGCTGGTTCTTCACGCCCCGCAGGTTGACGCCCGTCTTCCCCCCCAGGCAGGCGTCCACCATGCCCAGCAGGGTGGTGGGCACCAGGGTAAGGTGCATGCCCCGGTTGTAGAGGGAGGCCGCCAGGGCCGCCATGTCCATGGTCAGCCCGCCCCCCACGGCCACCACGCGCCAGCCCCGGTGGGCACCGGCCCCGTGCAGCGCCTCCAGCATGCCGGTGAGGACCCGGATGTTCTTCGCCTCCTCGGAGACCTCCAGGACCATGCTGCGGCCCCTCTCGGCCAGGGCGTCCCTCAGGGTCTTCGGCCACAGGTCGGCCACCCGGGAATCCACGACCCAGAAGCAGGTCTCGCCCTCTCCGGCCACCATCTCCAGGGAGATGTCGGGACGGGAAGCCACGATTGCCGACGTTCCGAAGCCGCCCGTATTCCAGGTGAAACTCAGGCTGCGCACTAGTTCCCACCTCCCGCCGAACGCGACCTACCTGCGGGCGATCACGAACGCTATGTAGGCCGCGTAAGAACCGATCAGCACCAAGCCGTGCCAGCGCTGCAGCTTCCTGCGGGGCAGCAGGAACAGGAAGAGCAGCACCGTCACACCCATAATGAACAGGAGGTCCGTCGTCATTCTGGGGTCGAAGTCGATGGGCCGGATGAAGGCCGTCATTCCCAGAACGAAGAGGATATTGAATATGTTGCTGCCCACCACGTTGCCCAGCGCTATGTCGTACTCTCCCCTGGTGACCGCCGTCAGCGTGGTGACCACCTCGGGCAGGGAGGTGCCCAGGGCCACTATGGTGACGCTGACGAGGGTCTGGCTCACGCCCCACCTGGTGGCGATGGTCACCGCGTTGTCCACCGCCAGGTGGCCGCCGAAGACCACGGCCGCCATCCCTCCCACCGTGACCAGCGAGGCCCTGGCCGCCTCGCCCCTGCTGCCGCCCGGATCCATTACGTCCTCGTTGAGGAATGCGGCCCTTCGGTCGGCGCTGGCCATGTTCATCAGGTAGTAGAGGTACAGGCCGAACATCACCAGAAGGATGGCCCCCTCGGGCCTGGACACGGCCGCCCCTCCGGTGAAAGCGTTCATGCCCGCCAGAAGAAGTACGAGGGCGGCCAGAAGGCTGTAGGGAAGCTCCCTGCTCAGGGTGCTGGGGGAGCAGGGAAGCCGGTGGGCCGCCGCGGCCAGCCCCAGGGCCAGGCCTAAGTTGGCCACGTTGCTTCCCAGGACGTTGCCGATGGAGATGTTGCCGTAGCCGGACAGGGCGGCCTTAATGGATACGGCGGCCTCGGGAGCGCTGGTTCCCAGGGCGGCCACCGCAAGCCCGATGAACAGCGGCGAGACCCCCACCAGCGTGGAGAGCTCGCTTCCGCCCCTGACCAGGTAGTCGGCCCCCTTGACCAGGAGGACGAATCCGCCGGCCAGCAGCAGGTATGGGAGCAGCGGGGCGAGGTCCATTCGGGCTTCCGGCCTAGTCTCCCGGAGTGAAGCTGCTCAGGGTCACGGTGCTGTCGGCCGTCTGCTTCCGCACCATGCCCACGTCGGGGGCGAGCCATATGTCGCGGACCACGGTGGTGGTCTCGGGCTCGAAGCCCCCGGTCTGAATCCAGTTGATCTCCGTCTCGGTCTCGCTGAGGTGGTAGCAGTCGCTCCATGTGCCCGCCGGTACGGAGACCGTTTCCAGGCCCTCCACGGTGGTGGTTCTGACCCACTGGTGGTTTATGGTCACGCCCTGCTCGGAGGTGGAGACCGATATGGAATCTGTCCACGAAGCTCCCTCGGCCAGGGGCCAGTCCAGGTAGGGCACCCAGCCCGCGTAGACCTGTATCTCGTAGCCGTTGTAGAGGACACTGTGGTCCTCGTAGTGTTCCAGCAGGCCCTCGTCGTTGATGAAGTAGGTGTAGTCCGCCCCCCTCTGGAGACGGTAGCAGGACCTCTGAGCCACCTCGGCCTGGTCGACCACGGTGACCACGACACTGCCGCCGCCCTCCACGGAGTAGACCCAGAGCGTGCCCACCGGGGAGACAGGGTAGTAATCGCTTCCCAGCCTGTAGTAGAGGGGGTTGCTGCCGCATCCGGCCAGCAGGAGCGCCGCCACGAAGGCGGCGGTGATTGCCCACCTTACCATGGCGTGCCCACCTCCCGTCCCACAGAGAAGAGGATCTCGAATGACTCGGCGGTCTCCACGTCGGAGAGGACTCCGGAGAAATCGAAGCCGATGCCCCCTCGAAACCCCTCGCCCAGGCCGAAGCCCCAGCGCAGGCCGGCCCTCCAGAAGGGGTCCCAGCTGGCCGGGTCCACCCCGCCGGAAGAGCCGAGCCTGCTTCTGGACATGCCCACGCCTACTTCGAGCCCGGGCTCGAAGCTGGCCGCTCCCGGTCTCAGCACGCCCCTGGCCACCAGCTGCGGAGCCAGGCGGGAGAGCGAAGCGTCACCCTCCCAGTCGTCTCCGTAGAGAGTCAGGCCCAGCCCGGCTCCCGCGCCCAGCCGTTCGGTAGCCTTCCATAGAGCCAGTGCCCTGGTGCCTATACCGCTTCCGATGTTGTCGCCCCATGCGCCAACAGGGTAAGAGATCCCCATGGACGCATCCAGATTCAGCCCTCCTGCGGACGCGGCGAGGGCGGTCAGGATGAGAATGGCTGCAGCGGCTGCTCTCAAGCTGTCCCCCTATTCAATATCCATCGCAAAAAGCGCTCTGTCCTGCGAGCCGGCGTAGACCGCCGGCCCCTCCAGAACCTCTCTGGCGGCGGTCTCCGCCAGGTCGGGGCAGTTGTTCTCGGCGCTCAGGTGCGCCAGCACAACCAGATCCAGGCCGTCATTGCTCACCGACGCCAGAAGCTCCGCCGCCGACTCGTTGGACAGATGGCCGGTGGAGGAGGCGATCCTCTGCTTCAGCTGCCACGGGTAGCTGCCGTTCCAGAGCATCTCCAGGTCGTGGTTGAACTCCAGAAGCAGCGCTCTGCAGTCCGAAAGCCGCGACCTGACGAGGGGACCCGCGGTCCCCAGATCGGTAGCGATGCCCAGCCTTCCTCCGCTCCACTGGATTACATAGCCACTGGGATCGGCCGCGTCATGTGGAACGGAGAAGGCGGACACCTCCAGGGGCCCGATGTCCACCGAGTCGCCGTTGGGCATTCTGACCAGCTCCGGCAGCCTTCCCAGACGGGGAGCCGCCGCTTCGGCCGTCCCCGGTGAGGCGTAGAGGGGGGCTCCGAACTTCCTGGCCAGAACCCCCACGCCCCTGAGATGGTCGGAGTGCTCGTGGCTGAGGAACACTGCGCTGGGCGGTCCGCAGTCCAGGCTGCTCTGGCGCAGCCTTCTGGAGTGCTCACGGCCGCTCAGGCCGGAGTCGAAGTACAAGACCACACCGTCGTGCTCCACCACCACCGCGTTGCCCCGGCTTCCGCTTGCCAGCACCGCTATCCTCAACGCCGCAGCCATCCCTTCCAGGGCCGGTGGAAGGCGGCCGGCGGAAGCCCCTCTTCCCGCTGCCCGCCACCTCCCCACAGCCGGGAGAGCAGAACGGCGTCACGGTCGTCCATGGCCCCCAGGCTGAAAACGCATACGCCGGCGGCACCCCGGCTCAGTGCCAGCTCGCCCGCGTCCCACGCCTGCTCCAGCGGCTGGTTGTAGCAGGCTATTCCGTAGACCACCCTGTCCGCCTCCACCGAAGTGTCGAGCCGGGCCAGCCTTGCCGCCGCCTGCGGGTCCGTGGCGTAGGCCATGGGAAAGGCCAGGTCCAGCAGCCCGTCCCTCAGCCAGTCCCGCCAGGGACAGCTGAAGGATCCCTCCGCCGCCCATGGATCGGCGATGACGGCGGCTGACAGCTCCGCGAGGGGATCCACCCTCCTCACGGCCGCCGAAACCGTTTCCACCGTCTCGGTGACCATGGCCGACCGCCATCGCGACCACTCCTCCGCCGCGCTGCCGGTCATGCGACGGCGCGGGTAGCCGCCCCCCAGCGGGTCCTGACCGTAATGAAATGTGAAGAGGGCCCGGGAGCGGGGCTCGAAGCCGAAGGCGCTGCCCGGGTAGCGAATGTAGTCCAGATGGATGCCGTCGATGTCGTAGCCGGAAACCAGCTCCTGGGAGATGGAGCCCAGCATCTCCCTGACGCGGGGTTCCGACGGCGAGAGGGTGGCACCTACCAGCCCCGCCCGCTCGGCTTCCTCACGGCCGTAGTCCAGGGTGGACCGGCCCTCGCGGTCGGCCATCATCCACTCCGGATGGGCCAGAACCACGTGAGAGGAGTCCGCCGGGCGCCAGGGGGCCGACCAGACCAGGAAGGCGTTGATCCAGGCATGGACCTCCATGCCCAGTGGGCGGGCCCTGCTCACCATGTAGCGAAGGGGGTCGTCCACGCCCCGGAACTCGGCAGGGGGCAACACGTCCGAGCTGTAGTAGGCCTCACCCCTGCCCACCACCTGCACCACCAGGCCGTTGGCCCCCGCCAGCGTCGCCCGCTGCAGGAGTGAGTCGATGCTGCGGGCGCTCTGCAACCCGTCGCGAACCACCCAGAGGTAGCGCCGGCCCCCGCCGGCGAGGGGCACCGCCGCCAGGAGGATGAGGACCCAGGGCACCAGACGGGCCATCACCGGGATTCCATTACGTCTCGCAGGCCCCTGCAGAAGAGCTCCACTTCCACCATGCTGCTGCCCGGAGACAGACAGCCGCACACCAGGCGGTCGGGGTTGACGTCGTCCATGCCGGAGGCTGACAGAAAGGCCAGGCGCTCGGCGGAGTTGTGGTCTGCTACCCTGAGTCCGGCCGCCTCCATCCTGGCGTGGAGGCCGTCGGGGGCGGCGTTCCCGACCCGGATCATGAAGGCCCCCGGAACCAGATGCCGCGAATCCACCGGACAGCAGCATCCGTCGATCCGGGAGGTGACCCACTCGACCAGGGCGTCGCGCAGCTCGCTGACGATTCTGCTCCTGGGCTCCACTCCCGTGGACAGCTCCTCCAACGCGGCGGCGATGCCGGCTGGCACGCCCGGATTCGGTTCGAAGGAGGCGGGAACCGGTTTGAGAACCTCCAGGGCACCGGCCAGCATGAGCATGTCCAACCCGGGGGGCGCGCCCAGGGCGCCGCTTCGCACCACCAGCGCCGCAAGACCCAGCGACTCCATGTCCACCGGCAGTCTGCCCGCGGCTGCCGAGCCCTCGACCAGCAGCGGCACATCCATCTCCGCGCAACCCTCCGCCAGCTCCTCCACGGGCTGGGTGACACCAGTGGTGCGGCAGACCCAGGAGAGGCAGCCTATGGAAGCGCCCGGACGAAGCATGGATATGAATCTCTCCGGGTCCACCCGCCCGCCCGGCTCCACGGGGCAGAGCTCCACCTCGGCGCCGGCCAGTCTCAACCGTCGCATGGGGTCCATCAGCGAAAGGTCCGGGAGCTCGCCAACCACGGCGTGGCGAATGGAGCCGGAAGCCCCCCGGCAGAGCTCCTGAATCAGCAGTCCCGCTCCGGTCCGCTGGGGGCAGAAGATGCAGCTCCGGGCTCCGAAGAAGTCCGCGGCCTTTCGGGCGCAGCGGTCTATGTGTCTGCGCAGCTCCACCCCGTCCGCGGCGGCGCTGCGGGGATTGCCGCCGAGCTTCCTCTCCGCGGCCGTACGCGCCTCCATGGCTCCCGGAAGGGGCGGGGTGCCGTGCAGGTGGTCGGCGAAGACCGCCGGGGGGCGGCCGCTATCCGAGGGAATCAGGGAACTCCTCCTTTTCCGGGCGTCCGAAGAGGCCCTCTATGGCGGCCTCCGGCGTTACCTCTCCGTCCACTATGGTGCGCACGGTGCGGGTTATGGGCATGTCCACGCCGTATTCTTCGGCGAGGCGGCAGATGGCGGCCGATGTCTCCACGCCCTCGGCCAGGCCGACGGTCTCCCCCCCGCAGGCCAGGGCCTCTCCGCAGGCCCGGTTGCGGCTGAAGGGGGAGAAGAGCGTGGCTTCGTAGTCGCCGAGGTGGGAGAGGCCGTACACAGAGCGCCAGTCGCCCCCCATCGCCGCCACCAGGCGGGCCACCTCCTGCGGAGCCCGGGCCATGAGAGAGCCCTTCAGCCCCGAGTAGCGCATGCCGTCGAGTATGCCTGCGGCTATGCCGATTACGTTCTTGGCCGCCGCCCCCACCTCGGCTCCCAGCAGATCGGGGGAGCGGTAGAAGCGTATGAGCCGGCTGCCCATGCGGCGCGCTACGCGGTGGGCGCTATCCAGGTCTTCGGACGCGATGATCATGCAGCTGGGCACGCCCCTCACCAGCTGCTGGGGATGTCCGGGGCCCACCCAGGCCGACACGCTGCGCGCTCTAACTCCCTCCTCGAGGGCGACCTGGCTCAGCCTTCTGCCGGTGATCCGCTCGATGCCCTTCATGCAAAGCACGAGATCGGAGGTGGATAGATCGTGCGCGGACAGCTCCCGGGCCAGGGAGCGGAAGGTCTGGGCGGGAACGGAGACGATTACCTGCTCGGCTTGCAGGGCCTTCTCGAGGTCGTTGGTCAGGCTCACGTCCCGCGGAAGCTGCAGGTATTCGTTTCGCCGGTCTCTGGCCAGGTCTCGAAGGGGCTCCGAGCCCTCCGGCTCCCAGCCGGTCGTATCCAGTCCCACCCGGCTGCCGTACCAGAGGTGGAAGCCGCCCCAGCGGCCGCAGCCCAGAACCGAGAGGCGCTCAGCCCCCATCCTCCCCCTCCATTGCGGGCATGGTCTCCAGCGAGCCGTACCTCTCGAACAGCCTGCCCCAGTCCGTGGACTTGGCCCACTGTATCCGCTTGCGGCCTACGGCGTTTATCCAGAAAAGGTCGTGGTATGCCCTGCTGGCCAGGTAGGACCAGGGAACCAGAGGGCTGCGCAGGAGAAGCCCCTCCAGCGGCTTCAGGAAACCGTGGTAGATGAGCTTCTGTCCGCGGCTGGCGAACGTGTCGGTCTGAACGAAGCCGAAGTCCACGTCGGAGATGTCCTTCCCCACGGTCTCTATGTCCCTGGGGTCTCCCACTCCCAGGCCCTCTTCGTGGGCCAGCCTGATGAAGTCGAGCTTCATGGGGTCGAAGCCCTGCATCTTCGCGCTTATGGCGTCTATGGCCACCTGGTCGGCCGAGGCCAGAATGTAGTTCTTCACGTGGGGTATCATGGCCCGGGGCCCCGGACCCTCCCCGGCGAAGGTTCCGTCCATGACCGCCAGGATACCGGGGTGAATGTCCTTCTGGATCCGCAGCAGATCGACCAGGGTCTCGTGGATCACCGCGTGGGTCCAGTGCCGCCGCTCGCTGAGCAGCCCCCCGAATGCGTTCTTCATGGCGCCGGTGATGGTCGTGAAGACGTGGGTCTTCATGGTGGGAAGATGGATGATGTTCCTGCCCACGAGGAAATCGGGGATCTTGACGCCGTCGGGGAAGATCTTCCCCAGTACCCGGAAGGGCCTCCGAGGCTTGTAGACCTCCCATTTGACCGGCGGCTCGTAGAGTCTGACCTTCCGGATTTGGTGGAGGTCCTCGTCCACCCCCCTGAGGTTGTTGCCCTTCTCGCCCTTCTTGTCGCTTACCACCACTGTCCTGTTGTGGGTGGACACCAGCTGGTCACGCCGGAAGCCGTCGTCCAGAAGCGTCCTTATGACGCCGTCCAGCTGCCATGGCGTGGTGGAGCAGGCCGGATACCAGTGGTGCCATGAGATGTTGATCTTCAGGAGCACGTCCGTGCTCCTGTCGAGAAAGTCCGTGTAGCCTATGCTCCGCAGCAGCCTGGAGTAGTCCTCCAGTACCGTGTCGGGCCCGGTCTTGAGAACGGCTACCCTGCTCTTCATCTAAGACCCCATTCCCGCCTGTCGGCTTCCGTCCCCCGTTGCAGTATCCCCCGGTCTGCGCTTTCTGTAAAGGCCCGTGGTCATCCAGCGCCTGTGCGGCCACCAGTAGAGCTCCGGATGCCGGCGGACCATGTCCTCCAGTATGCTCGTATATCGCTGGGTGAGCTCCAGCTCGGCCTCTTCCCGGGGAAGGTCCCCGCTGGGCCAGAGCAGGCCGCCGAACACCAGACGGTGGTCGGGCCCACTCTCACGCACCATGAAGCCCACGAGTATGGGCATGCCCAGCTTTACCGAAAAGGCCGCCGCGCCCCGGGGAGTGGAGGCCGGATAGCCGAAGAAGTCCACCACCAGCCCGCCTTTGCCGGCGTCCTGGTCGGAGAGCCAGCACACGATGCCTCCGTTCCTGGCTATCCTGACTATTCGGCGCATGGCAGCGTCGCGGGTGATTATCTCCAATCCGTGGGAGGCGCGCAGGCCGTTTATGTAGTCGTCCACCAGCCTGTTCCTCTGCTGCCCCACGAGGAACGATACATGGAATCCCAACCGACGCTGGGCAACTCCCAGAAGCTCCCAGTTGCCGAAGTGAAAGCTGAGACCTATCAGACCGGTCTCCAGGGAGAGGGCCTCCTGCAGCACTTCGCGGCTGCCTTCGTCCAGCTTCACGTGCCGGGCAATGTGCTCGTCGTCCAGCCTGTTCTGCCGGGAGAATTCCACCATGAAGCGACCGGCATTCATGTAGGAGGCCAGACCTATGTGGTCCAGCTCATCTTCGCCGCGGTCCGGAAAGGCCTGCCGAAGGTTGATCATGCTCACGCCACGGCGGACCCGCAGCACCCGCCAGGCTATCCAGCCCAGGCGGGCGCCGGCCCAGAGGGCGGCCCTCAGCGGAAGCAGTCCGAGCTTCCAGACGATAACCCGCAGCAGGATGTACTCCAGGCGGTGCTTGAGTCTCTTCCTGGCCATCTGTCCTCCACTTCCGGGGCAGACTGTGGATTCTAAAAAGAAACGACCGGCCGCGAAAGGTTCCCGGGAGTCCGCCACCTCCTCAGCGCCCCAGAGGCGTCCTGACCTCCACGGCGCGCTCGGGGCAGAGCTCATGGCAGCAGAGGCAGAGGATGCACTTGCGGGTGCTCATCCTGGCCCTGCCGTTTCTTACGGTGATGGCTCCCACCGGGCAGCTGCGGGCGCAGAAGCCGCACCCCGTACAGCGCTCGTTGCTCCTGGGCGACCGCCTGAGCAGAGGCCTGACCAGCCCACCCAGAAACGGGGGCACCATGTTGTACAACCGGTTGGAGGGGATTCGAAAGTCCTCGAAATCGTGCCAGCCGTCGACCTCGACGCTCCCCCTGTCGACCCCCAGGCCCGCATCCAGAGCCGCCCGTGTGGTCCCCAGCCCGTCGGTCTCCAGTCCCACCATCTCCGAGGCGACCATGTCCATGGCCACGCTGTCCGTGGCCACCGCCATGACCCCGTCGTCGCGGGGATTACCGTCGGTGCTCGGGCCCTTTCCGTCCATGGCCAGCACGGCGTCCATCACCACCATGTCGAAGCGGACCTGCCGGTAGATGTCCACGATCCTCCGCGCCAGATCCTTCGGCCTGACGGCGTGGCTGTGCATCATGGCCTTGCCCAGTCCCGGAACCACGCCGAACGCGTTCTTGACCGCGCAGGTGAGCCGGCAGTACATGTGGGTCTTCAGCTTGCACATGTTGATCACCGCGTCGAAGTCGAAGACCGGCCTGGCGATATGGTAGACGAACCCTTCCACGACCCGCTCCTCGGAGCCCGACCTCTCGAAGTTCACCAGTTCCAGGCCCATCTCCTCCGCCACGGCGCTGAAGCCGCATTTGTCCCAGTAGCGCTGAACTCCCTTGACCGCGCCTCCCGGACTGTCCCCCACGGCAACCCGGCAGCCGCGGTCGAGCAGCAGCCCGGCCATTGCGGCCACTACCTGCGGATGGGTCGTGATTGCCCTCTGCGGCGGCTTGGCCGTGAGCATGTTCACCTTGAGAAGAACCCGCGAGCCGGGTCCCATGGATTCCGGCCAGCCGCCTACGGAGTCGACCATCTCCTCCAGGGCGTCCACCAGACTGTGGCGGTCGTAGGTAAGACCGTCGCGCACCGCTACCCGCTCGGTTCGGCTCATGCCGACACCTCCGGGAGCTCCAGCCCGGCAATGTCGGCTTCCAGGCCCACTATTCGGCGCAGCCTCTTCGGCCAGGCGTACTCGAGCACCGCCTCACGGCAGACCTCGGGAGGTGGCGGATCGTCCAGCATGCGTACGCAGGCCGCGGCCAGCTCCCGGGGAAGCTGATGCGGGACGGCCAGGGCCACTTCTTCGGGCAGGACATCCATCAGCCCGCTTCCCGAGAGGCCTACAACGGGCACTCCGCTGGCCAGGGCTTCCAGGAAGTACAGACCCAGCGTCTCGGTGGGAGCCGCCGACAACAGCAGGTCCGCCCGGGCGTATACCTCCGGCATCCGTCTGTTGGGTACGTAGCCCAGGTAGCTGACGTCAGGATCCTCTTCGGCCAGGTTCTGCACCTTCTCCCGCAGGATGCCGTCGCCGGCCAGCAGCAGCCGTACCCCGCCCCTCTGACGCAGAAGGCGGTAGGTCTCGAGAATCACGGTCAGGCCCTTCTCCTCGGTGAGCCTGCCCACGAACAGCAGCACCGGTGCCCTCCCGCCGGCCCCGGGCTTCAGCCGGAACCTGTCCACGTCCACCCCCAGGGGCGCAAGCAGTGTGTTCCCTATGCCGTTGCGGGCCAGCACCTCCCGAATCACGGGCGAGGACACCAGTACGCCGGCCGAGTCGGCGTACGCCCGTCTTAGCCAGCTCCAGCCGTGCCTCAAGAGGGGGCCCTTGAGAAAGGTAAGGGGGCGTCCCAGGGCGGCGGCGTAGGACGGGGGGAAGTAGGCGTGGTAGTAGTCGAACACCGGTGGCCCGCCCCTCCTCAGAGTCCGGGACAGGGCCCGGCGCATGGTGAACGGCGAACCGGACTCGATCAGGTCGGGGGCCTCCTCGCGCAGGATGCTGGATATACCCCGGCCACCCACGGGAAGCCTGTAGCCCGGGGAGAAGGGAAGCGGAATGCCCCCCACCGAGTAGACCCTTCCCATACCGTCCTCCGTCGTTCCCGGCTCCTCCCCGGGGATGACAAGAACGTGCTCCACCGAGGGCAGCTCCCGCCGCAGCCAGTGGCGCTTGACCTCCAGGTAGCGGTGCACACCGCCCCCCGTGGGGCTGTAGAACATGGTGATGTCGAGGATCTTCACCCGATCACGAGTCCGGGGGGCAGTTGCCCAGCGCCGGTGAGCACACGCGGTTCTTACCCGCCCGCTTGGCGGCGTACATCCGTTCGTCGGCGACCTCCAGCAGCCGGTCGCGGTCCCTCACGTCGGTGAGGAAGCTGGACACGCCCAGGCTGATGCTCACGCATTCCCGGGGCTGCTCGGAGGCGTGGGGAATCTCGGAGTTGGCCTCCAGCACCTTCCGGCGAATCCGCTCGGCTATCTCCGCCGCCTCCCTCGGACCGGTCATGGGGAGGATGCAGACGAACTCCTCGCCGCCGTATCGGACCAGTATGTCCACCTCGCGCAGCGCTGAGGCGATGGCCCGGGAAACCGTCCGCAGCAGCACGTTTCCCATCGGGTGTCCGAAGGAGTCGTTGTAGTGCTTGAAGTCGTCTATATCCATCATTATCACGGAGAAGGGGGAGTCGTACCTGCTCGCCCTGTCCAGCTCCTCCTTCAGCCTGTCCTCGAAGAACCTGAGGTTGCGCAGACCGGTGAGCCTGTCCCGCTGGGCCATCTCCCATACCTTGGCGTGCAGGTGCGCGTTCTCCACCGCGGTGGCCGCGTGGTTGGCCAACGTGTTGATCCGCCTGACGTTGTCGGCCGAGAACCTTCCCGGCAGGGAGCTCTGGATGTCGATGATGCCCACCACCTTGTCCCGGACCACCATGGGGACAACCATCTCGCTGCGCGTCGCCGGCAGCACCTCGAGGTACCTGCTGTCCTGGGTAACGTCATCCACGTTGACGGCCCGGCCGCTCCTCGCGGCCACCGAGATCAGTCCCTGGCGCTCCCAGACGTCGTCCTCCTCCGAATCGGACGGCGATCCGAAGACCCGGAGCCGGCTTCCCAGGGTGTCGTACTCGCGCGGGAATCCCACGGTGGCCGCCGCCCGGAAGTACTCGGATTCGCCATCGCCCTCGGCCGGCAGCAGAATGGATATGCATTCGTCGGGGTGGAACTGCTTTATGGTCCTGGCCAGAGTGGTGGATATCTCCTCCAGGTCCAGAGTCGAGTTCAGCTTGCTCCCTATCCTGGAGATGGTCTCCAGCTCCTCGTTGCGGCGCTTCAGGCTCTCGCGCAGGTGGTACTCCTCGGTGACGTCCGCCGCCACGATCACCGCCCCGGTTATGCGGCCGCTCCTCCGGTAGGGCACGTACCTTATCTGCAGGACCAGGCTGCCGGCTCCGGCGCGTGCCAGCTTCACGCCGTCCTCGGTACGGGAGGCTCCGTCCTCCAGAACCTCCTGCAGCATTCGGGCCCTCTCTTCCCGACCCAGGATTGGAACCACCTCGTCCAGGGGTCTTCCCCTCATCTCCCCCGGCTGCTTGCCGAACAGGTCCTTCACCCTGGAGGTGGCCTCCAGGACGATCTGCTTGCTGTCCACAACGACCACGGCGGAATCCAGGCTGCCCAGTATGGACGACATCTGCTCCTGGCCCTCGCTCATCTCCTCCACGCCCAGCGAGTTGAAGAGCGTGGGAGCCGCCTGGTCCGCGTACTGCTTCAGCGCCTCTGTCTCCTCGCTGGTGAATCCCCTTCCGCTAACCAGATGATCGCAGCGCAGCAGTCCCAGAACCCTTCCCCTGGCCAGCAGGGGAACGTCGATGTAGTCCGTGCTTCCCGCCCAGACCAGCCTCTGGGGAGGCAGGTGCAGCTCCGAGGAGCGGACCACCCTCCTCTCTCTGACGGCCACCGCCTCCGGCATGTCCGGCCTCTCCTCAAGGGAAATGGGCGAAGCCTCGTCCGACAGCCCCCGGCCCACGGTGGCCTCCGTGAGAAGCTGGTCGGTCTCGGGCAGGTATCGGGCTATCCACACCCGGTCCATTCCAAGGCCGGTGAGGACTCCCTCGGCGATGCGCATGAAAACTTCGCGGGCGGAGGTGGACAGGTCCAGTCTTTCGGCCAGCTCCCGAACGGACTCCAGGTGCTCCACCCGGTGCTCGAGCATGTCGCAGAGGATATCGCGGATGGACTCCGGGTCGGCGCAGCGGAAGGGCTCCAGGGACGCTTCGCAGCCGGAGAGAAGACCTCCGCAGAGCCCGACCAGCTCATCGACTCCGAAGGGAAGGGCCAGCACCCGGTCCACCCCGGCCCAGCGGGCCCTCCGCTGTATGCGGTTGTCGCTTGTGGGGCTGATTATCACCACCAGGAGGTCGGCGGTCTCCTCGCGATTCTTGAGGAACCGGCAGACCCTGAGCCCGGAGAGGTTGGGCAGGTAGTAGCCGAGGATGGCCAGGTCGGGGGCCTCCTCGCACACCATCTCGACGGCCCGAAAACCGTCCATGGCGGTGTGGACGGAAAGGCCCTCCTCGTGGAGGGCCCTCTCCATCATCCCCAGAAGATCGGGGTCGCTCTCTGCAACTACTACCGTGCGGCCTTGATCGTTCAAGCGTCTCCCCGCTACTCTCCGCCCTCCAGGACCGTATGGGCGGCGGCCAGCCTTGCCACGGGAACACGGTAGGGTGAGCAGGAAACGTAGTCCAGCCCCACCGAAGCGAAGAAGCGGATGGAGGCCGGATCGCCGCCGTGCTCGCCGCAGACGCCGACCTTCAGGTCCTTCTTCTTCGACCGTCCCCTGCGGACGGCGATCTCGACCAGTCCGCCCACGCCGTCGACGTCTATGGATGCGAAGGGGTCCCGTTCGTATATGCCCATGGAAACGTAGTCCTGCAGGAAGGCGCCGGAATCGTCGCGGGAGAATCCGCAGCCCATCTGCGTCAGATCGTTGGTGCCGAAGCTGAAGAAGTCGGCCACCTCGGCCACCTGGTCGGCCGTAACCGCCGCCCGGGGAACCTCGATCATCGTGCCTATGCGGTAGTCCAGATAGCCTGCACTGCGTTCGACGTCGGAGTCGGTCTTACCGTTCTCCTCCAGTACTCTGTCGATCACCTTCTGGGCCCGGTTGCGGGCTATGTCCAGCTCCTTCCAGTGGCCCACCAGAGGGATCATGATCTCCGGGTGGACCTCCACTCCCTCATCGCTTACGCTTATGGCGGCCTCCATGATGGCCCGGACCTGCATGTCGGAAACCTCGGGGTATATCAGGCCGAGACGGCAGCCGCGATGCCCCATCATGGGGTTGAACTCCTCCAGGGACTCCACCGTCCGGCGGACCTGCTCGACCGGTATGCCCATGACCTCGGCCATCTCCTTCTGCCCCTCCTCCTCCTTGGGAAGGAACTCGTGCAGGGGCGGGTCCAGCAGGCGGACGGTGCAGGGTCTGCCGTCCAGGGCCCTGAAGATGCCCTCGAAGTCTCCGCGCTGCAGGGGAAGAAGCTCCTCCAGCGCCTGGTTGTATGTGGCCAGGGGGGCCTCCAGCTCCTTCTCCAGGGCCGCCTCGTCGCCGTTGCCGGCCTCGATTCGCTCCCGAAGCTTCTTGACCTTCTCGGCCACCAGGATCATCTTGCGGAAGGATACTATCCTCTCCCCCTCGAAGAACATGTGCTCGGTGCGGCAGAGCCCGATTCCCTCTGCGCCGAACAGCACGGCCATCTCCGTGTCCTTGGGAGTATCGGCGTTGGTGCGCACGCCCAGGTGTCGAACCTCGTCCGCCCAGCCCACCAGCATGGAGTACTTGCGGAAGAGGTCGGAGTCCTCCTCGCTCATGTTGCCGCGCAGGACCTGAACGATCTCCGAGGGCTCAACCGCTACCTCGTCCCCGTAGACGTGGCCCGTGTAGCCGTCGATGGCTATTACGTCGCCCTCGGATATGGTGACGTCGCCGCAGGTCATCCTGCCGGCCGAGCTGTCGATGGTGAGATCGCCCGCCCCGGCCACGCAGGGGATTCCCATCCCGCGGGCGACCACGGCCGCATGGGAGGTCATTCCGCCACGGGCGGTGAGTATGCCTTTCGCCACAGCCATTCCGCCGATGTCCTCCGGGCTGGTCTCCTGGCGGCAGAGGATCACATCATCGCCCCGATCGGCCCATTCCTCGGCGTCGTCGGCTGTGAAGACCACCTTGCCGCAGGCCCCGCCGGGGGAGGCGTTCAGGCCGGTGGTGAGCAGGTCGGCCTCCTTCTTGCCCTGCTGGTCAAGCACCGGCGCGAACAGCTGGTTGAAGCTCGTGGGGGGGACCCTCAGTATCGCCGTGTTGCGGTCGATGAGACCTTCCTCCTCCATGTCCACGGCCATGTTGAGGGCGGCGAAAACGGTGCGCTTTCCGGTCCGGGTCTGGAGGATGTAGAGCTTGCCCTCCATGATGGTGAACTCCAGGTCCTGCATGTCTTTGTAGTGCTGCTCGAGCTTCTCGCGGACCGAAAGAAGCTGCTCGTAGGCGGCGTGGTTGGTCTCGGACATGGTCTTGATGGGCTTCGGCGTTCTTATGCCGGCTACCACGTCCTCGCCCTGGGCGTTCATCAGGTACTCGCCGTAGAACTCGTTGCGCCCGGTGGCCGGGTCTCGGGTGAAGGCCACTCCGGTGCCCGAGCTCTCGCCCATGTTGCCGAAGACCATGGTCTGAACGTTCACGGCGGTTCCCAGCAGGCCGCTGATCTCGTTGATCTCGCGGTAGCGGATGGCCCGGGGGTTGCTCCAGGAGCCGAAGACCGCGTCTATGGCCAGCCTGAGCTGCTTCCAGGGGTCGCTGGGAAAATCCTCGCCCAGCTCGCGGCTGTAGAGGTCCTTGTACCTGTCGGCCACCTTCTTCAGGTCCTCCACGTCCAGCTCGGTGTCCAGCTCCACATCCTTCTCGTCCTTGACCGCCTGCAGCTCTGCCTCGAACTTGGCGTGTGAGACGCCCATGACCACGTCGCCGAACATCTGTATGAAGCGCCGGAAGGAGTCCCAGGCGAAACGGGGGTTGCCCGTCTTCTCGGCCAGGCCCTTCAGGGTCTCCGCGTTCAGGCCCAGGTTGAGGACGGTGTCCATCATGCCGGGCATGGAGATTGCGGCTCCGCTGCGGACCGAGACCAGGAGCGGGTCGGAGGGATCACCCAGCTTCCGGCCGTTCTCCTCCTCCAGCGTCCTGAGGTTGTCCCTGACCTGCTGCTCCATGCCATCCGGCCACTGGCCGTCCGCCTTGTTGAAAAGATCGCAGGCCTCTGTGGTCAGGGTGAATCCGGGAGGAACCGGCAGGCCGATCCTTGTCATCTCGGCCAGGTTGGCCCCCTTGCCGCCGAGAAGCTCCTTCATCTCCCTGCCGCCGTCTGTCCCGGTCTCTCCGAAGTAGTAGACGTACTTGTTATCGCTCATCTCTGTAACCACCACTTTCCGAAGCAGATGCCGGCGCCCCAGGGCGCCGCATGAATTGCTGGCTTATCCCCGGCCGCGCGCACGGCTGGGGCTCATCGGGAGCATGGAATATACGCAACTGCCCCGCCGCGAACAAACGTCAACCGGCTCAACCGGTCAGCCGGGGACGGAGTTTAAGTTCATCAAACAACCGGGGACGGAGTTTAAGTTCATCAAATTCAGTGCCCCAATGGACATAGATGATCGCAAGCGCTGAATTTGATGAACTTAAACTCCGTCCCCGAGTGGCCTTAAACTCCGTCCCCGAGTGGCTAGCGGCGGCGGTTCCAGATGAAGCGCAGGAAGTCCTCCACCTCGCGGCGCTCCTCCTCGCCTGCCGGGTCCATCCGGTCGAACACCCAGGCCACCGCCTCGGCCTCGGTCTCGAAGTCCGAGAGCCTTCGCACCGCACCTGCCAGGATGTCGGCCAGCTCCTCGCGGTGTACCAGGCTGGAGAGGGCCGAGCCCTGGCTGGCGGCCTCGGCCAGAAGATCGCCGGAGGCCTTGAGGTCCACGCTGGAGGTCAGACTCTTGTAGTGCTCCCGCAGCTGGGAGGCGGATACTCCGTACTCGTCGGCCAGCTCCTCCTGCGAAAGGTGGGGGCCGTTGCGGGTGACCGCGTACTCCAGGGCTGCCGCCCAGATGGCGGGCTTTCGGCCGGTGGGCGTCTCCACGGCGCAGAAGTGGTTCCAGACGTCGCGGGCGTAGCGAGCCTGCTCCTCGGTGTACCCGTGCAGCTCCATCATCCCCGACACCATGCCCCCCACCACGTCCTCGAGGGGAAGGCCGTCGTGGGACAGTGCCTTTCGGCGCAGCCTGACCCGAAGCGCCTCCACCCGCAGCAGGGTGTGCTCTATGCGGCTGTCGAACGGGGCCAGGTCGCGCGCCTGCATCAGCAGGTGCAGGCTCTCCTCCAGCCGGTCGTTCTTGGCCTCCAGCATGGCCAGGTAGGCAAGGGTGGCCGGAACCCGGTAGCGCTCGCGCCTTGCCACGGAGAGAAGGGCTCTCTCGGCCTCGTCGTCCCGGTCCAGCATCAGCAGAACCAGGCCCTTCTTGCGCCGCGCGTCGAGGTCGTCCGGGATCTCCCTCAGGTAGCGGTCGAGGGACTCCAGGGACTGGGCGAACCAGTCCAGCTTCATATAGACGTCGGCCGACAGCAGAAGCGCGGCGGGCCCGGGCCTGATGTTCCAGGAGAAGTCCGTCATCCTCCTGGCGACCTCGGCCACCCGCCCCTCCTCCAGCTCCAGCTGGCACAGGTGCAGCATGGCCAGGTCCTCGTCGGCGGTGCCCCGTACGCGGGGATCCGCCAGAAGCCGGGACAGGCTCTCCCGGGCTACTGCGACATCTCCGCCGTCGCGCGCCTGCTCCACCTGCCTCCAGAGCCAGGCAACCTTCCCGTCCGCAGTCTCCGGCCCGCTTCGCTCGCTGTCCAAGCTAACCACCCTCCACGACGGCCAGAACACCAATCTCTTCGGCCTCGGTGTCGAAAACGCTGCCTCCGGTGGCCACCGCCTCCATCCGGTATACGTAGCTGCCGGTGGCCGGGCTGTCGCCCTCGGCGTCGAGGCCGTCCCACATGATCTGATTGTAACCCTGAGAGCAGTCGGAGGAAAGGGTGCGTATCCTCCTGCCCGACACCGTATAGATGGTTATCCGTACGAAGGCGTCGGCGGTCACCCGGAAGCTGAAGCACCTGCTGCCGCTGCCCGGATTGGGGTATACGAGCGCCTGCTGTATGGCCAGGTCCTCTCCCTGCAGCGACTCCAGTCTGAGAGTGTCCATGGACATGTTGCCCACCCCGTCGTAGCAGCGGAGTATGACGGTGTGCCACCCCGCGGACAGCTGCTCCAGCCCGGCGGCCAGGCTTCCGGAGACGGAGCTGCCCTGGTGGTAGCTGAACTCGTCGCTGACGTCGATTCCCTGGCCGTCCAGGAAGAGGGTTATCGACTGCCCATCTCCTCCCAGGAAACAGATTCCGCTGCTGTCGGACAGCTCGGCCTCTACGGTGACCTCGCCGCTGACCCGGGGCTCCTCCACACCCCGGTAGCCGCGGGCCCACATCTGTATGTCCGGCCCACTGTAGTCCTCCGGCGGGTCCCCCGCCAGCAGCGTCTGCGGGTCCAGCGCCGCCACCGAGGTAGCCGGCGCCCCCAGGTAGGTGGCTGCCGCCCTGGCCAGCGAGCCGGTCCTCGACTGCAGGGGCACGAAGGCCTCGAGGTCGAAGCCGCCACCATCCAGGGCCACGGTACCCCGGTACGCCGGTCCCCCGGGCTTGCGCCAGTTGATCACGTTGCCGCCCAGTGTGGTGTAGATGGTGTCCACCGATGACTCGCGGACCTCCACGGAGGCCAGTCCCTGCTGATCGAATCCTGCTCCCTGGATGGCGTTGGCCTGACCGCTGCGCAGCTCGGGAATGGCGAGAGAGAGCGTGGGGTGGGTATCCGGCAGCATCAGCCGGAGATCCGGATGACCCAGATAGGCGTAGTAGCGCACCGAACCGGTGTATGAGGCGTTGCCGATCTTCGCCAGCCAGGTGGTCTCGCCCATGGACCGGCCGGCGTCCGAGCCGTACAGGGAGTCGATCAGCGCCGCTCCCAGGGTGTAGTTGGGAGCGCTGAAGGTGCCCCTGGTGGCGGCCACCGAGGCCACCGCGCCGCCCGAGGGAGAGGCCACCAACCTGCCGCCGATGCAGGTGGAGCCCGGAATGTCGAACTGGCCCACGTTGCATGTTCCCCAGTAGGTGAGGGGGAGGCGGGGGCCGTTTGAGAGCGAGGGCACGTCCGAGCCCCGCAGCACCTTCTCGTTGGTTATCTGGTTGGGCGAACCGTGTCCGATGAAGGCCATGAAGGCGCTTCCGCGGCTGTACTCCTCTATGAGGTCCTCCCTGGCGTCCTCCTTCTCGGGGTGACCGCCGCCGGAGGGCCAGGGGTACTCTATCAGGTACACCTTTTCCCGGTCCGCCCAGCGGGGGGCGTGCTCCTCGGCCAGCTTCTCGCAGTCGATTGTGTGGACGGTCTCGCTCTGGTAGTAGTTGTTGCCCCACTCGTCGTCGGCCAGGAAGATCATCCTGTTCACCCAGTCTCCCGCTGTACCTCCCTCCGCGTAGGCAAGGCTCTTGGCCGTAATGGAGGCCAGATCGGTGGCGTCCTCCGCCGGTATCCTGCCCACGGGCATCTCCGGCAGTATGTCGCCGTCATGGGTCATCACGTAGAAGTCGTCCGAGCAGACGCCATCCCCGGAGGCCGCGCTGCCGGGAATTGTGTAGGGCGGAACCAGGCTGGGAACCGAAACCGTGTTCATGCGCACGTCCCAGTGCCCGTTGCCCACCAGCACGAGTCCCTCCACTCCGGGCGAGAGCTCCTCCTGGCCCCACCGCACGGCCGACCTTATGGCGCCCGGATCGACTATGCCGGCGTTGAACTCGTCGTATACCTCCCTGGTGGTCACCGCCGCCGGAAGCAGTCCCGCCTCCTCGCTGACCTCCAACAGCCCCCACACCCCGTCGAAGAGCGAGGGGGGCGCAACGAAGAGCCGGTCCGCACCCTCCAGGGTGGCCAGGATCCTGCCCGGAGAGGCCGCGGCTATGGAGTCCGGTGAGCGCCAGTCGCCGTCTTCCAGGGCCAGGAGGCGGGTGCTGTCGCTCACCGTCCAGGAGAAGGACAGCCCCCCGCCCTCCGGCTGACATCCCTCCAGGCTCACAGGCTCGAGGAAGTCTGTGACGTCGTAGACCCTGCTGTCGCTGGGAATGCCATCCATGGAGAAGGTGTACCTGCCTCCGGCCTGCAGGCCGGGGAACAGGGGCCTGTCAGCCGCGCCCCCGGAAAACGTCGTTCTCACCTTCACCAGGTCGACGGCCAGGTAGGGTTCCACTCCTCCTTCGACGGAGAAGCCCACCTCCAGCTGACTCGACTGCTGAAGGGGCTGGTCGGGCACCACAATCCAGCGGGTCTGTCGGCTGCTCCAGGTCTCCTGGGCCACCTGCTGGCCGTCCACCGACACCCGCACGCTGCTGGTACCCGTTCCCAGTGAGAGCACGCGCACCGCCAGGTCCCAGCTGCCCGACCGGGGCAGCTCCAGGGTTGTCTGGAATTCGCCGCCGTCCTCCAGCACATCCCACACCCAGCCGGTGCGCGTCTCGTAGTCGGCCTGGTACTGCAGCTCCTCCTCCCGGAAGAACCACGAGGGGACGGAAAGCCCGTAGGCCGGAGACCCGTCCGGGGAAGCGTCCTGCCCGGAGACCCTTCGGCCGGTCTCCCCTCCCCAGGTCAGCCAGTAGACGTTGTGGGTGGAGTAGCGGTGCTGCATCCAGCGCAGCGTGTCGCCCTGGGGAATCCACCGCTCTATCCCCCGGCCCAGGAAGCGCACTCCGTCGGATCCATCGAAGAGGCCGTTCCCGTCGAGGTCTTCCACCTCTATGGCCACCTCTTCGGGCGTGTGGAGGACGGAGGGGGCCGAGCCGAACATCACGCCGGGTCCGGTGAGCATCCGCAGGGTCTCCACGGGGACTCCCGAGACATCGCACCCCGCGCTCTCCAGCTGGTCCGCGGTTACCCGGTAGCCGCCGGTCGCGGGTATGGCCAGCCTGGCCCAGGGACGGCCCCAGAACGGGCTCTCCGGCCACTGAAGGCTCTCGCTGCCCCATACCGGGCCGTCTCCGGCCAGCACCCCCCTGAGCGCCGACGGCGGCTCGAATGAGGCGGGGCGGCCGCCGTCGGCGGAAACCGTGATCTGCACCTGAGAGGCCCAGGACGCCATGGACTCCGAGGAGACCGGACAGACATCCACCACCGCCACCGGCACGCCCATCAGGCGCGTCACGCCCACCAGCTCGGCCCTGCGCCTGGAGGAGGCCCGGGGAGGAGCCGGCAGGGCAACGCAGTCCAGACCGCTTCCCACCAGTACGGGCGCCCTTGCCCAGCCATCCCCGGGGATGGGCATCCTCACGGTATCGAGCGGCCTGGAGCTCACCGAAGGGCTGCTGTTCGGTGGAACCGGCACGAAGAGTCGGCGGACGGGCAGCATCACCTCTCCCGGCCCGCCGGCCAGCGTCAGGCCGGGAGCCCAGGGTGACACACCGGTCTCGCCGGCGAGAGTGGAGGGCGCCCCCAGCGGCACCCGGACCGACATCTCCATGGCCCCGGCGGAGACTGCGGCAAGAAGCAGCGCCACGGTCAGCTTCAGCTTCATCGCCCCCCCCAAGCCGTCTCGACCAGCTCCGGCAGTACGTCCCCGGCAGGGCCCCGGAGACTCAGCACTCCCGGTTCGTCCGACAGGGGCGTGGGCTCGGTGTTGATCTCCAGCAGCCCGGCTCCGGCCCCCAGAGCCCTGTGGGGGAATACGGCCGCCGGATAGACCACCATGGATGTGCCCACCACCAGCATGAGGTCGCATGCAAGCGCCGCCTCGTCGGCTCTCTCCAGGGCGTCTTCGGGCAGCGTCTCACCGAAGAGCACCACATCGGGACGCAGCACTGCCCCGCACGGACATCTGGGCGGAAGGCTGCCGAGCAGCTCCGGCGTCATTGGAAAGCTCCTCCCCGGTTCCTCCAGACAGGAGGCCGTCCGCAGGCTGCCGTGCAGCTCCACCACCTCCTCCGACCCGGAGCGGGAGTGCAGGCCGTCCACGTTCTGGGTGATAACCGGCATGGAGCCCAGCCTCCGCTCCATCTCCACCAGAGCGCGGTAACCGGGATGGGGCTCAACCTCGGCGTTGTGAAGGAGTCTCTCGGCGTACCACTGCCATACGGTTTCCGGGTCCCTTCGAATGGCCCGCAGCGAGGCCAGGTCCTCCGCCCGGTACTGCTTCCAGTAGCCGTCAGCTCCCCTGAAGGTCCGAATGCCGCTCTCCCTGGACATGCCAGCCCCGGTGAAAGCCGCCGGGCGGGAGCATTCGGTCAGCAGGCCGGCCGCACGTTCCATTCCGGGCACGCTCATCTGATCACCGCCAGCCGGCCCACCTTCTCGCTTGCCCCGCCCTCCCGGCCCTCCATTCGAAGCCGGTAGATGTAGGTTCCGCTGGCCAGCGGGTCACCGTCGTCGTCGCGGCCGTTCCAGACCAGCTGGTTGTAGCCCTGACCGCAGGATGAGGACCCGTGCCACACCGCCCGGCCCGAGGCGGTGTAGACCGTGGCCTCCACGTCACCGGAGGAAGTGGCCAGGAAGCTGAAGACGCGGACCCCATCGCCCGGGTTGGGATAGACCAGAACCTGGCTGAGGAGCCTCTCCGGAGGCTGTACGACCTGAAAGTCCAGGGTGTCCTGGACGCCGTTCGCCATTCCGTCCCAGGCGGCCAGTATCAGCCTGTGCTCGCCCACGGACAGCGCCGGCAGCGCGTACTCCAGGTCTCCGCTGGTGGTGCTTCCCTGCCGGTAGCTGAAGTAGTCACCCACGTCGAAACCCTGGCCGTCGACGCTGAGCAGCAGGGTCCTGCCGGCGGAGCCTCCCAGCACGCATATGCCGCTCTGATCCTCGAGGTGGGCCCGGACTACCTGGGCGCCCCATACGGAGGGATTTGCGTCCTGCCGGGAGCCTTCCAGCCACAGCTCAACCGCGGGAGGAGTGGAATCGGCCTCGTAGCCGCCCCGGTCGGCCAGGGGAACCCACTCCAGGGCGTCGGCCCCCAGCCCATCCGCACCCCCGACAGCCAGGCCGCCGCAGCGGGCCAGCGCACCCGTGTCGGACTGGACCGGAACGAAGAGGTCCAGGAGCAGCGGCCCCTGGTCCCCGGAGTGGCTGCCCTGGTAGAAGGCCCCGCCGTAGTCCAGGTAGGTCATGGTGTTGCCGCCGATCATGGTGTAGTCGACGTAGGAACCGCTCTCGGTGACCCTTGCGAAAACCGACTGGGCATCTCCGGCGTCTATTTCCAGGCGGGCGGTTCTTCCCCTGAGGAGGCTGTCGCCCGCAAGGCCGAGGCCCCCGTTCATCTCCGACACTGCGGGAAGCCCCACTCCGCCGTCGCCGAGGCAGTGGTACTGGCTGGCGGCGCTGTTCCCGGTGGGATCGCTCGCCCTGTCGGCGGAGTCGGGAGTCACTATCTCGACCTTGGCGGCCCAGAGATGGGTTCCGATCCCGGCCGACGGGCTGGCCTCCACCTTGTTCTGTATCGTAATGGCCAGTGTGAGGTTCAGCGGACTCAACGTTCCGCCTATGGGCGATATCGATACGATGGAGCCGCCCTCGGGGGCCAGGGCGAAGTACTCGGCCAGGCAGTCGTCGGCGGTGAGGAAATAGTCGCCTGCGTTGCAGCAGAAGGTCAGCAGGACGGGAGAGGCCGGCCCGGAGGTCACACGTACCGCGTCGGCCGAGAGCAGCAGCTTCTCCTGGGCCAGCTGGCCGTAGGAGCCGTGGCCGAAGTACCAGGCCATTCGCCAGCCCTGGCTCAACTCGGCCACCAGGTCCTCTCTGGCCTCCGGTTTGTCCGGGTGGGAGCCCTGGTTCGGATCGGTTCCAGGTGGCCACGGGTACTCGATCAAGTAGAGCTTCTCCCTCCGGTACCTGGAGGGGATGCTGTCCGCCATGATGTCGCACTGCTCGGTGTGGGTGCTCTCGTTCAATCCGTCTCCCCACTCGTCATCGGCTATCAGCAGGTCCCTGGAGGACCACCGGCCGGGCTCCAGGGCCCCCTCGCGGGCCGCTATCTTGGATATGTACCCGGCCAGCTCCGTGGGGTCGTCGGCCGGTATCCTGGAGACGGGAACCTCCGGTATCTCCTGGTCCTCGTGGCAAAGGGGGAAGAAGTCGTCCTTGCAGACCAGAATGTTCCAGAACTGGTGGAAGTACCATACCGGGAACGGGCAGGGAGTGGTTGTAAGCCGGTTGAGCACGTCGTAGTGACCGCTCCCCACGAACACCACCGCCTCCACCGGCTCGCTCCAGTTGTCCAGCATGTGCCTGATGAAGGAGCGCACGGCCCCGGGATGCATGACTCCGGCGCCGAACTCGTCCGCCACCTCGTCCAGGCCGACCAGTTGGCAGCTCCTTCCCCGCTGCCCGTACAGGGCCGGCAGGGGCTGAGAAGCCTGGAGAAGGCCCTCGCCGGCTATGAGAACCACATCCGCCGGCTCCAGCGACCCCACAAGACGTCCCGGCTGCGCCGGCTCCAGGGAGTCCGGCTTGAGCAGGTCGCCCGGACGGCAGATGTACATGGAGGTTCCCGGGCCAAGGTCGTGCGATACCGTGAGCCGGCCCTCCGACCACTCACCTCCGCCAAGCACCCTCGGCAGCAGAGGGTCGCTCACGTCCAGGGACAGCAGCGGCTCGGCCGTCATCTCCAGCTCCAGCGTCCTTCTGCCCGCTTCGGACAGCCGGGGGAAGACCAGCCTGCCGCCGGCCGAAGAGAGATACCTGGGATACCTGATGTAGATGTGCTCCAGGTAGTTCTCCGTCCAGTTTCCGGTGTCGGGCTTGATGGTCAGCCTGGGAGCCGGGCCCAGGGCTACCGAGTCCAGCTCCAGGCTGCCGACCAAAGGAATGTTGCCGCTGTAGAGCGTGTCGCCGTCCAGTATCACATCCACGGGGGCGTTGCCCCGGGGAACGGCGAAGGAGATGGTGACGGTGCCGGGGCCGGAGGCGTCCGGGGTCTGCAGGTAGAGGTAGAGCGGCAGCTGGGGATAGAGGCGGTACCAGGTCCATCCGTCGTAGTTGCTGAAGGCGTAGTCCTCCTCCATCCACAGGTGGTGTGTGGCGGATTCGCCGAAAGAGGGGGAACCGTCGGGTGCGGCGTCCGCCACCTCCATGGCGGTGCCCTGCTGACCTCCCCACGTGAGCCAGTAGACGTTTCTGTCGTCGTACTCGTGGCCCACGTGATCTATCGCAGACCCGGGCGGACCGGAGTCGGTAAGGACGAAGCGATTCAGCTCCCGGGCGAAGAAGAGAAGTGAGTCCGTGGAGTCGAATACGCCGTCGCCGCCGTCGCGGACCCGAACTGCCACCTCCTCCGGCGGATGCTGCTCGGTGCGGTCGAAGATGTCGAACTCAACCCCCGGCCCGGTAAGCATCCGCAGGCTGGAGGACGGAGAGCCCACTGCGCTGCAGCCGGCCTCCTGCAGCTCCTGGCCGGTAAGGCAGTAGACGCCGGTCTCGCCAATCTCCATCCTGGCCCAGGGCCTGCCCCAGAAGGGGCTCTCGGTCCTACCCTTCCCCTCCGGCCACCAGGGTGCGCCCGCGGGGCAGACGGAAGCCAGCGGGCCGTCCTCCAGCCTGCGCCAGCCCGGGGTCCGGGGCCAGGTCACCGAGAGCTCCGCGGACACCAGGTAGGATCCGCGGGAGGAGGGCAGGTACGGGTAGATGTCCACCACCGCCACCCTGGAGCCGGCGAGGTGCATCACCCTGTAATCCAGCCGGGAGTCCGGGCCGGACCTTCGCGGTATGGAGTAGTCCTCGACCGTGCTCAGACCCGTACCGCGAAGTGCCGGCGTGATGGCCAGCGCGCCGGCCGACGCAGGCAGCGGAGAGGTCCGGACGTCCGTGAGCCTCACCTCGGGATCCCCCTCCGGCGGAAGCGGGACGATGATCCTCCTGAAGGGAACCCGGGGCTCCCCGATCACCGTGCGCTGCGGCAGGCCGGGTATCATCACGACATCGCCGTGGTCGGTGCTTCGGACCCGCGGCCGGGCGAAGCTCAGATGCAGAAAGGCTCCCTCGGGTGTATACTCGGCCCGATGGCCCGGGGCGGCAAGCGCCTCCGCGTGCGGGCCGGACACTCCGTCCGCGGGGGACGAGGCCAGAAGCAGCGCTACCGTTACGGCGTGCAGCATGGGGCCCGATCCTCTCGAATGTCGTGAACTGGATCCGGGGCCGGAAGGCCGCCCTTTCCAAAACGTTCCTTTGAACATATTTGTCACCAGTCGCCGCGCCAAAGCCCGAACCGATGGGAGAAGGGAGACCATGAGCGCTCTGTCCTGGCACCTGGCCTGGCGATACATCCGTCGCCACCCGCAAAGGCGGCGCCTTGCCTTCTCGTCGGTGGTCAGCGTCTGCGGAGTGGCTCTGGGTGTCGCCGCCCTTCTCGTGGTTACCAGCGTACTCGCCGGCCTCAGCAGCTTCATCGGCCAGTCCGTCCAGACAGTTGACGCACCTCTCACCGCAACGCCCGAGGAAGGGTCGCGGTTCCATATCTCCGCCGAGGTGATACAGCGGGTCCGCTCACTCGAACAGGTGCGCGCCGTTTCCCCCTACGTGGAAGGGGAGGCCGTGATAAGGCATCCCGAGAGGGCAGTCGACGTAGGCTGCCTGGTGCGGGGAGTCGAACCGGACGCCGAGTTCGCGGCGTCGGGGATGGCGGAGAAGCTGGTGTACGGGGATCTGAGCCTTCGCCTTTCCGACGGCTTCCCGGGAACGGTAACCGGTCTCTACCTGGCAGAGCGCCTTCGCCACTGCGCGGGCGATACCCTCCTTTTCTTCCCCCCCAGGGCCTTCTTCTCCGCCCGGGGCATAGCCGTCGGGCGGGCGGTGCTCACCGGCGCCGTGGAGACCGGCCTGCCGGTGAACGACCAGAAGATCGCCTATCTCCCGCTGGAGGAGGCGGCTCGAATGCTCGCCCCGGAAGGGGGCTACGGCGGCCTGTCCATCTGGCCGGCCGAGGGGGTCGGCACCGAAGAGGCGGCCCGGGCCGTCGAGCGGCTGCTGCCGGAAGGGGCCGTCCTTCAGAGCTGGCGGGAGCGCAACCCCGACCTGCTGGCCTCCATGAAGCTGGAGAGGCTGGGCTCCTTCCTGGCCATAGCACTCATAACGCTGGTGGCCACCTTCAACATCGTGGGAACGATATCCCGCTCGGCCGTCGAGAGACGCTCCGATATCGCGATGCTCAAGGCCATGGGAGCCACCAGGAGCCTGGTGGCCAGGGTCTTCCTGTGGGAGGGGGTCCTGGTGGGATCGACCGGCGCGGCGATCGGACTGGCTCTGGGGCTGGCCGGATGCTGGGTCCTCGGCTCCACCGGCCTTGTCACCCTTCCCGACGTATACGCCTTTCACGAGCACATACCGGTCAAGGTCAGCGGGCTCAACGTCGCGGTGGTGGCCGCCGTGGCCGTAGGGCTCAGTACGGCATCCGCGGCCTTCCCTGCCCTGCGGGCCTCCGGCATGGACCCGGTTCGGGGGCTTTCCGGATGACCCTTCTGCTGGCGCTGCTGGTATCCGCGCCGGTCATCTCCGCTTCCGACTCGGTGCGCTCCCTGGTTACGGTGGCCAGCATTCCCGAACGGGCCCTGCTCTTCGCCGAGCTGGCGGCCAGGATGGAGGGAGGTGACGCAGGAGTCCGGCTGGGCAGCCTCCTGGAGCTCGCCGGGGAGTTCGAGGACGCCCGACGCCAGTACCGCCTGCTTCTGGCCTCCGACCCGGACGACCGGCTCAAGGAGTGGCTGCGGGACAGGAGCCGCGGCTCCTCCCGAATCGATACCCTGCTGCTGCTCACCGCTTCCGTTGAGAACTCGGGCCACCGGCCGGTGCGGGACCTGGAGATCATGATGCCCATGCCCAGGGGGCATCCGCCCTTTCAGAGTCTGGAGGTGCGCAGAACCTCAATGAACGTCAGTGGTGACGTGCTCACGGCGGAGGTAGACTCCCTTCCCGCCGGCGGATCCCGCAGCTTCACCGTGCTGATTGCGCTCTCGCAGGTTCCCGGGAGCTTCCGCCCCCTGCCGGACAGCATAGGCTCGCTGAGCCTGGAGCAGGTGCTGGAGGAGACCTCCGCCGCGTCGCGGACCGGGGGCGGAGACGGTTTCGGGCCCTGCCTGTCCATGGCCCGCGAGCTGAGGGCCCGGTTGGCGGGAAGGCTTGACCTTGCCGTAGTGGGCGGACTGGTGCGCAGGGGCGACAGCCTGGTCTTCCACGCCTGGAACCTCGTTGCGGAGGGCCCCCTCCGGGGCATGCCCGTGGATCCGCTGCTGCTGCGGGAGGACTCCCTGCGGGGCATAGGCCACTGCCCCACGGACCTCGTGCCGCTGTGGAACCTCCTGGATACCGGCGGCAGCGAGCTGAGCGTGGTCTGCCCCGCAGGAGGATCGGAAATCCGGCTGAGGATGGAGGCGGCCTTGGGGCCCCCCTAGGGAGTCAGCCGCTTCACGTCGCGCGGAAACATCGAGGTCAGGCGGATGTTTTCCACACCCAGCAGCCTGGCCGCCAGCCGCTCCAGCCCTATGGCCAGCCCGCCGTGGGGCGGAAGCCCGTACTTGTGAGCCTGCAGGTAGCCGGCGAAATCCCCCGGGTCCAGGCCGAAGCGCTCCATTTTCTCCATCTGCCGGCCGTAGTCGTGTATCCTCTGGCCACCGGTGGTAACCTCGAGGCCCCGGAAGAGCAGGTCGAAGCTCAGTGTGAGCCCCGGCTCGCCGGGGTCGTCCATGGCGTAGAAGGGCCTCTTCTCGGAGGGGAAGTGCGTAACGAACACCAGGCCGCTGCCGGCGTCCTCCGCCATTCGGGCGCACAGGGCCCGCTCCTCCGCCGGCTCCAGGTCGGGCTCGGCCGAGAAGTCGCTTCCCAGCTCCTCCCCGGCCATGGCGTGGGCCTCGCCCAGCGTCATGCAGGGTATCGATTCGGGAATATCCGGGACATCCGCCCCCAGAAGCTCCAGCTCGTAGCCGCAGGCCTCGGCCAGCCTGGGGAAGGCCCATCGGAGGAAGGCGGCCTCCAGCGCCATGACGTCCTCCTGGCCGGATATGAAGCCCATCTCGAAGTCCAGGGACGTGTACTCGTTGATGTGTCTGGTTGTCTGGTGGGGCTCTGCGCGGAACACCGGGCCCACCTCGAATACCCGCTCGTAGACCGCCACCCCCATCTGCTTGTAGAACTGCGGTGACTGGGCAAGGAACGCCTTCTCGCCGAAATAGTCGACCCCGAAGATGTTGGCGCCCCCCTCGGCGCCGGCGGAGCAGATCTTCGGCGTATGGATCTCGGTGAAGCCCGAGCGGCGCAGGAAATCCGAGAATAGCTCTCCCAGTACGGAGGCCACCCGCAGACGGGCCCTCTCCCCGGGGTGCCGCAGGCTGAGGGGTCGCAGGTCGAGGTTGGTGTCGATGTGCAGGTCGAGGATCTTCTTGGTCAGGTCGACCGGGGCCCTCTCCGCCGGCCTCTGAAGTATCTCAAGGCTCTCCACCCCCAACTCCACGTCCCTGGGATGGATGGAGACGTCCTTGATGCCGGCCTCCTTCACCGTGCCGGTAACCCTGACGGCCTGCTCCTCGGAGACGGCCTCCAGTATCTCCTCGTTTCCCTCGCTGCCCATGACGCATTGCACCATTCCGTCGTGGCGGCGCAATACGATGAAGGCCCCCCATCCCAGCCTTCGAATCCTCTGCACCATTCCGTGCAGGGTCACGGATCTTCCGGTCATGCCCGAAAGATCCGCGGCGGACAGGGGCTGCCGGGGGGCGGACGCATCTATCTGCTTCATCGGGGTCTCCTCCCGAACGGGTACGCGTTGATCAGGTTTGGCTGCCTTGTGTGCGCGGGCAATATAGGCAATGCTCCGCCCCTGCGGTCCCCCGATCGGGGCCGGGGGCGCTAGAGGTCCTGGGTGGCTCCGCAGCCGGGGCAGTAGAGGATGGTGAAGTCCCTGTTGCGCATGAGAACCTCGCTGCATATGGGGCACTCCACCGGGGGGTCGGTGGGCTCCAGGTCGTCTTCCTCGCCCTCCTGTTCGGCCTCCTCCCGCCGACCTCCCCGATCCTCGTACCCGCCCAGGGCGTGCACGCGCTTAACCAGCCCGGCGTTGCGAAGGAGCCGGTGCGGCGTTCCCACGAATCTGGCCCGCAGCCTGGCTATGAGGATGCCCACGTCCCTGGCCGCGCTCCTGACCTCCTCGGCGTAGGCCAGGTCGCCGTCCACCGCCGCCGACAGGCGGGCAAGCTCCCTGCCCATACGTTCGATCTCCGGGGAGAAGAAGAGCTTGCTCCGCTCACGCAGATGCTCCAGCGCGTCCAGGCTTCCATCTTCGAGCGCGCCCTCCCGCTCCAGGCGGAAACGCTCCTCCAGCCGGCGTATGGACCTCTCGAGAACCTCCACCTCCCTGGACAGCTCCAGATTCCCGCCATGCACCGTCTGGATCCTCCGTCCGCAAGCTGGCCATATCGGCGACTATGCCTTAGACTATTAACGCTTCCCAGCAGTTGCAGCAACACTTTTCTGGCGGCCGAGGGGCCTGAAACGGAGGCAAGATGACCGACGCGAAAAGGATACTGGCCATCAACCCCGGATCGACTTCCACAAAGATCTCCCTCTTTGAGGGCCACAGCGAGGTTTGGAGCGAGAAGCTCTCCCATTCCAGGGAGGAGCTGGCTCCCTTCGACAGGATCATCGACCAGTACGCCTTCCGGGAGAACGTTATACGCGAGAGGCTGGAGGAGTCCGGCTACTCCATATCCAGCCTGGACGCAGTAGTGGGAAGAGGAGGCCTTCTCTACCCTGTGAGGGGCGGCACTTTCACGGTCACCGAGCTCCTGAAGGAGCACCTGCGCCGGGGCGTGCAGGGTGAGCACGTATCCAACCTGGGGGCGCTCATCGCCGACGAGCTGGCCTCCGAGGCCGGGTGCCCTGCCTTCATAGTCGACCCGGTCGTCGTGGACGAGCTGGAGCCCCTGGCCCGATACAGCGGCCACCCCGAGATCACCAGGCGGTCGATATTCCACGCCCTCAACCAGAAGGCAGTGGCCCGCAAGGCGGCCGAGGAGATGGGGTGCGACTACGGCGAGATGAACATGATAGTGGTCCACCTGGGCGGTGGAATCTCCGTCGGATGCCACCGCCGGGGCAGGGTGATCGATGTCAACAACGCCCTGAACGGAGAGGGGCCATTCACCCCCGAGAGGTCCGGAGGGCTGCCGGTCGGCGACCTCGCGAAGATCTGCTTCAGCGGGGAGAAGACAGAGGCCGAGGTCAAGAGGATGATAAAGGGCCGGGGCGGCATAGTAGCCTACCTGGGCACCAACGACATGCGAGAGGTGGAGGACAGGGCCGCGGAAGGGGACCGGAAGGCGCTGGAGGTCTACCAGGCCATGGCGTACCAGATATCCAAGGAGATAGGCGGCCTGGCGGCGGTCCTGGCCGGGGAGGTAGACGCCGTCGTGCTCTCCGGAGGCATCGCCTACGACAGGAGGTTCGTCGGCTGGATAAGGGAGCGGGTGAGCTTCCTGGCCGACGTGGTGGTCTACCCGGGGGAGATGGAGATGGAGGCCCTGGCCCTCGGCGGCCTGAGGGTCCTGCAGGGCCTGGAGGAGGCCCAGGAGTACGACCCCGACAACGGGGACGGCTGATACCCGACATACCGGAGGCTGAGCAGATGACGAAGGAATTCGAAGAGAAGAAGAAGGTCTGGGAGGAGGAGGTCCTCGACCCGGTCCTCAAAAGGTTCCCGGAGCGCAGGGAGGAGTTCGTGACCGGATCCTCCAGGCCGGTGAATCGGGTGTACTTCCCGGACGATCCCGGCAGCGGCTACCTCGATAAGCAGGGCTTCCCGGGCCTGCCGCCCTACACCCGGGGCGTCCAGCCCACCATGTACCGGGGAAGGCTCTGGACCATGCGCCAGTACGCGGGCTTCGGCACCGCCGAGGAGTCCAACCGGCGCTACCGCTACCTGCTCGACCAGGGGCAGACGGGTCTTTCGGTGGCCTTCGACCTGCCCACCCAGATAGGCTACGACTCCGACCATCAGCTCAGCGCAGGAGAGATCGGCAAGGTGGGGGTGGCCATCGACAGCCTGGCTGACATGGAGGTCCTGTTCGACGGCATACCCCTGGACAGCGTCTCCACTTCGATGACCATCAACGCTCCGGCGTCGGTGCTCCTGGCCATGTACATAGCCCTGGCCGAGAAGCAGGGCGTGGCCCCCGGGAAGCTGAAGGGGACCATCCAGAACGACATACTGAAGGAGTACATGGCCCGCGGCACCTACATCTTCCCTCCGCGGCACTCGATGCGCCTGATCACCGACATCTTCGCCTTCTGCAGCGAAAACGTGCCCCGCTGGAACACCATCAGCATCTCCGGCTACCACATCCGCGAGGCCGGCAGCACCGCCGCGCAGGAGGTGGCCTTTACACTCGCCGACGGAATGGCCTACGTGCAGGCGGCCGTGGACGCCGGCCTGGAGGTGGACAGCTTCGCGCCCAGACTCAGCTTCTTCTTCAACGCCCACAACGACCTGCTGGAGGAGGTGGCCAAGTTCCGGGCCGCCAGGAGGCTGTGGGCGCGGATCATGAAGGAGCGCTTCGGCACCGACGATCCGAAGAGCCGCCGGCTGCGCTTCCACACCCAGACCGGGGGCTCCACGCTAACCGCCCAGCAGCCGGACAACAACATCGTCCGGGTCACCATACAGACCCTGGCCGCGGTCCTCGGCGGCACCCAGAGCCTGCACACAAACAGCCGGGACGAGGCGCTGGCGCTGCCCAGCGAGCACGCCGTGCGCATAGCCCTGCGCACCCAGCAGATAGTGGCCCACGAGAGCGGCGTCACCAACACCGTGGACCCTCTCGCCGGAAGCTACTTCGTGGAGGAGCTCACCGACCGCGTGGAGTCCGATGCCCTGGAGTACATGGGCAGGATTGACGACATGGGCGGAATGGTCGAGGCCATCGAGCAGGGCTACCCTCAGCGTCAGATACAGGACGCCGCCTACCGCTGGCAGAAAGAGATCGAGGAGGGCGACAGGATAGTGGTTGGCGTCAACAGGTACCAGATCGACGAGCGGCCGCCGGCCGACCTGCTCAAGGTGAACCCGGAGGTGGAAAGGCAGCAGCTGGCCAAGCTGGACGAAGTGCGCTCCTCCCGCGACGGGGACGCCTCCTTCTCGGCACTTCGAAGGCTGGGCGACGCCGCCAACCGGCCCGACAATCTGATGCCGGTCATACTGGACTGCGTTCGAAGCTACTGCACGCTGGGTGAGATCTGCGGCGTGCTCCGTGACGAGTTCGGGGAGTACCAGCCCAGGACTGTCCTCTGACCGGGACGTGAGGAAATGATGGCAGAGCTCTTCCGCAAAGCGCCGCATCTGCCGGCCATAGCTGCAGTCCTGGCGGCCCTGTGCGCATGCGGGGGCGGCCCGCCGGAATCCGGAGACTGGTTTCTCGCGCTCGGTGGGGACACCCTTAAGGTAGAGGAGGCAGCCTCCCGCTGGCGGGAGCTGGACGCGGACGGACGCAGGGGAATACTGGACTCCGAGGACCCGGTTGCGGAGTACGTCATCTGGCTCGCCCGCCGCGAGATGGTCCTCAGGGAGATCCGCCGCCTGTCCTACATGTATCGCCCCGAGGTGGAGCAGATGGTCAGGGCCGAACGCCGCCGCCGAATGGCGGCGGTAGCCGGGGACAGCGCCGTAGGCCTGATGGAGCGAGGGGTCTCACGGAGGGAGATCACTGATCGCTCACTCTCCACGGCTGTCAGGCTGGGGCTGCTGCGCGACAGCCTTCTGCAGTCCGCCCTGAACCAGACGCTGATAGACACCGCGGCCATTGTGGAGATGGCCCACTCGCTCTCCGCGCGGGGATTCGTCCCCGACCCGGGGGCCGTAATCGTATCGGGCCCCGAGGGACGGTGGACGGAGCCCCAGCTGGCGGAGGAGGTGCGCTACGCGTCGTTGCGGGGCCCGGCGGATCCCTCCAGCCCGCGCTGGCTGCTGCTGCTGGTGAGGCGGATGCTGCTGCGGAAGGCACTGGCCGCATGGCTGCGGGAGGTCCGACCCGAGGCCTGGGAGCAGGCCCTTCCGGCCGACGGGGAGTTGCGGCAGAGGTGTGCCCTGGAGCTGATCCGCAGCGAGATGGTGGAGGACAGCGCGGAGGTGACACGCCGGGAGGTGGAGGAGCGCTACCGATCGCTGTCCGAGCCGCCGCGGCTGCCCCAGCGCAGGCGTCTGCAGATAGTGGTGTTCCCCTGGTCGGAGGCCCCCCTCTTCACGGCTATCGCCGACTCCGGCGGATCGCCGCCGTCGGAGTTCGATGCCTGTCCGCTCTTCCTGGACGAGCAGAGGTCCGACGGGACCACCATGCCGCTGGAGGCCGATATGCTTCCGTCCGCCCTTGCCGATGCCGCCTTCTCGCTGGACCCCGAAGACACCCTTGAATGGCACGGGCCCGTGAGATGCCCGGAGCTGGAGCTGATGGCCGGGCTGCGTCTCAGACGGGTTCTGCCGGCGAGGGAGGCCACTCTGGAGGAGGCCTATGCGAGCCTCCGAAACCAGATCCGGCGTGAGAAGGCCCTCAGCAGGCTGGAGAAGTGGATGACGACCCTGGAGGAACGCTACGGTCTCAGCGTAAACGACCGCATACTGGACCGTCTGCCCGCGGACCCCGGGCGCTGGGCAGAGCTCTAGCCGTCCCTTCGTACCGTGCGGCGCCGCCGCGTCAACGGCCCAGCACCGTTAATCTCTGCGTGGCGCGGGATCCGTCGTCCCACCTGGCCACAAGGAGGTAGACTCCCCGGGCCAGATTGCCAAGCGGCAGCTCGGCGCTGCCGGAAATGGGAGCCGATGCGACCCTGCGGCCGGCGGTGTCGAACATGTCCAGCCGGCCAGGGGTCCGGCTGCTGGCGAAAACCGTCACCGAAGATGCCGCGGGGTTGGGAGCGGCGGCGATCGTTACCGTCGCAGGTCCTTCGAAGCCCTCCTCATCCACTCCGGTCAGGAACATGGAAGGTACCAGCGTGGGGTCGCCCAGAAGGACCATTCCCAGGTGCCAGTACTTCTCGGACGGTGTAAGGCCGTTTGCGGCGATATGCTCCCACCACAGCTCGTAGGCCTCTCCCAGGGTAGCGCCTCCGCCCAGGGGGCCGTAGAACTGGGTGAAATGGAGCATGGCCCCGCTCTTGGTGCTGCCTATTGAGGCCAGGCCGCTCTCGGTGGCGAACGCGTATATGCCGCCCATGTAGCGGGGAGTGGTGAAGCGGCAGTTGGAGCAGGCGAACAGGTTGTAGAACCTTGCCGTGGGACCTATGGGCAATATCTCGTCCCAGGTGGTGGAAGGGCCCGGGTTCCACTGGTGTACCCAGGGGCCGGAGTGGACGTAGGGGCTTATCCAGACGTAGCTGTCCGGAAGCCTGTTGTCCTCGTAGTCGGGGCCGGATGTGACGGAATCCGTGTCGAAGAGCTCCACATCCTGGTAGAGCAGCTCCATGGCGCTCTGGTACTGGCCGCCCCAGAACGACCAGTCGTCGTCCACGTAGCAGAGCGCGCGGACCGGTTCGGGGTCGCCGCTCTGCCTCCAGTTGTGGTTTCGCGTCAGGTAGGCCTGGAGCATCTCCACCGGGTCTCCCACGGACCCGAGGTTGTCCACCCTGATGCGGGCGGCCCAGATCTCGGGGGAGAGTTCTCCCGACCACGTGTCGTAGAAGCCGTCCTGGCCCGGGTTCTGCTGGGAAGGGTAGCCGTCCCAGAGGTCCTCCCAATCGCCGTCCAGGTCCATGTAGAAGTAGTCGGAGGGGAACATCTCGCTGGCCCGGCTCTTGGAGTCGTCCAGCGCCGCCCAGGCCACCGGAAGGTCGCCCACCAGAAGCGTGCCCTTCATGCCCTGCGCATGCAGGCTGTCCAGAAGCCCCCTTATCTCCTCGGGCGTGGCGTAGGACACCTCCGTGATCTGCGCCGAGTATTCCTCGGCCTCGATGTCGTCCAGCCACTGCTGCAGAAGGGCCGTTCCCAGGCTGTCGGAGAGCCCCTCCTCCATCAGGATCACCATGTCGGCCACGCTGTCGCGGGCCCCGAGGACGGTCCGTGCCCTGAAGGGCTCGGTCCTCTGCGTCTGCCTGGCGAGCTGGGCCGGCGCGTCCTGGCCGGAGTATCCGGAGAGGTCCCGGGTGATGGGTACTTCGTCGTATGGGGAGGAGTATCCGGCTCCCGCCGCCAGAAGCAGCAGGCCGAGGCTTAAGAGGCGCATGAGAAGCTCCTTTCGAGCTACCTAATGTAGTGGAGGAAGGGTCCGAGATCCAGCAGTCTGGCCGCCAGCGTGACAGCGGGCCAGAGGATTCTGGTTATCACTCCCAGGAAAAGCAGTCCGAAGACGATGAACAGGCCGTAGCGCTCCAGTTTCATGTAGTTCCACAGCGTCCGGCCGCTCAGGAAGCGGGCCACGATGCGGCTGCCGTCCAGGGGAGGGATGGGAAGGAGGTTGAACACCATGAGAACGATGTTTATCAGAGAGGCCATGGCCAGCGTGCCCAGCAGCCATCCGGGCAGGAATCCCGCACCCAGGTGGGCGGACAGGGCCAGCACCAGGGCCAGGGCCAGATTGGTCCCCGGCCCCGCCATGGCCACGTACATCATGCCGTCACGGGGATTCCGGAAGTAGCTGGAGTTCACCGGAACCGGCTTGGCCCAGGCGAAGATGAAGCTGCTGCCGGACAGCACCAGGAAGAGCGGCAGTATCACCGTTCCGAATATGTCGATGTGCGGCACGGGGTTGAATGTAAGCCTGCCCGCCCTGTATGCCGTGGGGTCTCCGAGGCGGTAGGCCACCAGGCCGTGGGAGATCTCGTGGCATACCACGCTGAAGAACACGATGACCAGCAGGAAGGGGAGGTACACTAGCTTCGCCTCCCCAGGAGGAGGAGCCTGGCCATGTTGGCTATGGCCACCAGGGCCGCGGCCACGTATGTCATCGCCGCAGCCCCCAGCACCTTCCGCACTCCGGCCACGTCCCTGTCGGTCACGGAGCCGGTGGCCCTGAGCTGTACGACCGCCCTGCGGCTAGCGTCGATCTCCACCGGCAGCGTAACCAGGTGGAACAGGAGCGCCCCGGCGTAGAGTGCGGCCCCGACGTAGAAGAGATGCGTCATCTGGAAGAGGAAACCGGCTATTATCAGCGGGAACAGGGCCTGGCTGCCCAGGTTCGCCGCGGGGACCAGGACGCTGCGCACCTTGAAGGGACTGTAGCCCATGGCGTGCTGTACGGCGTGTCCGGCCTCGTGAGCAGCCACTCCCACCGCGGATACCGACCTGCCGGAGTACACATTTTCCGACAGGTACAGCGTTCCGCTCCGGGGGTCGTAGTGGTCGGAGAGCCTGCCTCCGGTCCTGCTCACCTGCAAGTGGGCAAGACCGTTGACGTCCAGGATGCGTCTGGCGGCCTCGGCCCCGGATAGACCGGATGATGCGCTGACGCGGGAGTACTTCCCGTAGGTCCGGCTGACCAGACCCTGTGCCAGCAGACCCAGCAGAACGGCCCCGATAACCAGCAGGAAGCCCGGATCACCCATATAGAAGCCGTGATACAACTGTCAGGCTCTCCCTTCCAGCGGAACGTGTATTACTATCTTACTTTCTCTCCGGGAGATGCGTCCTCCGACGCCCGGACGAGGCGAACCCCGCCCTCACCGTCATCGGAAGCAAGGACCATTCCTTCGCTCACCTCGCCGCGCAGCCTGGCCGGCTTCAGGTTGCGGACCACGACCACCCTGCTGCCGAGAAGCTCCTCCCGGGGCATGTAGGGTTTCAGCCCTGCGACAATCTGGCGCACCCGGTCACCGGTATCCACCTTCATCAGGTACAGCCTGTCGGCCCCCGGATGGTCCTCGACCTCCTCGATGAGTCCCACCCGCAGATCCATGCTCGTAAAGGTCTCAAAGTCCAGCAGGTTCCCCTCTTCGGAGGACTGCCCGCCCTTGTTCTCGGGTTCCACTTCGTCACTACCTCCCTCGGTGCCGTCGGTCGGCCTCCTCTGCAGTATCTCGGCCTCGAATCCAGGTTCCAGCTTCTCAAACAGTATCTCCGGCCTGCCCAGCTCCCACCCCGCCGCCAGATTCCTTTCGCCTATTCCGCTCCAGCAAAGCTCGCGGCTGTCCAGCATCTCCCCCAGACTCCCGGCGGTGTAGGGCAGGAAGGGCTCGAAGAGAATCCGCAGCGAGTCGAGCAGCTGCAGGCAGCAGTTGACGGAGGCCGCACAGCGCTGTCGGTCGGTCTTGGCCGTCTTCCACGGCTTTGCCCGGTCGAAGTAGACGTTGCCCTTCTTGGCCAGGGCCATGGCCTGTCGGCAGGCCTCCTTCAGGCGGAACCGCTCGATCAGGCCGCCAATGTCCCCTCCGGCGGCCTTGGCGGCCTCCAGCAGGCCCTCTTCTTCGGGGCCGTAGTCGGCCTTCGGGACCTTACCTTCGAATCGGCTGTGGGCGAACCTGAGCGTCCGGTTGGCGAAGTTCCCCAGAACGTCGGCCAGCTCGTTGTTGCGGGCCAGGAACTCGTCCCATGAGAAGTCGGTGTCGCGGTGCTCGGGCGCGTTGATGGCCAGCGCGTAGCGCATGGGGTCCGCCGGCAGGCTCTCCAGGTAGCTCCGCATCCAGACCGCGGTGCCCCGGCTGGTGGACTGCTTGCGGCCGGATATGTTCAGGAACTCGTTTGCCGGAACGTTCCAGGGCAGTACGTAGTCCCCGAGGCCGTGGAGGACGGAGGGTTCTATCACCGCGTGAAATACTATGTTGTCCTTGCCGATGAAATGGACTAGCCTGGTGTCGTCATCCTTCCAGTATCGCTTCCAGCCCTCCGGCTCGCCGCGACGGCGGAAGTACTCCCGGGTGCTGCTTATGTACCCCAGCAGCGCCTCGAACCAAACGTATAGAACCTTGCCCTCGGCATCTTCCAGGGGAACGGGTACCCCCCAGTCGATATCCCTGGTGATGGCCCGCTCCCGAAGGCCGTCGTGCAGCCATCCCCGGCAGTAGTTGAGAACGCCCTCCCTCCAGCCGCTGCGGCCCTCCAGCCAGTTCTGCAGCCACTCCTGGAAGCTGTCGAGCCTCAGGAACCAGTGCCGGGTCCCTCGCACGTCCGGCGAGGCCCCGCAGACGCTGCAGCGGGGTTCGAGGAGCTCCAGCGGCTCCAGCCACGTACCGCAGCTCTCGCACTGGTCGCCCCTGGCGTCCTCGGAACCGCACTTGGGGCAGGTACCGTCTATGTACCGGTCCGGGAGGAAGCGCCCGCAGCTGTCGCAGTACAGCTGCTCCATGTCCCGGGGGACTATCAGATCCTTGTCCAGCAGATCTAGGAACACGCCCTGGGCGAACCTGTGGTGCTCCGAAAGCGAGGTGCGGGAGAAGTTGTCGAAGGAGATGCCGAAGTTTCCGAAGTCCTCCCTGATGACACCGTAGTAACGATCCACCACCTCCTGGGGAGAGAGGCCCATCTTCTCGGCCGTTATCGTAATGGGCACGCCGTGCTCGTCGGTGCCGCAGATGTATAGCACGTCTTCCCCGCGGCTGCGCAGGTAGCGCACGTAGATATCGGCCGGAAGGTATGCGCCGGCCAGGTGCCCCAGGTGGAGCGGGCCGTTCGCGTAGGGCAGTGCGCTGGTTACCAGGTATCGGGCCATCGTGTCCGTCTCCCGTCCGTCACTTTCTGCGTTTTCGCTTTCGGCGGCGCTTCTTGCCGCCTCCACTCCCGCCGCCTCCCCGGCGGCTGTGAAACTCGCGAATGTCCATGTACTCGTCGTCGTCGTCCTCGAAGCCTACCTTGACCTTGTCGGAGAATATACTCACCGACTTCACGACTGCCCTTTTGCCGTCCACGATGACCTTGCCCCCGATGCGGGGGAAGGTCTTGGCGGCCTTGCGGTAGAACTCTATCTCGTAATCCAGGCAGCACATGAGCCGGCTGCAGAGCCCCGAGACCTTGGCCGGGTTGGGAGTGAGGTTTTGGGCCCTGACCGACTTCAGCGTGATGGAGCTGAAGCCGTTCATGAAGCTGGAGCAGCAGAGCCTGCGCCCGCATATACCCACTCCGCCCACCCTCTTGGCGTGATCCCTGACCCCGATCTGACGCATCTCTATTCTGGCCTTGAACCTGGCGGCCATGTCCCGGACCAGTCCCCGGAAGTCTGTCCTCTTGTCCGCCGTGAAGAACACCCTGATCCGGTTACGGTCCAACTGTATCTCGCACTGCGTGAGCCGCATCTGGAGGTTCCTGGCCTTCACCCGCTGGGTGCAGTAGTCCATCACCTCGCCCTCGAACTCGATATTGGAGCGATGGCGGCGCATGTCCTCCTCGGTCGCCTCCCGAATGAGCCTGCCTTCGGGCTCCCTGGGCAGGTCATCCTCCGAGATGTGCTTGGCCAGGACCCTTCCGATGTCCATGCCCCGGTCCACGGAGATTACCACCATGGCCCCCAGGCTCACCGGAGCGGACCCCTCGTTGCCGAACACCTGCAGTCTTCGGGCCTTGAAGGCCACCACCAGGTACTCAAGGACCCTGGAAGGAGCTCTGTGTCCCGACATGTCAGTCATCCCCTTCCATCGCTTTCCTCAGGGCCAGCAGGGCGGGCAGCAGCGCCATGGCGGCCGGCACGTGCCGCCCCATTCTGAGCTCCGCGGTGGCCAGGGCCGCCTCCGCACTGCCGGCAGCCTCGCCGGCGGGCAGCCCCGGTTCGGGTAGGTCGCTTCCTACGTGATACAGGGGGCCGGCCCCGCTGGAAGCGCGAACCATGTCGTGTACCAGTGATCGCAATCCGGCAACCAGATCCCGCGCGCCGTCGGAGCCAGCGGTCTTGGCCAGCGATCCCGCCAGCTCCAGGAGCTCGGCGTCGGACTCGGTCTTGCTCAGCCCTCTCAGAATCTCGGCCGCATCCGAAGTCGGGCTCTCCCCGTCCGAGGCCATCTTCAGGGCCCTTCCGGGGCTTCCGTCGGAGGCCGCTGCCAGTCTCTCCGCCGTCTTCGGGTCCACCCGGCAGCGCCGGAGCAGCTCGTCGGCGATCAAGCCGGGTTCCACCCGCCCGAAGCGCACCAGGTGAGCCCGGGACCTGATGGTGGGAAGCAGCCACTGGATGGCGCTGGTGAGCAGTATGATGAGCGTATCCTCCGGGGGCTCCTCCAGACTCTTCAGCAGAGCGTTTGCCGCCTGCTCCGTCATTCTGTGGGCATCTACGATTATCTCCACCCGCCAGCCCGACTCGAAGGCGGGCCTGGCCATCCGGGCCTCCAGCTCCCTGACGTGGTCTATTCCTATGTAGGAGTTGCCCGGCATCCGCAGCGGCGTGATCCCGTCGCCGGCGCGCGTCCGCATGAGATCGGCCAGCTCCTCGGGTGCGGTGCTCTTCTTGGAGGGGATGGTCATCCTTACGTCGGGGTGGTCCATGCCTGCCACACGGGCGCAGTTGCGGCAAGTACCGCACCAGGTGTCGGACTCCCTGCACATCACGGCGGCGGCCAGGGCCAGGGCGGAGGTGAGCTTGCCGGTACCCTCCGGTCCGGCGAAGAGGTAGGCGTGGGCCAGCCTTCCGTCGGCCAGGGCCGAGCCCAGAAGCCTGTCCGCCTGCTCCTGTCCCCTCACGCCCCGCAGAAGCATCATTCTCCCGACAGGAAGCCCAGCGGATTCACGGGCTGTCCCCCCCTCCTTATCTCGAAGTAGTAGCCGGGCCTTCCCGAGGGCAGCGGCCCGGCGTTGCCGATCGTGTAGCCCCTCTCCAGCTCCTCGCCCACGCCGGCCCCGAAGTCGCCCAGGTAGCCGTAGATGGAGTAGAAGCCGTCACCATGGTCCACTATCATCATCCTGCCCAGGCTGAGGTACTGGTCGGCGTACATCACCTTCCCGGGGGCCGGCAGCTGCACGGCCTGCCCGGGTACGGTTGCCACCCTTATGCCATCGGAAACCGTCTCGGTGCCGTAAACCGGATCCGTTATCACACCGTAGCCCCTTACCACCTCGCCCCGGCAGGGCCAGTCTATCCTGCCCCGGTTCCGTTCGAAGTAGCTGTCTTCGGAGGGCTCCACCAACGGTCCGGGGCCGGATGCCTCTTCGGAGGCCCGCAATCGGGCAACCAGTGCCGAACGCCTGCGGCGCTCCTCCTCCATCTCCCGTGCCCGCTCCTCTGCCGTCGCGATCTCCACGGACAGCTGCTCCCGGTACAGGGCCTGTCTCTCCTCCTGGCGACAGATCCTGCGGTGGATCTCCTGCATCTGCAGCCGCAGCTCGCGGACGTTGGAGCGGAGGGCCTCCAAGGAATCACGGTAACGGGCAAGGGAGTCGGCCGCAACGGTGAGCCGCGCCACCCTCTCCATGGCCCGTTGGGCCAGGAAGTCCAGGTAGGCCCTTCTGCGCAGCATCCTGCTCATCCCGTCCGGGGACAGCAGTACGGCCGAGCGGCTGTAGCGCCGGTGGGAGTACAGGAAGCGCAGGTAGCCGCCCAGGGCGTCCACCATATCGGTTCTCATGGTTTCGTAACGGGCACAGTCCTCTTCCGCCTGGGAGAGCATGCCGGACAGGGCCGCCTCCCTGTCTGCAAGGCTGTTGTAGTAGTCCCTGGCGATGGTCAGGTGTTCATGTATGGCCAGCAGCATGTCCCGGACCCCGGCCTCCCGGCCCTCCAGCTCCTCGATGCGGGCCTGGGTCTCCTGCAGGCGGGCGTTGAGGCTGTCGAGTCCGCCGGCCTGGACGGCGGACACCAGGGGAAGGATCAGCAGCAGCGCCGGAAGGAGGAGGCGGCCGACTGTTACCGCCCCCGTCCTAACCCTGAACCTTCTTGCGGATGTCCTCGGCCCTGTGGGTGCGTTCCCAGGAGAAAGATCCGTCATCCCCGGGCTCCCTGCCGAAATGGCCGAAGGCCGCAGTCCTTCTGAATATGGGCTTCCTCAACCCCAGGTAGTCGATGATCTCGTATGGCTTGAGGGGAAAGAGGTCCCTGACCGCCAGCTCCACCGCGGCCAGGTCATCCATCCTGGCGGTGCCGAAGGTCTCCACCAGCACGGATACGGGGTCCGGCTTGGCTATGGCGTAGGCCAGCTGGATCTCGCACCTGTCGGCTATTCCGGCGGCAACCAGGTTCTTTGCTATGTGACGGGCCATGTAGGCGGCCGACCGGTCCACCTTGGTGGTATCCTTGCCGGAGAAGCATCCCCCTCCATGCCTTCCGGATCCGCCGTAGGTGTCCACGATTACCTTTCTGCCCGTCAACCCGGTATCCCCGTGCGGGCCGCCTATGGCGAATCTACCCGACGGGTTGTAGAGCAGGCGCCCCGACCAGGGCAGAGAAGGACGGCAGCTCTCCAGTACCGGCTCCACCACCTTCTCCCTGACGTCTTCGGACATCTCCTCCTGGTCGGCATCGGGAGCGTGGTGCACGGACATGAGTATCTCGGCGATCCCCGCCGGTCGTCCGTTGTCGTACTCTACGGTCACCTGGCTCTTGGCGTCGGGCCTGGCCCACTCCAGCTCCCCGGAGCGTCGCTGGCTCGACAGCCTCTCCAGCAACCTGTGGGCGAGCTGGATCGGGTAGGGCATGAGGACCCCGGTCTCGTTGCAGGCGTATCCGAACATCAGGCCCTGGTCTCCGGCACCCAGGTTTCCGGAGACGCCCTGGTCTATATCGGGCGACTGGGCGTGTATCCTCACATCTACCGTGTTCTCGCTGTAGTGAAAGCCCAGGTCCGGTATGCAGTAGCCGATGTCGCGTATGGTGTGCCTGGCCACTTTCTCGTAGTCCACCTCGGTGTGGCTCTTCACCTCTCCGGCCAGGATGACGTAATTCGTTGTAACCAGTGTCTCGCAGGCCACATGGGCCTGCGGATCATGGGCGAGATGTGAGTCTAGGATAGCATCCGACACCTGATCGCATATCTTGTCCGGATGACCCTCCGAAACCGATTCGCTGGTAAAGTACGTACGCATCTGAGCACCTCTCACAGGTTTTCGACGAACCGCCGGCCGACGGCCTGAGGCGTGCATGGGCTTTTTAGCACTTTTTTTCACGTGGTTGCAATACGCCTCAAATCACTCCACGTCGGGTTAAGATGTTGGCATCCCCATTCGGCGTCAATTCCGCGACAGAAAGCGTCCGGCACCGCCCGGCGTGCGTCCACGGAGGACTTGACCGAGAGCCAAATCGCCTTTAGTAGATAGCTTCGACAGGAATGTTCTCCGCAGTCGCTGTACGGGCGCCTGAGGAGGAGTTGCGAAACCATATCCAGTCATCACGGGGAGATCCATTGGCCGGAAGAGAGAGAGAGGTCGGCAGTCTGGTCCGCCGCGCCAAGGCCGAGCTGAGGGGCGGGCACCGCAGCGAGGCCCTGGAGCTGCTTCAGAAGGCCCTGGCCATAGACCCCGAGAGCAACGCGGTTACCGAGGCCATTCTGCAGATCGAGCGGGAATCGTCGGCCTCCAGAAAGCCCAAGTCGAAACCCAAGCCGGCCGCCGGGAAGGCCCGCAAGACCGAAAAGCCGAAGCGGCGCTCCGCCAGCAAGAAGAAACCTCCCCGAAAGAAGAAGACCGACAAGCCAAAAACACGCAAATCAGCCGAAGAAACCCCCGAGAAAGGGGCCGCCCCTCCTTCCCCGAAGAAACAGGAGCCGAAGCCCAGACAGACAAGATCAAGGCGCCTGAGAGCCGTCCCCGACGCCATGGGAGGGGACAAGAAACCCCAGAAAGCAAAGAAGAAGGCCCCGGCCGAGAAGAAGACGGTCGAAGAATCCCCCGGGAAAACAGAGAAGGAAGGTCCTATGCCTTCAACCGAGCAGCTTGAGACTCTTCTGGACACTGCGGACGAAGCTATGAGGTCCGGGAACGACTCCCGGGTGGTAGAAACACTCAAGCGTGCACGCGCGCTGGCTCCTGAGGACGGCCGGGTCCGGGACATGACCGAGCGCTACAAGTCCTCCCGCAAGGTAAGAAAGGCCATGGACCTCTCCAGAAAAGCACTTGCGGACGGAGATCCCCGCAAGGCCACCGTCTACGCCAGGAAAGCCTTCCAGCTCGACCCGGCGGCTCCCGGCATAGAAGAGTTGCTCGAGGAGATCGAATCCTCCGGCGGTGCGGAGCCGGCGCCCAAGAAGACGGGTAAAGCGGCCGCTCAGTCCGGAGGCGAGGCTGATACATACGTTCAGAAGATAAGGGAGAAGATCCAGATAAGCTCCTTCCCGGAAGCCGCGAAGCTCACTCAGAAGGCCCTTGCGGACTATCCGGACAACGAGCTTCTGCAGACCTTCGACGAGAAGTTCAGGAAGATGGGCCTGATCGACTGACCCGCCGACACACGTTGGGCTCGCCAACCTTGTGGCCAGTCGAACGACGCAGGCAGCGATATTCACACTCAGAACAAGCCGCCCGGATCTGCCTCCAGGCCCATCAAGGACCTTCCGCAACCCGATCATCTACGCCAGGGAGCTCAAGGCCGAAATGGAGACGGAAGGCCTGACGCAGGAAGAGCTGGCCGCGAGGAAGGGGGTATCTCCGCCGAGGATCAGCCAGTGGCTGAGCCTACTTCAGCTCCCTGAAAAGCTGATTGCGGACGTAGAGAATCTTGGTGACCATTGGAGCCACAGGCTGGTGACTGAGAGGCAGCTTCGCCGGATCCGGTTGCGCAACGGCCACGCTCTGTGAATCACCAGCTACCCTTGACATAGCCAATAAATGCGCGAATTGTGTATTTGTAACAGCAAGCCGCCCAAACGAAAGGATTTATATGTTTCTCCCCCCCCTAACACGAAGTCGAGGCTGATTCCGGGCCTCCTCTGCCTCGCAGTCGCCGCCTCCATAGTCGCCGCCGACTCGCCACCGGAGAACACCATCCCCGTCATCGCCGACAGGCCCAGCTTTCTGGACATAGACTCAGAGCTCCTCTGCATGCTGTCCTGGCGCTACTTCGACGTGTTCCAGTGCGGCGACCATGGAGTGGACCTCGTCTACGAGACCATCGTGGAGCCGGCCTCGGAGACGAATCTCTACGTGTCGATAGCCCCCTTCCCCATCCAGCGCTGGAGCCAGTACCGCAAATGGTGGATGGGCAGGATCGCATCCAACAGCATCCACAGCTCCGACGCCTACGGCCGGCCAGCCTGGAACGGCCTCTATTTCTACGAGACCGACAGCACCTACTACGGCCCGGACACGCTGTCGGCCACCCTTTTTGCGTCTGCCTTCCAGGATACGCTGGAAGCTGTAGGGCAGCTGGTTGACAGCCTCTACGGCGAAGAGAGCTGCGTATGGTTCTACAACACCTTCGACGAGGCCAACTCCTGGCAGTGGCGCCGCATAGTGAGCGAAGGCGTTTACGTAGACACGGTAAGCGGAGACACACTCCCGAATCTCTACCTCGACGACTACGTGCCCAGCATGTTCACTCCCGACAGCCACACGGTCGTCAGGGACGACCTGGACACCACGCTTACGCTGCCCACATTGGCCAAGGTAGACCCCATGGGCACCTTCTCGTGGCTGAAGTACCACGTCGAGAACGCCGATTCAACAGGGAACAGACTCATCCCCCTGGCGTTTGTCTTCGCGCCCATGCACACCATCACCGACACACTGCCATCGGGGGGCTGGGCCGGGTACGACAACGTCCAAAGGGAGCTTACCTACCCACCCTGGCCCGGCAGCAGATCCGATCTGGCCACTTCAGTGGAGGCGGTTCTACGAATGGGATACAGGGCGTATTCCGACCCCCTCCCCGACACCCTCACCAACTACCCCCACCTGCTGATGATCGATGCGTATCCGTTCAGGCATGTGGGTACTGCCTACCAAGATACAACTCCGTATACGCCATCCCTGGGAGATTCCCTCAACACCTGGCTGCTGGAGCACTACGAGGGGGTGCTGGACTCCTTCTTCATCTCGGCGACGCAGACCATGCTGGACATGGAGAGGGACGTCAGAATCGCCTACTGGGGACAGGCATTCGGCCTGGCCGGCGGAGACAAGATGTGGATTTGGGATGACGATCTACAGAAATACCTCCTTCATTATGCGACCTATCCCTACCGCATACCCACTCCGGCCGAGCACCGGATGAACTGCGGCATGGCCCTGCTGCGGGGCGCCCGCAGCCTGCTGCCCTACTGCATGCTCACCTACGAGAATGTCCATCCCGATGGGGGCGTTGGCGTCATCTCGGGCTATCTCGACCGGCACAACGTACCCTTCGACGCGCCTGCCGAGGAGTGGATCTACACCGACAGGCACATGTCCGACTTCCACTGGGCGCCGCCGGACTCGGTGCCGCCCTTCATAGACAGCCCCTACGACTTCGACCCGCTCTACGACCTCCCCGCAAGGCCCGACACCACAGGCCAGGAGCGCAAGACCCAGATGTACCTGGAGTGGAAGTTCGCTCCGTACGCCAGGCTGTGGAACAGCTTCCGGAGCATCTACGGCGACGTGGCCCGCATCGCCCCGGAGCTGGCCGTACTGCGCTGGTGGGACGGCCGGGAGACAGATGCCTCCATCGTCCACGGCGACTCGGTCAATCTCCCGGTCCGCTACATTTCCCCGGACATAAGGGTCTTCACCGACTCCACGGAGACCGAATGCTGCCTCTTCTACGTCAACCGATACGGCCGGAGCAACAACCAGCCCTACCTGATCGAGGTGGACAGCGACGACTTCCCCTCCGGAGCCATTACCGACCTCCTGTTGGACCACTCCAGGCGCTTCCTGGTGCCGGCTTCCAGGGACGGTAGCGTCTACAGCTTCCGCGATACCGTGGACGCCGGCCACTTCCGCCTGGTGCAGTTCGTGGAGTCCACCCTCCCCGCCGACGCGCGGCTGACAAAGGCCGACGTCTTTGCCGAACCGCCTCCGTCCAGCATAGTGCCTGTAAGGGACTTCCGCTTCACTGCGGGGAACGATGTGGAGCTGATGGCGGTTCTTTACAACGTGGGAACATCCGGCAGGAGGGTGGAGGTGACGCTCAAGGACGTATCGGAAGGATCGATCGAGCTTCTGGACACGGAGTACGCCGACCTGCCCGCCCTCTCCACCTCGGGCTACCAGACCGCCAGCGACACCGTGTCCCTCACCTGGTCCACCGACAGTACGGACATTGGCGTGCATGTGCTGGAGGTGGCCGCCACCACCTGGACCGGGGAGCCCGACCCGGAGGACAACTCGGTGACGATCACCGTGCTGATGGATCCCCGTGACTACGCCACAGAGGTGCTGGACGATCCCTGGGACATGGAGGAGAATCCCGCCCCATACTGGAATACCGATGATATCGACTACGTGTGGGGCTTATGGGACGCAGGTGGCTGGACCGACTCAGTGAGTGGTGTGTTCGAGGGAGTCCTTGCGGTACCTCCTGACAGCGTAGAGCTCTACTCAGCCAGCCTGGAGCTTCACGTGGCCTCTGACACAGCTCGTTGGATAGACACCGAGCGCTATCACTTGCTGACCTTCACGGGATTGTCGAACAATCCCAACATCGACCAGCCGTCCAACGGCTGTGGCTGGAACATCGGCTGGGTGGACGCAAGTGGAGACACCACCTGGCACAACTTCAGCGCCACCTACGGAGGCCTGGGCGACGGCTGGCAGCAGTGGCAGGAGATGGGGCCCGTGGACATGGACACGCTGGGCTGGAGCGATGAGCCCGTGCAGTCACTGATGATGCGTTTCCGGACTGGCAAGGCCCTGCCGCCACCCCTTCTGCAGCCCATAGACATCCGGATCGGCGAGATCCGGCTCACGGAATGAGGAGGCGATCATGATCAACCTCCTGTCTGCAGCAGTGCTCCTGATGGCCCTGGGTACTTTCACCGTCGACCCGCCGGAGATCGAGTGGACTCAGGTATATGAAGGTGATTATCCAGCGAAGTTCAGAGACATTCACGAGCTTGAGGATGGATCCTTCATAGCAGCAGGATACATCTACGATTACGGAACTAGTCATTGCATCTTCAAGTTCGATTCCCTTGGTAATATGCAATGGATGGAGGATGTGGGCTGGTATACACAGACTGGCTACTGGGTTGAGCGTCTTTCTGATGGCTCATTTATTATGTGCGGATCGGGCAAACCTGACGAAGATACACAGGTTTCAGTTCTGCTAGCCAGGTTCAGTTCTGAAGGGGATATGCTCTGGAACAGGGCATACTGTTACCAAGAGTCATATAGCAAAGGTTACTGTGTCGAGGTTTTGCCAGATGGGGGCTTTGCGGTCGTCGGTAGGACTAACGGTGAAGGCCAATACATCGGTAATGCATGGATAATGAGATTAGATGCAGTTGGCGACACTCTATGGACCGACGTATGGGGTGAGTATACAGTAAATTACGCCAGGAGCGTTCTGCTGGTAGATAACATGTTGAAAGTACTCACATACGGCAGGATTCACCCGG
>CAZKJG010000002.1:195842-209901 GCA_964553045.1 uncultured bacterium | reverse complement strand
CTGTATTCATACAGCAACGAAAGGAGCAGGTCATGAAAGGTAGTCTGCTTGTGATAATCGCAGTAATCGGAATGGTTGTGGCCCAAACGGGGGATAGTGCCTTTTCGTAGGCGAAGTGACTTGGCAGGGCGATGACAACGTTGATTATACAGTAGTCCGCCTTCATGACAAGAATGGATTCCGAGATTCAGTTCACTTGCAGGATCCCGACGACTATCAGTTCGGCCACTATTCCAATTATACGATAGAACAATATGAACCCTGGGATCTTTCATGCTGGCTGGTTATCGATGGAGGGGCATCGGTTCCAATGACCGAAACTGGGATCACATGGGATCCCGAATATTGGGTCTGGAGAGAGAACTACACCTGGTGGCACATAAAGGACTTCGCATGGGGTGAGTAGCCCAGCGTTGGTACCCCGACATAGAAGTGTAGACTATTTACAATATACTATATATAGTACGCTCTGGTAGCAGCTTAATTAGCCATCCATCCAGGCATCCTTCATGTTTGCTTCTCCCCTATAGTACTCCACTTCGCTGAAAATAATATGCATCTGAACCGGTCAAAGTCAGGCCCTCTACAGAATGACAACTGCAGCCTTGGTTGGCTGCGCCAGCGCTCTGTAGTATTGGCCTTTTGGGCTAATTTACATACCATGGACGAGAAAATGGCTATGATGTGTTCTGCTGGGGGATGTTATTGACGTAGATACGACTTCATCGAATATGACTATAGGAAGGGAAATACATGCGCGTGTTGGTGTTATCAGCGTTATTGCTGCTCAATCATTCCGGGTTGGCCATCGCAGTTGATAGAGGTTTCTCCTGGTATCAATGCTACGGTAGCATTTTAATTGATGAAGGACGATGTTGCATAGCCACCACTGATGGTGGTTATGTCTTGATTGGAGATACCCATTCGTTCGGGAACGGTGTGAGTGATATTTGGGCGATAAGAACCGATGCCTATGGGGCTATCCTGTGGGACAGAACCTTTGGCGGCGACATGGAGGACTATGGAGCCAGCATTTTGGAAACCGCGGATGGAGGTTACATCATAGCTGGTTGCAGATATTCCTTCGGAGCGGGCAATGGTGATGGATGGTTGCTCAAGACGGATTCATCGGGAAACATCGAGTGGGATACGACATTTGGAACACAGAATGATGACTGGTTCAGGGAGGCTGATAAGACGGCAGATGGTGGCTACATCCTCGCAGGTGCCTCGGGTGTATTCGGTGATGACATGGATTTCTATCTCGTCAGGGTTGATTCAACAGGTACTCTGATTTGGGAGAGGAGTATAGGTGGCAATGCAGATGACGGTGCTTTCTCTGTTCAACAAACTGCTGATGATGGCTACATAATCGCAGGTAGCACTGAATCCTATGGCGCCGGCTGGGCAGATGGCTGGATAGTAAAGACAGATTCCACTGGTGAGTCCGAGTGGGATCTCATCCTTGGAGACATCAGTTTTGATCGATTTACATCGATAAGGCAGACAGCTGATGGACACTTCGTTGCAACCGGCTATTCATATTCGAGCACATCTGATGATAGGTATTTGTGGCTGGTGGGGATCACTGATACTGGCGCTCTGAAGTGGGAAAAGCTGTTTGAGGGAGAGGGTAGCGCCGCTGGGATGTCTCTGCAGTCAATTGACGATGGAGGATGCATAGTCGTTGGCTCAAGGCAGCCAGCACCAGGATTTGAGAACTCCATCTGGCTGGTTCGGACGGACAGCCTGGGAGACATCGAATGGGATCTTACTCTGCAGAGTGACTACGCTACGTTAGGGGAGCATGTTACACAATCTCCAGATACTGGATACGCAGTAGTTGGGACACAACTGGTTACCAACGAAGACAGGGACATAATCCTCGCAAAGGCGGAGAAACCCACTGGAATAGATGAAGAGGACTATTCCCTGAGCCATGGCATAGGCCTCAATATTGAACCCAATCCATTTTATTCTGCCTGCATTATGGAGATCAACCATCCTGATTCGCACCGGATTCAGGTCTCCATCTTTGACATTTCGGGAAGAGAGATCAAGTCGCTTAGCGGAGGATTGACCTCGGCAGGAACATATTCGATGACTTGGGATGGAACCGATGCTCATGGCGAGGAACTGTCTTCCGGAACCTACATCATCCTGGCGGCTTCCGAAGGCGACTTTGCCGTAGAAAGGGTCGTGAAGCTGTAGGTCCGCACCACCATGGCGTACACAGTCACATCCTGTCATGAAGCGGCCTCCCCATGCAGGACCCTATCGCATCGTGTCGGGTGCTTACCGATGCTAGCGCCGGAGCCCGTCAACGCAGGGGGGCGGCAGCCCGAACAGGCTGGCCGAACCAGCGCTCGGGAACACTGAAAGGTCCGCGAACAGCTTACGGTCCGCAGAGGATTGCAGATGATGGGCAAAGCCGCACGGCCTTAGGACCTCCCATGACGCCGGCCGCAACTACCGGGAAATCCGCAAGACGTCTCTCAAGTTAACGAATCACTCCCATCAGTCCCTGACCACCCTGTCCAGCACCTCGCCCTCGGGGCTTCTGACTGTTATCTCCATGGGCATGTCGCCGGGGAGCGAGTGGGTGGCGCAGGCCAGGCAGGGGTCGTAGGCGCGGAAGGCCATCTCCACCAGGTTCAGAAGGCCCCGGTTGATCTTTCCCTCAGCGCCCGAGATCACCTTCTGGGCCGCCTTCTTCAGCGACATGCAGATGGCGGCGTTGTTGTTGGTGGTACCCACTATCAGGTTCACCTTCTGTACGATGCCCTGGTCATCGGTCTTGTAGTGGTGGATCAGTGTGCCCCTGGGGGCCTCCACGCAGCCCACCCCCTCGTCGGGAGTGGCGGTGGGGATGGCCCGAATGTCGGTGGAGGTTATCTCGTCGTCGGTGGCCAGCTGCTGCAGCTGCTCGGCGGCCTGCATCAGCTCGATCAGCCGCGCCCAGTGGGTGGCCAGTGTGGCGTGCACCGGCTTGCCGCCCAGCGTGTCGTACATCCTCTCGTACTCCGCCTGGGCCAGCGGGGTGGCCATGCCCTCGGAAGCGTTGAGCCGCGAGAGGGGCGTGGCCTTGTAGACGCCGCTGTCGGGGCCGTCGACCAGGCCCTTCCAGCCCACCTGCTTGAGGTAGGGGAACTTCAGGTAGGTCCAGGGCTCCACCCGCTCCTCGATGTGGTCGAGGTACTCCGAGGGGTGGAAGCGGGCGAGCTCCCCGCCCTCCTGGTCGGTGACCCGGAGGTGGCCGTCGTAGAAGTCCACCCTGTTCTCGTCGTCCACCGTGCCGATGGAGTAGGTCTGGTGGGCGTAGGCGTCGGACTTGATCATGGAGACGTAGCCCTTGTTGGACAGGACGATGTCGTCGAAGACCCCGAAGCCGAACTTGGCGAACTCCACTGCGTCGTCGGCCATCTTCTCCACCGTCTCGCGGTCCTCCTCGGAAAGCGGCTTGGACATGCCGCCGGGAAGGGCGCAGACCGGATGGACGGTGCGGCCGCCCAGCATCTTGATGATCTCGTGGCAGTCGTGGCGGGTCTTGATCACCTTCTTGCCCACCTCCACGCCCACCTTCTCGATGAGGCCCAGTATGTTGCGCTGCGCCGGCGGGGCGTCGGGGCCCACCACGAAGTCGGGGCCGGAGAGAATGTAGAAGTGGGTGGTGTGGTCGGCAACGTAGAAGGCGCTGTAGAGTAGCCGCCGCAGCTTCACGCCGGCCGGGGGCACCTCCACGTGGTAGACCGCGTCGGCGGCCTTGGCCGAGGCCATGTGGTGGGCCTCGGGGCAGACGCCGCAGATGCGGGTGGTTATTCGGGCCAGCTCCTCCACCGGGTGGCCCTCGCAGAACTTCTCGAAGCCCCGCAGCTCGGGGACCTGGAAGTAGACGTTCTCCACCTTCCCCGCGTCGTCGAGGAATATCTCTATCTTCCCGTGGCCCTCCAGCCTGGTTATGGGGTCGACCGTTATCCTCTTGCTACTCATCCTCGGTCCTCCTCCGGAGTATCGAGCCGGCCATGCCGAAGCGGTAGAAGGTGCCCAGGGGGAACGGTATCTGCCCCATTATCCTGCGAACCTCCTCGGGGTCGGTGGAGTCTATCACCGACCCCAGGGCGCTGACGATCTTCGCCCCCTGGTCGATCACCTCCGGCGGCGGGCCGTAGCAGCCCCTGCAGGGCATGCCCACGCTGGGGCACTGGGCGTCGCAGCCCGATCTGGTGGCTATGCCGGCGCAGAATATGCCCTGCTCCAGCAGGCACTTGTCCGGCTCGGGATGGATCATGTGGGGCCGGACGAAGCCCGTGATCTTCTTCTCGTCCTTCTCCAGGGGGCACTCGTCGCAGACGATCTTCTCCCCCGCTCCCACAACTGAGCCTTTGCCGGGGAGGTTCCCGCCCAGGACCAACTCGAAGAAGGCCCAGGTCTGCTCCTCCACCGGGGGACAGCCGGGGATGTAGTAGTCCACGTCCACCACCTGCCCCAGGGTCTTCACCGTCTCGTAGAACTCCGGGAGCTCCAGTTCCCCCTCCGGCACCTCTGTGCTGGTCTGCGGGTAGACCTTGTCGGGGTTGCTGGTGGACTCGGTCTCCTCGTAGGCGCGGTAGAGTATGTCCCCGCGCCTCTTGGCGTTGGCCAGCCCCGGTATGCAGCCCTCGTGGGCGCAGGAGCCGTAGGCGGCCAGCACCTTTGACTTCCGCCGCAGGAGCCCGGCCATCTCCTCGTTCTCGGAGGTGCGGATGGCGCCGTTGAAGAGGCAGAGGTCGATGTGGCCGTCGTCCATGGCCCGGACGTCGTCGTACTTGAAATCCATGGCCGCCGGCCAGAAGACTATCTCCACCGCCTCGGCCAGCTGGAGTATCCGCTCTCCTATGTTGAGGACGGCAATCTCGCAGCCTCCGCAGCTGGCGGCCCAGTAGAACGCGACTCTGGGTTTGCTCATATCCGCATCACCCCGCCTACCTTATCGTGCCCTGGTACTCGGTGGTCAGCTGCCTCTCCCGTACCTCGGGGTTGCTGTAGTCCGGCAGCAGCATCGGCGCGATCCGGTCGGTCTCCACGCCCTCCTTCTGAAGCTCCTCGTGGTAGCTGCGGACGTGGTCCAGGCTGGGCTTGCCGGGCTCGCCCTCGGACTCGACGTAACCGGCTGCGGCCTTGCCGGCTATGCGGCCGAAGACGATGACGTCCAGAAGCGAGTTGCCCATCAGGCGGTTCTCGCCGTGGATGCCCCCGCTGATCTCGCCGGAGGCGAAGAGGCCCGGCACCACCGTCTCGCAGTTGCTGTTGATCTCCAGGCCGCCGTTCTGGTAGTGGAGGGTGGGGTGGATCAGCATGGGCTCCTTCGAGATGTCTATTCCATAGCGGCGGAACAGGATGTGCTTGCCCGGGAACTCCTTCTCCACCGTCCCCTCGCCCTTCAGCAGGTCGATCATGGGCGAGTCCAGCCACACTCCGTACTTGCCGGTGGGAGTGGGCACGCCGTTGCCCCGGGCCTCGGAGCACTCGCGGATGATGCAGGCCGCCTCCACGTCCCGGGGCTCGCGCTCGTAGACGAACTGCTCGCCGTGGACGTTGAGGACGTTGGCTCCGGCGCCGCGGAACTTCTCGGTGATCAGTATCCCCTCCGCCTGCTCGGGGAAGACCACCCCGGTGGGGTGGTACTGCACCGTGTGCAGGAAGGAGATGGGGACCCCGGCCCTGTAACCCAGGACTACGCCGTCGGCGGTTGCCCCGTAGTGGTTGGTGGTCATGAAGCCCTGTATGTGCAGCCGTCCGCAGCCGCCGGTGGCCATGATCACGGCCTTGGCCCTGGCGTAGCGGTACTCCTTGGTCTCCAGGTTGTAGATCACCGCGCCGCAGCAGCGGCCCTTCCCGTCCAGGACCAGCTCCACCGCCGGGCTGAACTCGATCACCTCGATGTCGTCGGCGTGGGAGCGGGCCTCGTCGCGGATGGTGCGCATTATCTCCGCGCCGGTGATGTCGGCGGCGTAGTGCATGCGCTTGCGGCTGGTGCCGCCGCCGTGCATGGTCTTCAGCCTGCCGCCTTCCTCCTTGGAGAAGCTGGTGCCCAGGTTCTCCAACCAATGCAGCGCCTCCGGGGCGTTGGTCACCAGGGTCTTCACCAGGTCGGGCACGTTCTTGAAGTGGCCGCCGCCCAGGACGTCGAGGTAGTGGTAGTAGGGCGAGTCCTTCCAGGCCTTGGAGGAGGCCTGAATGCCGCCCTCGGCCATCATGGTGTTGGCGTCGCCGTGGCGGAGCTTGGTGATCATGGTCACCTTCGCGCCGTTCTCCGCGGCCAGCAGGGACGCGGCGGTGCCCGCCCCTCCCCCGCCGATCACCAGCACGTCGGTCTCGATGTCCGGCTCGGAGAGGTCGATCATGTCGGGGTCCACACGGCTTCGGGCCTCCAGCATGTCCACTATCTCGTTGGATATGGAGTAGCCCTTGCTGGGCCCCACGCCTATCTCCCTGCGGGTGCCCTCCCGGTAGTCGGGATGGAACTCCCGAAGAAGGGAGTCGCGGTCGTCCACGTCGATGTAGGGGAACTCCCAGCCGCTCTTCTTCTTCTCCACCCTCTCGGGCCTGGTCTCCTCCACCTTCTTTATCAGGTTCTTCAGGCTCTCCGGATAGGGCATCACTTACCTCCAGACCTGGCGGCCTCTTCGGGGTCCAGCACGTAGCTCGTGTCCTCGGGTGTCCAGTTGTCCTCCACGTTGTCCGGCTCGGACTCGCGGTCCTTGTAGAGCTGTATCAGCTCCTTCTCTTCGAGCTCCATGAGTTCGGCGAGGCCGTCTTCCCAGCGGCCGTCCTCGATGGCCGCCACTGCGGCGCGGAGGTGCTTCGACCTGTCTACGCCGTGTGCCGCGTGCAGCCGCCGGCACAGGGTGGCCACGTGGTACTGGGCCTCCTCCGCCGGACAGCGTGAGGCGCAGAGGCCGCAGCTGATGCAGTCGAAGGAGGTCTCCGCCACGCCTGCCACGTCTCCGCGGATGGCCTGGGCCATGTACTGCATCACGTCTATGTCCATGGGGCAGCTTTGTGTGCAGGCGTTGCAGCCGATGCACTTGAATATCTCCGGGTAGAGCTCGGCCACCTCCTGCCCCGTGCCCTTCATCTCCGTGATGTCGTAGGACGGCCTGTTGGCGGGGAAGAAGGGCAGCATGGTCAGGTACATCTCGGGGACCACAACGGTCTGGCAGGCCAGGCCCACCTCGATGCGGTAGCTGCCCGGGGTCCTGAACACTGTTCCACAGGCGCCGCAGACCCCGCCGCGACAGCCGCATCCGCGGACCAGCTGGTAGCCCGCGTACTCCAGGGCCTTCTGGACGGTGAGGCTGGCGGGCACCTCGAACCGCTCGCCCATCACGTAGATGGGCACCAACTCCTCTTCCATCGTCTGGGTTTCCGTCTTCTCAGCCATTGATCATCTCCCTCGCGGCCAGTCTCAGCGGGCCCATCTGGCGGAGCTGCCCGGTGAACTCGTCCATTACGGCGGCGAACTTCCTGCCCTCGGCGGCGGATATCCACTCGAGGCGCAGGCGCCTCTGGTCTACTCCGAAATCCTCCAGCAGGCGGTGCAGCAGTGCGGTGCGGGCCTGGGTGCGGTAGTTGCCGTCCTGGTAGTGGCAGTCGCCGGGATGGCAGCCGCCGATCAGCACTCCGTCGGCCCCCTGCCGGAAGGCCCAGAGCACGTGCTCGGGGTCCACCCGGCTGGAGCACATGAAGCGTATGTTGACGCCGCTGGGGGTGTACTCCAGGCGGGAGGTTCCCGCCAGGTCCGCTCCGGCGCTGGTGCACCACTTGCACAGAAAGCAGACTATCCTAGGCTCGTACATTCAGCCCTCCCCCAGGGTTGCGCTTATCATCTCGATCACCTGTCTGTCTGTGAGGTTCTGCTGCTGGGTGGCTCCGCAGCCGCAGGCGGCCACGCAGGCGCCGCAGCCCTCGCAGAGGGCCTCGTTGACGGTGGCGACCTCCTTCTCCTCGTCGAACTCCCGGGCGTCGTAGGGGCAGACGGATATGCAGATCCGGCAGCCGCCGCACTGGTCCTCGTTCACCACGGCGATCATGGGGTCCTGCTCCATCTCCTCGCGGCTGAACAGCGCGGCCACCTTTCCGGCGGCCGCTCCGGCCTGGGCCACCGTCTCGGGTATGTCCTTGGGACCCTGGCCGCATCCGGCCAGGAAGAAGCCGGCGCTTATGGATTCCACCGGCCGCAGCTTGGGATGCGCCTCGGTGGCGAAGCCGTCGGGACCCAGTTGTATCTTCAGCTTGGCCGCCAGCTCCTCCACCCCCGGGCTGGGGGCCACGGCGGTGGCCAGCACCACCAGGTCGGCCGCTATCTCCACGTTGCGGCCGGTGAGGACGTCGGTGCCCCAGACCCCGGTCCTGTCTCCCTCCCGGAAGATCTTGGCCACCTTGCCCTTGAGGTAGACGATTCCCTCCTCCTCCTCGGCGCGGTGGTAGAACTCCTCGTAGCCCTTTCCGCCGGTGCGGACGTCGATGTAGAAGACGTAGGGCTGGCCGTCGTGCACCCGGTGCTTGTAGAGCATGGCGTGCTTGGCCGTGTACATGCAGCAGATCTTAGAGCAGTAGGGCTGGTACCGCTCCGGGTCGCGGGAACCGGCGCACTGAACGAAGACCACTTCCTTTGGGACTTTACCGTCGGAGGGCCTGCGCACCTCCCCGCCGGTGGGCCCGGAGGCGGACAGCAGACGCTCGAAGGCCAGGCCGTCGATTACGTCCGGCACCTTTCCGCCGCCGTACTCGCGGATCTCGGTTACTGGAAGGGTCTCGTAGCCGGTGGCCACCACTACGGCGCCCACCTCCTCCTCGACTATTTCATCCTCCTGGTCGAAGCGGATGGCGTTTATCTCGCAGGTCTTCTCGCACACCTTGCACTTGCCCGTGGCGTAGTAGATGCAGGCGTCGCGGTCAATGACGGGCTTGTTGGGCACCGCCTGGGGGAAGGGAACGTAGATGGCCCCCCTCTGGTCCAGGCCCCGGTTGAACTCGTCGGGGGCCTTTGCCGGGCACTTCTCCATGCAGTCGCCGCAGCCTGTGCATACAGACCAGTCCACGCTGGGGGCCTTTCGGCGGATGCGGACGCTGAAGTTGCCCACGTAGCCCGAGATCTCGTCGATCTCCGAGTAGGTCATCAGCCGGACGTTGGGGTGCTTGCTCACCTCCACCATCTTGGGCGTCAGAATGCACTGCGAGCAGTCCAGAGTGGGGAAGGTCTCGGACAGCTGGGCCATGTGGCCGCCTATGGAGGGCTCGCGCTCCACCAGCACCACCTCGTAGCCGGCGTTGGCTATGTCCAGGGCGGCCTGTATTCCGGCCACCCCTCCGCCCACCACCAGGGCCCGCCTGGTTATGGGCACGCGAACCGGCTCCAGCGACTCGTTGAGGTAGGTCTTGGCCACCATGGAGCGGATGATGCGCACCGCCTTGTCGGTGGCCTTCTCCCGGTCTTTGTGCACCCAGCTGCACTGCTCGCGGATGTTGGCTATCTCGCACTGCCAGGCGTTCAGCCCCGCCTCCGCGGAGGCGGTCCGGAAGGTGAGCTCGTGCAGCGAGGGCGAGCAGGCGGCCACCACAACGGCGTCCAGCCCCTCCTCCTCGATCTTCTGCTGCACCAGCTGCTGGCCGGGGTCGGAGCACATGTAGATGTAGTCGATGGCGAAGGCCACCCGTGGGTCCTCCTTCAGGCGCTCCACCACCTCTTCCACGTCGACGGTGTCGGCGATGTTTATGCCGCAGTGGCAGACGAACACTCCCACCTTCTTGTCGGCCATCAGCGATCACCTCCCGCCGCGGCCCCGGCAACCTTCTCCAGGAAGGGCGCGGGGTCCACGTGGTGCTTCTCGGTTGCGATGGTCTTCGCACCCACCCCCAGGGCCAGGGCCAGCATCTCTGTGAAGTAGATCACGGGTATGCTCTTGGCCCCGGGGTAGCGGGCGGCGATGTCCTTCTGTCGGGAATCAAGGTTGTAGTAGCAGAGGGGGCAGCTCACCACAAAAGCATCGGCCCCGTGGCTCATGGCCGACTCGATGATGTGATGGCACAGCCTCGTGGAGGACTCGGGGAAGGACACGGAGAGGTAGGAGCCGCAGCAGACGGTGCGGTAGGGGTAGTCCACCGGCTCCCCGCCCATGGCGGTTACGAGGTCTTCCATGATGCTGGGGTCCTCCATGTCGTCGAGGCCGATCTCCTCCTCGGGGCGGAGCATCACGCAGCCGTAGTAGGGGGCGATGCTCATGCCCTTCAGGCTCACCTGCACCGCCTCGGCTATGGAGTCGTATCCCACCACGTCGCGCAGGTACTCCATCAGGTGCATCACCTGCACCCCGCCCTCGTAGGGCGTGTACTCCCCGGGGTTGGGCAGGTAGGCGCGCCTGGGCTCGTTCTCGGCCAGAAAGGCGTTGACCCTGGTCCTGTCCAGCTCGTTGTTGCGAATTCGGTAGTTGGTCCGCTTCAGGGAGTTGTAGCAGAAGTCGCAGATGGTGACCAGGCGGTCGTCCCCAGCCTCCTGTACGTCCCGCAGTATCCGGGTTGGGGCCACCAGGTTCATGATCCTCTCCTCGGAAGGAGGGGGCACGGCCCCGCAGCACGTCCAATCCCCGACCTCCTCCAGCGCGAAGCCCAGCTTCTCCGCCGCGGCCAGCGCCGAGGTCTCCAGGTGGGAGGAGCGGTCCTTCAGGGCGCACCCGGGGTAGTAGGGCACTCTGTTCATGATTCCTCCTGACGCTCGGCCGGTATGTGCGGGCAGCTCATGTGGACAGCTTCCGGTAGGCGGAGACTATTCCCGGCTGGGGCACCTCCGCCGACTTCTCCGGGTCGATGCTGTCGGGCCCGAAATGGTCCTCGCCCTCGGCCAGGGCCATCTGCCGAAGGACGTCCATCACCTTCTGGATGTCTATTCCCCGGGGGCACCGGACGCTGCACTGCAGACAGCTGGCGCATATCCAGATGGTCCTGCACCCGATGAGGGTATCCTTCTGGCCCAGCTGCGCCAGGTGCATCACGGTGCTGGGCAACAGGTCCATCTCCTCGGCCAGGGGGCACCCCGACGAGCAGTTTCCGCACTGGTAGCAGGCGAATACATGCTCGCCGCTCAGCTCATCCAGCCTCCTGCCGAACTCCCCCCGGACGGTCTCGCGGTCCAGACGGATCCGGGGACTCGTATTCGGGCTGGTCTTCCCGGGCATGGTCCTCCTCTCCAGGGTACGGGGCACCGCCGGAGGGCGGCCCCTCCGCGACCCTGACGGCTATCTCATGGGCAATCTGCTCGATCCGCTCCGAAAGACCGGGGGAGAGACTGTCTGTGAAGCCTTCCGGAGGGTCTATCTCGATGGCGTAGACCAGTAGTTGCGTGGGCATGGAGAGGCCCATGGAGCCGCCCAGCTCCAGGGCCTCTGTTACGGACAGGTGATGAATGGAGTAGAGGGGCGAGTCGCTTTCCAGCTCGGCGGCCGACAGGACCCTCAGGGTTCCAAGAGGATGGCGGCCTGTGGAGATCGTGTCCACCACAATCAGCCGGCGGTATCCGTCCAGGCGGTCCAGCAGGCATATCCAGTCGCTGGACGTGGGAATGACCTCGGGACCGTCGCTTCCGGAGAACCTGTCGCGGAGAAGCTCTGCGATCCTGTAGCCTGCGCCGTCGTCGCCCAGGACTGGGTTGCCCATTCCCAGGACAATGGTGTCAGGCATGTGCTGTGCCCCAGACTTGGCAAGCCCGAAACGCGGGCAAAGGACAAAGGGCGGGCAGAGCCCGCCTTGTTGAATACCGTACGTATTGCGAATAGAACCCGAACCGCCATACCTGTCAACCATATCGGCAACGGAACGGTGACATCGTCTACATCAGGGACAGCAGAGAGCGGAAACGGTCCGGGGGCGTGCCTGCCGCAAGCCCCTTCCCTTCGAGGAAGGATGTGACGGAGGGCTTCTCCAGGCGCAGGAAGGGATCCACCCCTCTTTCCCGTTCGAGGGTGGCCCCGACGCTTTCGGGGTCGTATCCGTCCAGGTAGTCATCTATGTGAGGGTTGTCCGGCTCCACCATGGCGGCAAACTCCATGTACTCCTCCACGTAATCGTGGCCGCCCAGTATCAGGCTGTCGGAGGGGGACGAGTCGATGCGGCGGATGGATTCGCAGAACGCCTCCACGTCACCACTGAAGCAGCGCCCGACCCTTCCGTTGAGGAGGGTGTCTCCCGTCAGGAGGAAACCGTCGGCCCCCAGGCATATCGAGTCCCGCGTGTGGCCGGGCGTGTGCACGATTGAGACGACCTGGCCGTCCAGCTCGATACGACCCCTGGCGATGAGTTCGTCCACTGGCACGTGCCTGGCGTCCGTGGCCTCGAGGAGTTGGTCGTTTCCGCATGTGTGGTCGGAGTGGGTGTGGGTGTTGACGACCAGCCTCAGCTCCAGGTCGTTCTCCTCAAGGGCCTGAAGGATCTCGCGTGCCGCTCCTCCGTCGACGGCGGCGGCAGAACTCTCACCGCAGACCAGGTATGCCAGGTTGTCGGTCCCGTACCTGAACTGAAGAACCCTAAGCGGCATCTTCTTCTTTCCGTCCGGGGCAGGGACGGGCCGGGATGGGGTGTCCCGGCCCGTCCTTCAGGCCTACTCGTCCAGTATGAAGGTTACCTTCATGTCCACGCGGAAACGGGAAACGGCGTTCCCGTCGATGTCAACGTTGAGCTCCTTCACCCAGGCTCCCTGGATGTTGTTGAGGGTCTTTCCAGCCCTCTCGATGCCCTTCTTGATGGCGTCCTCGAAGCCCTCGGTGGAAGTAGAGCTGATCTCGGTTACCTTTGCTACCGACATTTCCATCCTCTCCGTTTGGCAGAGACTTGAATCTCCCTTCGCCGTCGGGACGGCCCGGCAGCGAACCTTCTTACTGCTAACTAGCGGATGTATCCGGCCCGGTACATGGGGCTTTCCCCGATATGGCAGTACCTGTATCTTCGATCCTCACTCCGTCTCCGGAAGGTGGTCCGCATGAGCGATGTGGAGCTCTTCGTCCCGGGAAGGCTCTGTCTCTTCGGAGAGCACTCCGACTGGGCCGGAAGCTACCGCAGCAGCGATCCTTCCCTGCCCGTGGGGAGGTGCCTGGTGGCGGGCACCGACCAGGGCCTCTGGGGAAGGGCCCGGCCGGCCGACGGCGTCTTCGAGATCCGCCAGGTGGGTCCCGACGGGGTGCGCGGGCCTGCGCACAGCCATCCGGCCGAGTACGCGCATCTGCGGCGGGTGGCGGCGGAAGCCGATTTTGACGCCTACGCCGTGGGAACCGCGGCGGTGGTGCTGCAGCGATTCCCGGGGCTCGGGCTGAGCCTGGACGTCTACCGCAGGGACCTTCCGCTGCGCAAGGGGCTCTCCTCTTCGGCGGCTGTGTGCGTTCTCACCGCCAGGGCCTTCAGCAGGGCACACGGACTCGGACTGTCGGTGGAGGAGGAGATGGACCTCGCCTACCGCGGCGAGCTGCTTACCGGATCGGAGTGCGGCAGGATGGACCAGGTCTGTGCCCTGGGCAGGGCGGTGACCGACCTGCGCTTTGATGGAGAGTCCATGCGCCTGGAGGAGGTGATCCCGGGTTCGGAGGTGCACCTGCTGGTGGCGGACCTGAGGGCCGGTAAAGACACTCGCCGCATACTGGCGGCCCTAAACAGCGCATTCGCCGCCGGAGATCGCAGGGTGCGGGAGGCCCTGGGTCCACTGAACCTCACCATCACCGCCAGGGCGAGAGAAGCGCTGGAGGCGGGGGACATGGAAATGCTCGGCGGATTGATGGAGGAGGCCCAGATGGAGTTCGACCGCCGCCTGGCCCCGGTGTGCCCCTCCCAGCTGGCCGCGCCCCGACTCCACGCCGTCCTCCACCACCCCGCGGCGCAGCGCCACGCCTGGGGCGGCAAGGGGGTGGGCTCCGGAGGAGACGGCACCGCCCAGCTGCTCTGCCGCGGCCCGTCCCATCGCAAGACCCTGGCCCGGGAGCTGGAGAGCGACCTGGACGTCCGCTGCCTTTCCCTCACCCTCTCCCCCATGTAAGTGCCA
>CAZKJG010000002.1:94180-195742 GCA_964553045.1 uncultured bacterium | reverse complement strand
AGTGCCTGGCACCTTCATGTGAGGCGGACGAACCAGCGCTTCCTGGTGGGAGCCGGATGAAAGAGTGCCCAGAGGTCGTCCGGAAGCATAAACAGCAGGCCACAGTACTCGCACTCCTGAATCCGGTCACTGCCGTCCACTTTTAGGCCTGCCCCGCACTTGGGGCAGGTGAACGCGACGCTCTCGGGTGCACTGCCGGTGTCCTCCCCGCCTCCTGTCTCTATGGGGCCGAGAACCATGTCGGCTCCCTCCAGGGCCCGCGAGAGCCAGGCTGGAGCGGGCCGGACATCCGCCTCCGTCCCGCAGGCGGGACAACGGATGCTTTCGCCTTCGGGCACTTTCTCCACCGACAGGGACTCCTTGCAGGATGGGCAGTAGGGGTCAAGGCGGCCGTACATCATGTCCACGTCCAAAGATGACATTATGTGGCTCCTGGTTGCCTCCCGCGGCTCCATCTCACGGATCTCGCTGCCGTCGTCCTCCAGTATGTCCTCCCAGAAATCCGCTTCCAGGGCAACGGCGGTTCCACAGGAAGGGCAGACGGCGGTCTCCACTAGGCCGCCAACAGGCACGGGCGTACCGCAGGAAGGGCATTCCAGCGACATCTCGAAAACGGCCCAGAGCCTCTCTCCCCCGGCCTCCTGCTTCTCCTTTTCGGTCTGTCTCTCTTCTGCCAGCTTCCTCTGCCGCCTGCGTTCCAGGGCGGTGTTCAGAGCATCGTATATGCCCTGTACATCGGGGTCCGACTCCGAGTAGATGGGAACCAGCTCCAGCTCCTCATCGGCGAGCTCCATCACCAGCTTCTCGGTGATCGACCCCCGCCACATGGAAATGACGTCCGGGGTGATGCGCTCTATGTCTTCGGGGTCGATCTCACGGTGTATCCACCGCAGAAGGCTGCGGTAGTCGTATACGACAGTCTCCCCGTCGACCCGTACTGTGACTGATGCCGTGTGCCGAACCAGATGAACGGCCAGACCGAAGAAGATGATACCCGTCGGCAGCAGAACCACCGGCTGGCCGTGAAGAACGCCGGCGTACATGGCGGCGAGCAGAAGCAGCATGAACAGCCCCAGGATGAATGGGGCCGGTCCTATGCGGTAACGGTAGTATATCTGCCCACGACTCATATTCGCAGGCTCTCGGGCGGGGTGGACTCGAGCGCCATGGAGACCTTCCTCCGGTTCATAATGCTGCGGGGCCTGCGTTCGACCGAGATCATTCGGTCGCACGGGACGACATGATCGAAATCCGGCGCGAAGAGCCCCACCCGACCTCCCAGCAGGCCGTGAAGCCCGGCGGTGAGCCGGTGGTCGAAGAGCCGGACGAGCGTCATGCCGCTGCCGTTCCGCAGGCCTTCAGAGGGAACCCACCATGTCCGGTCTGACCATGACCTCCAGCCGCCACCTACTCCCGGTCCTGCTCATTCCCAGGATGGTGCCGGGGGTGAACCTGACGGCCTCCATTGTGGCCTCCCCCGTCAGCATCAGCGACGCCAGGCGCCCCATGAAGGGCAGGTGGCCCACCAGCATGGTGCTTCTCTCGGATTCTGCCAGCCTCTCCGCCCAGGACTCGACGGGGTCGTTGGGGGCCAGATCGTGCGACTCCTCGGGAGGGGCTCCGCAGCCGGGCATGGTCATCAGTATCTCGGCCGTCTGCCTCGCCCGCTCCTTGCCGGAGTGAACCAGCCTCTCGATGCTGACGCTCCTCCCGAGAAAGGCCGCAACGCGCCTGAGATCGTCCCGTCCCTCCGCGGTGAGCGGCCGGTCGGGATCGGTCTCCTTGGGCAGGGCCTCTCCGTGCTGAACCAGATATACCTCCATCGATACCTCCTCTGCTTGTGGGCCGTGCAACCGTACTAGGGATAGTCCAGCAAAGGGTAGCGGGCAAGTGTCCCAGCGTAGACGGCAGCGACCGCAGGGATTAGTATCCCCGGGAGCCGGAGGAGGCAGGCAGATGATAGGAGCATGCCTACGGGCGGGGGTCACCTGTCCCCGCTGCGACACAACCGTACCCCTGAACGCGCTGGTTCCGTCGGTCAGGTGCCACGCCTGCGGGGAGACGCTGCAGATAGAGCACGATGACTGGGAGTCGATACTTGGCCGGCTTCCGGAAGAGGCTCCGGGCATGGAAGAGGGCGAGGGAAGCCGAAGCAGGATACTCGGCAACCATGACTTCGTCGTCACCCGGGGCAGACTGGCGCCCAGATACGGGGGAACATCCCGGCCTGTCGATCCGGCCCTGCTGCGCGATGGGGTCGAGAAAGGATCTCTGCGCCACCCCGAGAGCGGAGAGCCCACCTCCGTCCGTCCCGTCCCCGGCGAATACGAGGACCTGCTGCCCGGCGTAGTCGCGCTGCTGGGCGAGGACCCCGGTCTGCTGGCCGCAGATTCCTCGGAATCGGACCTGCAGGTGGACCAGGGGGCTTCGCGGCCCGTGGCCTTCGGCTGCCCCTCCTGCGGGGGATACCTTGTAGCAGAAGCCCGGGACAGAATGGCCGTCTGCAGCCACTGCGGCGAGAAGGCTGCCATTCCCGAGAGACTCTGGGAGCGCATACACCCGCCGAGGAAGATGAGGATGTGGTTCCTGCTGCTGGAAGCCGTGGAGGCCGGTCCTAGCTGGGGTGGCGACGCCTATGCCGCCGCGCCGGACGGCCAAGGCGGTGCCGTACTGGCGGTGGCGGACGGCGAAGGCCCGCCCATGCTCCTGGCGCTGGACGGCAGCGGGACCGTCAGGTGGTCGCGCCGGTTCTTCGAGGAGGCTCCTTCCGAACCGGGCAATCCCCGGCTGGCCCCGCTGCCAGGAGGCGGCGTGATCGCCTGGAGGCAGGACCGGCCGGACATGCACGTGCTGTCGCCCGCGGACGGAAGGGGGCTCAGAACCGTAGAAGGTCACGAACCGGAATCCGCCTCGGACTGGGGTCGGTTCACTATGCTCGGCTGCGTGGGGCTGGCCGCCTTCGAGGACAGCGTGGTGCTCTGCAGCGGTCCCTGGCGCGACGGGGAGGGCAGGAAGCAGTACCGGCTGCTTCGCTTCTCCCTGCGGGGCGAGCCCATGGACCTCTGGAAGCCCGGGAAGCGGCCGGGATTCCTCAGCCGGCTGTTCGGCCGCCGCAGCAGGCTGGACTGCTTCGCCAAATGCGGCAACAGGCCCGAGGCGCTCAGGGACGGCGTCCTCCTGGCGGGAGGGTCTGACGGAAGCATGTTCATGCTGCAGCGCAACCTCCTGGCGAAGTTCGATGCATCCGGTGAGAAGCTCTTCTTCGTAGATCTTCCCGACGGCTACAGCGAGGGAGACCCGGTGGTGGACGCCTCGGGCAGATGCTGGGTGCTGATCCACGGAGCCGAGCACGAGACCGCCCTGGTGTGCGTGAGCCCGGATGGAGGCAATGTCATTGAGGCGGCGTCCACCGACGACAGCGACCATCCGCTGTACTTCGCCTCCGCCGCGGCGCCGGTCCGGGATGGGATTCTGGCCGCCGGCTGGAACGGCGGCCTGTATCTGCACGAGGCTCCCGATACGGTGAGTTGAGTCGAGGACCGCGGGACGTCCGAGCAAACTGCGTCAGGAATTCGGAGTCCGAGCCCGATTACATGGTTGCCTGGTTGGGATAGGAGAATATGAGCCTTCTGATTATCTGCTTGATTTCTGCATCCGCTCCCGCGCTCCAGCCGGTTGCGGTAGATGATCCTCCCCACATCGACGGCGGCCTGGAGGATGCGGCCTGGCAGCGGGCGCCCGCGGTGGTGGACAGCTTCGTCCGTTACAGGCCCGACCCGGGCAGCCCCATGACGGAGCCCACGGAGGTACGGATCGCCATCGATGACGAGGCGGTCTATCTGGGGCTGCGAATGTACGACAGCAGCCCGGATGAGATCGTGGTGGCCGCCTCTCCCCGGGATACGGACATTGCCACCGACTGGATCGGGGTGATGCTGGACACCTTCCACGACAGGTCCAACTGCTACGTCTTCATGGTCAGCGTGGCCGGAACCCGGTACGACATGCGGATCACCGAGGCCGGGGGGTACGATGCTAGCTGGGACGCCGTATGGGAGAGCGCTGTGCAGATGGATTCCCTTGGATGGACCGCCGAGATGCGAATTCCGTGGAGCGCGCTGCGCTACCCCTGCGAGGGTGAGCAGACCTGGGGCGTCAACGTCAAGCGCACCATGAGCCGGACCAACGAGAGCGGCTTCCTCTATCCGATGTCGGCCGACGGGTCCATCCGGGTGGAGGACTTCGGCGAGATGGTCATGCCCCATGTGCCGCTTGACCTGCCCAGGGAGCTTGCCGTGTACGGCGCGGGAAGGCTGCAGGACCTGCCGGGAGACGGGACCGAAGCCTGGGGAAATCTGGGCGCCGACCTTAAGCTGGGGCTCTCGGCCAGCACCACCCTGGACCTGGCGGTCAACCCGGACTTCGGGCAGGTGGAGGCCGACCTGGACCAGGTCAACCTCTCCAACTGGGAGACCTACCTGGATGAGAAGCGTCCCTTCTTCCTGGAGCAGTCCGAGCTCTTCGCCATGCCCTTCGGCATGTTCTACTCCCGCCGAATAGGCGCGGTGGCACCCAACGGCGAAGTGATACCCATCCTGGGCGGGGCCCGGCTCACAGGAGACCGCAGCGGCATTCGCTACGGGCTGATGAGCGCAGTGACGGGACGTGTCTTCGACGGCGGCGACCTTCTGTCCCCCGCCACCTCCTACCTGGCCGCACGCGTTCTTCGGGAAACATCGGGCTACTCCTCACTGGGCCTCAGCCTGACATCCGCTGACGTGCCCGGCCAGGACTCCCTGTCCTATCACTACCAGAGGGTGGCCGCGGTGGACGCTTCCCTGGGGCTGCCCGGCAGCCACGTGCTCCACGGCGATGCGGCCGGCAGCTGGAGCCGCCACGGCCCACGGAACGAGAACGGGGCCTTCCGGACCTACTTCAGGAGGATAGACGAGCGGTTCGACTACGGAGGCGGCGTGGAGTACCTCCAGGAGAACTTCGACGCCAACATGGCCGGCTACACCACCGCGACCGGCTCGGTTGAGAAGTGGGCCCGGTGCGGCTTCCACCTCCCCCTGGGCCACAGGCATCTGCAGAACGCCTGGGGCAATCTGTCCGCCGCCCATGACGCCACTCCGGACGGGCTCGTGACCTGGCAGTCGATCAACCCCTCGACGGGGGTGAACTTCCTCAACCGCTGGCACCTGAGCACCTGGGCGGAGATCTTCGGGGGATACACCGACCGGTACGAAGGCCCGTCGGGGTTGGAGTACGACGGTGGCCTGCAGGGCGGGATCAGCGCATCAACCGACTCCCGCAGAACCGTCTACCTATATGCCGGCGCCTGGGGAGGGAGGTTCCGCGACGGAACCAGGGAGGGCTACAACGGCTACGCGGCCGTGAAGCCGGCCGCCAGCGTGAGGCTGGAGCTGAACATGGACTGGGACCGGACCTTCTCCACCCGAAGATGGAGCTGGGAAGAGGATACGGAGTCGAAGAGGCACACCGACTGGCGGTCGGCCGGACTGACCGCCTACTGGATAGCCGGCAGCGAGCTCAGCCTGCGCGTGAACGGCCAGATCTCCCGATTCCGCAGCATCTGGGACGGAGCGGCCGACGACCAGGTCAGCGGAGACGGATGGGCGAATCTGCTGCTGACCTGGCGGTTCGCCCCCGGCAGCGCCCTCTACCTCCTGGCCGGCCAGGAGGCCGGCATGCCCTCCCCCGGCGAGTACACCCGCCCCACCACCACCTTCTACGCCAAGGTGAGCTACCTTCTCTAGCACAACCGATGTAGGTGCCAGGCACTTGAATTGAACGGTGATTACGTAGGGAATAGGGCTCGGATGCCCTGGTGGAGGGAATTCCTACCCGCCAACCGTTCAATTCAAGTGCCTGGCACCGGGGGGAGGCACCGGAGGGAGGGAGTCCGGCAGGCCCGCGACGAACTCGCGGATGCTGTCCCGTACGCGGCGGTATGTCTCCAGGGCCTCCTCTTCGTCGGCGGCGGAGGCGGCGAGCTTCGGAGGGTCGGGGAAGGACCTGTGGATGGTCGCCCTTCCGGCGGGAAAGAAGGGGCACGCCTCCCCTTCCGGGTCGCACACGGTTATCACGTAGTCGAACTGGCGGCCCTCCAGCTCGTCGGTTGTCTTGCTGCGCTGGCCTGCGATGTCCACGTCTGCCTCGGCCATCACCCGTACCGCCCTGGGGTCGACTCCCCGGGCCTCGGATCCCGCCGAGGCCACCTCCAGGCGTTCTCCATGGAGGTGTCTGGCGAATCCCTCGGCCATCTGGCTCCGGCAGGAGTTTCCCACGCAGAGGAAGAGAACGCCGGTCTTGCTCATGTCACGGTCCTTTCTTTCAGCGGCTGGGGCCTTCGGCCTCCAGCAATCCGATGAAGTCCTGCACACGAAGAAGAAAGCTGCGGTGGCGGTTGAACTCGCCCTCCTGGAAGCGGAAGCGGCCGTTGTCGAACAGGTAGCGCCCCGGCCGACCGTCCACGTACATGAGATGGTCGGTGGACTGACCGAATATAGACTGCAGCTCGTTCACCAGGTATTCCCCGTCCCTGGTCTCGAATATGTCCACCGCCATGGAGCGGAATCCGCCGGTGTCGCAGATCCGTCGGACCAGTTGCAGCAGCGCCTCCGGCGGGGGAACCCAACCCTTCCTCCGCGAGCCGCTGGTGCAGTCGCCTTCGAGGAGCTTGCGGTGGCCGAAGTACGACTCCCCTATCCTCACCACCCTCCACTCCCATCTGAGGGGGTGGAAGTCCTGAACGAGGAGGTGGTGACGCTGAAAGGTGCCGATGGCGGGAAACGGGATGACCCTGCCGGTGGTCGGCGGCGAGTATCCGGGGGCCACCTTGTTGTTGAAGACCCCGAAGGCCAGGTGGCCTATGATTCTGGCCGCCAGCCGGGAGCGGACTATCCGCACCCCCTTGCCCGTGCTGCCGGTGCTCACCTTGGTGACGAAGGGAAGCTCCGCCCGCCGGGCGACGTGCTCCATGTACTCGCTCTTGCGGTAGAAGACCCGGGTCTTCGGATGCGGTATCCCGTGATGCTCCAGCCAGTAGGAGCTGAGCCGCTTGTTCTCGTACAGCCGAAGCTCCTCCAGCCCGGGATAGACCGGCCTCCCCAGGAGCCGGTTGAGGACCCAGAGCCGCTCGTCGTACATGGCCTTCCACTCGGCGAACTTGGAGGGGGGCCGGCAGAGGAACCCGTCGCAGTCGGAGCCCCGCAGCCTCCCGTACCAGCCGTCGGATATGATGTCCACCACCTCGTGGTCCACGCCCAGCTCCTCGCAGGAGCGGACGTAGAAACGGTGCTGCCTGCGAAAGGCTGTGAGCACGCCGAGCTTCATCGAAAATACCCCTCTATCACCCGGGCCGCCCTCTCCCCCGCCCTGCCGTCGAGCTCGTCGAACATCACCCGGTTCCAGCGCCTCCTGGCGTCCGACAGCTCTCCGGGACTCTTGAGGGATCTGTCTATCGCCTGCATCATTCCCTCGAAGTCCTCCACCTGCAGTGATATCTCCCCCATCATCGCCTGTATCTCCTCCGACAGCCTGGTGCCCTCGGTGACCCGGAAGCCCACTATCGGCCGGTCCAGGGCGCAGAACTCCGCCACTATGGAGCTCATGTCGGCCACCATCACGTCGGCCAGCATCAGGTAGGGCAGAACGTCCCGGCCCTCTATGCAGTGCACGCCGGGAGCCCTGCGGGCCTTGTCCGCGCACTCGTCGGAAACCCACGGGTGAAGCGTGACCAGGACGTTGTATGAGGCCGCCAGCTCGTCCAGGCGGTCTATCCACTCCCCCACAGACGACATGCGGGAACGCTCCCAGGTGGCGGTCATCAAGACGGTGGGGCGGGCGGGGTCCGAGCCGATGCGCTCCCTCAGCTTCGACAGGTCCTCCGCGGTGATGGACCCGTCGAAGGCGGGGTCCAGCTTGGGAAAGCCCACCGCCACCGCGGACTCGATCCCCTTCCGCCGGGCCAGCTCCACCTCCCGGCTGGAGGTGACCATATAGGCGTCGAAGGCGTTGTACCGCCGGGCGGAGACGAAGTCCTTGAAGTGGTATGCTCCGTGACGCATGCCGATCCGGCGTATGCCTCTCCCGGGGAACTTCCTGGCCACGTGCCTGGCCATCACCACCACGTCGGGGAAGGCCGGGTAGAGGCCGCGGTGACGCACCCCGTACTCCTCCTTCAGGCGGCGGCGAGTCCTTCTCCTCTTGGCTATCACCCTGGCCCGGGGAAAGCGGTCGATGACGCCGCGCATGACCACGTAGTCCAGCGTGTTGCCGCAGTAGAAAGCCAGGGTAGGCGGCCGGCGGAACAGGCGACGAAGGAAGCGGACCAGGTACCAGGTCACCGTATAGGGTGCGTATATGACGTACTGAGAGTAGTTCATCTGTCCCCGGTGCTCGAATGCTGCCGGCCGGCTGCGGCGGCCGGCCTGTGCGGTGCCTGCCCCATTACGGAAGATGATGATACGCCGGCGCGGATTCGCGGGTCAAGTAGCCGCAGCCGTTCGGCCGTGGGCCTTCCGCGGGGCGCCTCACTCCCCGCGGCGCGCGGCCGGTGGTATAATAGGAGCCGGACATGCTGAGGCTCCAACGGCTTAGATGCAAGGGCCGGAGCGGCTGCGGCATGTCCGAGCTGTTTGGGCATCATGGGGCGGCTGCAGGGGGATTGGACGGGCGGATGAGGATAGAGGTGTCCATAGGCGAGGTGGCCGACAAGCTGAGCATTCTCCACATAAAGCTGGAGAAGTTCGCCGACCCGAAGAAGAGGGCCAACGTCCGCAGGGAGCTGGAATCGCTGGAGAGGGCGCTGGAGGAGGCCGGCATCCACCTCGGTCCCGCCGAGATGGAGGGCCTGAGAGCTGTGAACCTCCGTCTGTGGGAGATCGAGGACGCCATAAGGCTCAAGGAGTCCGAGAGGGAGTTCGATGAGGATTTCATCGAGCTGGCCAGGAGCGTCTACTTCAACAACGACGAGAGGGCGCGACTGAAAAGGGAGATCAACCTGCGCCACGGCTCCGACCTAATCGAGGAGAAGGAGTACGCCGACTACGGCGGAGAGGCGGGTGATCCCTCCAGGGCATGAGCGGCCGTGGGCCCGGGACCATTCCCCCCGAAGAGCTGAAGAGCATCGGCAGCATCCTGCTGATCCAGTACAAGCCCTTCGGCGACGTCCTGCTGAACACCGGCTACATGCCCGAGCTGCGCCGCCGCTTCCCCAAGGCCCGCATAGACTTCCTTGTGCAGGAGCCCTACCGCACCATACTGGAGGACAACCCCTGGCTGGACGACCTCCTGCTCATGCGGAAGCTCAGGCGGGACACCATTCCCTACCTCCGGGAGAGGCTGCGCGTGGTGCGGCTGGTTCGCAGCCGGGGCTACGACGTGGTGGTGGACATGCTCCGGGGGCCGGGCTCGGCGCAGATCACCCTCTTCAGCGGTGCCCCGTACCGCCTGGGCTGGAAGCTTGCGCGGTTGAACTGGGTCTACAACTACCAGGTCCGCCGCGACAACCGGCGCTACTACGCCCGCTCCAAGTTCGACCTGCTGGCCCCGCTGGGCATTCGGGAGGTGTCCCACGGCCTCTACTACCGCATTAGGCCCGAGTCGCAGGAGTACGTGGACCGGTGGCTCCGCCGGGAGGGGCTGGACGACGGCAGGATGGTGACCATCTCCCCGGCAAGTCCCCTGGCCCGGAAGCAGTGGAGCCCGGAATGCTTCTCGAGGCTGGGAGATATGGTCGCCCGCCGGCTGGACAGGCCGGTGGTTCTTCTGTGGGGGCCGGGGGAGAAGGGGCTCTGCCAGCTGATAGCGGAGCGCATGGAGACCCGGCCCTTCATCGCTCCCCCCACCAGCTTCAACCAGGCAGGAGCCATGCTGCGGAGGTCGGCGGCCTACGCCGGCAACGACGGGGGAATCAACCACCTGGCAGTAGCCATGGAGACGCCCTCGGTGGCGGTGTTCAGTCCCACCTCCAACCCCAGGAAGTGGACGGCCTGGCACCTGCCGAGGCACGCCTTCCTGCGCGACTGGGAGCACCGGGATCCGGAGGACCGAACGTTCGGAATAGCGCCGGAGGAGGTCCTGGAGAAGCTCTCGGAGGTGCTGGAGGCATGAGGGTGTTGTTCTACGCGGCCAAGCGGTACTCGATCCCGGTGGTGCAGCCCCTGGCCGGGTACTGCCGGGAGCACGGGATACCCTTCGGCCTGTACGTCTCCGCGAAGGTGCTGGAGGTGCTGCCGGAGGAGTGGGCCGAAGCGCCGGTGCTCACCACCCTGAACGAGGGCAGGGAATTCGACCCGGACTTCGTGGTCTGCCCGGGAAACTTCGTGGACTTCCGCCTGCCCGGCGTGAAGGTGCAGGTGTTTCACGGCCTGGGCGTGGAGAAGCCCTCACACTACAGGATACGCCACTTCTTCGACGTATACTGTACCTCCGGTCCACTGGTGACCCGGCGGTTCGAGAGGCTGCAGAGGAAGCACGGCTACTTCCTGGTGAGGGAGACGGGGTGGCCCAAGGTGGACCACATACTGGGCTTCGACGCCGCCGGACTGCGAAAGCGCTGGGGAGTTCCCGAGGCCAGCCGGGTGGTGCTCTACGCGCCCACCGTCAGCGCCGGAATGGAGTCGGCCACCCACCTGCTCCCGGAGGTCCCCGGCTGCGTCCGGGAGGACGAGGTGTGGCTGCTCAAGCTCCACGAGCTGGCCGGGACGGACATCGGGGAGCAGGCCCGCAGGCTTGCGGGCATTGACAACGTGCGGCTGGTGGATACCTATGATGTGACCCCGCTGCTGCACCTGGCCGACGTTCTGGTGTCCGACACCTCCTCGGTGGTGTACGAGTTCATGGTCCTGGGCGGCCCCGTGGTCACCTACAGGACCCTGGCCCGGCCAGAAAAGGCAACCGACATCGCAGAGCCGCGGCAGCTCCGGGGGGCGCTGGACAGGGTCCTGGCCGGGCCCGGCTCGGCCGGAAGCCGCAGCGCGCTGGAGCAGGTCAATCCCTACCTCGACCGCAGGTGCAGCGAGAGGGTGATGGGGCTGCTGTCGGAGATAGCGGAGGATCCCGGGATTCTGCCTGCGCGGCGCAAGCCGCTGAACCTGTTCCGGAAGATGCAGGTGGTCTGGCACGGGATCTTCAGGAAGGGGTACCTGAGGTAATGGCGGGCAACAGAAGGCTGGAAGGCCCGGTACTGGACAAGGCCCTGAAGATGCTCCGCGACACCGGCGAGATACTGGACCGCTGCGGCATACGCTACGTCCTGGAGGCCGGCACTCTGCTGGGCATCGTCCGGGAGAACAGGCTGCTGCCCTGGGACAACGACGTGGACATCACCGTAACCGGGGACTATGAGAAGAAGCTGCTGAGGAACCGATGGCGGTTCTGGCTGAATGGATACAGGTTCTACGTCAGGCGCTACAAGAGGGACGTGGGCCCCTTCCGCAAAGGCCAGGTGCGCATCATCCGCATACAGACGCGCCGCCTGGTCTTCGTCAAGGACATCTCGCTGATGGACATATTCGTCAAGCGCCTGGTGGACGACCGCTACTACTGGACCGTGGGGGTGAAGAAAGCCGTGATGAAGTCCACCCCGCGCAGGTTCTACGAGGAGTCCACCCGAATAAAGTTCGACGGCATGGAGTACTCGGTGCCCGAGGACTTCGAGGGCTACCTGGAATACCACTACGGCGAGGACTGGCGCACGCCGATAAAGCAGTGGAACTTCCGGACCAGCGACAGCTGCGACAGGAAGATCCTCTACTAGATGCAGAAGGGACATATGGAGTCGTCGGACACGGCAGTGATCCTGGCTGCGGGCAGGGGCGCCCGGCTGGAGGAGCTCAGCCACAACATGCCCAAGCCGCTTGTTGAGGTGGGGGGAACCTCCATAATCTCCAACCTGGTGCAGTCCCTCATACGCAACGGAATGCGGAAGATCGTGCTGGTGGTGGGCTACAGGTCCGGCCTGATAGTCGATCACCTGCAGAGGTACGCCGGCGCCACCGAGCTGGTGTTCCTGGAGAACCCGGACTTCGACACCACCAACAACATCTACTCGCTCTGGCTGGCCCGTGAGCACCTCGAGCGGGGCTTCTGCCTGTTCGAGGCGGACGTCTTCTTCGAGGACGGCCTGATCGAGGCCATGCTCGCCCACCCCGAGGAGAACGTAATGGTCGTCGACCGCTACACCCCCCGCATGGACGGCACGGTGGTCTCGCTGGACGAAGGTGACCGGGTGACCGCCATGCATCTGAAACGCAGCCAGGACGGCGACTTCGACTTCACCGGGAAGTTCAAGACGGTGAACTTCTACAGGATAAGCGCGGGCTTCTACCGGGACTACTTCCGCGACGACCTGAGCGGATACATCGAAGGCGGCGAGGTCTCCTACTACTACGAGGCCATAATCCGCGACGGAATCGAGGCCGGCCACAGCTTCGCGGCCCTCAAGACCCAAGACCTCAGATGGTGGGAGATAGACACCAAGGAGGACGTGACAAGGGCCGAGAGCATCTTCGAGCCCCAGATGGGCTGAGCACCGAATGGAAAACTCTCTGAAGCGCCTGCTGAAGCCTCTGATAATCGCCCTGGGCCGCAAGGTCGAGGGTTCGGCTTTCACCCGCCGGCCGGTAATCATAGGGGCCTGTCCCAGATCCGGCACGACCCTCCTACTGTCGATACTGGACGCCCACCCCGACATCCACGGCATACAGAAGCAGACCTACGCCTTCACCAGATACGACGAGGAGGGAAGGCCCACGCGGCTGGACCGTCTCTACCGCCAGCTGCTGCTGCACCGTCCCGGGCCCGACTGCGTCAGATGGTGCGAGAAGACGCCCAAGAACGTTAAGCACTTCGGCCGTATCCTCTCCTGGTTCGACGGCGGTGTCAGGCTGGTGCACGTGGTGCGCGACGGCCGGGACGTGGTCACCTCCAGGCACCCCAGGCACAGACCGGACCAGTACTGGGTATCGGTGGACAGGTGGGTGGGCGACGTCACCGCCGGACTGGCGTTGGCGGACAGCCCCCTCGTCCACACGATGCGGTACGAGGACCTGATCGGCGACTTCAGGTACGAGATGCGCAGGCTTCTTGACTTTCTGGACGAGCCGGTGACGGGCGAGGTCCTGAACTGGCTGGCCCATACCTCGTTGAAGAGGAGCAGACACTGGGCGGAACCGGTACAGAAGCTGCATTCCAGGGCCGTGGGGAAGTGGGCCAGGCCCGAGCACGAGGGCCGTATTGAGGAGTTCATGGCCAACGGGGAAGCAGTGGCTCTCAGCCGGGAGCTGGGCTACATACGGTAGGCCGCTGCCGCGGGGGGCTTCCCTACAGCCCGTCGGGGTCTCTGTCGGGTTCGGGAAGGCTGAAGAGCCTCTGGAGCAGACAGGTCAATACCGCGATTCCCAGTGGGAGCGCTATTCCCGGCAGATACATGATTCCTCCCTTCGCGGTTCCTCAGACGGTTTCTCGCCCCGTCCCCGGCACAATTGTAAGCCGCGAAGGAAGTCATGTCAATATGTTCGACTTAAGGATATTTAAATATGTAGTGCGTTGGTATTTATTTCCTCTGCCCGTGGGAAGGTCGGGATTCCGGGACGGCAGCGCCCCGGAATCCCGCAGAGCCGCTAGATGTAGGAGAAGAGCCTGAGGCCCTTGATGGGCTGGTACTGGTAGTTGATCCTGGCGTAGTAGGTGGTGTCGGTGACCGTGGTGTCCTCCAGGACGCCGTCAACCCAGACCTTCACGTAGTGGCTGTCGGGCATCTGGAAGTAGAGGTAGTCGCCGTCGATAATGTAGAGCGAGTCATCGTCGTAACCCGCCCCGGGAGCCAGCAGGCCGCCGTTGCTGCGCTGCATTGGAGTGTTCACTCCGTTGCCCCAGACACCGGCGTCGCCGGTGTAGATACCGATGGCGCTTTGCGACCAGCCGCCGTCGTAGGCGTAGGCGTTCTGGGCGAAGGTGGTGTCCTCGGCCCTTCCGGTCACCCCGGCGTTCTGGGCGAACACGATGGCGTTGGCGCTGTCCACGGAGGCGTACTGGTCATGCAGAATGTACGAGCCGCAGTAGTTGGGCCTGGTGTTGACCCTGTCGGCGTAGTCCTCGGACGTGTTGGTGGCCGTGAAGCCCAGCACCGTGTAGTAGTAGGACCTGTCCGCCGAGTGAACGGTAAAGGTGTCCTCCACCGACTTCAGCTCACTCCAGTTCCCCAGTCCCGACTCGTCGTAGTAGATCCTGTAGCCGATGACGCTGTCCACCGGGCTCCATGAGAGAAAGACCTCCGTGCCCCCGCACAGGCTGTCCACCACGGTGAGGTTCTGCACCTTGGGCAGTGTGCCAGTCGGGGTCGACGGGTCGGAGCCGCAGGCCAGCATCGCAATAGCGGAGAGTACGCACAGCGTGGCGATCCATCTGCTCATAGATCTTCCCTTCTTGTCATCCCGTCCGTTCCGGGCGTGTTGAACATGTGGTTCGCTCCCATGTGGTCGTCCATGAAGCGATTAGAGCATATCCGTCGAAACAGCGGCAGCGGAGGAAAACCTTCCTACTCGAACTCCGGCACCGTCAGGACCCGGATCTTCTCCTCGTTGTTCACCGTGTACATTCGGCCATCGCGGAAGTCCATGTCGTACACGTAGCCGCCCTCGATCCAGGTGTCCAGGTACCTGCCGTCGGGGGCGAAGACCCTGACACCGAAAATGTCAGCCACGTGAAGGTTTCCCTGGCCGTCCACCTCCACGACACCGGGGTTGCTGAACTGGCCCTCGGCGTCGCCCTCGGAGCCGAACCTGTTGCGGAACTCCCCTGCCCTGGTGTACTTGACTACGGCGCAGTTGAAGGTGCCCAGCACGTATATGGCGCCCTGGCCGTCCACCGCCACCGTGGCGTCCAGCTCGGAATCCCCTGTGACTCCGCTGACCACTTCCGTGATGTGCAGGTCCAGCCCGCCTCCGGGACTGAAGCGCACCAGATCGTCGCGGTTCTTGTACCAGGTGGCGACTATGGACCCGTCGTCGGCAACACACACGTCATCGAAGCCCCATCCGTCCGGATGCTCCAGCTGCCGCAGCGGCTCTCCGGTCTCCCCGTCCAGCAGCCACAGCTCGCTGCCGTAGGTCACGGCCAGCCTGCCGTCGGCGGCGGCGTCCATGCCCCCCATGTACACATCCTCACCCTCGCCGACGAACCACTGGGTGCGGAACTCGCCTTCATCGTCGAAGACCTGCACCCGGCCAGTGCCGTGCTCCGCCACGTATATGTTTCCGTCGGCGTCGCTGGCTACGAACCTGGCGTCCTCGAAGAGGCCGGCGCCTGTGCCCTCTCCCCCGAAGCTCAGGACCTCCCCTCTCCCGCCGAGCCCCACGCTGGAAGCGGCCTCCTCGACTGCGCCGCCGAACATGCCCCTCACCGCCGGATTGAACCGGTAGTTCATGAAGAGGACGAAACCGATGATGACCAGGGGCAGCAGGCATCCCAGCCATCTGCCGAACTTGGCCGATTTGGCCGCCTGCTCCATGGCCGCCCGCTGTGCCGCCTGGTAATCGGGCGTAACCGCCGGGGTCTGCTCGTGCGATGGCTGGACGGGCTTGCTCCTGTACTCTTCGGGGACGAAGACGGTGCTCTCGCAGTAGGGACAGCGGACGTGGACCTCGTCCCCCTTCAGCTTCAGGTCGGCGCCGCAGGAGGGGCAGCTGAACTCCTTGGACAATTTGGCATCCTTTCCGTCTTCTGGCGCGCAACTTTCCGTCGCAGAACAAGGGAAGAGGCGCGTTTGCCTGCTTCTACATGCTCATGCTCCGGCCTGGCCGGATCGGCGAACCCGGCGGCCGTCTCCGGAAGAACCCGGCACGTATCGGTCTAGAGCGTGACCTCCGCGGAATGGGCGGCACTGTGCATGCCGGTGAAGTCGTCGCTCTCTCCGTAGGCCACTATCACTCGAATCGTCATGCCCGGGGCCAGCGCCGGATCGAGGTCGTCCGCCGGCTCCCGGGGAACTACGAAGGACATCTCGGTCCGGCCTTCCTTCTCGTCGATCCGGTACTCGCTGAGGTCATCGGAGCCGCCGAGTTCGGTGTCCGGGGCATGGGTAACCGCCGAGGTCCCGTGGTCGTCCCGAATGCGCACCTCTCCCTCGTCGTCCACGTAGCCTATCACGATGGCGGCGTCCTGCATGGCGGGGCCGCCTCCGAATCCCACGCCGACCCATCCCGTTGAGGGCGCGGTCACCGTGAACCTGTAGGCCTCCTCCATCTCCAGCCAGGCCACCTTCACGTCCTCTATCTCCACCGACCGCCAGCCGCCCTCTTCGATCCTGAGGGCGGTCTCGCCGCTGTCATGGCCGGCGGCCACCGAAACCAGCATCAGCATCAGGGCGGGGGCAAGACTGAGCTTTCTCATCGACATCTCCTCTCCCGGCTTTCCTTACTCACTTTGACGAGTATATAGAAGCCCCGCCGGGCCAGAAACACCCCGAACGGCCCGACGCTAGTCCAGGCGGATGATCTCCGTTCTGCTAAGTGCGTCGGCGTCGGCGGCAGAGCTGCCCTCGGTGAGAATCACGAGTCCGCTGTCGATGCCCTGGCGCCGAATCCAGTCGGCCGCGAACTCCTCCCAGCCCGGGGGGCGCTGCGGGACCAGGACGGGATGGACTCCCCATGACAGCCCCAGCTCCCTGCAGGTTCTCTCTTCGGTGGTGACCGCCACCACCCATACAGGGAGCCGGTGCCGGGATATCTTCCGGGGGGTGGTGCCTCCGCTGGTGGGGGTGACGACCGCCACCGGCTCGCTGGCTTCCACAATCGTTTTTACGCTGTCCACCACCAGGTCCCTGACGTCCCGCCGCGGTCCGCGGTCCCATCTGATGGTATCGGCGAACCCGGGGTCCCGGGCCATGCGCTCCTCGGTGAGCCCGGCTATTCGGGCCATTGTGGCAACCGTCTCGACGGGGTATTCCCCCATGGCGGTCTCCTCGGAGAGCATCAGGCAGTCGGTTCCGTCCAGCACCGCGTTGGCGACGTCCGTGGCCTCCGCCCTGGTGGGGCGGGGATTGGAGACCATGGACTCCAGCATCTGGGTGGCCGTGATAACCGGCTTCTCCGCATACCTTGCCCGCCGGATCAGCGTCTTCTGGACCAGGGCTATCCTCTCGATCTCGGTCTCCACGCCCAGGTCTCCCCGAGCGACCATGAGGCCGTCGGCGGAGGCCAGTATTCCGTCCAGGTTGGCCAGGGCCTGCCCCCGTTCGATCTTTGCCACCAGGAACGGCCGGTAATCCAGCCCGGCCGCTATTCCCCTGACCTTCTCCACGTCCCCGGCTGACCTCACGAAGGAGACGCTGAGGGCGTCGATCGCGTGCTCGGCGGCAAAGGCGATCCAGTCCCGGTCCGACTCCGTGAGCGCCTCCAGACCCAGGTCCCTTCCCGGGACGTTCACGCCCTTCCCGGAGAACAGTCGGCCGCCGCTCTCCACCCGGCACCTGGCCCGGCCCTCTTCTACACCGATTACACTGAGGCGAATGAAACCGTCGTTCATGAACACCAGGTCGCCGGACTCCAGCCGGCCCGCTACCCCCGACACAGCCAGCGGAACCTCATCCCGGGCCCGGGGCCGGCCGTCCATCAGAGTGATGCCATCCCCCCGTTGCAGGTCCAGGCTCCCCTGGCGAAGATCGCCCACTCGGATCTTCGGGCCCGCCAGATCCGCCAGCACGGTTATCCTTCTGCCGACCTCACGGGAAACCGCTTCCAGCCGGTCCAGCAGCTCGGCCATGGACTCCCGGTCGCCGTGGGCGAAGTTCAGCCTGGCAGCTCCCATTCCGCTGCGGACCATGCCGGCCATTACATCCGGGCTGGAACAGGCCGGACCTATGGTGCAGACGATCTTGGTCTTCTGAGAAGTCAGGGGCATCTCAACCTCCGGAAAAGCGCGTTCGGGCAAACCGGTCCGTCTGCCGGAAATACTCCGCCGGCATCAGTCTTCGTCAAGTACCTGGTCGATGGCGGACTGCAGCTGCTCTATCCTGTACGGCTTGGCCACCACGCCGTTGAAGCCGTAGCTGCGGTAGTCGGACATGACCGGGTTGTTGGAGTACCCGCTGGAGACTATGGCCCGAACGGAGGGGTCGATCTTCCGCAGTCGCCGGACCGCCTCCTCGCCGCCCATTCCGCCGGGAACGGTGAGGTCCAGTATCACGAGATCGAAGGGCTCTCCGGCCTCCCTGGCCCCGGCGTAGGCCTCCAGGGCCTCCTCGCCGCTGCGGGCGGTTGCCACATCCAGCCCCATGAAGCCGAGCATCTCTCCGGCCACGTCGAGTATCATCTCCTCGTCATCCATAAGCAGGACCTTTGCCGAGCGCCGCTGGCCCGTGAACGCAGCGGCCGGCTCTTGCGCAGGTTCCTCGCCCGCCGAGGGAAGGTAGAGGTGGAAGGTGGTTCCGCAGCCCTTCTCGCTGTCGAATCGAATGTGGCCGCCGTGACGACGGGCCACGTTGTAGGCCGTGGTCAGACCCAGGCCGGTTCCGATATCGCTGGTGGTGAAATATGGGTCGAATACCCGACCTGCTATGTCCTCGGGAATGCCGGGGCCCGTATCGGCCACGCTCATGCGAACGTAGGGCCCCGAGGGAATGGGAAGCCTCTCGGCAGACATGCCCTCCCCGGGGGGCGAAGGCTCATCCTCTGAGGACCCGCCCTGTGCCCTTGAGTCGGAGACATGGACGTTGCCGGCGCTGACCCGGACCACGCCCCCCTCCTCCATGGCTTGCGCGGCGTTGATCACCAGGTTGTGAACGACCTGGCCGATCTGTCCCCGGTCGCACTCGACCATGTGCAGATCTTCGGCGACCTTCACCTCGGACTTCACGCGCGATCCGCTGAGAGCGAACTGGGTGGACTCGCGAAGCAGGTCGGCCAGGTCCGTTCGCTTCTTCACGGGAGCGCCCCCCCTACTGAACGTAAGCAGCTTCTGGGTCAGGTCCCGGGCCCTTATGGCCGCCCTCTGCACCTCGTCCAGTATGCCTGCCACATCCTCGCCCCTATCCAGCTTGAGCCTGGCCAGGGACACGCTTCCCAGGATGGCCGTGAGCAGGTTGTTGAAGTCGTGGGCGATCCCTCCGGCCAGTACGCCCACGGACTCCAGCTTCACCGCCTTCAGCAGTTCCTCGTCGGTACGCTGCTTCTCGGTCACGTCCCTGAGTATGCCCAGAACACCTATGGTCCCGCCGGACTTGTCACGGACAGGTGTCTTGACACAGGACAGGTGCACGGCGCCGCCCTGCCTGTTGAGAGTGCACTGGTGGGTTACCGGCCGTTCCTCGGAGAGCACCCTGGAGTCGATCTCCTCGTTGCTCCGGGGCAGCCCCGGCAGCGCCCCGGTGGCGGTAAGGCCGATGATCTCCTCCCTGCTGCGCCCGGCGAGCTTTTCGAAGGCAGCGTTCACCAGGATGATGCGGCCCCTGGCATCCTTCAGGTAGATGATGCTGGGAATGGTCTCCAGCAGGTTGCCCAGCATCTCCTCCGACTGCCAGAGGGCCCCCTCCACCTTTCGCAGCATCCGGCTCTCCACGCTGGAGAGGAAGTTCTCCGCCACCAGCCTTATCAGTCCGCCCTCGGCCATGAGGGCCGAGCAGACCCGCTCCACATCCCTCTCACTGAGCCGGTCGGAGTAGCCCAGGCCGGCCGATTCCATGCAGCGGCGCACCACCCTGCGGGCGGCCTCCATGCCGGTGCTCTCGGCCAGGGCCCTCTCCAGCTCCTCCCTGGGGATCGTCATTGACGCCCCAAAGGTTCTGGAGAGATGGGCTATCACATCCATACAGTCACTCCGGAATCAGCATTACCACCGTGGTGGTGTTGTGGAAGCCGCTGTAGCTCCCCGGTTCCATTCTTATCTCGCCGTAGGTCTCCCATCCCATGAGCGGGGTTCCCGGCAGGGTCTCGCGATAGCTCTGGATGGAACGGATGAACCGGTCCCTCAGCAGCGCCATCCTCACTCCGCACTCGAAGACCATGGCCCCGCTGAAGCTCGAATAGCCGGCCCGCCGGGCGCATGCCGCCGCCTGCTCCGCCGCCCTCCTGGAGGCCGCTATCTGCTTTTCGGCATCGCAGCCGTCCATTATCCGGAATACCGACCCCTGGGGAATGGAGCAGCTGAAGACGAGCGAGCCGTCATCTCTGCGCCTCATGGGAAAGCGGATCTTGTACATGCCGTCGGAATCCGTGGCCAGACCCAGCTCGAAATTGCCCAGTATGAGACGGCTGAGTGTCACCGGGTCGTCCAGGTCCAGCCCCTCGCCCAGACGATCCAGGTGGGGCTCGGTCTCCCTGCGCCAGACCTCCCAGGCGGGGGTTCCGTCGATCTCGCTTACGATGTTTCCGCTGGAGGAGGTGACCTTGTGTGGCCCGCTCAGCGGCATGTGACCGTGCTGAACCGAGGTGAACACGGGAAAGGGCGTAACCATGAAGCAGACGGCGGCGGCATCGGAAAGGTGCTCCCGGCCGTGAAAGACCTCGGTTGCCCTGAACAGCAGGTCGTCGCCCGCAAAGCCGCCCACCAGCCGCACGGGACAGCCCGCGAGCTTCTCGAAGAGCCTGGCGGCCATCACGGTGAGCTCCTCCCCGGCTCCCGAAAGGCCGTCCACCAGCATCAGCGCCGTCAGCTGATGCCCCTCGGGCACCTCCGGTACGGCCTTGGCCAGAGACCGCACCACCGCTTCGTGGTCCCGGGAGAGACCACCGGCCAGGGCGGTGGAGAAGCGCATCTCGTCGGACTCCAAGAGAGCTACCGAGACGGTCTCCCTTCCCACCTCGCACGCGGTGAACTGCCCGGCCGTGGAGCAGCCCACCACCGGGACGTCCCCCAGGCGCTCTGACACCGCATTCAGAACCTCCCCGTAGTCGAACTCCGATGAGGAGTACACCAGGGCAAGGTCGGGCCGGCCCTGCAGGCCTTCCATGGCGCTGTCCAGGGCACCGGCGGCGGCCGCCGCCCCGCTCTCCCCCCCGGAGAGGCCGGTCGAAAACAGCGTCGACATCCTAAACCCCCTCTGCTATCAAACGTTGACCCCAATCCGGATATATTCACGTCGACCTCCTCCAGCCAGCCCGCTCTCAAAGCGCTCCGACCGGCATAACGTACATGGCCTCCGAGTCCTCCGGGAGCCCGAGTATCCGCCCCACAGCGGACGGGTCCAGAGCCCCTACTGCTACCGTACCCAGGCCCAGCGCATGACACTGGAGGTATATGTTCTGGGAGATGTGCCCAGCCTCCATGTGAACGTACATCATTCCCCTGTTGACGTATACGGATGTGGTCACCGAGGGCTCGGCGACCAGCACCAGGCAGACGGGAGCGGACCCGACGCAGCTCTGGCCGAGGCACGCCTCGCGCAGCTCGGGCCTGCGATCTCCGCCGGCCACCCTCTCGATGCTGTGCTCCTGGGGCAAATACCTGTACACGCCGGCCTCCAGGGAATCCACCCGTCCGGCAACCAGGTATACCGTGAAGGGGTAGAGGGCTCCCGCCGAGGGGGCCGTTCTGAAGCCCCTGCTGGAGGTAATCCCCTGGGCCGCCCACAGCAGCTGGGCTACCTCGGACAATGTGAGGGGGCGGTCGGAGTAGCTCCGCACCGACCGGCGCGCCTCCAAAGACTCCTCTACGCTGGTGCCGCTGGAGGTGTCCGCCTCCGGCAGCGGTCCGACGGCGCCCCGGGAGCGGGCGCAGGAGACCGCCAACGCCGCTGCCGCATACATCACCCAGGTTATCCTGCCCATTTCGACTCCCTTCCGTACCGGCTCGAGTGCGGGCACTACGCTCCCGGATGCGAAGGCCCTATGGTAGACTGCACCACTTCGGCAGCCCCGGCAAGGCCCGGATTGGTCGGAAGGGAAGGATCACATGCTCAGCGGGCTCGTCATGGAGGAGCTGTCAATCCGTCCTCGAATGAACGAGAGGGACCTCGCCAAACTGCTCTACCAGGCCGCACTGGGAGGAGACCATCTGCTGAAGGACAGGGAGGCTTTTCTGCACGGACTGCGCGAGGAATGGGCCTCTCTTCGGCGTCGGGCCTGCTGGACGGAGCCGCCGCTGCAGCTCATCTCCCCCCACGGCGATGTGTGGCGCGTCCACCTGAGTCCCCTGCAGCGCATTGACATTCCCCGCGAGAGGCTCTTCGGGCTGCTGGCCCGCCAGCCGCTGCGACAGGGGCGGAGGGCCGGCTACCGGAGGCTCCTCGAAGAAGCTGTGGAACTGGCGGCCAGAGGCTCGATCCCCTTCGACGCCGACCGGCTGGATCAGTACCGCCGACATCGCGGTCCCGTTCATCACAGCCGTTCCTACGGCCAGTGCTCGTACCGTGTGGTGAACGACCCGGGCACGGCCGTCTCGATAGTCCGGCTGCTCAGCGGCTGAGGGCTGCGGTGGGCATGGTCCGGTTGTTCGCGGTGCCGGTAGCCTGCGAGTTCAGGGCGATAGCTCCGAAGACGACGTCATTCGGGTAGCGTTCGACCTCACGTCGGCATGCCTCGCCGGGATCGGCTCCGTTCTCCAGCATGCGGTAGATGCTCAGGGCCGACATCCGGCGGATGATGGCCTCGCCCTCGCCCGTGGTGGCCACTGCCCCGGCCGGGCCGCAGTAGAAGCCCGCCCCCGGAAGGGGCGAGTCCCCGATCCTGCCCGGAAGCATCAGCTCCACGCCCCCCGTGGAGTTGGCTGCGGCCATGCGGCCGTCCCCGTCGAGGGCTACGGCTCCGATGGTGTCGCCCGGCCCCGTCAGCTCGAGCAGGCGGGCATCGCCCTTTCCGCCCTCACGAAGCAGCCGGAGGGCCCGCTGAAGACGCTTTCTCCTTCTCTCGGTGAGGGGATCGTAATCCTCAAAGCCCAGGCGCCGGGCGAAATCCAGAGCCCCCTGCCCACCCAGGGCGAGATGCGGCGTGCGCTCCATGACCAGCCGGGCCACCCGTACGGGGTTGCGGACCCGGCGGAGCAGAGTCACTATGCCTATGCTCCCGCCGGAGCCCATAACGGCGGCGTCCATCTCGCACTCGCCGTTCATCCTGGGGCGCGACCCGGTGCCGGCGTTGTAGGCGGGGTCATCCTCCAGGACGACTGCCGCCTCCTCCACGGCGTCCATGGCGCTGCCGCCGCCCTCCAGTACCTGCATGGCCCTGGCGGCCGCATTCCGGCATCCCTCGATCCTGTCGGCGGGAGCCCCGGCGCCCCCGTGGACCATTACGGCCTGCATCTACCTCTCCCTCCCTGCCCTTACCGGATGGATTACCCGGACGGTGAGATTGCACCGATTCCATCAATCGCTTAGAATATTTTGAATGCAGATGCGGCCTGCCACCCCCATACAGGGAACGGAAGAACGCCACAGGCGTTTGGCGTAGCGACAGACCGAACGCAGAGCCAGGCACGGCGCACACCGCCGTCCCACACGATAGCTGAAAGGTATACGAAATGAACGCAAGGATCGCTCTCGCCCTCCTGACAGTCACCATTCTGGCCCAGTCGGCCATAGCGGTTCCGCCTTCCCCCGAGCTGACCGAGAGCATGCAGCGGGACGGCGCCCTGCTGCGGTACATCGAGTCCTACGCCGACGCCCGCAGGCGGGGAGTGGACTCGCCCAGCCCCCTGTACGCCGACAGGACCCCGTTCGGGCCGGACGGAGCCATCAGCGCCGGCAGGGACACCACCGAGATGAACGTCCTGATACTCCTGGTGGACTTCAGCGACAATGAGGCGCAGACCGGGGCCGTCTACTTCGACTCCATGGGCTACGCCTCCGACACGCTCTCGCTGTCCAGCTTCTACTTCGAGTCATCGCTCGGTCAGCTGGACATCGTGACCGTCAACTGGCCCTCGGAGACGGGCTGGAACCGGGCCCCCGAGACCTATGACTACTACGTGGACGACAACTACGGATGGGGCAGCTATCCCCAGAACTCCCAGGGCCTCGTGGAGGACGTCTGCGAGCTGGTCGACCCGGTGGTCGACTTCGCCGATTACGACAACGACGCCGACGGCTACGTCGACGGCGTAAACGTCATATACGCAGGCACATTCGACGGCTCCCCCCAGACGATCTGGCCGCACATGTGGGTCCTGCCGGGGGGCGGCATCGATTTCGACGGGGTAACCGTGTACTCCTTCTCGGTACAGAACGAGTACGACAACAGCCCCGGAGACAAGAGTGCTGCCGTCCTGTGTCACGAGTTCGGGCACGTCATCGGCCTGCCGGACTTCTACGACTACGACTACGACTCACATGGAATAGGCAAGTGGGGGGTGATGGCCTACGGAGTCTACAACGGCGGGGGCTGGAGCCCGGCGCACCCCTCGGCGTGGAGCAAGATCGACCTGGGGTTCATCGAGCCCGTCAACGTCACGGCCGCCGGCACCTACGATGTCCCCGCGGTCGAGACCTCCGGAACCGTCTACAGGCTGTGGACCGACGGCGGAAGCGGCTTCCAGTACTTCCTGCTGTCCAACCGCCGCCCCGTGGGCTACGACGCCGCACTTCCGGCGCACGGAGTGCTGATCTGGCACGTTGACGACACCGTGGGCAGCAACGACAACCAGTGGTACCCCGGGTACACCGACTACGGACACTACCACCTGGCTCTGGAGCAGGCCGACGGCCTCTGGCAGCTGGAGAAGTACACCTCTTCGGGGGATCCCGGTGACCCCTATCCGGGCAGCTCCGAAAACCAGTACTTCCAGCACTGGACGACCCCGGACAGCGACGACTACGACTTCCAGCCCACATCCGTCTACGTGGGCCCGATCCCCGAGACGGCGGACACAGTCGAGGTCTTCATGGACGTTGGCTACACCGGCGTCGAGGACGCCCCGGGCTCCCCCGGCCGGCTTCTCTCGCTCCCCGGCTGCAATCCCTCTTCCGGTCCGGTTCCCATCGAGCTCGATCTGGCGGCACCCGCCAGGGCACTCGTAGAGGTGCACGACCTGTCCGGCCGCCTGGTGGCAACGCCGGTGGACGGCCCGCTTCCGGCCGGCAGCAGCAGCCTCTCCTGGAACCCCGGTCGGGCGCCCGCCGGCCTCTACCTGGTGCGCGCCGTCTCCGGCGGCACCACGGAGACCGCCAGGCTGATTCTCCTGCGCTGAGCATTCCGAACTTACCTGCGGCCGCGTCGCCGATGCCGGCGGCGCGGCCCTCTGCATCTGCCCCTTGCCCGTCTGCGGCGCCTTGCCTTGTCCTCCATTTGTTGTAGAGTTTGTCTCAGGGATGCAGCATTTGCAGAAGCGAGGAGGTGCCGAATGCCCAAGTTCGTGCTGATGACCAAGCTTCGCCCCGAGACGCTGCACGACGCCGAGGGAAGGAAGAGGACAGGCAAGGAGTGGCTCCACAGGGTGAAGCAGACATGCCCAGACGTCAATTGGCTGGCCCATTACGCCATCCTCGGACCCTACGACTTCATGGACATCTACGAGGCCCCCGACGTGGAGACCGCGCACAGAATAAGCATAATCTCCCGCTCCCAGGGCGCCCTGGCGGCGGAGAGCTGGCAGGCAATGGAATACGACGATTACCTGGAGCTCCTGGAGAGCATAGGCTAGAGCCCGAACCCGGGCCTCGGGGCGGGGTGAGCCGGCTGGCCGCCTTCCATGGGCCCCGACGCCAACGGACCCGGAGGTTACCGATGAGCAGAGAAAGGGTCTTCACCACACTGTCACCGGAGGAGGAAGCAGCTATCCTCCAGCAGTGCCGACGAATTACCATACGCAAGGACGAGACGCTCCTGCGCAAGGGCGAGGAGACCAACGCCCTCTACATTGTCAAAAGCGGTGAGCTGCGGGTGATGGACGAGCTCCCCGGTGAAAAGGTGTACCTGTCGTCTATAGGACAAAACGAGCTGTTCGGGGAGATGTCCTTCCTTGACGAGTCCCCTCGAAGCGCATCGGTCCAGGCCACCCGCGAGACCGAGCTGTACCGGCTCACCAAAGAGGAGTTCGTGAGGATGCTCCTGGAGAAGCCCAAGCTCTCCGCCCGGCTGGTCCTTGCCATCGGGATCATGCTGGTGAAGAGGCTCAGAAGGGCGGACCGGGCCCTCACATCGCTGGCCGCCTCGCCCAGGGGCGGGCTCTCCGGAAGCGACCTGGAGAAGCTGCTGGAGGCCGTCCGCGGCCAGGAGGCCCCCAGCATAGAGCCCCGCTAGAAATCAGACGGCCGACCCGGGGAGCGGGTCTACCGGTCTGCTCGGCCGGAAGGCGCCGGCCGCCACCCGGTTCTTCAGCTCCGTGGCTATCTCCCTGGCCATCCGGAAGCTGGACAGGGCCATGGTTTTTCTCTCGCCCCCGCCCAGGCTCACTGTCCCGCTTCTCAGCTCGGCGTAGCTGACCCGGCCCACGACCTCGCCGGACATCTCCGGATAGGCGGACGCGTAGTCAACCACCGGCGCAGTGAGCTCGGTCTCAGGCAGTCCCGCCTGCCGGGCCAGATCGATGTCCAGCATGGGTATGGCAGTCCCCACCCCCACCGCCAGCGAAACACCGTATCCCTCTATCCAGGCTCCGCGGACGTATTCGGGGCTCATGCCCCGCAGGTCGCCGGCCAGGCCGAGGGTCCCGGCTCCCTGCAGGGGTATGCCGCGGTCGGACCGCGGCCCCCCGGGAGAGTGCTGGGTTCCCGGGAAGGCCACGTAGCCGACGCCTCCGCCCAGGAAGACGCGGGAGCCGATGCCCACCGCTCTGTACTGCGGATCGTTCAGGAGCGGCGACAGCATGCCGGCGCTGCTGTACGCAACGTTGGCCATTTCCGGCAGAAGCGGGCCCATGTAGGTTCGAATGGTCCGCGGCGAGGACGCGTTAACCGCAACATTGTAGTTCTGGTAGCAGTTGCGGGGGTTGAGGAGGACGGCGTCTCCCAGGTCGTCCAGACGCAGTTCCTTCTCCACCGACCGGCCGGGGTAGCAGTCCGTTCCATGGCCGCTGGCCCGCAGGCGAACGGCTCTGCCGGACAGGAGCTCCTCGATTACGTGTCCGCCCCCGTACCTCGGCGTGGTCTCGCTTCTGGCGGTGGCGCCAAGGTAGAGATCCACGGCCGCAATCCCCGCGTAGGCGGCAACGTCGTTCAGCCAGGCCTCGCGGTAGTTCAGCCGGGGGCTGTGGTGACCCGAGTTCAGAAGCAGGCCGCTTCCGCACATGGGCCCGAAGGTCCCCGTGGTCACGACGTCCACCCTGCGAAAGGCCTCCTCGGACCCCCTCTCGGCCGTGAGCTCGGTCATCTCCTCGGCGGTAATGACCACCACGCTGCCGTCCTCGATCCTGTCGTTGATCTCCTCCCACGTACGTCTCACAGCCCCGCCTCCCTTCCTGCCACGTACTCCTCGACCGACTGCACCGCGCCGTAGTAGCAGGCCTGTGCGCAAAGACCGCAGGCGATGCACTTCGCCAACTCGAAGCTCACATCGAAGCTGCCCCCGTCCAGGGAGAAAGCACCCGAGGGACATATTCCAGCGCAGGCGCCGCAGTGCACGCACCTGTCCCGCCGCCATATGAAGCTGCTCTCCGTCGGGATTACGTCCACGCCCAGATCGAGCAGATCGCCCACCGCTCCGTCAAGCTCCTCCGCCTCACCCTCCAGCATGGCCAGCATCCTGCCCTCCTCGCTGGGCTCGATGCGGGCGTGGAGGATGTTCACCTCCACGTCCCTGCGCCGGACCAGCCGGGAGATCACGGGCTCGCCGACCCGTTCGCCCGGGAACCTCAGCGTCACGCTGCGCACCGCCATCATCGGCCTCCCCTCTCGGGGGCCAGCAGCCTCAGGCCGCATACCGCCATGCGACCGCCGCAGCAGGCCAGGGCTCCGCGCACCGATGCCACGGATGCCGCCAGCTCGAGTGCGTCCTCCACGTCCGCGGCAGAGCCTATGCGGTTGGCCAGCGCCGTGGCGGCGGCATCCGCGCAGGCCGGATCTTCGGCGACTACCGTAACCGCGTCCGCCCGCCCCAGCGAAAGGGAATGCCCTATGCGACCGCTGGAGGTGCACACACCGACACCTTCCGAGGCATCCACCGCGAATTCCACCGTACCGCCGAACGGGGACTTCTCGCCGGCGTACAGGCGCAGGGCCAGCTCACCCGGGCCCCTGGCGTATATATCCCCCCCGTTCTCTACTATGACGGTGCCCCGGGAGGCCAGTCCCCGGCCCACGAAACCGGCTATGGCACCGGCTACCGCCGCCATCGGCCCCACGTTCCAGTCCCGGCCGGCCCGAAGCATTGAAGCCACGGGCTCCGGCTCGCCACCGGCGGCCTCCAGGGGAGTCAGGGCCGTCTCGAAACGCGGTTCTTTGGATATTCGCTCCCGAATGGTCCGCCTGGCCCGGAAGAGAAGCCTGCAGGCCTCCTCGGTGCAGTCGAGTCCGGCGGCTATCTCCAGGTCGCTGCTGCCGCTTCTGACCCGAATTCGCCGCAGCGGTCCGGGTCTGGTCCATTCCCTGTAGAATCTCCAGGTATACACGTCCACCTCCATGCTTTCGCTTCTGCGTCAGTTTCGAGGACACGCTGCGAAAAGGCCCCGCGGCCGGAGCCGCGGGAAAGCACGGAGGGAGCCGGCTACCCGCGGGGCCCCGGGCGGGGCTCGGGCATGGTCATGCGGCGGCTCTCATGGCGAGACTGCATACGATCTCCCTTCGAGCGGCGAATATCCCTCCCGGCGCCCGGCCCCGTCAACCTCCGTCCGAGGACGGGGGCCCGACACCAAGATGACGGATCTTGCCGGCGGCCATCATCCCCCAGGGAGACGGGGTGAAGTAGAGGGCGGTCAAGGACCCTTCGCGGATGAAGACGGAAGTGGATGACCTGCGGGTGACGTGCCCGTACCGGGTGCGGTACTGCATCTCCACCACCACGGGCTTGGGCCCCGGTTCCAGTGTGATGAGGTGGCAGCCGTATCTTCGGGCGTAGATCTGAAAGCCGATCTTCAGCGTCGGCTTGTTGAACCACCTCAGCCCCAGGGGGGTGGGCTCCAGGTATACCATCAGGTGGCCCATGCCCGGGGCGGGCATACCCCTGGAAGGATCGGCGGGCAGGAAGCCCTTGCTCATTCCGAAGTCCACATGCCTGGTGACTTCCTCCACGTCCATGCCCACCAGGGAGGCCAGCCGCGTATCGTCCAGGGCATTCTCGCTCTCTATCAACCGCACCGCACCCTCGAGAACCCGCTTTCGCGCGTCGCAGTTACGCTCCGTCCTTTCCCGCTGGGCCTTTCTGGCTATCCACACCCCGACGCCGATGACGGCTGCAAGGGGAAGCAGGACTATGTCCGGGACGGGACCCAGCCCCAGGGCCAGGGCCGCCCCCACTCCCACCAGGGATATGAGGCGGCCCAGCAGCAGAAGGCTGGGACCCATCAGCGCAGCTTGATGGTGGCCAGTGATATGGCCGCCAGGACCAGGGCTACGGTGACCAGACGAAGGACTGTCTTGGGCTCGGAGATGCCCATGTGCTCGAAGGAGTGATGTATGGGTGTACGGTAGAATATCCGCCTGCCCAGCATGTGAATGCCGATGCGGTCACCGATCAGATGGGTCACGTTGACGAAGATGAAGAGGCCTCCGGCCAGGATGAACAGCAGCTCCTGCTTGGTCAGCACGACCATGGCCGCCAGCATGCCGCCCAGGGAGAGGCTGCCGGTGTCTCCCATGAAGACCTCGGCCGGATACGAGTTGTACCACAGAAAGCCCACCAGAGCGCCGATCAGTGCCGCGGCGAAGACCACCAGCTCCTCCACCCCCGGCAGGAATCCGTACAGCAGGTACTCGCTGAGCCGGGCGTTGCTGAGGACGTAGGCGAACACCCCGTAGACCAGAACGGTGGGAATGGTGGTGCCCGCCGCCAGTCCGTCCAGGCCGTCTATCAGGTTGACCGCGTTGGATATGGCAACAACGACAAAGGCCACGAAGGGTATGTACAGCCAGCCCAGATGTACGTCCGCCCCCCCGAAGGCCGCGGGCTTCAGGAAGGGTATTCCGATCGTGTCCACCAGCCCTTCGGGAAAGGGAGTGGTCTGCGGCAGGTAGAGGAAGAGGCCCAGGGCCAGACCGAAACCGCCCTGAACGGCGATCTTGGCCGGCCTGCCGAGGCCGGCGTCGGCTCCGCCTCCCCGAAGCTTTGACACGTCATCGGCTGTCCCCAGGCATCCGAAGATCACCAGGGAGGCGGCCAGCACCCAGACAAATGGGCTGGCGAGGTCGCTCCACAGCAGCATGCTGGCCAGCAGGGAAGCCAGTATCATCAGTCCGCCCATGGTCGGGGTTCCCGTCTTTGACTTGCCCAGATGCGCATCGAACATCCGCTGTCTGTCGCTGCTGCCCCGCCTGTGCAGCAGGCGTATCAGCGACGGCGAGATCAGGACCACCAGCAGGAGGGTGGTAACCGCCGCCCCTATGGAGCGGACGGAGACGTACTCCAGAACCCGCAGGGCTCCCACACCGCCGTTCTGCCCGGACAGCAGCCGGGCTATCAGGTAGAACAAGCCTCCTCCAGCTTCCTCTTCACGGCCCAGTACCGGCGGCGCACCGGGTAGCTGGGCCGCATGGCCACCGAGGTGAGCAGCATTCTGTCCAGGCAGGAGCCCACTCCCGCAAGGACCTCTCCATCACTTTCGAACCGCTGCAGCAGATGAGCGTAGGCGTCCAGCATCGCCTCCCGTATCTTCACCCTGGGGTCGGCCAGGTACGTCTCCGACGATCCCAGTACCCGGGCCGGCGGGGCCAGCGCGCCGGCGGCCCTCCAGGCCGCACATCTCACTTCCAGGCGCCTGTCGTCCACCAGACGGCATACCGCTTCCACAAGGGCATTGCTTTGCCGCAGGACCTGCGGCCCGCCCGTCAGGCGGCACCGCCCCGCCAGGACGGTCACCGTCCAGCGGCACAGGGCCGAACGCACCTCGTAGTAGGGGTCGGACAGGCCCAGCACCGCAAGGTCGTTCATGCCCTCGTCCCATTCGCCCAGCAGCGCCAGGCTGGCTACGGCGTTTCGCCGCTCGAAGCCGCAGTGGAAGTAGTCGCCGCCCAGCAGCCTGTGCAGCGCCGGCGCCGGAGTGCGGTCCTCCAGAAGACCCGCCAGCAGCTGCCGGCCGCCGGGATGCAGCGTCAGGCCCAGGAGCTTCACGGCTTCGTTGCGGGTACGCCAGGCACCGGACTCCAGGGCCGCGAGCGCCAGGTCCCCGGCCTCCTTCAGACGGGGAAAGCCCGAGGGCCCGGATGGCTCGAGGGCTCCGTGACGCAGAGCCGCCTCGAAGCGGAGTCCCAGAAAGGACTCCATCCCCCGCCTGATCTCGGTAACCTCTTGCATGCATGAAGTGCTGTCCGCACGAACCAAGCCGGATTCCCCCCAGAGTGCCGGGTTGGACGGAGCCGCATAGCCGGACGCATACGCTGAATTGAAGCTACGCCACAGAAGCCTGAATCGCAAGTAGCCCCGGGAGTGCAGGGGGCAGGGCCATCCGGACCGCGGACCGGCCGCCAAGACTTGTCCGGCCGACCGCACGGGGATATTTTGATCCAGGCAGCGAATGGAAGAAGATGACTCAGCGGGGAGGCGGCGATGTACGCAGCGGCGGTCATGGCGGCAGTGATGGCGATGGTGTCCGGTCACGATACGGAGGTCGTGCCGGGAATCGACGGTACGGCGGTCAGAACGGTCACAGAGGAGGTCGGGACCACGGCGACGGCCGGGGAGCCCGCTGCGCCTATGGCGGAGGGTGCCAGCCTCCTCTACCGCGCCCAGCAGCTGTGGGTCGACCGCAACCATGAGAACGCCATAGCCAACGAGTCCGCGATCGGGGCCTCGGGGCAGGTGATCTTCACCTCCTGGTACCTGAACAACGACCGCCTCTCCCGCTACGTCACCTGCGGCGGAGGTACGCCCCTGTGGACCTGGCCCACCCCCGAGAACAGCGCCCAGATGGACGTGGGGGCCGGGGCCGCCGGCCTGCTGTCGGCGTGCTCGCCACAGATAGGCACGCTGGCCTGGACCGACCCGGGCTCGAATCCCGACGTCACCGCGCCGGGCGCGGGAAAGCAGGACTGCAGCGAGGCCGCAGGGATAATGGTCTACGCGAAATCAGACGGCTCGGTTTCCTGCGTCGACACCGACACGGGGCAGCAGCTCTGGGAGTCATCGCTTCTCACCACCGGCTACGGCATATACGGGGTGACCATCTGCGGCGACGGCACCCGCGCAGTGGTAACCGTGTACGACGCCTCCCAAGGCGTGCACGTATTCGATACCTCCGACGGCTCGATGGTGGGCACACCGTTCGGCAACTACAGCCAGACGCCGGCGGACGTATCCGACGACGGGACCAGAATAGTCACGGGCGACTTCTACGGCCGGGTCCGGATGTGGGAGTTCGACGGGTCGGACTGGGTTCAGATCGACAGCTTCGTCACCGGCGACTCCTGGGTGACGGCGGTGGCCATCAGCGGCGACGGTCAGACGGCTGCCGGAGGAACACTTGCCTTCAACCCCTACAGCGGCCGGCTGGTTGCTTACGACTGGCCCTCTTCCGGCGACCCCTCCGAGATGTGGCAGTACACCGAATACGGCGACGAGGTGTCCTCGGTGGACGTCTCGGAAGGGGGAGAGGTAATAGTTGCCGGCAGCTGGGGCCAGTACGACGGCACCTACGGCGACGTGGTCACCGTCCTCGACGGTGCGGGCGGCGTCATCATGCAGATACTCGACGACATAGACGAACCGGGCTCCATCTACAGCGTCTCGGTGAGCGATGACGGCCAGTGGGCAACCGCATCCGGCAAGGCGGTGCATGCCCGTCAGATGGGCAACGGAGGCGAGGTATACGCACTGCAGGTGAGCGCGGTGGCGGACAACGACGCCGCGGTGGTGGACATCCTCTCTCCCGACGAGAACCAGCAGTCGGGCAACACCATCACCCCGGAGGTTACCGTCTCCAACCTGGGCGGCAACACCGCTTCCTTTCCCGTTTTCGCGAGCATAATCGAGGACGGCAGCGCGGTATGGGCCGATACGGCCGACGTCACCGACCTGGCCCCCGGCGCCAGCCAGAACGTCTCCTTCGACAGTTGGACGGTGCCCGGCTACGGCAGCTGGACATTCGAGGCCGCGTCCGCGCTGACCGGGGACGGCTACCCGGAGAACGACACACTGGCCTGCGGCATTCGGGCCATGCACGACGCCTCCGCCGACGCCGTGGTCAGGCCCTACGAGGAGAACACGGTACTCATGCCATTCCAGCCCCTGGCCTCCGTGACCAACTCCGGCACCTACAGCGAGACGATCGACGTCACGCTGGACATAGACGACGGAGGAGGCTCGGTATACAGCGAAACCCTGACCACTTCCGAGCTCTCACCCGGGGAGACGGTCCAGTGCACATTCCCCGAATGGACGCCGGCGGACAGCGGAAGCCATACCGCTACTCTCACCGTGGACGTGGCCGAGGACTGGGTCCCCGACAACGACACCGACTCGCTGGCCTTCTCGGTGACCTGGGAGATGATCTACGAGGACGGCACCTGGGAGTCCTACTACTGGGTGGGAAGCCAGGAAGAGGACATGTTCGCGGTCCGATACACACCCATGGTGGGTCCCCCCTTCGAGGTCACCGCCGGAAGGATCTTCGTCAACAGCACCGACCCCTTTGAATGGGCCTCGCTCTGTCCGGACGACGGCACGGGACTGCCCGATGTGGACAACCCGCTTCAGACTTTCGAGGACCTCAGCGCACCCGCCGCGCCGGGGTGGCTGGAGATACCGTTCTCCGTGACGGTGGAGCAGGAGGGCGATCTGTGGCTGGTCTCCCGCTGGCCGGACGCCAAGGTACTGGCGGTGGGAACCGACGTAGACCAGCCGGTGGAAGCCCGCGGCTGGTGGCACAACCGGGATGAGGGATGGAACCACTTCACCACGGGCGACTTCGCCTTCCGCATCACACTTTCGCCGGAAACCGGCATCGCCGGCCCCGGTGCCGTACAGATGCTGACCGTCGGCATGCCATGCCCCAATCCGGCCTCCTCGCATGTGGAGCTGCCCATTGCCGTCCCCGAAGGTGGCGCAGATCTGCAGGTGAGCGTCTACGACCTGGCGGGAAGGATCGTGGCCCGTCCGGCATCCCCTTCCATACCCGCCGGGAACCACCGGCTGGCCTGGAACCTCCGTACGGCGGATGGCAACCCGGTGCCCTCCGGGCTGTATGTCATGAGAGTGGAGGGCGGAGACAGGGTGGTGCACAGGAAGGTGCTGGTTGTCAGGTAGCAGGGCGCACCAGCCGCCTCGGGGGAGCAACCGGATGAGCAGCAGACCGTGGAATATGGGGGCGAGCGCTGCTCACCGCAGGGGCGGCGCTCGCGCTCTGCACGCCCTCCATCCGGCCGGGCCGGCCACAATTCCCCCTGCTGCCCAGTGAGAAGACCGTCATGTACACCGACGGCATCACCGGGACCATGACCCTTCTGCCCCCGGGCAGGCGTTGATTCAGCCCTTGGTGCCCCAGATCAGGAAGTAGGCGATAACCAGGGCGATCAGTCCGAAGACGGTCCAGGTTATCACGCTGATAAGCCGCTCGCTATTGCCGGGCTGGCTGCCTTCGAACCTGGGCCGGAAGCGCTCGAGCTGCTGCTGTATGTAGTCCTTCCTGGCCATGGGATCGGCGTAGTGGGGGTCGTCCTGGAGATACAGATCCAGGTACTCCCGGTAGGACTCCTCGAAGCTGTTCCAGTCCTCCCGCTCAAGCGCAGCGTCGTACTCGGAGTGCAGGACCCTCAGCCTGCGCTCCCTCTCGGACTCCTCGTCACCTCCTTCGGGCATCCGTTCTTCGGCGTCCGGGATTTCCTCCATCACTCACCCCTCTCTGCTCGTTTGTCAGCCCCCTCATATAGATATATCTATAGTAGGCGGTGAAGTGCCAATCCCCATTTTCCCGAAGGAGGCCCGGATGGCCCCGTGCGATGATAGCGGTGAGGTAACCGGGGGAGACCGAATGCCTCCCACCACCCGGGCGGTGCTCCTGGCTGGAATGTGGCTGCCTCTGGCCGCCCCGGCCGCCGGAGCCGCACCTCCGGCGGAGATGCATGCCGCAGACCTGGAGCATATCGACACCCTGAAAAGGGTCATGCGTGCCGACAGTTTTCTGGCTCTGGCGCGCCTGTGGCGGGAGATCGACTCCGTGGAGCTGGACCTCGACAGCCTGGGCACCTTCCACTACCTGCCCATGGAAAGGAGCAGGGCCAACTCGCTTCTGGGCAGGCTGGACCGGATGGAGGAAGGCCTTCGACCCGATTCCATGGGGCCCGGGCCGGTCGGGACGGCCCTCGCCTCGGTGTTCGATCTGACAAGGGAGCGCATCTCGGTGCTGAGCCGCATGCGGACCTCCATGATGACCCGCATGATGCCGCCCTGGAGCATGACCGCCAGGGAGAACACGTCCCGGGAGTTCGAGCGGCGGCTGGAGACGCTGGAGAGGAGAAGGGCAGCCGGGGACATCACCGAAGAGGAGGCGGAGGCGGCCCTGGACACCATTGTACACCGTATGCACGCCTGGACCGTCCTGGGGGCAGTCGACGAGTACTACGGGGGAGGCTGGATACCCCACTACCCGCACCCGGAGGACTCCTCGGACGTATTGACGACGGCCATGACCCTGGTGGAGGCCCGCCACAGGGCCGCCGCCGATACACTGGCCAAGTATCCCCAGGACGGCGCGCCGGAGCACTACCGAGCCGAGCCCCGGGCCCACCGCAGGCTGATGGAGGCCCTGCAGCGGCGGGAGAGGGCGCTTCCGTACCTGCAGGTCATGCTGGAGTACCTGCTGGACTAGGGAGGCTGCGCCATCTGGTTCGCCTTCGAGGTCACTGGGGCCTGCAACCTCTCCTGCCGCTACTGCTACAACGTCTGGCTGCAGGGGGACGTACCCCCGCCGCAGGAGCTCGGAACCGGCGGTGCCGTCCGCGTCCTGCGGGCCCTTGCCGACGACCCATCCCCGGAGGGGGTGACCCTCACCGGCGGCGAGCCCCTGCTGCGGGCCGACCTGACCGAGCTGGCAGCCGAGGCCGCTGGAATGGGAATGGCCGTGGCGGTGGCCACCAACGGAACCCTTCTGGACCGCCGCTCCGCCCGCAGGCTGGCGAGGTCCGGAGTTGCCCACTTCGACATCGGTCTGCCCTCTTTCCATCCCCCCACCTACCGTGGTCTGTGCGGCGCGAACCCCACGGCCCCCAGGCGGGCGGTACGGGCGGCGGCGGAATCGGGGGCCACGGTAACCGTCTCCGTTTGCCTGACGGCTCAGAACTACCGCGGAGTGGGAGCAACCGTTGAGACCTCCGCCGCCCTGGGGGCAGATGCCGTATGCCTCAACCGCTTCGTACCCACCGGAAGGGGCAGCCACAACAGGAAGGGGCTGGCCCTCCCGCTGGAGATGCTGAAGGAGACCCTTGCCCAGGCCGACCGGGCTGCGGCCCGCACCGGTATCGTCGTCTTCCCCGGGGTGCCGGTGGAGCCCTGCCTCCTGAAGCCGTCCGACCACCCCCACCTGCGCTATACCGGCTGCCTCTGCAGTACGGAGAAGTGGGCCATCGGACCGGACGGAGGCCTGAGGTGCTGCGAGCAGAACCCGGTGGTGCTGGGAAGCCTTCTGGAAAACGGATTCTCCAGCCTGGCCACCCTGGAGCAGGTGGAGAAGTTCCGCAGCCGCCTATCCCGAAGGGAATGCCGCGGCTGCCCACACCTGGAACAATGCAGGGGGGGATGCCGCTTCCTTTCGCCCGACAGGTTCGGTGAGAACACTGCTCAGTCGCCCGGTATAGACGGGTAAATTGTATCAATACAACAATTTGCGCCATAGATGTCTTGCAATATTTGCTCAATCAAATATTTTTGCATATACTGATCCCCGGTGTCTGCTCGATTGACGGCTTGTACTTCTGGGGAGGCAGCAATGCGAAGAACGGTTCTGGCAGTATGGACGATGGCCACTGCTGTCGCTATCGCCTGCGGCGGCGGTGACGGCGGGGCAGTGCAACGGCCCCCCGACGGAGTGCCGGACAGGTCGCTGGCCATCACGGACACCATCGGAGTTGAGATGGGGGATTCCAACTACGTATTCGGAGCGATAGAGGGCGTATGCTTCGGCCCCCACGGCAACCTCCACGCCATGGACCTCGTCCGCGGTTCCGCGATGGTCTACGGCCCAGACGGCAGCTTCATCAGGAGCGTAGCCGGCCGCGGTGAGGGCCCGGGGGAGATCACCATCCCCCTGGATATGACGGTTCTCAACAACGGCCGTGTGCTGATAACGGCCCTGGGCGGCGTGCACGGCTACACGGCAGAGGGCGAGTACCTGGGAATCCTGGGCGAGTACCTGCAGAACCCTCCGCTGAACCTAACCGCTGTGGGGGACAGCTCTTTCGTCGCCACCAAGCTGAGCGTGGCTCCCCGTGAAAGCGGCGAGGTGATGATGGAGCACTGGCTGGCCAGACTGGACGACCCGTCCGAGCCCGCCCTGAAGCTCCACGAGGGGAGCATGCCCTTCAAGCCCGACAACCTCACGGAGATGCTGCAGCGGACCTGGTTCGCCTACGACATCGCCGGCGACAGGCAGGGCAGGATCTACCTGGCTCCCCGCTCCTCGGAGGACTTCATCATCGAGGTCTACTCCTTCGGGGGTGAGCTGCTGCAGACAATCGAGCACGACGTTCCCAGGGCACGCAAGACCGCCGAGGAGATCCGCGAGGAGAGGGACTGGATGGAGCAGCGCCTGGAGAACATGGGCGTAAGCGGCGTGGTGATAGAGTTCGAGCCCGACCCATACCGCCGAATGATCACCGACCTGGGGGTGGACGGCCAGGGCCGCATCTGGGCCCGGCGCGGCACCGAGCTTTCGCCGGTGTTCGAGGTCTTCTCACCCGAGGGCGGGCATCTGTTCACCGCCGGTATGCCGCAGGTGGGGGACGAGGGCCAGTTCTGGGAGTTCGCCATCGAGGAGGGGGGAATGGCGACCTTCTCCACCAATCCCGAGCTGTTCCAGCAGATCTACCTTCTCGAGCTGGCTGATTAGACTCCTACCAGTAGTACATCAGCCCGGCGGAGAGCACCGGGTATATGCGGAAGTCGTCCAGGGCGTCCTGCAGCGAGTCGGCCTCCATGGCCAGGTCCTCGTCCAGCTGCTCCTCCAGCTCGGGAGGAAGGTCTCCCCCCTGGTGTCCCAGGCTTACGTCGAAGGAGGTGAAGGCGACCCCCAGGTCCAGCAGGAAGCGCATTCCCGGGCTCCCGCCGGCAGGCTTCCCCAGGCCCACGCCAAGGTAGGGGGAGACCGGCTGCATCTGAATCTCGCCCACCACCTCCCCCACGTCCTCGGGGGTGTAGGTATGCTCTCCCAGCTGCACCGTGAACTCGGGTACGTAGCTGGCGTCAGCGGAGCTGCCGTTGAACATCAGCCCGCCGCTGAGGCGGACCAGCCCGCCGCGGGGATTGTAGTCCAGCAGCACGGGGAACCACCGCAGGCCGATCTCCATGTTGTAGGTGAGCGTGTCCACTTTCTGGCCGCGGTCGAATGAGAGAAAGCCCATGCCGAGACGGATGGAGACCTCCTCGGACACCGAAAAGCCCGCGGCGGGCCCGATGCCCGTGGTCCCCCCGGAGAGTCCCGCGCCGAAACCCATGGCCACGGACGTTATCGCCGCCAGCAGATGCCTGATGTCGTATTCCTTTACCCTGCCATAAAAGGGGACGGAGGTATTTTAACTCAGATCCGCGACTAACCCGCTCCTCGATCCGCAATACAGCCTGCAGGCCAGCACTCTGATCCCGACGGCTAGTTCAGATGAATCAGCCTGACCGAAGAGGCTCCTCCAACTGGCCGCACCGCCCGGACAACGTAGACGCCCGCGGGCCTGTCCTGCGCCTGCCAGGTCCAGCGCTGACTCGCAGTGGCCCTCTCCAGGAGCCTTCCCGCCGCGTCGTAGACGCTGATGACACAGGCCCCGCTCCAGGGCAGCGATATGGTCACGCTGCCGGCAAAGGGATTGCTGGAGGCTGCCAGCCGGCATTCGGGAAGAGCGCCGGCGCCGGACTCGGCCACCCCCTGCACCTCGTAGGAAGGGTACCAGGGCGGACTCTCATCGAACAGACGCTCGTCGTAGACCACGTCAGCGTCGAACCCGCTTCCCGAAAGCGATGTGTATCCCCAGTGGTCGATCTGGAAACCGCCGTGGAGGTCCAGCTCCACTTGGGGCGAGGGCTCCCAGTACTTCTCGGCCCGAAACTCACCCGATAGCAGGATCATGCTGCAGCTGAAGGTGAAGTCTTCCATGGTCTCGATGTCCCAGGGGGCGGGCCAGTCGTATACGGAGTTGTCGTCCGGATCATCGGCGATTACACCGTTGCCGTGGACGGACAGAAGGCCCAGCATCCCCTCGGAGCCTTCGGCGTAGGCCAGGGGACCCATGGGCCAGATGCTTCCCTGCGTGCCGATCATCAGCGGTCCCTCCAGGCCCTCCCGCCCGGGATGGCCCTTGATGCAGAGGTCGTCGTCGGGCTGGTTCTCTATCCAGACCACCGGCTCGTCAAGGGTGGAGAGGCAGAATGCCTGCGCCTCTCCGGCGATCGATTCCTTGAGGTACAGCGAGTCGTTGCCCAGCAGGACCCGGGCTCCGTCGGCCACGTCCTCCAGGTACAGACCGCCATCCTGCGCGGCGCTGCGGGTTGCCATCCAGTCCACCTGGTCGGAGCCGAATGGTATCTCCGCCGCTCCCAGCTCGAACCATGGGGGCCCTGCTGCATCATCTCGTAGGGCTCGATCCACAGCTCCGTTCCCTCCGGATGTGGCTCGGTGGCCTGTGTGCTGCCCCAGTCGCAGATTTAGTAGTCCGAAGAGAGGGTGAAATGGTAGAAGTAGGGATCGTTGTCCCTCCCGGGCGAGCTGCTTAGAACCCTCACCGGACCGTTGGCCCGGAAGGGGCCTCCGAAGTGGTATCCGTCCGCATAGGCTCCGTCGAGGGTTGGATTGCCCAGGAAGCAGGCGAACCAGGAGAAGCTCCCCTCCTGAGCAAGGGAGTCGGCGGCTGCAAGAGCCAGGATCGCAAATAGCATAATCTTTCCCATGCGCAGCTTTTTTTGCTCCCTTCGGACATGGACTTGACCAGTGGGCTCTCAGCATCCGGCCGTAGGAGCAGCATTCGGTCTGCCACTGGGCCATGCCTTATTACCGCGCCCAAACTTGCTTAAAATTTAACCGGGACCGATTCGATGCGCAAGATGCTTCCGCCCGAAGAACGAACGCGTCAAACGGCGGGGACATGCGGTTTTCCGCACGGGCGGGTTTGAGTATCGTAGCATCTTCGAGGAGGGAGAGCCGTTGGCGGAGACCGTGGTTGAGGCGGCGGGCCTGAGAAAATCCTACGGGGATACCACAGCCCTCGACGGGCTGGACCTGGAGGTCCGGCGCGGCGAGGTGTTCGGCATAGTGGGCCCCAACGGCGCAGGTACGGAAACCGTAAGGACGGATTTCTGGACGGCGGGTCCGCCGGCGCCCCCATACCGACCGATGGGCTGGTAATCCGCGACCTTTTCGCTCTCAAGGCTTCCGTGCAATATTCCCGCATGAACCGTCCACAGATGCTTTCGTTGCGTAGGAAGGAGCTTCAGTGCAAAACGTTCTGCTATCGCTTTGCACGCTCACATCGGCCTTGATCTGGCTTGCGGGCTGCGGGTCCGGCGGAGGCGGCTCCTCCAGCATACCCTTGGCATAAAGGGGACGGAGGCATTTTAAACCGCGGATAAAGCTAGCGGTCTTTCGGCGCTCAGATCTACTTTATCTTCGGTTTAAAATGCCTCCGTCCCCTTTTCTGTTTCCTCACCGTCCTCACCGGTCAGGAGGTCTGCCACCCGCCTCCCGAAGGTCGCCGGGTCGTCGGGGCGGCCGCCGGCCATTATCACCGCCAGGTCGTACAGCAGCCTAACCGACCCCTCCAGCTCCGGGTTCGACCTGTCGTTCTCGTAGAGGTGGTCCAGCTTCTCGACCAGGTCGTGGTTGGGGTTGAGCTCCAGGATCTTCTTCATGTCGGGGACGTCCTGCCTCATGGCCTTCATTATGCTGCGCATGGCCTCGCCTGGGTCGTTGCGGTCGGCTATGAGGACACAGGGGCTGTCCTGCAGCCGGGGTGAGAAGCGGACCTCGCTCACCTGCTCCTTCAGAATGTCCTTCATGTACTCCAGCAGCCCGGCGTAGGCTTCCTCAGCCGTCTCCCTGCGCTCCCGCTCCTCGTCGGTGAGGTCCTCGTCGGACTCCTTCGAAAGGGAGACCAGCTTCCTGTCCCGGTACTCGCCCAGCGACTGCAGCATGATCTCGTCGACGGGGCTGTCGAAGAGCAGCACCTCCCTGCCCTCCCGCTTCGCCTTCTCCAGGTAGGGGGAGGCGACAAGCTCGCGGCGGTCGGAGCCGGTTACGTAGTAGAGGCTCTCGATGTCGTCCGGCATCTCCTCGACCAGGTTCTTGAGGGGCACGGCCTCGTCCGGTGAGCCGCTGGTGTGGACAAGCAGCAGGTCGGCCAGCTCCTCCTGGTGGTCGTAGTCGGAGTAGACACCCTCCTTGAGCAGGTCGCCGAACTGCTCGAAGAGGATGCGGTAGTCATCGATCCTCTCGTCGCGAAGCTCGCCCAGCCAGGAGAGCACCTTGCGGGTCAGGGCCTTTCGGATCACCCTGACCGTGGCGTTGTTCTGCAGCAGCTCCCGGGAGATGTTCAGGGGCAGATCGGGCGACTCCACTACCCCGCGTACGAAACGCAGGTAGCGGGGAAGCAGCTCCTCCGCCTCCTCCTTTATCATCACCTTCCGGACGTAGAGGCTGATGCCCGACCTGTAGTCCGGCATCATCATCTGCATCTGCCTGGCCCTGGGCAGGAAGAGGAGGGCGTGGAACTCCCTCATGCCCTCGCCGTGGTAGGTGAGCCTGTCCAGGGGCTCCTCGGTGATGTGCGCCAGATGCTTGTAGAACTCGTTGTACTCCTCGTCGGAGACTTCGTCCTCCGGCCTGGTCCAGATCGGCTTCCGGCTGTTGAGCACCGGCCTCTCGTCGCTGCCGGGCTCGGCCAGTACGATGGGATAGGTGATGTAATCGCTGTAGCGGGAGACCAGTGAGCGGAGGGTGTAGGGCTCCAGGTACTCTTCCTTGTCCTCCTGCAGGTGCAGGACCACAGAGGTGCCCACCGGGAGGTCGTCCACCTCCTTGACGGTGAACGTATCCTCGCCCTGCGACCGCCAGCGGTAGCCCTGGTCGGTGCCGGCCCTTCGCGAGAAGACCTCCACGGTGTCGGCCACCATGAACGCCGAGTAGAAGCCCACCCCGAACTGACCGATCAGCTCGGGGATCTCCTCGGGCCGGTTCTCCTCCAGGAGCTTCGCGAAGCTGCGGGAGCCCGAGCTCGCTATGGTCCCCAGCTCCCGGGCCATCTCGTCGCCATCCATGCCTATGCCCGTATCCGTCACGGTAAGGGTCTTGTCCTCCTTGTCGGGAATCAGCTCTATGCGGTCCTCGTGATCCTCGGGAACCAGGCTCTCGTCGGTGAGGGCCTCGAACCGCAGCCGGTCCAGAGCGTCGGAGGCGTTGGAGACAAGCTCCCGCAGAAATATGTCGTGGTGGGAGTAGAGGCTGTGGATCACCAGGTCCAGGACGCGCCTGGTCTCGGCCTTGAACTTCAGCCTTCTGGTGGACATGAGGGAAACACTCCTTCCGTGCTTACCTGACCTTGCCTTCCAGGAACGGCACCTCGAAGACCTTCTCGTGGTATATGGGCCCGTGGCCGAAGTAGCCCTCCTCGCCGAAGAGCTCTCCGTGGTCCGAGGTCACCGTGATGTACGTGTTCTCCGGCACCATCTCCAGAAGCCGGGCGAATACCCCGTCGAGGTAGCGGACCGTTTCCACCTGCCGCCCGCGCAGCCGGTCCAGCTGCTCGGGGTCGAAGAACCTCTCGCCCTCGTCGGACTCCAGCTTTCCTCCGGTGACGTGGTCGTCCAGATGCTTGAAGACCCCGTGGACCCCGCTGATCCGCGGCCACTCGTTCTCCGGCTCGCTGGGCAGCGCGTAGGGGTAGTGGGTCTCGCCCACGTTCAGCAGGTAGAAGGTGGGCCTCTCCTCGAAGAAGACCATCTCGTCCAGCATGGCGGCCATGTCGTTGTGCTTCTTCATCAGCTTCCATGAGTCGAACCCCCGGTTCAGTGCCGTGTAGCTGTTGAGCACGGGCAGTGAGACCATGGCCCGGGTTATGTAGCCCAGGGAGTCGCGGAGGAAGTCGGGCAGGTAGAGCCTGGGCACGAGGCTCTTGAACTCGATGCCCTCCGCCCCCAGCCTCTCGTTGAATCGCACGAAGTCCCTCTTGTAGTACTCCGATGCGAAGACGTTGGAAGGGCTGGTGTGGGGCACCAGACCGGTGAGCAGGTTGTAGTGCGAGGGTGCGGTCCAGGAGGCGTAGCTGTATCGCCGCTCCAGCTCACCGATGGCCATGATGTTCTTCGGGGAGCCCTCGACGAAAGTGTCGTACCTGCAGCTGTCCAGCACCACAATGATGTAGTTGTTCATCCCCTCGAAGGGCGGCTGCTTCCGCCCGGCGAAGGGTTCCTTCTCACCTCTGCCGAATATGCCCATCTGGTATCACCGGCTCCATCGCTGTCGGTCCCCTGCCGGCCTGCCTGCACTGACGGGGGAATTGTCCGTGATCATGCCCTGGTCAGGGCGGTCTGCCATCTCGAGGTTCTGTCCGCTGCCGCCTGCGCTACCCACCGGACCTTTCGCCGGCAGAGCCGGCGGCGACAGCCAGGTCCGCGGCCGCCTCCGAGGCGACCTCTCCGGCCAGCAGGCGCAGACCCGCGGCCAGCTCCGAATACTTCATGGACGAAAGCCTGCCCCGCTTGCTGTATACGCTGGTGTGGAGAACGGTTCCATCGCCGGGAGACAACAGCCTGAGCTCCATCCTGACCACCGCGTACCAGCCGTCGTCGAAGCGCCTGGCTCCCAGCTCCACCAGCCTGCCGTCCAGCACGAGGTGGGCACCGCTGTCCGATCCCCTCAGGATCGGTCCGAACTCCCCGGTGGAAGCCGCGGCTGCGGCCAGCAGGTCCGACATCATCTGGGCGGGCAGGCTCACCCACCGGTGCTCGGTGGACAGGATGACCCTTCCGCTGTCGTTCACCGCCACCATGTCCCGGGTCTCGTACAGAAGGGAGGCGGAGAGGTCGCGGACCAGCAGGGCCGGGCCGTGGGAGACGGGACCCTGGGCCGAGCCCTCGGTAGGGCCCAGGCTCCAGAGCTGTACCTCCCGACTCTCCGGGCCCACCCGAAAGGTGATACAGCCCGATGCAACCACCGCCAGTAGCGCCGCCGTCAGAAACGTCCTCATCGCCATCCTCCCGAACCGGTTCTGTCACCGCCGAAGACCAGCTCCTCAGGGTGGTTGCGCACGGTGGCCACTATCAGCCTGAGGCTGCTCATGAGATGCCCCGCCTGCTCCACCAGCTCGGAGCCGCTGGCGGCCAGCCCGTCCAGCCGGCCGGCCAGGGTGTCCACCCTGTCGGCCAGCAGCGAGACCCTGTCGGACAGCTCAGGTGCGCTCTCCGCCAGGCTGTCGGCCAGCGCCTGCAGCCTCCAGCCCAGATCGATGTAGACGGTGGCCAGGGAGTCAACGCCGTCCGCTGCTCCGATTATCGACTGCGCCACGTCCTCCACGGTGGCGCTCTCCAGCAGATCGTTGAGGTTCTTAAGGAGCTGTGATGTCTGGTCGCTGAGTCCCTGGAAGTCAACCTCGGTCATGATCTCCGACGCCCGCTCCAGTGCCGACTCCAGGGTCTCCATGCTGCCCTCCGCCACCGGAATTACGGGGTACTCGGGCTCGAAGTCCATCTCCGGTATCGTAACCCGCTGGTCATATCGGCTCTGCAGGTTAATCACCTTTATGCCCGTGATGCCCACGAACTGCAGGTGGGCGGCCAGATCGTCACGGACCGGAAAGTCCGTGCTGATGGTCATCTGCACCTCCACCAGCCTTCCGTCCGGCGCGATGTCTATCCTCTCGACCGAGCCCACCGGAACGCCGTTGTAGCGCACCGCGCTGCCCTTCTCCAGGCCCTGTACCGACCAGGGAAAGTAGCAGACGTACCGGTTGGACTCCTCCGAGTCGAACCAGCCGCCCAGCCAGCCTATGATGACCAGGAAGGTCGCCGCGGCGACGACGAAGAACACGCCAAGCCTGAAGTTGTTGGCCTGCAGCGACATTCCTAGGCTCCCTCCTCCTCGGTGGGGTTGAAGAACCGCCGCACCCTGGGATCGTCCGAGTCGTCTCTGAGCTCCTCGGCGGTACCGGTGGCGATGATCCCCATGGCGTCCTCGTCTAGCATAACCACGCGGTCGGAGATGGCAAATATGCTGGCCAGCTCGTGGGTGACGATGACCATTGTGGTCCCCATCTCCCTGTTGATCTTCCGTATGAGCAGGTCCAGGCTGTAGGAGGTCACCGGATCCAGGCCGGAGGAGGGCTCGTCGAAGAACAGGACCTCCGGGTCCAGGGCCATGGCCCGCGCCAGCGCCGCCCGCTTCTGCATCCCCCCCGAAACGCTGAGGGGAAGGCTGTCGGCGGCATCGGCCAGGCCCACGATATCCAGCTTGTGCATCGCCACCATCTCCACCTCGTCCTCGAAGAGTCCCGTGAACTCAACCAGTGGCAGGCTTACGTTCTCCAGCAGCGTGAAGCTGCCCAGGAGAGCGCCGGACTGGAAGAGTACGCCCCATCTGCGCCGGGCCCTCTCCAGCACCCGCGAAGAGGACCAGAGGTCCCTGCCGTCGTAGGTTACCGTGCCCGACCAGGGCTTCGCGAGACCCAGGAGGTAGCGCATCAGCGTGCTCTTGCCGCAGCCGCTCTTTCCCACCACCACCATTATCTGCCCCTCGCAAACCTCCATGGACAGGTCCGCAAGCACCTGCTGGTCGCCCCAGCCCCCGTCGAGGTTCCTTACCTCTATGAGCCTCTCCCGGGCCAATCAGACCACCACCGGCGGCCGGACGTGCATGTAGGCTATCGCTATGAGAGCGTCCGCCAATATTACCAGGAAGATCCCGGCGACCACGGCGGAGGTGGTAGCCCGGCCCACCTCCGCCGCTCCGCCGCGAACCTTCATTCCCATGTAACAGCCCACGTTGGCCACGATCACGGCGTACACGATGCTCTTCAGCATGCCCCACCAGACGTCTATCGGGTAGAGGATGAAGGCTACGCGGCTGAGGTAGATGCTCACCGGCATGTCCAGGTAGGTGGACCCTATGAGCATGCCACCGAGAACGCCGGATATGTCCGCCAGCAGGACCAGGAACGGCATCACGCACATCAGGGCCAGCATCTTGGGCGTTACCACGAAACCGAAAACGTTGAAGCCCATAACTTTCAGAGCGTCAACCTCCTGCCGGACCTGCATGGTGCCGATCTCGGCGGCGAAGGCGGAGCCCGACCGTCCGGCCACTATCACCGCCGCCAGCATCGGGGAGATCTCCCAGAGCATGGCGTAGGCCACGAAGTCGGGCATGAAGCTCTCGGCGGCTATGGCCTTCAGCTGGTATCCGCCCATGTAGCCCAGCACGGCCCCCAGCAGGAAGCACAGGGCTGCGATTATGGGTACGGCCTTGGCCCCCGACTGCTCCATGTAGTACCGGACCATGCCCCAGCGCACCGTTCCCGGCCTGAGAAGCCCCGCCGCGGAGGCCCGCATCGTGCTGCCGGTGAACCTCCAGAGCCCGCAGAGGATTCCGCAGGCAGTCTTGCCCGCCTGGCCGATGTCCTCAATGAAATGCCTGAACCGAAGCCTTACCGGGCGATGGCTCTTCTCCGTGCCGTAGTCCTCGAAGGCCCCCAGGAGGGAGAGCAGATCTTCGGAGGCTCCGGTCAGTCTGACCTCCGTGCCGGATTCCTGCAGGCGGCTGCGGAATCGGTGAATAACCGCAGCGGCCACGGTTTCCAGGTTTTCGGCAGATGAGAGATCCAGCTCGACGCGCCCCTCGCCGGATAGGGATTCCGCAAACCCCTCCAGAAATGAGGAGAGACCCTCCTCGTGTTCGGATCCCAGGGATCCCGTAACGATTATCCTATGTCCCTCTGCCCTCACCGGCAGCTGCTCAGACGCCAACTGTCCCCCCGTTCGCCATCGGCCATGGGAGCCGTCTTCCCTCGTCCGCTGCAACCCTCAGGGGGCCCACTGAACCCAATGGTGCCCCGTCGGGCAGCTCGCGGGCCGTTCCCACCAGCGTGCCGCCGTCCGCGTGCAGATCGCGCGTCTGCCCCGAGATCGACGCCAGGGCCAGGCTGACCCCCGCCTCTGTAAGGGCGAACACCGGGCTCACCACGCCCATCTGAAGCAGTACCTTTCCGCGGAGCTCGGACATCAGCCGGGGCTCCGCTGCGCATCCCCAGATTATATCCGCTTTCGCAGCCGCCATCGACTCCCCCGAAGACAGGCCGCTGTTGCATACGGACAGGACAACCGGCTTCAGGCCCAGATTGCCCGAGATTTTCCGCAGATCCTCGATATCGCCGCAGCCGGGCCCGGCCACCGTTACGCCCACCCTGCGAATCCCGGCCTCGGCGGACAGCCGCAGGGCCCGTGCAGGGTCCGGTTTCGGGGAGGGCCTTTCAGGAACCAGGACACCCACCGATCTGGCCCTCATCACCAGATCCGGGTAGATCGTTGTGTGAAAGACACCGTTCATGCGGGCCCCCGTCCCCTGGATCACCTCCGGGTCGGGGCAGGCAAATGTGCCTATTCCATCGCAGAATGCAACTGCGCCGTCCAGCCCCCCCCGCCGCACGGCTCGCATAAGCATCTCGCTGGCCCCGAACGGCACGCTGGTGGCGTGATGTCTCAGCCTTCGGCCCGGAGTGAACATCCCCCATTTCCTTACCTTCCGGTGAATGTAGGACGATACAGCGGCGGCATCCATTCTGCGAGCCAGCTGACATGGATGGGGAGGCAGAGCCTCCATAAGCGCCGTCCGCCCACCGCTCACAGCCACCAGCACCCCCGCCGCCCGGGTCACATGAAGGTCTTCGTACTCGCCCGACGCCAGCGCCGTGAATTCCTCCACCCTGACGCCCAGCCCGCCAACAATCGAAGACGCTTGCGTCCGGGGGCCCGGGCTGGTATTTTGGCACCGAGATGATGAAAGGAGGGTCATGGGCACTATCGTCTTTCTCATACTGAGGTTCGTGTTCGGCTACAACTTCTACGGGGACGCTCAGACCTTTGCCACTCTGGTCTCTCTGGACACGATAGCCCTTATACTGCTTGTAGGCTTCTTCAGAAAGGGCCGAGGATAGCGGAGACCCTGCGGCAGGGACCCGCCCGAATACGCGCCGCACAGGGAATAGGCTGCCTTACTCGCCTGTAGCACAGGTGAAGGGAGGCAGCTCATGAGACACAGGGAGAAGTCACGCAAGGGCCCCTCGCCGGCGGAGCTGGGTACCCTGTTTTCGCTCTCGCTTGTACTGGTGGCCCTGGAGGTCTTTCCCTCCACATCTTTCGGAAGACTGGCCAATCCGGCCCATGAGGCGGAGATGACGGGCTACGAGGCCGCGGAGATCTACGACGTTCCCATTCCCGAGACCCCCGAACCCGAGATAGACGTCGAGGAGATCATCCGTCAGGAGCTCACGGAGCCCGTACCCGACCAGGTCGTGGCCCTCGACCCCGACGGCGCCGGCCTCGACACGGCGGCAACCGTAGACATCAACAGGCCAGACCCGACACCGGTAACCGACCCTTCGGGCATACCCGATCCCGGCACTTTCATACCCCATTCGAGCCCGCCGTCCTGCACGTTGCGTCCCTCCGCCGATTACCCGCCCATCGCCAGGCAGGCGGGCGTGGAGGGAAGGGTCACGCTGCAGGTCTTCGTGGACAACGAGGGCAGTCCCCGACAGGTGGCGGTAGTCCAGAGCTCCGGACTGGCATCGATGGACTCCTCCGCGGTTGCATCCGCCAGAGACACCCGCTGGGCGCCGGCGCAGAGGGCGGACGGCCAGCCGGTGGGCGTCTGGACGTCGATGGTCTACGACTTCGTGCTGGAATAGGCGAAGGGAGCCGAACCGGGCCCGGTGGTCAGCCCTCCGGGCCCTTCTGCATCACCAGCTCCTCGAAGGTTCTCCGCAGCGACACCAGAAGGCCCGTGAACTCGTCCGACAGCCTGTCCCTGTCCGGGGGCAGGCCCACCTCCTGGCTCCGGACAACCCGGCCGGGCCTGTGGCCCAGCACAACCAGGTCGCTGGCCAGGTAGACGGCCTCCTCGATGCGGTGGGTGACGAATACCAGCGTGCTCCCCCGCTCCATCCATATGTCCCGCAGGCGCTCCTGCAGCTCCTGGCCGGTGCGGAGGTCCAGGGAGCCGAAGGGCTCGTCGAGAAGAAGGAGCTCGGGGTCCACCACCAGCGCCCGGGCCAGGGCCGTGCGCTGCTGCATGCCGCCGGAGAGCTCGTGGGGGTAGCTGGACTCGAAGCCCTTCAGCCCCACAAGCTCTATCATCTCCATCCCCCGCTCCCTGCGGGCCGCCGCGTTCACTCCCCTGGCCCGCAGAGGGAACTGCACGTTCTCCGAGACCGTCAGCCAGGGGAACAGCGCCGCCTGCTGAAAGACGTAGCCCATCCTCCTGGTCACCTCGGGTGGGCCACCCAGGACCCGGATATGACCGGAGTCCGGCTGTTCCAGGCCTGCGATCAGCCGCAGCAGGGTGGTCTTCCCGCAGCCGGTGGGGCCGAGGATGCAGAGGAAGCGGCCCTTTGCAAGCTCCAGGTCCACGGGGCCCAGGGCCCGCACCCGTCCGGCGCCGGTCCTGTAGGCCTTCTCCACGCCCTCAAGCCGAAGGGCCTCCACCCCGCTCACCTCTCCCTGCTCCTGAGAAGCAGCGACCTCTCCCCCAGGGCCTCCAGCCCCTTGGAGAAGAAGGCGCCTATGACGGCGATCACCACCACGCAGGCCAGCATCACGTCGTAGCGGGAGAGCTGGTAGGAGTAGCGCAGCAGGTACCCGATGCCGGAGTTGGTGCCGGGGAGCATCTCGGCGGCAATGATCACCATCCAGCAGCGTCCTATGCCCAGCCGGAGGCCGTGGAAAATGTCCGGCAGCGCCGAGGGGACCATCACGTGCAGGAAGCGGTGCAGCCGGGAAGCGCCCAGGACACGGGCCACCTCCAGGTGGATCCTCCGAACGCTGCGGACCCCCTGCATGGTGCCCAGTATGACTGGAAAGACGCCGCCCCAGAAGAGTATGAAGATCATCCCCAGTCCCAGCTCGTTGAGTATGTGCCGGCCGTACCGCAGGCTTCGCAGACCCAACAGGTCGGCCAGGGAGTCGCCTCTGAAGATTATTATGGAGAGCGGCAGCAGGGCGATGGCCGACAGCGGCCGGGCCATCTCTACGGTCACCGAGAGCAGACGGCGGTAGAAGCGCGACCCGCCCATGGCCAGCCCCGCGGGAACGCCCACCAGCACGGCGCAGAGGAATCCCAGCACTATCCTGGAGATGCTCACCGACACTCCCCACAGCAGGGACCCGCTGGCCAGCAGGTCAGTTCCGGGGTGCAGCAGCACCTGCAGCACCTTCGAGGGAGGAGGGAGGATGGTGCCGCCTCCGCCGGCGGCCAGCTGCCACCAGACCAGCAGCAGCAGCGGGATCAGCAGGCCCAGCAGCCGGCCGGGTCTCTTCAGCAGGTATTCGGGACGCATAACGCGGGTCTTCTAGATTTCCGACGGGAGGCGGCTGAAGTCCGTAATCAGCTCCAGGTTCTCCTCCCAGCCGGGCTCGACGAGTGGTCCGGAGAATGCGCCCAGATCCCTCACGCGGCGTACTATGGTCTCCATGTTGGCCAGCCAGTCTTCGGTGACCTCCATGGAGTATCCGCTGGTGGCCATGGAAACACGCTCCACCTCTACGGGGTTGCCGAGAGCTTCCGCCACCGTCTCAGCGGCGCCTTCGGGATTGGCGTTGATCCAGTCGGTGGCCGCGGCGAAGAGCCTGAGGGCGGCGGTGACCTCCTCGGGCTTCGTCTCCAGAACCTCCGAGGTCGCGGCTATGGCGCAGCAGGGGTGGTTGACGAACTCGCCGGGCGGAAGATCGGACAGCTCCGCCACGGACCTTCCTATGCCGCTGTGCTCTGCAAGGGCGCAGGAGGGGTTGTTGGAGACAAAGGCGTCTATGGTCCCGTTCTGAAGCGAAGGGTTGAGGTTACTCTCGCCCTGCGCGTTGAACAGAAGCACTTCCGACCCCTGCCGGACATTGCCGTGATGGCTGTAGGGAACGCCAGCGTGGTCCAGTGCGGACTCCAGCAACAGCAGGGCAACCGCCTTGGGGCTCTTGTAGCCCACCACCACCGGCTCCCCGCTCTGCTCCACCCAGGCCAGGAATCCCTCCCAGTCCTCCACCGGGCTGTCGGGGGGTACCACCAGCATGTCCCCTCGGCTGTGCAGGGGCGACACTATTCTCACACCGGTGCCCTGGTCGGCGCTGACCATGAAGGCGATCACGCCTCCAAAGGCCAGCTCGAACTGCCCGCTTACCATGTTGTTGGGTACGTTCATGGCTCCCAGGGAGGGTATGAACTCGATCTCGGCCACCTTCTCTCCGTCCTCGATCAGCGCATAATAGGCCTCGCCGAGTGGCTCGAGGTATGTGCCGTACTCCTCCCGCATCTCCTCCCCCCTGGCCTGGGCGATGAACACGGCCGAGTGGTGGTCGTGCCGGCAGTGGCCCACCTTCAGCAACGGAGCCTCGGCGTGAATATCGGGGCCTTCGACAACGGCAGTAGTGTCTTCGATGGAGCCACCCGCTTCGGGCCGGCCGTTCCCGCCACAGGCAGCAACGGTGATAAGCGAAAGCGAAAAGGCGAGGGGAAGGATAACTCTGGAAAGCATGTCCGTCCTTTCGGTTTTCGGCCGCCAGCCTGACGGCCCTGGATCTACAGCCTGCAGATCATGACGCGGAGTCACATAAGCTCTCCCCTCATCAGTTTCTCCGATACTCGAATGGGATTCCTAATCCCTACCGCCAAGTGAGTCAATGGAGTGCCGGCCGCCCACCGGCGGCTCGAGTCCGCTCTCCCGCAGCAGCTCGGACAGTATACGCGCATGCTCCCGGGCCCTGTCGTCCATGCCCAGGGCCCTGGTGATGCGAAGGGCCTCGTAGCGGGAGTAGACGGCGGTTACACTCCCTTCTGGGGCCATCAGAGCCGACCTCTCGTAGAGTGTGAGAGCATGCCGGTAGTCGCCCATGTTGTATGCCCTGACGGCCATTCCGCGCAGGTACTGGCCCTCGGGCACCTCGGGCACCGGCCAGAGCAGGCCGGGGAGCATCAGAACCGCCGCCGCGCAGGCCGCCGCGAACGTCCGCAGAATCCTGCCCGAGACCATCCAGCGCCACAGTACAGTCAGACCCGCCGCCGCAGCCGCCAGGGCCGACGGCAGGGCCGGCAGCCAGTAGCGCTCGCAGTGAACGAAAACCAGTGCCGCAGCCAGTGTAATGCCCATGGGAAGCAGCATGGCCCACCTTCCCCTGCCCTCCGAAAGGAAGGCCGGTACTCCAAGGGCCAGCAGCAGGACCACGGCCCACCTGGGCAGGAACATCGGCGCCAGCGAGGGGTCCCTTCCCCGGGCCCGGAGCGTGTCGTAGTAGACGTCGAACTGCCGCCAACCCAGGAAGCCTCCCAGCTTGGCCCCCAGCAGTTCGAGCTCCTTCCCCGGGTTCTCGGCAATCCACCGCAGCGCCCTCCCCGTCCAGTACCGGTCGGCCTCTCCGGGGGTTTCGTAGCCCCTTTGCGCCGCCACCCTGGCCGCCACCTGGTGTATGTCCTCCCTTCCCGTCTCCACCAGTCCCTCCGCAGGCGCCGGCGGCCCCAGCCCGGTGACCCCCTCGGAGTGCCCCAGCACCAGGTTCACTCCGGTGGCCCTGGGGAAGGGATACGGGTCGCCTTCCACGGAAAGATGCAGAACCGACAGCACCGCCAGGGGGAGGCCGGCCCCGGCGACCACAAGTGCCGCCCGGGAGAGCCTCCTGCCGGCGGCTTCTCTGAAGAAGGGGTATGCGGCAAGCAGCAGCAGGGGCGGCCGCAGCCCGGCGGCCGCTCCGCAGAGGAGTCCGGAGAGGAAACACCACCTGCCCGTTCGAACCCGACTGCCGCCCGGCTGCTCGAGGTACGACCAGACCACCAGCAGAAGCGAAAGCGGCACTACGGGAAGAAGCGTTAACTCGTAGAAAGCGGCCGGGGCGTACAGTATCCACCCCAACGCCGCCAGGGCGGCGGGAATCCTGCCCGCGCCCGCTCTCAGAGCGACTCTGTGGATGATCACAGCAACAGCTGCGCCCATGGCTGCCTGGGCTGCGTAAACACATATCCTGCCGCAACCCGCCGCGTAAGCCGGGGTGATGAGTAGCACGTACAGCGGGCTGGCGTAGGAGAAGGCCCCCGAGACCGACCCCGATGCGCCGCAGAGGCTCTCCGCGCACTCCTCGAACCTCCGGGCGGCCAGCACCGGCCAGTAGAGGAGCTCTGCCGATGCCTCCCCGCCGGCAAGGTGCAGCAGGTGCCAGAGCCTGCTGGCGAGAGCCAGGACGGCCACCGCCAGGGTCTGCGGCCATGCTCTGATCGCTCGGTGCTCTCCCGGTGCACTGCACATAGAAACAGAGAATACTATATTCAGTGGTTATGGATAAGGCCCCGCTGCTTCTGATCGACGCAGACGACACCATCTGGGAGAGCGCCCTGTACTTCAGGCGCGCCGAGGAGGACTTCGTGTCCCTGATGGAGGCCCTGGGCCACGACCCCGACGATGTGGTGGACACCGTCCACGCCACGGACATCGAGCGTCTGGACCACACCGGCTACGGCGCCGTCCCCTACATGGACACGCTGCAGCACGTCATGGACGCTCTTCACCCAGACCCGCCGGCGTGGGCCGTCCGCAGCCTGAACGCCATTCGCCGGACCCTACTGGGCCATCCGGTCATACTCCTCCCCGGCGTGGGGCCCACACTGTCCGCCCTGGTAGACGACGGCCACGCGACCTTCGTCTATACAATGGGCCAGCGGGAGCACCAGATGGACAAGTTCCGCCGGTCGGGCCTGGAGGAGACGGTGCGCGGGGTAAGGATCCTGGAGAGGAAGACCCCCGCCGCTCTGCAGCGCCTCCTGAAGGAGCTCGGCGGGCTGGCGGACACCACCGCCGTCATCGGAAACAGCCCTCGGTCCGACATTCGGCCCGCACTGGAGATTGGTGTTAACGCAGTTTACGTTCACAGACCCGGCACCTGGATCGCCGAGCAGGCGGACCTTCCGCAATCGGACAGGCTCGAGGAGGTTGCCTCCTTCCACGGCGTACCCGGCGCCCTGCGCAGGCTGGAACTCGCAGCCCCCCTCGAAGAGGGGGCTATGGCAAGGAGGCGCTTCGGCAATGAAGCTCACTGACGCCCTTGGAGTTGACTGCATCAGGACCGGTGTGGAGGCCGGGTCCAGCAACGGCGTTCTCCGCGCCATTGCAGAACTGCTGGCGGAGAGCGGCCGCGTTTCGAAGGAACTGCGCAATTCTGTTTACGCAGGCTTGAGGGACCGGGAGCAGATCGGTTCCACCGGCTTCGGCGACGGAGTGGCCATTCCGCACTGCCGGGTGGAGGGGCTTGATGGCTTCGCCGCGGGCGTGCTGGTCCTGGATGAGAGCGTCGACTTCGACGCGGCGGACGGCGAACCGGTTGACATCGTCCCCTTCCTAGTGGGACCCGCTGGCAGGGCAAAGGCCCACCTGACCCTCCTTTCCTGTCTGGCGCAGCTGCTGCGGTCATCGTCGGTGAGGAAGTCCATCCGGTCCGCCGATGACCCCGAAGGGGTCTTCGCCGTACTCACAGGCGGGATTCCCACCGCCGAGCCCGGGGCAGAGCCATTCGAAAGCCGGGGGGAGATGCGGCTGATGCACGTCTTCGTCCAGGACGAGGGCATCTTCGACGAGGTCCTGCAGGTCTTCGCAGCCACCGAGACGTACTCCGCCATGGTAATGGAGGCCCACGAGTCCACCGACTACCTGGCGAGGACGCCGCTGTTCGCCGGCTTCTGGGACGGTGAGATGAGGGCCTTCAACCGCATAATCGTCGCTACGGTGAGAAGCGAGCTGGTGAACGCCGTGATCCGGAACATCGAGTACGTATGCGGCAGGCTGGATGAGAGGGAGGGCATAATGGTCACCGTCTCCCCCCTGCTCATTGTTGCAGGCTCCCTGGAAACGTAGGCGCCGATTTGACACCCGTCCCGCACGGTCAGGTGACGTAGATGGGCGTCTCGGAGCTTCCGGTCCTGGCCCTCATCGGCCTGGGAGTCACGGTGAGCCTGTACGCGGGCAAGCTGGCCCGAAGGGCGGGGCTGCCATCCCTCATCGGCTACCTGGTTACCGGGGTGCTCATGGGGGCCTCCGTCTCCGGAGTGGTCCCCCTTCATGCCCTGGAGAGCACCCGCTTCGTCACCAACATCGCCCTGGGGTTCGTGGCCTTCTCCATCGGCACCGAGCTCAGCGCATCGTCGCTTCGGCAGCTGGGCTCCTCCATAGTCCTGATCATCCTGTTCGAGTCGTTCATGGCCTTCCTGGTTGTATTCGGAGCGGTTCTCGCCGTAACCGGTGGCGACACCGCGGTAGCTCTGGTGTTCGCCGCCCTGGCCCCGGCCAGCGCCCCCGCCGGCACCGTGGCGGTGATACAGGAGTACCGGGCCCGGGGGAAGCTCACCAAGGCCCTGTACGCGGTAGTGGGCTTCGACGACGGGCTGGCCATACTGATCTACGGCTTCGCGGCCGCCTTCGCCCGCTCCCTGGTCTCCACCCATGTGCAGGGATTCTGGGAGAGCATGCTGCTCCCCGCCCGGGAGATACTGCTCAGCGTGGTCCTGGGAGCGGTGGCGGGGCTACTCTACACCATCCTGTCACGGCGTCTGAGGACCTCCACCGAGATACCGGCCCTGACCTTCGCTTTCATCGCCATGACCGCCGGTGTGGCCGGGCACTTACACCTGTCGCTGATACTGGCCTGCATGGGCATCGGCTTCGTTCTCACCAACTCCACCCCCAGAGCCGCAGTGAACAGGATCGTCATGCAGAACCGCAGCCTGATGCCCCTTGTCTTTATACTCTTCTTCTTCCTGGCCGGGGCACACCTGGACGTGGGCGCCCTCCCCGCGCTGGGGCTCCTGGGCGTGGTCTACATACTGGCCCGCAGCTCGGGGAAGATAACCGGGGCCTGGCTGGGGGGCAGGATCGGTCGCGCCGAGCCCCGAATACGCAAGAACCTGGGCATGGGCATACTCTCCCAGGCCGGGGTGGCCATCGGCCTCTCGCTGATACTGGCCCAGGACTTCTCCCGAATAGGAACACCACAGGCGGAAAGGATCGCCGCCATGGTGGTCACCACCATTGCGGCCACCTGCGTAGTGTTCGAGGTGGTGGGGCCCCTGCTGGCCAAGAGGGCCCTGCGTCTGGCCGGTGAGCTGGGACGCGGAAGCGGGGACGACTGAGCCTAGTTGACCCCGCTTCCCCCGCGGCCATATCGTGGCACCGTTCCGGCCGGTGCTTTGCCGACATCTGGATGAAGGGTATCCGATGGCTCTGAAGAGGCAGGTCAAGTGCCCCCAGTGCGGGGCCCCCAAGGATACGCTGAAGGACACCGTTCTGGTGGTGTGCGACTTCTGCGGCTCCTTCATCTCCGTGGAGTCGGGCAGCTACTTCCGCGGCGACGGCTACGCCAAGCTGCACAAGAAGCAGATGAGCAGGCTGGTGGAGCCATCGGCGGCGGACGCGCGGAAGACGCAGGTGCAGATGAAAATGGAGCAGTGCCGCAAAGAGAAGGACCGCGAGGGCTTCCGGCTGGCCGCCGAGGAGTACACGGCTCTGCTGGCCGCCACCGACCCCGAGCTGGTCCCCGGCGGAGGCGGAGATCCCGCAGACCTCCGGAAGTGGGTGCGCTCCACGGCCAAGGCCCAGGAGCTGATGCAGTTCGACCCGGATGTCTCGGAGGTCTACGGCGAGTACAGGGACCTCCTGCAGGGCCTTCACAGCAGCGACGACCCGGTGGAGACCGCCCGGGAGCTGCTGGACTGCGCCAGGCGCTGCTACCGGGCCCTGATCCACCATCCCGACTACCCCGACGAGGTCTACGGCGGCACCGACAAGATGGCCCGGAGCATGGTCCGGTCCGCGGTGGCCCCCATGGAGGGCCTTCTGGGGAGGGGCACGGCCCGCAGGATCTACGTGGAGGTTCTGGGGGACGAGGAGCAGACCGGGGAGATCGTCTGCGACAACTGCGGGGCGGTGCTCTCCGAGGACGACATCCGGGCCGGAAGGTGCCCCTACTGCGACGGCGCCGTGGTGGTGGACGACGACCCCTGGCTGGACAACCTCCTGGCCACCTGGCAGGCGGTCTCCTCCATGATGAGCGACGACTCGGCCCTGGCCTCCGCCGCCATCAGCCATCCCATGGGATCGTACTGGTCAAACGGCAAGCTGCCCGAGACAGAGGACGCCCTGCGCTTCCTGCGGAGGGCGGTGGGCTGGCTGCCCCGGGAGGTGATGAGGCGGCAGGCGGCCCAGCTGGCCACCGCCTACGCCGAGGAGCCCGAGCTGGCCGCCGCCATATCCGAGCTGGGCCGGCTGCTTCAGGGCTGGGAACCCACGGAGAGGCCCGAGCCCGAGGAGGCCTCCGAGGCGAAAGCCGGACCTCCCACGGCCCCGGAGGGCGACCTCGCCGAGGACCCCTGGGTGATCCAGACCGCGGCCATGTGGGAGAACGTCCGCGGCTCGCTGGACGAGGCCAGCCTGGAGATGGCCCTGCTTTCGCAGGCCATGACCCCGTTCCACATGGGCAAGGGCGTGTCCGCCGAGCAGGCGGTGGCCTTTTTCGACCGCGCCGAACCGGACTACAGCCGGCGGGCCATGAAGAAGGCCCTGAGGCTAATGCGCCCCGGGGCCCAGACCGATGCCCAGAAGGAGTTCCTCGGGCAGGTGGGCAGGCTGATATAGGACGGGCGGCCCGCACCGGGCCGCCCGCCATGCCGGTTTTGCCGCCGGTCAGGGCAGCTTCACCATCCTCACCGAGGCGGTCCTGTCGCCGCACTCCACCCTGGCGTAGTAGACTCCGGCGGGAATCCTCCTGCCGGCTGCCGCCGCGTTCCAGTTGAAGACACCGGGATCAACACGGTGCGAGGACACGATGCGGCCGGTGACGTCGTAGACCGACAGGTCGGCCCGGCCCGGCGCCTGCACCTCTATGCCGATGGAGCCGTGGAAGGGATTTCTCCCCACCAGACCCAGCGACAGGCGGCCGGCGGGAGCCGTGCTCTCTCCCGCCACTCCGGTGGGATCCGGCGTGCCGGCCCACAGATCCCACTGCAGGTCGGCCCCCCTCTTGCCGTACAGGGCCCAGAGGGTGCCGGTACCGTCCGCAACCAGGCTGGCGTCGTCCACGGCGTCACCGCTCAGCGCGGAGTAGGGGCTTCCCCAGCCGCCTCCGCCGTACTCGGCGGCCCTGATGGTCGAGGAGCCCTGGCTCCAGCACACCGTCGCCTCGCTGGGCGAGACCGCCTCCACGTCCGGCCGGCAGCCCACGTCCGTACCCGATACCACCACCGGAGACTGCCAGCCCCCGGAGGTCTCCCGGGCGCACAGGATCTCTCCCTCGCCGTTCTGCCAGGTGGCCCAGAAGTAGGAGCCGTCGGAATCGATCCTGGGGTAGCGGTTCTCGCCGGAACCCGAGGAGATGATCTCCTCGTCGCCGAAGGGGCCGGAATCCGGGGCGTCGCGGAAGGCCACCACCCAGTCACCGCCGCGCATGGCCTGGTAGGCCAGGCCGTACCGCCCGCCGCCGTAGGCCACGTCGGGGTGCCTCTCGGCCCCGTCCTGGCCGGAGATGGTCTCGATGGTGGTCCATTCCGACCCCGTCCACATGGTGCCCTCGATGTTGGTGTCGGTGTTCTCCCACTTCTGCCACACCAGCCAGGCGTGTCCGCCCCCGCCGTCCATGGAGGGCTCCACCTCGAAGGGGTCTCCGCTGGTGAGCTGGTCGGCGGACTCCCAGGAGGAGCCGTTCCAGGCCGAGAGGAAGATGTCGTAGGTCTCGTGGTTGGCCCGCATGCTCTGCCAGGCTATCCAGACCTCGCCCTGGCCGTCGCCGCCTACGGTGGGGTGCCAGTCCCAGTACTCGTGGTAGCAGACGATCACCGGCTCGGCCCAGGAATCGCTGTCGCTGCGGGTGGCCAGTATGTTGGCCCGGCGGTCCTCGGAGGTTCCGCTGGTAACGAAGACCTGCCCCGAGGAGGGATCGTAGTAGGTGTCGGCCCGGCCCTGGGAATGCAGCCCGTCGGTTATGGGGTCTGACAGCCAGAGGTCGGTCCCCGCCGGAGAGCCCCCCTCCCCTATCCCGGCCACCCCGATGGACTGGCCGTGGGGCTTGAGGGTGGGATCACCGAACAGCACCGCCCCATCCTCCATGTAGAGGTTGTTGGCCAGCCAGGCCTTGTAGGCGTCACCCAGGTTCGACCCGCCGGCCAGGGAGGTGTAGTACTCCTGGAAGTCGTTGGTGTAGTCCACTTTGGACTGGGCCAGCGCGGCCAGGCCGTAGGTCTCGCACCAGATGTAGCCGTTGGCCAGGTTGTCCACCTCGGTCCAGCGGCCGTTGCTGCAGCAGTTCAGCACGTAGAAGAAGGCGTGGGGGTCGAGGGGGTTCACCTCGAAGTAGTCGAAGGTGCCTCCCCCCTCCGGAGGCGCGCCGTCATGGAAGCTGCTGCCCCAGGGGCTGGAGTGGGAGATCAGGTGCACCCACTCGTAGCCGTTCATCAGCTCGTCCCGGAAGTCGTCGGCATTGGTGCTGTAAGGGTCGTTCTTCGTTGTCACGTCGTCGTAGAGGTTGTTCAGGTAGCCGGTAAGGCCGGTGAAGGCCTCCTCGTAGGCCAGGGCCCTGTCCGGAAGAGTGAGAGTCCCCATCCGGTAGGCGTGGTTCTTGGCGAAGTAGTTGTTCAGCAGGGCCACCGAGGAGCCCGCCGTTATGTAGGTGGGGGTGAGCCTGCCCACCCAGATCTCCGGGGCCTCGCCGCTGTTGGACTCGTACAGGCCGTCTCCGTCGGAGTCGGTCCAGGTGCCGTCCATGTCCATGAGGAACAGGTCCACCGGGTACTCGCCGTAGCCGTTGTCCTGCCAGCCGGCGGGTATGTCGCCGATGAGAATGGCGCCGTCCAGCCCCCCGGCGTTGTACTCGTCCTGCAGGTCGGACCTGATGTCCTCGGCGGCGCCGCCTGCGACCTGCCAGACCTCCACGGTGTAACCCTCGCCCTCCAGGTCGGTCTGAAAGGTGGACAGCGACCCGCTTATGCCGCCGTAGACGGCGTCGTCCACCACCAGGATCACCTTGCCTGGGGCGTCGTGGCCGCCACGGCTTTCGAGGTCGGGAGCGTCGACGACGACGTGCCTGCTGTACGGCCCCTGGAGTGCCCTGGCGCTGAACCACTCCGAGGCCGGCGAGGGCTGTCTCCCGTGGCCGTCCATGTACTGTATCTCCACTCCCTCGGGGGTGGCGAGAGCAATCGCCGCCAGACCGAGCACAACTGCGATAGAGAATGCTCTCATCTCCCGAATCCTCTCCCTGTATGCTGCCGGAAGTCGCGTGTACCAGGCGGGCGGTTCGTCGCTGCGGAAACGGCTTCTGGCTTCGGCCGAAAGTAACTGCGTTCAGTATGGAATCTTAACAAAACGGCGGGCGGGAACAAGCCCGCCCGCCTTCACTGCCCGCAGGGCGATCAGATGCCGCAGCCCACCATTCCGTGCTTGCGGTAGTAGTCCTGGTGGTACTCCTCGGCGGGGTAGAACTCCGTGGCCGGGACGATCTCGGTGACTATCGGGGCGTCGAACTTGCCGGAGGCGTCGAGGCTGTCCCTGACCTCCCTGGCCATTCTCTCCTGCTCGGCGCTGTGGAAGAAGACCGCGGAGCGGTACTGGTCCCCCACGTCGGGCCCCTGTCTGTTCGGGGTGGTGGGGTCGTGGTTCTCCCAGAATATCTCCAGGAGCTCCCTGTAGCCCACCACATCCGGGTCGTACTCTATGCGGACCGCTTCTGCGTGTCCGGTGAGACCGCTGCATACCTGCTCGTAGCTGGGTCTCTCCACGTCGCCCCCGGTGTAGCCGACGGTGGTGGAGACCACCCCGTCCACCCCGGCGAAAACGGCCTCCACGCCCCAGAAGCATCCGGCTGCGAATGTGGCCATCTCTAGCATGGCAGTTCCTTCCCTGCAATCCGCGGGCTGGCCCGCGGAGATTGGATTCCATACATAATAACCGCGGGGACTCATTTTGTTTCCCGAAATCGCAGTCCGGGGAGAGGGGACGCCATGCCGAAGGGGAAGGAAACGCCGGAGCAGAGGGACACGGTGCTGGTTACCGACGTGGGGAGCACCACCACCAAGGCCATGCTCCTGCAGCGGGGCAGCGGAAGCCTGGAGATATCGGCCGAGGTCTCGTCACCCACCACGGTGGAGGCCCCCGAGGAGGACGTGAAGGTGGGCATCCGCCGGGCGGTGGAGGCCCTGGAGGCGGAGACCGGCCTCTCCCTGCTGGATGACGGCGGCGGCATGTCGGTCCCCTACCTCACCACCAGCTCCGCCGGGGGCGGGCTGCAGATCCTGGTCTTCGGCCTCACCCGCCTGGACACCGGCGCCACCGCGGAGATGACGGCCCAGGGCGCCGGCGGGGTGATACTGCGGACGGTGACCATCGACAACGAGACCCCGCCGGTGGAGAACATGCGCCTGATCCACCTGCTCCATCCGGACATGGTGCTCATGGCCGGAGGAGTGAACGGGGGCGCCATCGGGGGCGTGGTGCACATGGCCGAGGTGCTGTCACTGGCCCGGCCGCTGCCCAAGTTCGGCGGGGGACGGATCCCCCTGGTGTTCTGCGGCAACGTGGAGGCCCGGCCCTTCATCACGCAGGTCCTGGAGGAGGACTTCGACCTGCACATCACCGAGAACGTCCGGCCGGACATGTTCAGCGTCAACATCGAGCCGGCAAAGCGGGAGATCCACCGGCTGTTCATGGAGAACGTCATGGAGCGGGCGCCGGGCTACGGCGGCCTGAAGGGAATGGTGGCAGCCGACATACTCCCCACACCGGCCGCCGTGCAGCGGATGCTGGAGCTGCACGAGCAGACCAGGGACGAGACGGTGGCCCTTATGGACATGGGCGGCGCCACCACCGACATCTTCACCTCCATGGGCGGACAGACCCGGCGCAGCGTGGCCGCCAACACCGGCATGAGCTACTCCGTCTGCAACGTGATGGCCCGGGCGGGGGTGGACAGGATCATGGCCCACCTCCCCGACTGGTACGGGGAGACGGAGGTGCGGGACTACGTGGCCTCCAAGATGCTCCGCCCCACCTCGGTCCCCGCCGGAGCAGAGGAGATGCTGCTGGAGCAGGCGGTGGCCGTGGAGGGGACTGCGGAGGCCTGGAGGCAGCACAGGGAGATGTGGTTCCGCCAGAGCCGGATCGGCATGCTGGACCGCCTGAAGGAGTTCCTGATGTACACCGACAGGTTCCGGCACCACTTCTTCGGCGCCCGGGAGGGGAAGCTGGACACCCGGGGGCTGGACCTGATCGTGGGCACCGGCGGCGTGGTCACCGCGGCGGAGGACCCCTTTCGGCAGCTGTGGATGCTGGCGGAGGGCTTCCGGCCGGCGGGGGTCACCGCCTTCGCCGTGGAGAAGAGGTTCCGCAGCCCCCACCTGGGGGTCCTCTCAGAGCTGGAGCCCGAAGACGCCGCCCGGCTGTTCGCAGACAGCCTCAGGCAGGTGGGCTACATGGTGGCCCCCACCGGGGCCTGGATGACCGACCGGCTCACGGCGCTGACGGTCACCGACAGGGCCTCCGGTGATACCACCAGCCTGAAGTGGGGCCAGACCGCCCTGCTTCCCCGGGGGGGCGACCTGGAGATGAAGGCCGGCTTCATGGCCGAGGTGGGCGGCGGACCCGGGGCCGGGCTGTCCACCGACCTGCCGGTGATACTGGACTGCCGAGGAAGGGGCCGGGGCGCGTCGGACGTCCCGCTGGCGGAGGAGCTGGACCTGGAGGAGGGTCTTCCCGGCGAGTCATTCCACCAGTCGGTCCCGCCGGTGGGGTGCGCCCTGGAGAAGGGCCGGTTCGAGCATCCGGCCCGCCTGCCCTACGAGGGCGAGATGCTGGTGGGCGAGGGTGATTCCGTGGAGGCCGGCGACGTCTTGGGCCGCAACAGCTTCGCGCCCCCCAGGCTCTACATCGTGGACCTGCGCAGGGAGACCGGATGGAAGGGCTCCTTCCCCGAGGCGGCCCTGGAGGAGGGCCTGCTGGTCTCGGAGGGGGAGGAGGTCCGGCTGGGCCAGAAGGTCTTCGAGTACCGCGACCCCGATACCCGGGGGAGGTACGTCACCGAATCACCCGTCAGGGGGCGGGTCACGGGAATCGAGCCCGCCGGGCTGCTGATCCTGCGGGAGATACAGGACTACGACGGCAGGCCCCATGAGGTGGACGTGGCCGGACCGCTGGGCATCAGGCCCCGGAAGATCCGCGGCAACCTGAAGAAGCGGGAGGGCGACTTCGTGGCCGCCGGCCAGGCCATAGCCGAGGACGTGTCCAAAGGCGTCTTCGTCCGGGCACCCAGCAGCGGACTGGTAAAGAAGGTGGACCGCAGGGCCGGCACGGTGACCATCCAGTACGACATCCGGCCGGTGGACATGCGCTCCATAGTCTCGGGGACGGTCTCGAAGGTGGACCCCGGCTGGTCGGCCTCCATCTCCTGGCGGGGGGAGAGGCTCACCTGCGCCATCGGCTTCGGCCCCGATTGCTGCGGCGAGCTGGTCCCGGTGGGCGAGGAAGGCCCTCCCGCCGAGGGAGATGGCCGGATAGCGGCATTCACGAGACCCGTGACCGCCGCCGGGCTGGAGGAGCTGGCGCAGGCGGGCTTCTCAGGCGTCATAGCCCCCTCCATGAGAAACGGGGAGTGGGTGCGCTTTCACGGCCGGGAGCTGGGGGTGGCCCTAACCGGCGACGAGGACATACCCTTCGGGCTGATCCTGACGGAGGGGTTCGGGGTCCACGAAGCCTCTGCGGAGGCCAGGGCCTTCCTCCGCCGCCGGTCCGGGAGGAGCGTGGGCCTCTCCACCAGGACGCAGATCAGGGCCGGCGTGTCCCGTCCCAGCGTGCTGGCCCCGGAGTAGGGCCGGGGCTCAGTCGTAGCGGTAGCCGCCGGGGTCTTCCTCCAGCTCCACGCCCAGCCCCATAACGATGCGGTTGACGAAGTTGAAGTAGGACACCACGAGCGCGGCGTCCAGGATGGCCCGGTCGGAGAGACCGGCCGATCTCAGCCTGTCGGCGAACCGGTCTTCAACCGCCCTCCCCGGATCGAGGCTGAGGCTCCACGCGAACCTGCACAGCTCCCGGTCTGCGGGGTCGAGGTCCGCAGACTCCCAGTCGGCCCGCAGCGCCGCCACCCTCTCGGGGTCCTTCCAGTGGTGCTGAAGCGCCCGGCAGTGGTGCACCTGGCAGTACTCGCAGCCGTTGGCACGGGAGACCACCACGGCCATCATCTCCCTCTGCGCACGGGACAGGGGAGAACGGCCGAACATAACCGTCATGTAGAGGTCCATGTGGGCGGTGATGGACTCGGGGTTGAGGCTCTGTATCCTGTGGACGTCGGCCAGCTTGCCCCTGGCCTTGATTATGGAGTCGTATATCTCCCGCAGCCGCCCCCGGGCGTCCGGCTCGTCCACCACCTCTATGAAGGGCACCGCTCGGCCTCAGCAGCCCAGCACGTCGGCCACCAGGTCCAGGTAGTCGGACAGCAGCCGGGTCAGCAGGAACCTCTCGCGGACGTGCTCCTTTCCCAGCCTGCCCATCTCCCTGGCGTCCTCCGGGCTCTCCAGCAGCCCGATCACCCGCTCGGCGAATCCGTCGTAGTCGTCGGGCTCCAGCAGGAAGCCGGTCTTTCCATCCTCTATCTGCAGCGGAATGCCGCCCACGTTGGAGGCCACCACCGGCCTCTGCTTCCAGAGGCCCTCGGTGACGGTGAGGCCGAAGCCCTCCCGCAGCGACTTCTGTATGATCACCGCGGCCGCGCGCTGTATGGCGTTGACCATGATGTTGCTCTGGTAGGTTATCAGTATCACGTCGCCGCTTCTGATCATGGGGTCGGCCTCCTGGCGGACCTTCTCGTAGACGTCGTACCCCTCCGGGTCGTCGCTGGCCATGGAACCGCAGAGGACCAGGCGGCAGTCCACCTTCTTCCTGACCCTCCTGTAGACCTCCAGGACGCCCAGGGGGTCCTTCCAGGGGTCGAAGCGGGATATCTGGGTGATGAAGGGCTTGTCGGTGGGTATGCCGAAGTTGTCCAGTATGCTGGCGATGTGCTCGTCGGAGAGTTCCTCGTTCTTGGCGCTGAGCGGGTTGATGGCCGGCTCTATCACCCGCTGCTCCACCGGCAGGTCGGGCTTGCGGTAGGTCTCGGAGGATATGATGGCCACGTCATAGCGGATGATGAACTGCTTCAGGAACTCCCACAGCTCGGGGTTGGGCTCGGAGATGTCTATGTGGCAGCGCCAGATCCACGGCTGGGCCTTCTGGTAGTTGCGGATCAGGGGAAGGGGCTGCGGGTCGTGGATTATCACCGCGTCGTGGTCGAGGTGGGTGAAGATGGAGAACTCCCGGTTGGTGTCCAGGTAGATCTCCCTCTTGGCGTCGGTCAGCTTCAGCCGGCCGCCCTGCATGGCGTTGTGGAACTGCTTGGTGATGGCGAAGAAATCGCTGTTGCCGTGCAGTATGCGCCATCCGGCGTCCACGTTGGAGTCGTTGGTCAGCGGTACCAGGGTGGTGAGCATCTCGGCCACCCCGCCGCCCTGGTAGGTGGAGTTCATGTGTACGAAGTGCTTGCCGTAGAGACGGCTGGCCTGCCTGAGAATGGAGGCGACCTTCTCGTCTCCCACGACGTCCAGGTAATCTTCCAGCCTGTGCATCAGCCTCTCTTTCCTCCCGGTGCGTGACTTGGATTCACTTCTCGACATGGCGAGGCCTTCCGGCCGGTCGAGTGCCGCAGACCGTATCAGGGGCAATTATGCAGTCGTGAGGCCGCCTTCCACAACTGCGCCGAACGGAACGGCCGTCAGTCACCGCCGCCCATGCAGACCAGGACCTGGCGCAGAAGGGGTCTCATGTCTTCCACCGAGGTTATCCTGAAGCGAGCCTCCGTGGGACCGGACCCTACACGGAATGTGTAGGCCCTGTCGGGGAGGGCGCTGTAGACGTTCTCGTCGGTGGAGTCGTCGCCGGCGGCCAGGATCAGGTCCCAGCGCTGCCGCTCCAGCCAGTGCGCCACGGCCCGTCCCTTGTTGATGTCGGCGTTGCGGACCTCCACCCGCCTGCGGTTCTCCACCACGTCCAGCTCCATGCTGGCGGTCTGGGCGTACAGCGAGAGCAGCAGCTCCCGCGACCGGACCTTGGCCAGCGCCGGCTCGGTCCTGCGGTAGTGCCAGACCAGCGAGAAGTCCTTCTCCTCCATGAAGGCCCCCGGGGTGCGGTCCACGTAGAACTGCATCAGGGGACGGAGCTCCTCCTTCCAGGCGTCGTGGAGGGGGGCTATCATGTGCCAGCGGTCTCCGGGGTCGCGGACCCAGAAGCCGCCCTCGGCCACCATGCTGAACTCCTCGCCGAAGAGGTTCTCCATGCTCTCGCGGCTCCGGCCGCTGTAGAGGACCAGCTGGCATCCCGAAGCGTCCCGCAGGCCTCGGAGCAGGGCGAGCATGTCCCCGTCGGGCTGCACCTGATCCAGGTCCCTTCCCGGGGGCACCAGCGTACCGTCGTAGTTCAGGAGGACCAGCCTGGTGCGGGACTCCCCGCAGGTCTCCCCCAGGTCTTCGAGATCGTCTCCGTCCATCTCCATGCAGGCATCCTCCTTCTGCTGGCGGCGGACGTCCTCCAGGCTCTCCACGAAGTCGTTGGCCCAGCGGATCACGTCGTATCGCCTTATCCTCTCCTGCATGGCCTCTATTCGGCGGCTCTTCTCGTCGGGGTCCATCTCCAGGGCCTCCCGTATGGCACCGGTAACCTGGGGGGTGTTGTTGGGATTGACCATTATGGCCTCGGAGAGCTCCATGGCCGCCCCGGCCATCTCGCTGAGCACCACCATTCCGGGATTATCGGTCTGGGAGGCCACGTACTCCTTGGCCACCAGGTTCATGCCGTCGCGGATGGGGGTCACCAGTCCCACGTCGGCGGCACCGTAGAGGGCGGCCAGCTCGGGGAAGGGCAGGGAGCGGAACATGTAGGAGATGGGGCCGCCGGTGACGTCGCTGTAGCGGCTGTTGATCCTGCCCACCATGCGGTCCAGCTCGGTCTTCAGCCGGCTGTACTGGGGCACCTTCGTGCGGGAGGGGACCACCAGGAGCACCAGCTTCACCCGGGTCCTGTACTCCGGGTTCTCCCGCAGGAACAGGTCGAAGGCCTCCAGCCGGTGGGTGATGCCCTTGGTGTAGTCCAGGCGGTCCACCGACAGGATCATCTTCCGGCCCTTCATCCGGTTGTGCACGTCATCCCGGAAGGCCTTCGTCTCCTGCTCCTCCTGGGCGCCTGCGAACCTTTCGTAGTCTATCCCTATGGGGAACACGTCCACCTTCACCTGCCGACCGCCCACGTTAAGGTAGTTCAGCGAGCGGTCGTAGCCGCGAAGCCGGAGCACCGAGCTGAGAAAGTGGCGGGCGTAGTCGTATGCGTGGAATCCGATCAGGTCCGCTCCCAGCAGGCCGTCCATCAGCCTGTCTCGCCAGGGCAGCAGCCGAAAGAGCTCGAAGGAGGGGAAGGGGATGTGGAGGAAGAACCCGATCGAGCAGTCCGAGAGCCGCTCTCGCAACATCCGCGGCAGGAGCATCAGGTGGTAGTCGTGCACCCAGATCCGGTCCCCCGGGCGGGCCTGCTCGATGACCTTCTCCGCGAACCTCCGGTTGGCCTCCACGTAGGCCTCCCACAGCTCCCAGCGGTACTCGGTGAACTGCTGGAAGTAGTGAAAAAGAGGCCACACGGTGCGGTTGGCGAAGCCGTAGTAGTAGCCGTCCAGCAGCCGGCGGGACATCTCCACGGGAACGCAACCCTCCTCCATGAGGCCGTCGTCCAGGCCGGAAAGCTCCCGCGACACCTCGAAGGGCACCCCGGGCCAGCCGATCCAGCGGCTGTCGTACTTCCTGTAGAAGGAGCGCAGACCGGTGGCCAGGCCGCCCACCGACGGCTTGAGCTCGAAATCATTCTCCCCGGCCTCGACGCTCACCGGCAGCCGGTTGGAGACAATCAGAATCCTGTCCATTCGTCTACCCCCTCTGCACAAGAGACCTTCCCTATAACTCTATCCAGTCAGGTGCGCCTCATCCAGTCCGCCCCTCCCCACGCGATCGCGGGGGATTCCCCCATGGTGGCATGGGGCGGGCCGGCAGAGCGGAAGGGCTCAGTCGCCGGGAAGCGCCTTCTCGACGGAGGTGGTGAAGAGCTTCCAGGCCTCGAGGAATGCCGGGGGGGGCAGGCTGTCCTGCGTCCGCAGCTCCAGGGTTCCGCCCTTGAGGTTGAGCCGGATGTCGGTGAAGATGGTGGTGAAGTGGGCCAGGAAGACCTCGAAGCTCCCGCAGGGAAGCTCCCAGAAGGGCCGGCCGGTGCGCAGCTCCACCGCCTGCATGGCCTGAAGCACCATGGGCTCCAGGACGTCCATGGGCGTCTGCGGGTTCGGGGGCACCGGGGGCAGGCCGCAGCGGCAGTCGTCGGTGGAGCACCAGATCTCGCAGCGGGCTGGGGACATGGCCAGCGGACCCTGGGCCAGCTCCCGGAAGAGCCCGAACATCGCCGGCAGCTCCGAGGGGTCCAGCAGGACCGCATGCAGGTGCACCGCGGCGGTGCCCTTCATCATCTGACGCCCCAGCTTCCCGCTGCACGCAAATCTGTCGTGCATGCTGGTGTAGCGGACGTCCCTCAGCAGCAGCGGCGCCTCCGCCCTGCCGGGCATGAAGCCCCGGGCCACGTAGTCGATTCCGGTCTCCCGGCGCAGGCTCCCAAGCGTCCGGGTGATCCAGCCCGTCAGAGCCCGGAGCTCCGCAGTGTCCCCGGGAGGCAGGGGAGGGCTGAGGAACTCTATCTGCCCCCCCGGCTCGAACACTATGCGGCGGTGGCCCAGCACCAGCTGTCCGTCACGCTCCCGGAAGCCCTGCACGTCCACCAGGTAGTCCACCACCCGGTCCAGGTCCGCAGGCGACATGGGGCGGCGGGATATCCACTCGTACTCGAAGCCGTAGGTCCTCGGCGGGCTGCCGCACCGTTCGGCCAGGCGGTGGAGAAGCAGGTCGGCGAAACTCCGCACCTGTTCCTCCAGCGGCCCCTCCAGGTCGGGGAACTCACTCATTACAGCACCTCCTCCGCCCACAGAGTAAGGCAAAGCAGGGCAAAGGCCCTGTCGGCAGCGCTGACCAGCGTATCGGGGCCCACGCCTTCGGTGCTGACCCGGTTCCAGATGCCGTCCGCCATGTCGGGGTCCACCAGACCCTGCCGGCGCAGCATGCCGCCCTCGAAGACCTGCCGCAGCAGATCCGGGGCCCCGCCACGAAGCAGCCAGGCGGCCATGGGTATGGTGAAGGGCTGCTTGCGGCGCAGGGCCGTGTCACGGTCCACAACGCCGGCCTCCAGGAGGGCGTCCCGGCAGAGGGCCTTGCCCATGGCGCGGGACAGGTCCACTTTGTCCTCCGGATGCAGCGAGCCGGCCAGCTCCGCCAGCCGGTAGTCCAGGTAGGGGGTCCTGGCCTCCAGGGAATGGCGCATGGAGAGCCTGTCCAGCCTGGCCACCACGTAGTCCGGCAGGCGTGTGCGGCACTCCAGGGCCAGCATCCTGTCCAGGGGGTGGCCAATCCGCCCGAGGTCCGGCACCGCCGCCTCAGGCAGGCGGACGCTTCCCGCCGGCCGGCCCAGGATGCGGGCCAGCTCCCGGCCCCGGAACAGGGCCTCGGTTCCGGCGTGGGCGGAGACGGAGTCCCTTCCCCGGCGGTCCATGTAGGAGGAGAGATCCTCGGGGTCCACCTCCAACCGGGATGGAAACGAGCCCGTCTCCTCCAGCTCGGCGGCGGCAGCCTCCAGCAGGAACTTCCGGTAGCCGGCGAACACCTCGTCGGCCCCCTCGCCGGTCACCACCACCTTCACCCTCTCCGCCGCCATTCTGCAGACCTGGTCGGTGGGAAGGACGGTTCCCAGGGAGATTAGCTCCCCCATGGAGCGGACGATGGCCGGCAGCTCCCGCAGGCTGTGGCGGGAGCAGAGCCCGTGCTCCAGCCGGGCGCTTCCGAACATCTCGGGCATGGCCCGCATCATGCTGCGGACCATGGGAAGCTCGTCGTACTCGGGCTCGGCGAAGGAGATGGTGAACAGCCGTATGTCCGGCTGAGCCTCCGCCGCCAGGGAGGCCACGGAGGAGGAGTCGATGCCTCCGCTTACGAAGGCTCCCACCTCCACGTCGGAGCGCAGCCTGATGCGCACCGCGTCCCGCAGAAGCTCTACGAAGAGCTCCCGGGCCTCCCCGCTCCCCATACGCTCCCTACCCGACCCCGGCAGGTACTCCCAGTAGCGGCGCACCTCGAATGCTCCGGTCCGCAGGTTCACCTCCATCAGGCACCCGGGAGGCAGCCTGCGGACCCCCCGGAGGGCGGTGTCCTCACCGGGAACGAACCTGTAGGCCAGGTAGAGGGGAAGGGCGTCGGGGTCCAGCTCGGGCCGTATGCCGCTGCCGGCCAGAAGGGCGCCGATCTCGCTGGCGAAGAAGAGACCCTCCTCCGTCTCGGCGTAGTAGAGGGGCTTGATCCCGAAGCGGTCGCGAAAGAGGAGCAGCCGATGCCGGGCCTGGTCGAGAATCGCTCCGGCGTACATGCCGTTGCAGAGGTCGAGGAAGCCGTCGCCGTACCTGCGATAGAGTTGAAGGGCCACCTCGATGTCGCTGCGGGTCCGCATGGGCTGGCCGGCAAGGTGGTCGCGCCGCAGCTCGGGGTAGTTGTAGACCTCCCCGTTGCAGACTATGGCGCAGCCGTCGGCCGGGCTCTCGATGGGCTGCATGCCCCCGGCCAGGTCGATTATGGAGAGGCGTACGAAGCCCAGTCCAATCGTCCGGCCGCCCCGGTCGTAGACACGTCCCCCGGCGTCGTCCGGTCCCCTGTGCCGCTGCACCGAGCCCATGCGCTTCAGACGGGCGGCGGTCTCCTCCCGCGACAGCGAAGGGGTCACGACTCCGTGAACTCCGCACATGCTTCCACCTCCGCCGTGAACCTACTAGATGGGTAGGATATCGACCAAGAAAAACGGAGGCGGGGCGGCTACCTGAAGGTGCTGCCCTTCCAGGCCCAGCTCTCGCCGCCCACGGAAGTGAAAACGATGTAGGCCCTGTCCCGCTCAACTCCCAACCGGCTCTGGAGGATAGAGGTGATCCGCTCGGCCAGCCTGCCGTTGGTCTCCCGGCCCAGACCGCCGATGCTCCTCACATCCACGGCGGCGGCGGGGCCGCTGCGGCCCCCCATCAGCATCTCGGCCCCCTGTAGCTCCACCATTACGTAGTCCTCGGGCTTGCCCAGCTCCTCGGCGACGGCAGCGGAGAGCTCGGCCATCAGCTCACCGCCGTCTCCGCCGGGGGCCACGTCGGTCCTTACGGATACCATCGGCACGGCGTTCCTCCTTCCCTCAAGTCCCCCTCCGTGGAGCCCGGGCCGGGCCCCAGCTCAAACAGCCACTTAGAATGTCTCCGGCGCCTACTCCCCGGACCAGCTCTCCATATGCACCTTGTGCCTCTCCAGGGAGGCCTTCGGGTGCGGGGGCAGGCTCTCCGCCGGGTATCCAATGCCGATCACCGACTCCGCCCGATAGCCCTCGGGCACTCCCAGCAGCTCACGAAGGTATTTCGAAGAGCTGCTTCCGTCCTCCCGCGAGCGGTTTCGCACCTGAACCCAGCAGCTGCCCAGGCCCAGGGACTCCGCCGCCAGCTGCAGGACAATGGACGCTATGGAGCAGTCCTCCACCCAGACGTCGGACTCCTCCTCCCGCCCGAAGACGGCAACGGCCAGGGGTGCTCCCTTCAAAAAGGCCGATCCGTGGCCCTTGCAGCGCGACATCTCCGCAATCGTCTTCCGGTCCTCGGCGAAGACGAACCTCCAGGGGTTGATCCCCCGGGAGGATGGCGACCGCAGGGCGGCCTCCACCAGCAGGTCTCTCTTTCCGCTCTCCACGGGTCTGTCCTCGTAGCGGCGTATGCTCCTCCTTCTCCGCAGCAGCTCCATGAATCCGCCGTCCATGTGTCCCCTTCCTTGGTTCTATCCGGACACGCGGGAGTCCGGCCTGTGAACGTACACCGCGAGGCCCCTCCGCCTGGCCTGGGTTATCATGTTGGCCGTGCCCCGGCTCCTTCCGTCCCAGACAGCCACCAGGGCTTCGGCGTAATCGGCCATCTCCGCGTTTCGTATCACTCCGGCGGAGCGGCCGTGGGCGTCCCAGTCCGCGGGGAACACCCTGCAGGGCACTCCCAGGATTCCGGCCAGACTCTCGCCCAGCCGGTCCACGCCCCTGGCACCGCCGGAGACCACCTCGGTGACGGAGAAGCCCGACCTCTCCACGGCCTTCCGCACCACCGACAGGTCGGTTATGCTCCTGGAGCCGGCTATGATGGTCCTCATTATCGGGAAACCTCCATCCGGCGCCTTGCCCGACGATCGTTCCAGGGAAACAAGATACCAGCACTGCGCCGGTCTCTCAAGCCGTGGCCCCGGGGGCGGCGTCGGAGCCCTTCCTCATGCGGAGGGGCACGTAGAGAACCGCGAGCAGCAAGCCGAAGACCAGCACCGATGTCCCCACTCCCGCCCGATCGGCCACCCAGCCACAGGCGGGCGCCAGGAGCGCCATGCTCAGAGTCTTGGTCAGGGACTCCACGGACAGGCCGGTGGACATAACCCCGCCATGGACGCCGTCGCTTATCCGGCTTACGCAGAGGGGCCTGCGCAGGTTCTGCACTGCGTAGAGCGCCACGTATGCCGCCACGCTCATCCAGGTCACCTCCAGTACCCGGAGCCCCCCGGCAGCGGCCAGCAGGGCGGCTCCCGCCAGCCAGGAGACGTTCATGGCGCGGGTAAGGCCGGTCCGCCGGCCGAAGGTCCCGGATGACCTGGATGCGGCCCCTGCCAGCAGAAAGAGGACGAAGTATACGCTTCCCACCAGAACGGCCGCTCTCCTGTCGGGACCGATTGCCGTAAGCAGCGGCAGGCCGAGGGCCAGCGCCTTCAGCATGGGCTGCAGGTACTCCTTGAGGACCTTGAAGAATGCGTCGAAGGTGGCGGAGTTCATCACACAGAGCCGCACATCTCCGCTTCGAACCATCTCCGCCAAACGCCTCAGGGTCTTTCGAATCCCGGGCCGTGAGCCGCCGGCCCGTGTCCAGCTCAGCTCCGCCGGATAGGTGCCCAGGTTGAGCATGTTCAGCAGGCAGGGAACGGCGGCGGCCAGGAATACGTACCTGTACTCCCTGAAGGCGAACACCAGGGCGGCGGCAATCAGGGCGTTCACCGCGGAACCCAGTTGGGAGGCCGCCCGGGTGGCCCCGTAGTAGTCGGACTTGTGCTCCCCCTGCCCGGTCAGGGCCAGGTATTCCAGGATCATGGCCTTGTGGGTCCCGGTCCGGAAGGCTTCCCCCACCGCGAACAGGACCATGGCCCCCATTGCTGCGGCGTAGGAGGAGGTGAGGAAGAAAGTGAGGAAGCTGATCACGTAGGCCGCCATGGACAGCACCATGGCCGACTTCCTGCCGCTTAAGTCGGCCATGAAGCCGCTGGGAACCTCCAGCACCACAGTGGCCGTCTCCCTGACGGAGAACAGCAGGCCTATCTGCAGGAAGGAGAAACCCGCCTCCCTGAAGTAGAGGATGATGAAGGGTTCGAAGAAGCGCAGGTTCTTGAGGAAGCCGTAGGCCGAGAACCGGTAGAACTGCAAGTCCCGCCTGAAGCCCAAGTCTCCGCCTCCCTATTCCCCTCCCGCCAGGCGTTCCAGCTCCGGAGCAGCCACCGGCCTGCCCTCCCTGTTTACGACAGAACCAAGGACCACTGCCCCAAGGACGCCCTCACCGCCCGGCTCCAGCGTGATCGACTGGTCGAAGCGGAAGCGCAGCCTGGAGACCCGTCTCATGGAGGAGGTCACTGTCAACGTGTCCCCGGCCCGAAGGGGCCGGCGGTAGTCCAGCTCCATGCGGGTCACCACCATGTTCAGGCCCCGCCCGGCCATCTCCACGAAGTCCACTCCCCGCGAGAGCAGGTGGCGGTGCCGGGCGTGCTCGAGGTAGTTCAGGTACACGGCGTTGTTGACGATGCCCTGCACGTCGCACTCGTAGTCCCGCACCGACATCGTCAGCCGGTGCTCCGCGCCTTCGGCGAAATCGCTCCCCATTCTACCCTCCGTGCGGTCTTCCCCCACCGGCCACCAGCCGACGGAATGATAACAGCACCGGGACCCGGGCCCAACGCGGCCAGCGGCAGAAGGAGCTCAGATGGCTGATGGATCACCCCTCAGCTGAGCAATTGAGACCAAGGCGCAAACCGGCGGGGTGCCCCTAGGGCTGGTCTTCCGGATAGTCCAGAGGGTAGCGGACGATCTCGAACAGGGTGGCTATCAGCTCCAGATGATCTCCGGCCCTGTAGGGGCTGATCCACTCCCAGACGATCTCCCCCTCCGGCGTTACCTCCAGGGCGCGGCCCTGGTTGGACTCGGTTATCAGCGTATTGCCGTTTGGCAGCCGCTGGTTCGAGCCGCGGCCCACGCTGAAGAAGTGGGGCTGGTCACCGCCTCCCCGGTAGGACCAGACCACCTCCCGGGTGGCCGGGTCTATCTCCAGCACCCGGGAATCCTGTCGGAATCCCCGGTTGTCGAAGACCAGCATGTTGCCGTCCTTCAGCATGGTGGGCTGGTGCTGCCTGTGCCAGAGGTCGGACTCGGCCCAGTAGACCTCTCCCGTCTTCTTGTCCAGGGCGCACACGAGGTCCACCGCCCTCAGCGACAGGAGGAGCGTTCCCTCTCTCAGCGGCGTGATGCTGCCCTCGAAATCGCCCTGTATGTACTCCAGCGTATTGGCGTGAAGGATGTCGCCCTCCGGGGCCATCCTGCGCAGCACCGGGGCGTAGGGCGACCGCATCAGGGCGTGACGGATGTTTATGGTCCGGACCAGCTCTCCCTCCGGGCTCAGCACTCCCACCAGCTCTTCCAGGATCGGGGCGTCGGGGTTGTAGGCCTCGTCGACGTAGACCTCCTTGCAGATGGCGTAGATGCTGTCGTCGGGGCCCACGTCGAAGTCGTGGTGGGGCTGGATGTAGCCGCTGACCCAGAGTGTGTCCGAATCCCTGTCCAGACGGGCGATACCCAGGTTCTCCACCAGGATCATCAGCCCGCCGTCGGGCATCATCATCGCCCTGGTCCAGAACTGCATATCCATGTCCACGTCCTCGGAGCCCGGCCAGACCCGGAGCTGGTCGAAGTGGGTGTACCACTCGTGCACCAGCTCGCCCTCCATGTCCAGCAGCAGCGCCCCCGGGCCGTGGCCGGAGACGATCAGGTTGTACCCGGGCCAGGACCTTACCGAGTCATGGACGGTCACCCCCTGGCGAACAGGCGCATCGTGGTACCCGGCCAGATAGCCCAGGGATCGCAGCTCTTCGATCTCCTCCCTGCGGCCTTCGTCCAGGCTGTCGGCCGCGTCTCCGCCGTCCCTTGCCGGAAACCATGCTCCCGGCGGCATAAGGTCCTCCTCCTCATCCACCGCGGCGGTGGTGTCAGCCCTGTGGGCATACATGTAGTACATCACGGGAAGCGGAAACTCATCGGCGTCGAAGCCCTCCGAGCGGTGCGCGTAGAACAGCAGAAGGCCGGCGGCGACTGCCAACGCTGCGGGGACCAGCACCGCTGCCGGATGAATGCCTCTGCGGGTTCGGGTCATGACCAGTCCAATCCTGCGATGTGCCGTTTGCGGAATGCCGCCTGTTCGTCGGGCACAATCCGCTGCCGGGCCGTGCCGCGAAGATCGAAACTGCCCCAAGAGCGCCGGCGTGTCAACGACAGAGCCCCGGCCCGAACCCATGAGGCCATGGCCAGAACCATGCCGGGCATCCGGAAGAAAACCGACGACGGCGTCGGTTGACGGGCCGATGCGGGCCGGTAATGATCTACATATTATTCCATATTATGACGTTCATGGAGGACGAAATGCCTTCATTAATCGCAGCCGCGATCCTACTCCCCCCCTCTGCTGCTGGTGGCCGGCCCCGCCGCGGCGGTGCCCGATTCCTCTTTCCCGGAAGGGCCTTCGACCGGTATCAGGGTGATCTATGCCGGCTCCAGCCTGGCAGACCTTCTGCAGGCCTCTTCACCCGTGAAGTCACCCGGCAGCGGCTGGGGAGAGGTCGGCTGGAACAGCCAGTACGCCCGGTGGCTCAGCGAGGGCGACGCCGGCCTCACCAGTGACCGGATGCACGTCAGAGGAGGCCGCGGAGGAGAGCTGTCCTGGAAGCTGGACGCTGGTCGAAGGCGCCCCTGACGGGCTACAGGCAGACCCTCGAGGGCCTTCAGCCCGCCGAAGAGGACCACCCCCTGGACTGGGACCAGAGACACACGCTTGTCCTCGACCTTGGCGCGAGGACTCCGGACCATGTCTCCTCGCCGCTGCTCGGCGGACTGGGGGCGAGGCTCCTCTGGACATACGGAAGCGGGTACCCCTATACCTACAACGACCCCGAAACAGTCGAGCAGGAGATCAACGGCTGGCGCTACCCCGAGACCATGAGCACCGACCTCAGGCTGGAGAAGCGCTTCCATGCGGGACCATTGCAGATGACGGGCTGGATGGGCTGGCGCAACCTCTTCGACCGCCGGAACATCGACTTCATCGCCAGCGTGCCCTGGTACCATTTTGGCGTGGGGAGCTGCTTCGACGCGGACCCCACCGGGCCGCTGGACAACGGGTACGTCTACTCGCAGCCCAGGCGCCTGGCCCTGGGTCTGGACATCGGCTTCTAGTCCGCCGGAACTCCGGCGTCCGCCCCTCTGACATGCCTGTCGAACCAGCGCATCTGTTCCCAGAGCACGTGCTCCACGCTCTCCCGGGCCCGGTAGCCGTGGTCCTCGAAGGGCAGGAGTACCAGCCGCACGGTTCCGCCGGAGCCGCGCACCGCCTCGAAGAAGATCTCCGACTGGAACGTGCGCGTGCCCGGGTTCGAGTCCTCCTCTCCGTGGATTATCAGTACCGGCTCGTCCACCTCGTCGGCGAAGAAGAGCGGTGAAACCTGTATGTAGACGTCCCTGGCCTCAAAAAGAGAGCGACGCTCGGCCTGGAAGCCGAAGGGCTGGTTGGTCTTGTTGTAGGAGCCGCTGCGGGCGATGCCGGCGCTGAATAGATCCGTATGCGCCAGCAGGTGCGCCACCATCAGCCCGCCGTGGCTGTGGCCGATTACGCCGATTCGGTCCGGGTCGGCCACCCCCATCTCAACCACCTTCTGCACCGCCGCCTCCGCGTCGGCCACCAGCTGGGGGACGAAGGTGTCGTATGTGGTCTCCGGGTCGCCGATCATGGGCATGGAGGTCCGGCTGAGCACCGCATAGCCCCGCAGCAGGAAGAACAGGCTGGAGGCCCCGTGCAGTGTCAGGAATCGCCGAGTCGATCCCCTGACCTGTCCGGCCGTGGAAGCACCCGAGTACTCAAGCGGATATGCGCTTACCACCGTCGGCAGCAGCGTGCCCTCCTCGTAGCCGGGGGGGAGGTACAGCTGGAAGCTGAGGGGTACGCCGTCCCCGCGCTCGTACCGCACCAGCCGGTTGCTCGCCTCCCGCAAGCGGGGGGCGGGGTCCCGAAAGTCCGTTATCGGCTCCATGGTCAGAACCCCGGTGTCCTCCCCCGGCGCCGACTCCGCACCCCGGCCCAGCGTGGCCAGGTAGTAGTTGGGGACGTCTTTCGGCGACTCCGACCGCAGCACCAGCCGATCCTCCCCGCCTGCGAAGGCCACGAAGTACTCGTACCGGCCGGGGGGGCAGCGGAAGAGACGACGGGCTCCGTCGCTCCCCAGGTGCCGCAGGTCCAGGAACGGACGGTCTCCACCCTCGGTGGCCCCGCTGCCGCGGAAGTAGACCGAGTCCCCCTTCTGGTGCATCACCCGGCCCCCGCTGGGCAGCTGCCGCATGACGGGGCTTCCCGGGTCTCCGTAGCGGTCGCCGGCGTCGCGGTCGAACCACAGCCTCGCGTCGCCGCTGTCCACATCCACAAGCCAGATGTACAGCCAGCGCCGCATCCGCTCGTACTCGCCCAGCATGAGCGTCCCGCCTTCGCCCCCCCACTTCATCTGCCAGGACATCATGCGGTGCTCGGTCCGGAAGACCTCCTCGGGCTCACCGGTGAAGGGAGCCTCCAGCCTCATCAGCCGGTCGCGGAATGGCGCATCGGCAACGGGGTCGCCTCCGTCCAGAGCCTCGATCCAGTACAGCTCGTGCGGCGCCGTGGGACGCCAGGCGACCGACCGCGGTCCGGTGGGGACGCCATGCACGGGGACCTCGTCGGCCAGGGGAAGCGAAGCTATGTCGGCCACATGGGCGCCATCGGCGTTCCATACCCCTATCTCCCTGGGGAATCGCCACCAGGCCACCTCATGGGACCAGGGCTCCGCCAGGCGCTCGACGAGCACGTAACGTCCGTCCGGGGAGAAAGCCACGTTGTGGTAGTGCGCCGGCCCGACCAGCGTCTCCGGCTCTCCTCCATGCCGGTCCACCACCACCGGCTGAGACCTGCAGTAGTAGGAGAAGAGCGAGTCATCGTAGGCGGTCCGGAGCAGATCCCGCGCCTCGTAGGTGGACCTGGCAGCCTCGCCGGCCCCTTCCGCTACCGCGGGCCCAGCCGGAATGGGCGGCGGCTCGGGGACCGGGCCCCTTCCGGGGGCCCGGAGGACCAGCAGCCTCTCCCCGTCGGGCAGCCACTGCACCGCATCGCCGAGGAGAGGGTTCAGCTCCAGTCCGTCGATTCTGACCAGATCCCCGTTCGCCGAACCCACCCACAGGCCGATGTGGTCGGCATGGCACACGGCAAGGGCGAAACGCATGCCGTCTGCGGAGAAGTCCACGTCGTGGACCTCGGCCCCGTCGGGCAGGCCGAGCTCTGTGACGCCCCCTCCCGCCACCTCCACCAGGCGGGGAGAGGTGTACCCGCGCCGACCGTGATGGCCGTTGGTGCGGGGGTCGACTCGAATGCCCGCCAGCTTGTGCACGGGAGCGGCCAGCTCGGTCAGGTGCGGGTAGACCACCGGATCCGCCAGCAGGAGATAGTCACCGCCGGGAGCCGTCCACACCCTGGGCAGCCTGGGCGCGTGCAGCACCTGAAGCAGATCCTCGGCAGGCGACTGCCAGACCGCCTGCGAACCAGCGCTGTCGACGGAAGCCTGCGCCCCCGCCGCCATCGGAAGGAATGCGGCCGCCAGGGCGAGAAGTGCCGGTACCGCCGTATTGACTCTCAAGACTGACCTCCAGCAGGTGGGAACCGATTTCCTTCCAGATACGGCCCCTGTCGGGCCCTTCCTTCGCTACGATCACCACAATGGCACTGTCGTCCCGGATGTCAATCTCATGCACCAGGGCTGCAGCTTCGGGCCTTGTGTCGCTGCAACGATTCTGCGCTGCGTGCGGGCCGGCGCCGCGGAGGTTGACCGTCGGAGCCGCCGGCCCCATCTCTCTACTGCCTGATCACATCGAACAACCGGGGAACGGAGGGCACATGCCGCCCGCAATCGTCGCCGTCCTGCTCGTAGCCGCTTCAGCGCCGGAGCCCGCAAACCCCCTGAGGCTCCCCGTGCGGACCAGCCCCTACTGCCGGGTGCTGACGCCCCTGGCCGGGGGCGGCGTGGCGTGCGTGGACAGTGGTTCGAGGCCCGTGGTGCTCGACCCCGAAGAGCTGGACGCCGAGCCGCTGGATATCGACTGGGACCCGGCCGAGGCGGGCTGGGAGTGGACGGGGAAGGCGCTGCTTCTCAGGGCCAGCCCCGACGGAACCCGAATCCTCCTGGGCCTGTGCGTGGGCATTCCCGACAGCGTGCGGCCGGAGGGAGTCCCGGTAATGGACCCCATGCTGCTGGTGGTCTGCAGTGATGATGGAACCGACGCCCGTCCGCTTGCCCTGACCATGCAGGTGGGCGGCGGTCCGAGGTTCGATTTCACGTCCGACTCCCGAAGCGTCTACGGAACCCCGATCCTCGACTGTCCTCCGGACCCAGAGGCCTATATGGAGCAATTGGCCCAAGGTCTGCCCACTACCGCAGACACCCATCTCATAGACATCTGCACGGGTTCGCAACGGGGTGACTGCGCCGGCCTGCTGGCGGACGGATTCCTGCCCGACCCCTTCTCCGACCTGGTGGCCGCCGGTGCCCGTCCCCCGGACCTGCTGCTGGACGTGACCACCGGCGAGGTGCTGCTGGAGGACAGTACCGGAGGGGGCATAATCCACCGATGGGTCCTTCCGGGGGCCGGGCTGGCCAGGGAGGGCGGCAATCAGATAGTCCGTTTCGCCGAAGGACGAGAGACCCGCAACCCGGGCGGGGAGGTACGGGTGCACCTGCGGCTGGAGGACGGCCGATACCTGTACTCCCGCGGCGGGGGAGAAGACGTGCTGCTGGGCGGCATTGACTGGTCCGACTTCTCCCCGCGCGGAACCTCCGGACTTACAGGAATCACCGAGGCCATGGTGGACGGAATCGTGGCCCAGGCGCCGGAGATGGACGGCATACTCTTCATCCATGACGGAAGCGTCTGGATATACCGCCATGAGCTGCTCTGAGGCCGACCCGCAGAATATCGGGCCGCGGATTCCGGTATCATGCGGGAGCCCGAATGGGAGTGAACGGAGGGAGATGAAATGCTGGGTCTGATGCTGGCGGCAGTCTGCGATACGGTAATGGTCCCTCCCACCACGGCCGACGTCGTCCGGGTCCATGAGTGGGGGGTGGTCTGGATGGGCGAGACCCGGGTGGTGGCCACGGCCGACCCCGCCTCCACCTGGGACATCTACTCCGGCCCGTCATCGGATGAAGAACCGATATGCGCTGAAGCCCCCGTGATCTACATCCACGGCCCGGATTTCTCCGGCACGCTGGAGGTAAGCACCGAAACGGGGAGCTTCACCGTACTCTACCCCGACGCCTCCGGCGTATCGCCGAACTCGGCGTTGTGGCGCTTCGAGGCGATGGCGCAAGACAGGGCGCCGGGGGAAGAGACCTTGCCCGAAGCGGCGGAGATACCGGGCAACTGGCCGGTTGATCTCTGGCGGGAGGTTCCCTCCTGCCGGCTGCGCTTTGAAAGCGGGGTCGAGGACAGGTTCATCTACTACGAGACGCAGATCCCGGTCACGGACTTCCCATCGGCGCGCCGGATGCTGGAGCAGGGCGAGGTATCCGCGGCCCTGGTGGTGCGGCCGGCGGCCGGCGGTCTGATGTACATGGAGGTGAATCCCGCAAACGTGCCGGGGAGCCTGATCGACGGGGAGTTCCTTCCCCTGGATACGGGCACCGCCGTGAGCCGACTCTGCGACTGGGCGGACGGAGATCTCAAGACCGAGGAGGTCAGGGCCCTCTGGGCGAGCTGGCGCGGGCACCTGGAATCGGAAGGATGGATGGGGGAGAAGATCCTTCTGTTCCCCCTTCCCGAAAGCCGGATTCGGGCCATCAGCACCCTGTCGCTTCAGACCGGAGAGGGCTACAGCGTGGAGTACCACCGCCTCTTCGTGGCAATGGTGCCGCTGGACGCGCTCTAGGCTCCCCCCGAAGCACAGCCGGAATGTGTTCGCAGCTCACGGGAGCCTCGAGGAGTACAGAGCAACGGAGGAAACGGATGGCAAAGCATCGGCTGCAGCCCCACGAGAGGGTGCTCTGGGAGGGCCGCTGCTACGGTTTGCAGGGTAAGAAGGTCAAGTTCCCCGTCAGCACCAGGAACGTGATCACGAACAGGCGGTTCATACACTACCATCTGGGCAAGATGGCGCCGTTCTACACCGGCCTGGGAATCCTGCTCCGCCCGTTGGTCAAAGGCAGGCCCGTAAGCCTCGCCCTCGACGGCATGAAGCTCACCCGGGGCAGGTACGCAAGGAACAGGAAGCTGCTCTCCCTGCGATCCGCGGACGGTACCGAGGTGCTCCTGGACAACTTCGAGAAGAGCCTGGAGTGGTTCCGGAGCACGCTGGAGACAAATGGGATATCCCTTACCCCCCTGGGCGATGAGGAATGGCGGGTAAAAGCCTAGCGAGGTTCCCCTGGCCCGGCCGGTGCTGGTGGCTGTCCCCGTACGCATTTCCCGGTCACCCCGATTCGCCGCGCTCCGGCGACCCGGCCGCTCCTGAGGGCAACGGGAGCCGCCGGGCCCGGTGTGGCTTTCCGCGTCTACGACCTCTCGGGACGGCTGGTGCATACCGCCTCTGCAACCGTCAGCCACGGAAGCGCCGAATCGGCGTGGAGTCCGAGATACGGTACTGGCTCGGGTGTCTACCTGGTGGTCGCGGAGGGAACGAAGCGGACCGGCCCCGCCAGGGGCGTGCTGATTCGCCAGGCTGACCCGAACGGGAGCTGCAGGCGGCCCGGGCTACTTGTGGGAGATCGTCGGCAGGGTGTCCGGGTCGCCGCTGAGCCCGGCGGCCGTGAGCGAAGCCCAACCCCGGGCTGCGCATTCACCGCCGCTCAGCAGCACCCAACGTCCGGAGCTGTCGCGGGCTTCCACCCTAGCCCAGCCGCCGCCGGCCAGTGAGCCCACCCGCTCGGACTCCGGGTCGGGGTACGCTCTGACGGCAACCGTATCGTATGCCATCAGGTACACGGCTCTGGGGGCCAGAGGCTCCACCCACCGCAGCGAGACCGTATCCGAGGGCATCGAGGACGAATCGGGCCTGACCCATCTGAACCGGAAGGGGCCGATGTTCCCCGCCTGCGCCACTCCCGGCTGAAAACCCAGCCAGCCACCGGCGGTCCGGGAGCAGACCATCAGGCTCTCTCCGGGGCAGACCACGCCGAACAGGTCGGCCTGGGAGGAAGGTCTGCAGTAGACCCGCAGACTGTCGGAAGGGCAGAGGAGGAAGCCCTCGGCGGAGAGGCCAGAAACCGCCAGCAGGAGGACGACCACGTACATGCGGCCGGTGATTCTCATGCTACCGCCTGCCCAGCGCTTCGAGGTACTGCCGGTCGTAGACCCCGTAGAGGCTGTCCACCGTGATGCCCTCTACCGTCATGGTCTGCAACCACTCCTCGAAACGGACACCGCCCACCATGGCGGAGCTTACTACCGTTACGCTGTCGGTCTCTCCGGAGCCAGGCACCAGGGCCAGCTCCCGCTCCAGGCGGAGCACGGCTCGGCTGTCCGAATGCAGGGCCACGAACAGGTCCAGCCCGTCGACGGCTGCCAGGCGATAGCCTCGCGTCACATCAGCTTCGCCTGCCAGCACGTACATGCAGTCCCTCATCTCCAGGCCCTGCAGACGGACGTGCACGGTGTCGGCCCCGCCCACCCACTCGGATACGGCCCGGTGGGTGTCGTCCGGCCTGGCCGCGGTTCCCGCGCAACCGCCCAGAGCCAGCAGGGGCAGCAGGGCCACCTGCCACAGGGGCAGCGGCATCACGTGACCCAGCCCGCACAGGGTAGACGGGCCAGTCCCGACAGCACGGCGACAAATACGTACATCCGGCCTCCTTCAGCCCAGGGGTACCCCGTTAAGATACGGCTGTCTATCTTCGGTGCAAGCGAAATGCTGCCTCCGGAAACAGGGGCCACGAACGGAACGGGGAGGTACGACTTGCCCGAGATCATCGCCTGCTGCGGCTTGAAATGCCACGAGTGCCCCGCCCTCCTAGCCAGACGCGGCGACGACCATTTCCTGCGGAAGAAGACGGCGGCCGAGTGGTCGAAGATGTACGACTCGTCCATAGCTCCGGATCAGATCGACTGTGACGGGTGTCCGCCGGGCGGCGAGGTCCACTTCGGCCACTGCGCCGAATGCCGGATTCGGGCCTGCGCCCTCGAACGCGGCCTCGAGAACTGCTCCTCCTGCCCGGAATACGCCTGCCAGTCCCTGCTTTCCTTCTTCGAATGGGTCCCGGAAGCCAGGCTTACGCTGGACTCCATGAGGGGGCGGACGGATGGCTGAGAGCGCCGGCCGCAGGCCAGGGGGCCGTGGATCGCTGCCTGCCGCGTACTTCCTGCTCTCCCTCGTCGCAATGGCGCTTCTGCATTTCCTGGCGCCCGTGAGCCGTCTGCTGGGTTTTCCATGGACGCTCCTGGGACTGATCCCCCTGGTTCCGGGGATATGGCTTAACCTGCTTGCCGACAGGCAGCACAAACAGGCAAGTGGCGCGGGGAAGCCACACCTTGGCTCGGAGCGTCTGGTCACCGACGGCGCCTACGGGATGTCGAGGCATCCCATGTACCTGGGAATGACACTGGTGCTGCTGGGCGCATGGATTCTGCTGGGAACCCTCACCCCCCTGTTCGTAGTGCCCGTATTCGTGGCGTGCATGGAGACAATGTTCATACGCCCGGAGGAACGGAAGATGGAGAGGAGGTTCGAGGAGGACTGGGCCAGCTACCGGGAAAAGGTGGGCCGCTGGCTCTGACTGACCCCTCTAGAGCGATGCCAGGAGGCTGAAGGAGAGCGGAAGCCTGCCGTCCAGATCCGGCGGAAGCACGAACCAGTCGCCCCGCCTCTCCATGCAGGGCAGGGCCTTCCAGTGAAGCACCGAGTGCTCGTGGAGGAACCGTATGCGAAGCCCGGCCCCCGCCAGAGCCGAGACCACGTCCCCCATGCTCCACCGCCATTCCCATGAAGGGCTTCGGACTGTGTAGCCGCCGTCATCGTAGTCGGGACAGCCGCCCTCCCACCTGTCCGGCTGATCCCTGTGGAAGTAGCCGTAGCGCAGGCGCATCTCCTCCGATTCATCGTCGAAGGCGGCCAGCACCGGATGGGTCTCCATCATGTAGAAGACGCCCCCTGCCCCAAGGCGGCCGGCGATGATTTCGGCCCAGGCGTCCAGGTCCGAGAGCCAGCAGAGTACACCCACCGAGGTGTAGACTACGTCGAAGCCGTCTTCGAGCGAGTCCGGCAGGTCGTAGACGCTGCTGCGGAGAAACCTGGCCGGTATGCCGGTCCTCCTGGAGAGCAGCCGCGCCTGACGGACCGATTCGTCGGAGATGTCGATGCCGGTCACCTCGGCACCCAACAGGGCGAGCGACAGCGAGTCGGTACCGATGTGGCACTGCAGGTGCAGCAGGCTTCTGCCGGACAGGTCGCCCAGCTCCCTCCGCTGTATCCCGTCCAGCTGGCAGCGCCCCTCCAGCAGCCCGTCCGTTTCGTAGGAGCGCGCGTGGACCTCGGCCAGCTCGTTCCAGTGCCGGCGGTTGCCCTCCTCGCTCCCCGGGAATCTCCCGCGCAGGCCGGTGTCTTCCATCTTCTCCCCCCATCGAAAGCCATGGGATATGGCAGGGAACGGCACATCATAGGATATTACCGGCACCATGGAATGGAAAAGAGCCCGCAAAGCGACCGCCCTGCTCCTGAAGGCGGCGGCATACGCCATTGTCGCCATGCTGGGGACGCAGGGGCTCATCTGGGCCGCGAATGCCCTGGGGGCGGACCTCGGCAGGCTCATGCTGGTGGGGTTCGCGGGTGTTGCGGCCGTCCTGATTACCAACCTGCTGCTTGACAGGTTCCTCCGGCCGCCCGGTGTCTGGCTGGGCTGGGGAGCCGTCAGACAGGTCCCCACCCGCTTCCTGGGGGGTGCCGGGGTCGGCTTCCTGATGTCCGGTGCCGTTCTGCTGGGACTGGTCATCTCCGGGCATGTGATCGTAACGCTGCAGACGCCCCCCCTTACGTACCTGCTGCGGCTGCCCCTCCCTCTCCTGGTGCTTCTTCCCGCGGCGCTCTGGGAGGAGCTGGTGTTTCGGGGATACCCCTTCTCCGCCCTCTCCCGGGCGGCCGGCCCCACTGTGTCGGCCTTCGCTACCGCGCTGCTCTTCGCCATGGCCCACCGGGCTGCCGGTCCCTATCCTCTGGGTACTGTGAACATCTTCCTTGTCGGCCTGGTGCTGGCGGAGCTGCGGCTGGGGCCGGGAGGCCTCCCCGCGGCCTGGGGCGCCCACTTCGCCTGGAACGCCACCCTGCTGTCTCTGGGAGCCGAGGTCTCCGGACTGGAGCTGGCCCCGGAGGGCATAGCCTACAGCGACGCGGGCCCGGCCTGGCTTACGGGGGGCGGGTTCGGGCCCGAAGCCGGAGTTGCGGCCACGGCGGTGGCGCTGCTGGCGGCTTCGGGTCTGCTGAAACTTAGCGAAAAATCCCCAAGACGGTACTGATCGGCATTGCCAAAGGTCTTACGGGCCGGGAGACCCTCAGCGGTAGAGAAAGGGGTCCTCTCGGGCGAGACCGGTGCGTCCCTCTCCGGTCGGCTGAAAGAACAGCTGCACGGCGCAGACAAGACCTTCTTCGGAACGGGCTGTTCCCACCCCGCTCATGCTCGCCTCGGATCTCAGCACATGCCGGTGGCCCGTACTCAGCAGCCAGGCGCTGAGGAATTCGCTGGCCGGATGCCGGCTGGAGCGCAGCCTTCCCACGTTCTCCCGCAGAATGCTTCCCCCAGGAGACCTCTGGCAGCAGCATGCGGTACTCGAAACAACCGTGCCCCAGAGGGTAGCCCGAGGCCAGCCTGTGCGCATGCACCCGGGCTATCTCCGTCGGGATCTCGTTCCAGCGGAGCTCGCCTATGCCCTCGCAGGACCGGTACCCGTTGACCCGCTGCAGGATCTGCATCTCGAAAGACCGCTCGTCGCTTTCTTCGGGGCGAACGGTCTCGCTTCCGCAGGCGGCCATGAGGAGGGAAGCGGCCAGAACCGCAGCCCCGAGTCGGAGCGGCGCTCCGAATGCTCCGGCAGGCAGAAGCGATTCCGTCCCCATCTTCCGCCTCCCTCCACATTCGAAAAACATGCCGCCCCGCTGGAGGTTCCCCGCCGGCCTAGGGGGCCGGGAGCGTCAGGGGGCCGAGCATCGGAACTCCACGGGAAGGAAGGCCGAGGCCATGGAGAGCGCCCGAAGACGATCCTCGAACCGCTCAAGCCATTCACAAAAAGCTGCGAAGAAGCGCCGGCCCGCGTCAAGCTGGACCAGTCATCTAGGGAGGCGCAGCCGACTTCGGGACATCGGAAATTGCCCGGTCGGCTGGATCTGGAGGATGTTGACGTGCTTCCGGCAGGCATGATGGACCCCTGCTGCCGATTGGAGGTCACGTCCCTCCGCGTGATCACGGATTCCTAAACGCCCGTCTCCACCATCTCCATACCGGCTACCTGCTCCCCGGCTACCAGTTCCTCGGGCCTCTGCCTGCGCCTGATCAGGTACAGCGAACCGTCCGTCCGGAGGAGGACCTCCGGAGCCCGCAGGTGCGAGTTGTAGGAGCTGGGGGCCATGGAGGAGCAGTAGGCGCCGCATCCTCCCACCGCGAGGAGGTCGCCCGGCCGGGCGCGGGCCATGCGCCTGGGTGCCACCCGACCGTGCTCGTCCAGGCAGAAGCAGTCCCCGGTCTCGCAGCACTTGCCGACTACCACCGTCCCCACCTCTTCGGAAGCCTCCCGGGCCTCCTCGTTCCAGACGGTCTCGCAGCCCCTAACCAGCGAGAAGGGATGCCGGGAACCGTAGAGCAGCGGCCTCGGGTTGCTCTCCATCCCCCCGTCCAGCACCACGAAGCGCGGGCCCCCTCCCCCGGACATCTTCACGTCCATGACCCTGGCCACCAGATAGCCCGAACCCGCTACCACGCAGGTGCCGGGCTCCACCTCCATACGAAGCCGCCTGCCGGTCCGACGGGCGAAGTCCTCGAACAGCCCGGACGCCCGCAAGCCCATCCGCCCGATGTCGGCGGGGGTCTCGTCCGGCATTCGGGCCACCCGAAAGCCCCCGCCGAGGTTGAGCGTATCGGCGTGGGGATAGAACTCATTCACGATGTCCAGGCTTCGGGCGACGTTGCGAATCCAGGCCTGCGGGTCCGAACCCGAGCCGATGTGTACGTGAGCCGTCCCCACCTCCACGCCCATCCTGCCGGCCAGACGCATGGCGGCTGGAAGGTCGTCGATCCGGACTCCGAAGCTGCTGTAGCCGGCACCGGTATTGGTGGCCGGGTTGGCCCCGGAGCCCTCCACCGGGTGGAAGCGGATACCGATGCGCGCACCCAGGGATGCTGCAACCGGTCCCGCCGCAGAGAGCTGGCGCAGCGAGCCGGCGTTGAACACCAGGCCCCCGGCCATCAGCTCCTCCAGCTCTTCCAGTTCGCTCCCGCCGGGAACCTCCTGGCCCGTGAGCATGATCCTGTCCGGCGCCACTCCGGCCCGTACGGCCCTCCGGGCCTCGGCAAGCGAGCTGGCGTCCACATCCAGTCCCTGAGAGCAGATCAGCTGCAGCAGAGCGCGGGTGGGACAGGCCTTCATCGCGTATCGTACGCCCAGCCCGAAGGCGGAGGGCATGGACAGCACCTGGCGGCAGCCCTCTTCGAGAGCCGCCTCATCGTACAAATAGAGGGGTGTTCCGAACCTGTCCGCGGCCCCGGCCACGGACTCCGGACGGGTACTCGAATCGGCGGAGACCAACACTGCAAACCTCCAGTTCCCAACCGCGCGGCATGGCGCGGGCGGGAGCACATCCACCCGACACCGTCACAGTCATTCGACCAGGGTGACGACCGAATAGCGCTCCACGGTGTGGATCCGTGACAGTGCGGAGGCTGTTCGCCCTCCGCCCCAGCGCCGGCCGCCCGGATGGAGCGGCCACGCTTCGGCTCCCTGCCCTTTCACCGCCGCCACGGCCCATCCGGCCGGCGGTGGCTACTGATGCCGGGAGCGCCTCTATTCACTGCGCGGCGCAGAGCATAAGGCCGGCGCCCCTTCGGCGCAACCGGCATTGACTCCGGGCGGACATTCCCATAGTATCGGTGCCCAGGGAGGACGGATATGACAGGCAGACTTTCGCGGCATCATCGCCATTTCCATACAGGAGTGGGGGCGGTGCGTCTGCGGTAGCTGCCGACAGCAGCCAGGTTTCGCAGGGCCCGCTTCGGCGGGCCCTTTTTTCATGGTCGGACCCGGAAAGGTAACAGCAATGATCCACGCCGGTGCACACCATCATCACGGCAACGGAGGGAGCGTGGTCTCCGTGTAGGCTCATTCCGGACCAGGAGTCGACCGGCACGAGGGCCCGCTCAGGCGGGCCCTCTTTTTTTTCGAAGGGAGTGGAGATGGGACTGAGATTGCTGCTTCCCAAGGGGCGGCTGCTGAAAGGGGTGACGGACCTGCTGGACAGGTGCGGAATGGCCGTCAGCGGAGGCGACCGCGACTACCGTCCCTCCTGCAGTAACCCGGAGGTGGAGGTCAAGGTGCTCAAGCCACAGAACATCCCCAGGCTGGTGGAGCTGGGCAGGCACGACTGCGGATTCACCGGCCACGACTGGGTGGTGGAGACGGATGCGGAGGTAATGGAGCTTCTGGACCTCGGCCTCAGCCCGGCCAGGCTGGTGGCCGCGGTCCCCGAGGAGCTCAGGGATACCGGAGCTAACCTGGTGGTGGCCTCGGAGTACCGTCGCATCACCGAAGACTACATGCAGAGAAGCGGAATAAGCGGGACCTTCGTACGCAGCTGGGGGGCCACGGAGGCCCTTCCGCCGGAGGACGCGGACATGGTGGTCGATATCTGTTCCACCGGCGCGACGCTCAAGGCCAACCGCCTGCGGGAGGTGGACTGCATCCTGGAGAGCACCACCAGGCTGATCTGCAGCCGGGCGGCCTACGAGGACCCCTGCAGGAGAAAGCGCCTGGACGAGCTGGTGATGCTTCTTCGCAGCCTGCTGGACGCCCGGGGCCGCCGGGTACTGGAGATGAACGTTCCGGCGGAGGGAGTGGACAGGGTGGCGGACATACTGCCCTGCATGCGCGCACCAACCGTCTCCCCCCTCCACGGCCAGGCGGGATTCGCGATAAAGGTGGCCGTGCCCGCGAAGACCGTGCCCGAACTGGTAGCCAGGCTCAAGTCAATGGGGGCCAAGGATATACTTGAGTACCCCGTGGAACGGATACTCCCATGAGCGCGCGGGCCTTCAGAATGTCGCCTCTGGCTCTGCGGGGCAGGGCATACACCGGAGTCCGCCCCCGGGACAGAAACCTGATCAGGCTGGACATGAACGAGGTCGACCCGGCGCTGTGGCCGCCCGTAAAGCTTCCCTCGGACCCGTCGAGGTATCCCGACTACGCCGGCCTGACCCGAAGGGCGGCCGACTGGCTGGAGGTGTCCGCGGACATGGTGCTGGCCACGGCCGGGGCCAGCGAGGGTCTGCTGGCCGCTTCGTTGGCCTTCGTCTGTCCGGGTTCGACCCGCGCGCTGGTTAGCCGGCCCACCTTCTCCCTGATACCGGGATACCTCCGGATGGCCGGCGCAGAACTCGTCGAGGTCCCCGTACTCGAGGACCTGTCGCACGACCTGCGGGGACTGGAAGGAGCGCTTTCGCAGGGGGTCGAGGTCGCCGTTCTGGCAACCCCGGACAATCCGACCGGCATGGTGGTTCCGGCCGAAGAGCTGCTGGGCTGGATACGCCGGTTTCCCCGGACGCTGTTCGTAGTCGACGAGGCCTACGGAGAGCTGGCGGGCCCTACGATCGCCCCGCTCACCAGAGACCTTCCCAACCTCCTGGTGCTCAAAAGTTTCTCGAAGGTCTGGGGATTGGCAGGACTCCGCCTGGGACTGGCCGCGGGAAAACCCCGGCTTCTGGAGGCCATGCGCCGCGTGAGAACCCCGTTCGCGGCGGGGTCCGCCGCTGTGCAGGCGGGTCTGCAGAGGGTTGATAGCGCAGACCTGCTCCCGAAGGTGGTTGAAGCCATTCGCCGCAGAAGGAAGCTGCTGGCGCACGTCCTGAGCGAACTGGGTCTTTTCGTTCCCGGGGGCTGCAGCGCCAACTTCCTGCCGGTACGGGTGGGAAAGGCGGCGACGATGGTGGCGGCCTCTCTGCGGGAGCGGGGAATCCTGGTGCGTCAGCTGCCCGGCGCCATGCCGGGCTGGCTGCGGATAACGGCCGGCAGCATCGAGGAGACCGAGGCCCTGGCGCGGGAGCTGAAGGGCGTTCTGTACGAGGCTGAGAGGGAGGTCTGAGATGGACAGGAGAGGAAGCTGCAGCAGGAGCACGAGCGAGACGGATGTGGAGGTGCTGGTTAAGCTGGACACCCCCCGTCCGCCGGAGGTGGGCACAACGGTGCCCTTCCTGGACCACATGCTGAAGGCCATGGCGGTACACGCGGGACTGGGCCTGCGGATTGAGGCCCGGGGCGACCTGGAGGTGGACGCCCATCACCTGGTGGAGGACTGCGGCATCGCCTTGGGCAGGGCCCTGAGAGACGCCCTTGAGGACTGCGCGGTGGCCAGGGCCGGATGGTGCGCCATGCCCATGGACGAGAGCCTGGTTCTGGTCGCGGTGGACCTGTCCGGCCGGCCGGCCCTGGGATGGAGCATGGACCTGTCGGGGCTGGACGACCTGCCCCTCTCACCCCTGCTCTTCCGGGAGCTGATGCGGGGGCTTGCCGCCAACCTGCCCGGGGCCATACACGTCCGGGCCATGGCGGCCGATTCCGGCCACCACGTCGTGGAGGCGGCCTTCAAGGGCCTGGGCCGGGCGCTGGCGATGGCCATGACCCCGGCCTCCCTAACGCTGAGCACCAAGGGGGTAATAGATGCTTGACCTCATATCCTGCACCGATGGAAACCTGGGCTCGGTGAGGCGCTGCCTGAAGCGGCTGGGAATCCCCTGGCGGGAGGTTGCCCGGGCCCGTGAGATGACCGGATCCCCGATTCTGCTGCCCGGCGTGGGAAGCTTCGGCGCCGTGGCCCGTTCGCTTCGGGCCTTTGGAATGTCGAAGGCGATCACGGAGGCCTGCCGTGCAGGCACCCCCGCGCTCTGTATCTGCTCGGGCATGCAGGTTCTGTTCGAATTCAGCCCGGAGTCCCCGGGTGTGCGGGGGCTGGGCCTGCTGCGGGGAAGCGTGCGGAGGTTCCGCGCCCGCAAGGTCCCCCAGATCGGCTGGAACAGGATACTGCCAGCGCAGGGTGGGCTGGAGGGCGGTTACGCCTACTTCGTCAACTCCTACTACTGCCTGCCGGACGACGGGGACGTGGTCACGTACATGTCCGCCTACGCCGGCACCGAGTTCTGCGCCGGCCTGAGAAGCGGGAGCCTGACGGCCCTGCAGTTCCATCCCGAGAAGAGCGGAAGGCTGGGCCACGAGCTGGTGAGAGGATGGTACGAAAGTGCTCTGTAGCAGGATCGTAGCCTGCCTGGACGTCCGCGGGGGCAGAACGGTGAAGGGCACCCGCTTCTCGAACCTGACGGACATGGGCGATCCGGCCAGAATGGCGGAGGAGTACGTGAGGCAGGGGGCCGACGAGATCGTACTGCTGGACGTCTCCGCCACGTCCGAGGGACGGGCCGCCACCAGGCAGACCGTATCGGCCGTTGCCGACAGGTTGACGGTGCCTCTGGCCGTCGGCGGCGGGGTTCGAAGCGCAGAGGACGCCAGGGCGCTGCTTGCGGCGGGAGCGGACAAGGTGGCGGTCAACACCGCCGCGGTGGAGCGTCCGGAAATCCTTCGGGAGATCGCGGCCAGATGGGGAAGACAGTGCTGCGTGGCGGCCATAGACGCGGCCAGGCGGAACCGTGGATGGACGGTTGTAACCCGGTCCGGAACCCGGGACACCGGAATTGACGCCCTGCAGTGGGCCCGTCGGGTCGAGCTGATGGGAGCGGGAGAGATACTGCTCACCTCATGGGACCGGGACGGAAGCAGGGCGGGTTTCGACCTGGAGCTGACGTCGGCCGTGTCCCGGTCCTCGGGCGTGCCGGTGATCGCCTCCGGCGGCGCCGGAGGCCCCGGGGACGTCCTGGATGCTTTCCGGCTGGGCGGCGCGGATGCCGTTCTGGTGGCCGGAATACTGCACCGTGGGGAGAGCACCGTGGGCGATATAAAGGAACTGCTGCTGAGAAACGGACTGGAGGTGCGGACATGCTGGTCCCCAGCATAGACATATCCGAGGGAAGGGTCGTCCAGCTGATGGGCGGCAGGACAGAGGTCCTGGAGGATCCCAGGGATCCCGTTGACCTGGCGCGCCAGCTGGGACGATTCGGACCGGTGGCGGCAATCGACCTGGACGCCGCCCGGGGTACAGGTGACAACCTGGATCTGCTTCGACGTGTATGCGGCGCCGCCCAGACCAGGGCGGGCGGCGGAATCAGAAGCGAGGAGAGGGCCAGGAGCCTGCTGGCCGCCGGGGCGGACAGGGTGATCATAGGCACCGCAGCCCTGGAACCGTTCGTGGCACGCCTCCCCCGTCGGCGGGTCCAGGTGGCCCTGGACAGCCTCCACGGGGAGGTGCTGCAGGAGGGCTGGAGGACCGGCACGGGCCAGAGCGTGATCGAAAGGGCCGAGGCCGCCGCCGACGCATGCGGGTCGTACCTGGCCACCTTCGTGGGGTCGGAGGGCACCATGCGGGGCCTTCCGCGGGAGGGTCTGGAGAGGCTGTGCCGTCTGTTGCCGCATCCCCTAACGGTAGCGGGGGGCGTATCCTCAACGGAAGAGGCTGCCGAGCTGTGCACGATGGGGCTGGACGTGCAGGTGGGAATGGCGATGTACACGGGCCGTCTCTCACCTGTCGAGGTGGTGGCGGAAAGCGTCCGGTTCGGACCCGGCGGGTTGGCGCCCACGGTGACCCGGGATCGGGCCGGAAGGGTCCTGATGCTGGCCTGGAGCTCTCCGGAGTCCCTTCGGGAGGCCCTGTCCTCCGGCCGCGGCGTCTACTACAGCCGCTCCCGGGACGAGATATGGGTAAAGGGCCGGTCCTCCGGCAACACCCAGGAGCTCCTGGCCTGCAGGACCGACTGCGACGGGGACGCGATTCTCTTCGTGGTCAGGCAGAGGGGGGAGGCGTGCCACACCGGGCTCTACAGCTGCTTCGACGACGCGTCCTTCTCCATGCACGACCTGGAGGACGTCATCGAAGCGCGCGGCGAGGCAGTTCCATCGGATTCGTACACGAGAAGGCTTCTGGATGACTCCGGGCTGCTGCGGAAGAAACTGTTGGAGGAGGCGGGCGAGCTGGCCGATGCCACCTGCGCCGACAACGCCGCCTGGGAGGCCGCGGACCTCCTCTACTTCACCATGGTGGCCATGCGGAGGTGGGGCGTCTCCCTCGAGAGGGCCGTGTCCGAGCTGGGGAGCAGACGGTCATGAGGGTGAGGCTTCTGGAAAGCGAAGAGGCCCTGGAGGCCATTGCCGTCTCGAAGAGGGCGGCGCCGGACGGGGCAGTGCAGCGGAGGGTCGGGGAGATAGTGTCCAGGATTCGTGAAGGCGGGGCGCCGGCCCTGGCCGAGATAGCGTCCGAGCTGGGCGATTCCCCTCCGGAATGGCTGCCGGCCGGGTCCGCCAGGCTGGCTGGATTGGCCGCGGAGGTCCCCTCAGAGGGGGCGCAGGCCATGCGAAGGGCCCGGGAGAGGATTCGCGACTTTGCCGCGGAGGTGATGGGCAGCATCGGTCCGGCGGGAGTCGAACGGGACGGCTGCCGGATGTACACACGGCTCAAACCGGTGGAATCGGTCTGCTGCTACGCACCGGGAGGACGTTATCCGCTGTTCTCTTCGGCGCTGATGACGGCCGTACCGGCCAGGACTGCGGGCGTGGGCAGGCTGACAATCTGTACGCCCCGAGTCACCCCGGAGATGGCCCTTGCGTGCCGCCTCTGCGGCGCAGACGGCATCGCCGTTGCCGGTGGGGCTCAGGCGGTGGCGGCGGCGGCCTACGGGGTTCGGCCGCTGTCCCGGACCCACATGCTCGCCGGACCCGGCAACGCCTGGGTCACGGAGGCCAAGAGGCAACTGTCCTGGAGGATGGGGACCGACATGCCCGCCGGCCCCAGCGAGGTGGTGATCCTGGCGGACGCAAAGGCCTGCGCCGAGGCTGTGGCCCTGGATCTTCTGGCCCAGGCCGAGCACGCTCCCGACGCCTCCGCCTGGCTGCTCACAGACAGCCGGACCCTGGCGAAGGATGTGGTCCGACTGCTGCAGAACGCCTCGGAGCTTTGTCCCGGAGCAGAGACCGATTCCCTGGGGAAGACCAGCATCGCGGTACTGGATGACATGGATCTCTGCTGCCGGGCGGCCGAGGCTCTGGCGCCCGAGCACCTGGAGGTGCAGGCGCAGGACGCCGAGAGGCTCCTGGAGCGGGTAAGCAGCTTCGGAGCCGCCTTCTGCGGAAGCTCGTGCTGCGTTGCCATGGGCGACTACGCCGCCGGCCCCAGCCACACCCTTCCCACCGGCAGGGCCGCCAGGTTCGCCTCGGCGCTGTCGCCGCTGACCTTCCTCAGGCTGCAGACCGTGGTGGCATGCCGGGACGGCGGTTCCAGAATCCTCGCTGATTCCGCCGTACTGGCCGGCATGGAGGGCATGGCGGCCCACGCGCTTTCCTGCCGGGTCAGGCTTCCCGCAGGAGAAGCCGGGGGATGCGCAGAGGACGGCGGAGCCGCTTGCGGGGAGTAGGGACAACCGTCTCGAAGGGCGAGACCCCGTCTCATCTACACGTCCCCCTCATGCGCTCAGCACGTGTGCCCGCCGCAAAGGCGGATTCTCTGCAAGCTCCCGAAGAGAGGACCCGGCCGGGTGGGGAGAAGAGGGGAGTATCTGTTCATCCGTCGGCCAGTACGTTATAGTATCCCGGGGGTTAACTTACTCGCCGCTGGAGGAGAATTGAGGCTGCCCAAAGCCGCTTTCGCAGCTCTGCTGATCGCCTGCGCCCTGTCTGCCGAGCGCCTGGACGTGGGGATGTACCAGGCTCCGCCACTGCTCTTCCGTGACTCAACGGGGGCTCCCAGCGGGCTGTACCCGGACCTGCTGCGCGAGATGGCCGACGCCGAGGGCTGGCGGATCGAGTGGGTGGACGCCAGCTGGCCCGAGCTGCGCTCCATGCTGCGCAGCGGCGAGCTGGACCTGCTGCCGGCGATCGCATACACCGAGGAGCGCGACAGCCTCTACGACTTCAACACCGAGACGGTTCTCTCCAACTGGGCCGTGGTCTTCGGCCGGCCCGGAACGGACATAGAGTCCATCATCGACCTCGACGGCAGAACCCTGGCCGTGCTGGAGGGCGACGTCTACTACACCGGCTTCCGGGAACTGGCGGAGGGCTTCGACATCGAGTGCGACTATGTGGAGACCTCCACCTACGACTCCGTCATGCTCGCCCTGGACGAGAAAAGGGCGGAAGCCGCCCTGGTGCCCCGCCTGTACGCCGCCCGGGAGGAACACCGCTTCGATGCTGCACGCACGCCGATCCTCTGCTGTCCCATAGAGCTGCTGTTCGCCGTCCCCCCCGGGGAGAACGCGCATGTTCTGGCCGCTCTGGACAGGCATTTGCGCGAGTACAGGGAGAACCCGGGGTCGGTATACCATGTGTCCCTGGACAGGTGGCTGGGAGGCTCCAGGGAGGGTTCCCCCGGCGCATGGCTCTGGTGGGCGCTGGGCGGTCTGGCGGCGGCGGCAGGCGGCTTTCTGGTCCTCCTTCTGGTGACGCGGCGCAGGATCCGTGCCGCCACCGCCGAGCTGCGCGAGAGCAACGCCCAGATGCAGGCCATACTCGACGGCTCCCCGGACCCGATAACCCTGCTGAATCCGGACTATTCGGCCCGATGGACCAACAAGGCCGCCCGGAGCATCACGGGCTCCGTTCGCGGCAAGTGCTACAGCACCTTCGCCGAAAGGGAGTCCCCCTGCCCCGGGTGCCCCGTACCCTCCGCGCTGGAATCGGGGAGGATAGAGCGAAGCTACGTGCGGCGCAGCAAGGTCGGCAACTCGGATGAGGAGACCTGGTGGGACGACATAGCGGTCCCGGTGAGGGGCGAGGGGGGCGATATCGACGGAGTAGTCGTCATCTCCCGGGACATCACCGAGCTGAAGAGGGCCGAGCGGCGGCTCCGCCAGAGCGAGGAGAAGTACAGGTCGGTGGTGGAGGGCAGCCGCGACGGCATAGTCATCCACCGCCGCGGCACAATTCTGTACGCGAACTCCGTCTGCCACCAGTATACCGGGTGCCGCTACGGGGAGCTCGTGAAACGGTCCCTGCTCGAATTCATCGTCCCCGAGCAGCGTCATCTGGTGATGAGGAGGATCGCCGCCAGGACACGGGGCGAGGACGTCCCCTCCACGTACGAGATCACGCTCAGGCGGGCGGATTCCGGCCGTTTGCCCGTGGAAATAAGCGTCTCGGTCGTGGAGTACGAGGGCGAGCCCGCTTTCATCGTCTTCCTGCGTGACATTACCGAGCGGAGGGAGCTGGAGAGCCAGCTGAGGCAGGCGCAGAAGATGGAGGCGGTGGGACAGCTGGCGGGTGGCGTGGCCCACGACTTCAACAACCTCCTGCAGGTGATAACCGGCTACGGCGGCATGGCCATGGAGACGCTGCCGGAGGATGCGGAGGCGCGCGGCAAGCTGAAGGAGGTAGTATCGGCCGGAGACAGGGCGGCCGACCTGGTCCGACAGCTCCTGGCCTTCAGCAGGAACAGAGGCATCAGCCTGCAGCCCCTGTCGGTGGAGGAGCTCATCAGCAGCCACCTGGAGATGCTGGAGAGGATAATCGGCGAGGACATCGAGCTGTCCTTCTCCTGGGGGGAGGACCTGCCGGCGATCCGGGGCGACAGGGGGATGCTCGAGCAGGTCTTGATCAACCTGTTCCTGAACGCCCGGGACGCCATGCCCGACGGCGGCACCATCCGGGTCTCGGCAGAGACCGACAGACTGGACGTGGAGGACTGCTCGGTCTACCCCTGGGCGGAGCCGGGCCGGTACGTGACCGTATGCGTCGAGGACACAGGGCTGGGCATGTCCCCCGATACCCTGGAGAGGATCTTCGAGCCCTTCTTCACCACCAAGGGGCAGGGCGGCGGAACGGGACTGGGCCTCTCCACCGTGTACGGCATCGTAAAGCAGCACGGCGGGATTATCACCGCCTCCAGCGTGCAGGGAGAGGGCACGGTCTTCAGGCTGCTGCTGCCCTCGGCGGAGGACGGGGCGGGGCAACCGAAGCCAGGCGATGAGACGCTTCCCGCCGGCGGTGCCGAAACGATACTGATAGCCGAGGACAACGAGGAGGTCCGGGCCCTGCTGAGGGAGATACTGGAGTCCGCCGGATACCGGGTGAGGACCTGCGTCAACGGCAAGAGGGCCCTCGAGATACACAGCAGCGGGGCCGACAGGCCGGATTTGGTCATACTCGATATCATTATGCCGGAGATGGGCGGCCTGGAGGCCGCCGAGAAGATCCTGGAGACCGACCCAGAGGCCCGGATCATCCTCTGCAGCGGCTACAGCAACAGGGCAACCGAGATATCCCTCGAAGGCCTCTACGCCTTCATAAGGAAGCCCTATACCAGCAGAGAGATACTTGCGACGGTCCGAAGGCTCCTGGACCGGGGGACAGGCTGACAGAGCCCGGGCACGGCACACCTGTACCGGTCGGACAGTCGCTCACGGGTGGCCCTCTCAGTCGCCTCTTCCCATATTGACCGGGCGGTGGGGACACCGCCGCAGGCCTCATACCGGTAACCGCCTCTTCCGGGGGAGCCTCTGGTAGCGCATTCGCAATCGGCCGGCCCTCCGGCGGCCGCAAGAACTCGATGAGCCTCGAAAGGACCACGATGTCACCATACAGATTCCTCGTGCTGCTGCCGTTCGTACTCCCTGCGGCATCGGCCAGGGCCCTTCCGGACCACTTCGACCTCCGCGACTACGACGGAGAGAACTACGTGACATCCGTGAAGAGCCAGCTGGGGGGTACCTGCTGGACCCACGGGGCCATGGCCGCCATGGAGGGCAACCTGATGATGACCTCCGCGTGGGAAGACGCCGGGGAGGTCGGAGAGCCGAACCTTGCCGAGTACCATCTGGACTGGTGGAACGGCTTCAACCAGCACAACAACGACGACTGCGAACCCCCTTACGGCGGCCTGGAGGTGCACTACGGCGGCGACTACAGGGTCACCGCCGCCTACCTGGCCCGCCTGGAGGGAGCGGTCCGGGACGAGGACGGCCAGTCGTACACCACCCCGCCGGAACGATCCAGCCCTGCCTACCACTACTACTACCCCCGCCATATCGAGTGGCTGGAGGCGGGGGACGACCTGGAGCGGATCGACCGGATCAAGCAGCGGCTGATGGACTCCGGGGTGATGGGCACCTGCCTGATGTCCTCGGGGGAGTTCATCGACTCCAACTACATCCACTGGCAGCCGGATACTTCGGAGCTGGACCCCAACCACGCGGTGGCCATAGTCGGCTGGTACGACGACCTGCCCACACCCGCCCCCCAGAACGGAGCCTGGATAGTCAAGAACAGCTGGGGGGCCTCCTGGGGCTGGGACGGCTACTTCTACATCTCCTACTACGACAGGCACTGCGGCCATCACCCGGAGATGGGGGCGGTTTCCTTCCGGGAGGTGGAGACCCTTCGCTACGACGATGTCTACTACCATGACTACCACGGCTGGCGTGACGAGATGGAGGGCGTCAGCAGGGCACTGACCGTATTTACCGCCCGCAACGGCCAGTTCCTGGAATCGGTCAGCTTCGTAACCCCCTACGACAGTCTGAGCTTCACCGTTACCGTCTGGGACGAATTCGACAGCGGACAGCCTTCGGGACGGCTGGCCGAGGTCTCCGGGGAGTTCCTCCACCGGGGCCTGCATACGGTAGACCTTCAGGATGCCCTCCTGCTCACCGAGGGGGATGATTTCTGCATAGAGCTGGAGCTCTCCCAGCCCGGCATGCCCTACGACCGAACGTCGGTGGTGCCCGTGCTGCTGGGCGCGGACAGCAGGACCATCGTGGAGTCCAGCGCCTCCGAGGGCGAGAGCTTCTACTACGAGAACGGCCAGTGGAAAGACCTCTACGACTGGGACGGGAATCCCTACCCCGGCACCGGAAGCTTCTGCATGAAGGCCCTGGTCACGGACTACGGTCTCTGCGTCGAGGGCGGCGGCCCTCTGCAGATAGAGGGCCCCGTGGGGGGGCCGTTCAACCCCGAGCTTCGTCAGATCGAGCTGACCGCCCGCAGCGACGGGCCCCTGGAGTACCAGGCGTCTCTGCAGCCGGCTGTGGGCTGGCTGAACCTCTACGGCAACTCCGGGGGCGTCATCTACCCCTACGAGACCGAGAGCATCGTTCTCGCAGTCGACGGCAGCGCCTCAGACCTCCCCCGGGGGGCCTACTCCACCTCGCTGTCCATAGCCGACCTCACCGAGGGGACGCTGGACATGGAGATTCCGGTCACCCTTCTGGTGGGCGACTCCCTGCAGACATTCCTCTCCTGGAGCATGGACCATGACCCCGGCTGGGAACGGGATGGGCTGTGGGAGTACGGCCAGCCCCAGGGTCAGGGAGGCGAGCACGGCAACCCCGATCCCGGCTCCGGGTATACCGGTAACGGCGTGATGGGATACAACCTGGAGGGTGACTACGAGAACAACCTCGAGGAGATGCATCTCACTGCCGGGCCCATGGACTGCTCGGACCTCTACAAGACCGAGCTCGCATTCTGGAGATGGCTGAACGTACAGCAGAACGGATTCGATCAGGCATCACTCCACGTCAGCGCCGACGGCGATGAATGGACCAAGGTCTGGGCCAACGGCAACTCCCCGATCACCGACAGCGCCTGGGTGAATGTAAGCTACGACATCTCGCAGACGGCCGACGGCCGGGACTCGGTTTACGTACGCTGGACCATGGGCCCCACGAACATGGGCTGGACCTACAGCGGCTGGAACATAGACGACGTGACCATATCCGGACTTCAGGACCTGGGACCGGGCGACCCGCTACCCTCCGGCGTAGTGCTGCACCAGAGTACTCCCAACCCGATGCGGTCAACGGCCGCCATCGCTTTCGTGATGCCGCACACCGACCATGTGGAGGTGGGCGTATACGACATCACGGGGCGAAGGGTTCGCAGGCTGGTCAGCGGCACACGCACCGCAGGTTCGCATGCACTGGTCTGGGACGGCAGAACTGCCTCTGGTGAAACGGCGCCGGCCGGCGTCTACTTCCTGGACGCCGTGACCAGCGACAGCCGCGACACGATGAAGCTGGTGCGTATCGACCAGTAGCGGAGTACAGATCCGGAATCGGTGAGGAGCCGTGAGCCTGGAGTTCGCGACAGCGAACTCCCAAGCTAAAGGGGGAAGGGCAACGCCACGCTGCCATGGAGTTCGCGACAGCGAACTCCCAAGCTTAAAGGGGGAAGGGCAACGCCACGCTGCCATGGAGTTCGCGACAGCGAACTCCCAAGCT
>CAZKJG010000002.1:0-93969 GCA_964553045.1 uncultured bacterium | reverse complement strand
GCTGCCATGGAGTTCGCGACAGCGAACTCCCAAGCTTAAAGGGGAGGGCGGCGCCACGCTGCCATGGAGTTCGCGACAGCGAACTCCCAAGCTTAAAGGGGAGGGCGGCGCCCTCCCCTTTAAGCCCTGGTGCCCCCGACACGACTCGAACGTGTGGCCTACGGTTTAGGAAACCGCCGCTCTATCCACCTGAGCTACGGGGGCTCCGGAAAGCAGGGCTGATTATACAACCCTGCCCGAAAGCGTCAAACTGCGGCCCGCATGCGCGCTGACGGGAGCCGAACCTGTACAGTTTCGGCTGGTTGTGGGGCGACGGATTCCAGACCGGCACACCGCCTGCAGAGCATCGGCCGGATTGCCCCGAGCTGTACCATGTTGCCCTCCCCGTCGCTGTTTGAGAATGAGGCCACCGGAATTACGTAGCAGATGGGAGCCTCCTCCAGCGGAATCGGGAGGCTGTCCGACGGGCATCTGAAGGGCAAGTGCTCTCGTGGTCTGTCCAATCCGCACATTCATGGTGCAGCTCGCGTATCGAATCTACCGAAGGTGTCAGGGTCGGGCCCTCCCGGTCAGTAGCGGAGGATCGCCGCCATCGGGGCGCGGTTGGGCATCCGCTCCCGGGGCAGCGGGAGAACCCTGCCACCCTGCAGCAGTGTCTTCATCGCCGCCAGGTCCACCAGGTCGGTATCGCCGTCCTCCGGCTCGTCGTGTACCTCCACTTCGTGCCTGTCCAGTTGATGTCTTCCGTAGACACGGGCTCCGTCGTCCAGAAGCAGCGTGTCGACCCTGCCGTCAAAGGCGGCCAGCACCACCTCGTCAGCATCGGAGGTCGCCTCACCGGCGGCCGCAGAGTCGCCGTAGCGCTCCAGGGCCCTGTCCAGCTCACGGTCGAGTACCGCCCGGGCGGGGTCCAGGGATCTTTGATGAAGCTCCTCGATCTGCATGTGGCCGGGGTCCACCTCCACGCTCCCGTCGGACAGATTAGGGTAGCTGCAGGCATCCCGGAAGTCGGGAAGAAGGTGGGGCAGCGTGGCCACGACCAGGGGAGCGGTCTCACCCGCCAGCAGCTCGGAGATCTCGTCGGCGACACTGTTCACGTACCGTCTGACCTGGGAGCGCCTGTCCTGCTTGGAGGAACCGTGACCGTGAAACGTCATTCTGGCTCCGGAACCGGTGGCCCGCGCGGTGGCGTGACCCTGAAGATGCTTCTCGAACACATCGTAGCGCAGGGTATCGGAGATGCCTCTGGGCAGGTTCTCGGCCGGGATCTCCCGTATGCTGTGGGGAGTGGCCTCGAACAGCCTGTTGTCACCCAGGCCGAGTGCCAGCAGGATGTACCGGTCCTCCCTCGCCACCAGCCTTACCAGTGGCCGGGTGATGAACCGCGACCCGACCGCCGCCCTCTCCTCGGTCTCGAAGGGCAGCCTGTAGGTACGGAACATTCCTGTGGATGCGTACACCGCCAGTCCGCGGGTGCAGGCCTTCCAGAAGGGCCTCTCGCCCTCCAGGGACCTGGCCGGGCCCAGTATGTCGCCGCGCTCCTCGCCCGACAGGCCGAGTTCCTCCAGTCTCTTCTCAGTCTGTCTCAGGAGCGTCTTGAACCTTATCCTGTTCTTGTCGTACTCCGCGCCCACTCCCGTTGTGGGCATCAGTATCGATACACAGTGGGCGTCCTGGCGGTCGTTGAGGGTCCTCAGATCGGAGATGGTGGCCAGACGCATTTACGACCTCCTTGCCTTTCGGTCTGTTTTCGAGGTTTCGAACGTGAGAAGCCGGATCAGATCTCCTTCTCGAACAGTATCTGGTCGGTTCCGCTCCCGTAGTAGTCGGGCATGGCCCGTTCACCGTCTATCTCAACGGTCTCTCCGAAACTCGCGTTCCGATATCCAAGGGAGGTGAAGAATGAACAAGACGGAACGTTGCGGACGTCAACCGTTGCCTGAACGCACCTGCAGCCCGCTTCCGCGGCCAGCCGTTGGGCCTCCCCTGCCAGCTCGGCCGCCAGACCCCGCATGCGGGAGCCGGTGCGGACGCCAATCTGCCACAGGAAGTAGACCCCCTCCCGCTCCAGGGAAGGAAAGCCCTGCTGAAACCCGATCAGCTCTCCTTGATCCCTGGCCACCAGCATGAAGCGGCCGAACGGATTCCCGGGTTATCCCTGTCCATGGCCGCAACCAGCTGCACGTCCGGATTGGAAGCCAGCGCCTTTGCCATGACATGGGCCTTGGCCCATCTTCCGGCCAGCATGACTTTCATGGGTCTTTCCTTCCGATGTCCCTTCCATCGGCCCTGCGCAGCGGAGCTGCCCGCGAGCCACATGCTCGGTTCATGACTTCCTATCCATGATTGCATGGAAGAAACCGTCGACCCATGGGGGGAACCCCGGGCCCAGACTACACGCATCTACCAACCGAGAGCCGGATGCCGGCCAGCCGCAGGCTATCGGTCCAGGTCGAACATCACGGCGCCCCCGGGTTCCAGGGAGCATTCCCGCCAGGGGACGCCCACCCGGATGGGGGGTACATCGTGCTTCCTGCTGCTTATCCTGAGCTTTCCGGCGGTGAGTCTGATGTTTATCCAGTGCTGGCGGTAGCGGATGCTGAACTCAACGCTCTCCAGCTCCTCGGGCAGGTGGGGGTTGAACCTCAGGACGCCCTTCCTGGTCTCCATTCCGGTGTAGCACCTCTGGACGAGGTCGACCGTCCCCGCCATGGCTCCCAGGTGAATGCCTTCGTGGGTGGTGCCTCCCTGTATGTCGGCAACGTCGCTCTTGAGTGCCTCCCGAAACAGGTCCCAGGATCTCTCCCGCTGGCCCCTTGCCAGCACCCAGGAGTGCACCACCCTGCTCAGGGTTGAACCGTGCGAGGTCCTCTTGAGGTAGTAGTCCACGTTGTCCCGTATGGTGTTGCCGTCGAAATCGTATCCCAGGTGCTCGAAGAGCTCGCTGAGCTCCTCGGCCGACAGAAGGAAGAAGAGCATCAGAACGTCCGCCTGCTTGGACAGCTTGTAGCGGTTGGGGGAGTCGCCCTCCGATTCCAGTATCCGGTCGAGCCGGTGTATGTCGCCGTACTTCTTCCGGTGGCCCTCCCAGTCGAACTCCTCCAGGTCGCCGTATCCCTCGAACTGGCTGATGATGTCACCGTCGTGGAAGGGGACGTACATGCGGCGGCTCATCTCGTCCCACCTCTCGACCTCCCGGCGGGAGAGCGAGACGCTCTCCCAGAGCGCCCTCTTCCTGTCGGGAGGGAGGATGTCCAGCGTATCCAGCGCCCGCCGCATTACCCAGGAGGTCATCACGTTCGTGTAGGCGTTGTTGCGCAGCCCCGGCTCGTCGGCGTCGGGGTAGGCGTCGTGGAACTCGTCCGGACCCATGACGCCGTGTATCTCGAACCTTCCCGTATCGGGATTGCGATGGGCTATGCTGGCCCAGAAACGGGCGATCTCCATGATCATCTCCGCTCCGTAGAAGGAGAGGAAATCTATGTCGCCCGTCACCTCGTAGTGCTGCCATATGTTGTAGGCCACGGCTATGTTGATGTGCCTCTGCAGCTGGGAGTTGTCGGGTATCCAGTTGCCGGACTTGGGATTGAGGTGCAGGCTCTGGGCCTCCTCCCTGCCGTTGCTGCCGCTCTGCCAGGGGAACATGGTGCCCGCATAGCCCTCCTCGGCCGCCGCTATGCGCGCCCGCCGCATTCTTCGGAACCTGTACAGCAGAAGGGTCCGGGTCAGATCGGGGATGCGCAGGTTGAGGTAGGGGAATATGAACAGCTCGTCCCACATGATGAGGCCGCGGTATGCCTCGCCGTGCAGCCCCCTGGGAGGAACCCCCACGTCCAGCCCTATGGAGTACACCGAGACGGTCTGCAGCAGGTGGAAGATGTGCAGGTTGAGTATCCTGCCCACGTCGTCCCCCGTGCTCGTGCAGTCTATGTGGCAGCGGTCCCAGAGGCGCTGCCATCCGAGGGTGTGCTCGATCAGGAGGTCTCCGAAAGACGGCGCCCTTGAGACCTCGTCCCTGGCCTCCAGAAGGGACTCCGATATCCCCCTGTCCCGAGAGGTGTATATCGCCGCTATCTTCTCCATACAGAGCCGGTCACCCTCCGAGAGCTCCACGACGAGATCCTGGCCCGCGTAGCCCTCGTCCTCAACTGCGGTTCGGGGGCATACCGTCTCCTCGCCGTTGATGTAGGTCCTGGTGCGGGCGGCCTCGGAGATCCTTATGCCCGACTGATTGGTCTGGACCTTGACCCAGACGACTTCGCCCTCTGCCCCCTGGGCCAGCGGCTGCAGATGATGGTTGTCCAGCTGCTGGTAGCGCTTCACCTGGGCGTTGTAGACCCGGCCGTCTACTGCGGTTCGGACCGTCACCTTTCCGGACCAGTTCTCCGGGGTCATCTCCACTTCCAGACCGCCCAGGTGGCGCCGGCCCATGTGGGCGAAGCGCCGCTGGACGACTCCAGTCACCCGACCGTCATCGTGACGGATGCGCATCCTGCGGGTGAGTATTCCCCTGGCCATATCCAGCTCCTGGTGGTAATCCAGGAGGTCGCCCTCCTCGGCCCGGAGCACGCCTCCTCCCTCCGGACAGAGGGTTACGGGAAGCCAGTTGGGCATGTTCACAAGGCTCTCGTTCTCTATGTCATGGCCTGCCACGTGGCTGGTCCTGCGATTGTAGCAGCCGCCCACATAGGTTCCCGGGTAGTGGTGCTCGCCAGCGTCGGATTCCGGCGCCGCTCCGCGGGTCAGAAAGTAGCCGTTCCCGGTCGCGCAGAGCGTCTCACGAAGCTGTTCGCTCTCGGGGCTGAATCCCTCGTACTCGAGCGCCCACTCGCCTCCGCGCTCCTTCTCGCCGGTGAATCGCAGCAGCTCCTCGAGAAAGGTGGCCACCTCCTCGGGGTCGCGCAGCGTGTACTTGGCCGAGGTCCGGCTGGCCCTCTCCCCGGTGACGAGTATCGGTATTCCGCTTCCCGATATCTCCCGGAACGCGTCCTCGTCGGTGGTGTCATCACCGATGTAGATGGGAACCACCTTCTCCGGGTCGAGTCGGAAGCTTCGAATAAGAGAGGAGAGCGCCCTCCCCTTGTCCCAGTCCACGTCAGGCCTCAGCTCGAATATCTTCTTGCCCGGGGTCATCCTCAGCTCCGGGCTGGAGCGGGCGATGGACTCGGCGGCCCTGCGGAGCTCCTCCTCCCTCTCCGGCGGGGACTGCCGGTAGTGAACGGCTATGGCGAACCTCTTGCGCTCCGCCCGCGCTCCGGGAACCTCTTCGACCACAGGTTTCAGCCGCTCCTGCGCACTGTCCAGGGCGGACAGCAGGGCCTGCTGGTCGATCTCCGCCGGAAGCTCGGATTCGATTCCATGAACATCGAAACCGTGACTGCCGGCGTAGACCATCTCCTCGAGGTCGACCATCTTCATCACGTCCGCCAGGTCCCGGCCGCTGATTACCGCTGTCGGCCAGACGCGGGAGAGCTGCCCGATGACCTTGCGGGTCCTGCGGGGAAGCAGCGCATCCTCGGGATCGTCGACTATGGGGGTAAGCGTACCGTCGTAATCCAGGAACAGTGCGGGCACGCCGTGTCGAAGCCGGGTGAGTATCTTGCCCTTCTCGGCGAGGGCCGAGGGCACGCCCAAAACCTCTCCGGGCTGGCGGCAGGCACTGGGCAGCAGCCGGGTCAGATCATCCACCACCACGTGAGCCCCGCTTTCCAGCAGGCGGCTCTCGTGGCTCTTCGGGCCCACTCCGACGACCAGGGCGAATCCCCCCTCCCTGGCGGCCTTCACCCCCGCCTCTGCATCCTCGGCCACCACGGCCCGACCCGGATCCACTCCCAGTCGGCGGGCGGCCTCCAGAAAGATATCGGGCGCGGGTTTCCCCGCCAGGTCGAGGCTGCTCGCCTCCCTGCCTCCCAGAACCACGTCGAACAGCCCGATCACTCCGGCGGACGACAGGACCTTCTGCGCGTTCCGGCTGGCGGATATCACAGCGAAGCCCATGCCGAGGCCCCTGCCCCTCTCTATGAACTCTACCGTGCCCGGCAGGGCCCGTGCGCTCTCCTCCTCCAGTATCTCCTGAAAGTAGGCGTTCTTCTGGTTGCCCAGGCCGCATACGGTTCTGCGTCCCGGCTCGTCGCCCGGGTCCCCGAACGGAATGTCAATGCCGCGGGACTCCAGGAAGCTCTGCGCACCCCGGTACCGCGGCTTGCCGTCAACGTACCGGAGGTAGTCGGCCTCGGAGTCGAATTCGCTAAGCTCCTCATGCCGCTCCTCGGCGTACTCGCTCAGGAAGCCGTCGAACATCCGCTTCCAGGCCGCGGCGTGCACCTCGGCGGTGTCTGTCACTACGCCGTCCATGTCCAGTATGAAGGCGTCGAGGGCCTCTGGATCGATGGCTTCGACCTCGTTCATCGTGTCCCTTCCATCTTTCCGCTGTGTCTCCGCAGGATCCTCACTCATCATCTTCCTCGGGGGGGCGCTGGCAGCTTGGGCATAGCCAGGCCGTACGGCCGCTCACCTTTTCGCTTCGCAGCTCTCCGCCGCATTCGGGACACTTCGACCCATCATAACGGCGGGGCAGTATCCAGCAGTCGGGGGCGGACGAAGCCTCCGCACCGAAGTCTATGGCCGTCCTCAGTACGCTGACAACCGCCCCGTAGAGCCGCTGCAGGTCCTCGTCGGACAGGCAGGAGACCCTGCTCTTGGGATGCAGTCGACTGTGGAAGAGGGCCTCGTCGGAATAGACGTTGCCCACTCCGGCTATCCGCTTCTGATCCATGATGGCGGACTTGACCATGGCGCGGCTTCCCTCGAGAAGGGAGGCGAAGGCGTCCCCGTCCAGCCGCCCGGAAAGGGCGTCCGGCCCCAGCTCCATCCTATCGGCATACGCCTCCGGGCTCTCGGCCAGGGATATCCGTCCCAGCAGCCTCTGCGAGTCGTAGGCCAGATGGCTGCCGTCGGACAGGTCGAGAACCAGTCGCGGATGGCCGGGGGCGGCCTCCCGTCTCCGGTATGCCTTGAGGAACCCGGTCATGCCGAAATGCAGCAGGAGCCACCGACCGCTGGAGAGCCTGGTGAAGAGATTCTTGCCGTACCTGGCGGTTTCCTCCAGCCGGCTGCCTCTGAGAGCCCTGACCACCGACCTTCGGCTCACGTCCGAAAAGAGCCTCTCGCGGGAGGTGTGCACCTCCTCGACACTCCTTCTCAGCGCAGTGCTCTCCATGTACCTGCGAAAGACCTCAACGTCCGGAAGCTCCGGCATCGATCCCCTCATCAGAATGGGCTGTCGTGGGCCGTCGGCTGCGTGTTTTGTATCAAAGTTGCACCCGAAGCCTTGCGGGTCAATGGGAGGTTCCCCCATTCCCGGCTGCTGCCTTCCACGCTTGCCTGCACGCGGTCGAGCCGGCAGTGTCATAATCATGGCCTTTGGTGGGGATTGCTAGGGGGTGACGGTGAGCGGCGAAACACCCGGAAACGATGAGATAGCGGGAAACCTGGAGCGCATAGCCGATCTGCTGGAGGTCGAATATGCATACCGCAGCAGAGCCGAGGCCGGGCAGCTACGCACCATAGCCCCCAAGCGCAGGTGGGAGCAGCCACCAGCGGAGAGTGGAGGACTTCGTTACCCGCCGGTGGAGGAGTCCGTTTCTCTGTGCCAGTCGTTCATCAGCTCGAGCACCTCGCCGTCGGAGACGTCGTACCAGTTCCGGTACACCTGAGCCACCGCCCTGAAGTAGGGGGGCATCTCCACAACGTGCAGAGCGTCGGCCAGATCCTCGATGTCGGACGCGGTGCGGGCGCCGGAGACCGGAACGGCCACCACGATCTTCCCTGCCCCCCGGCCGCGGCACAGTTCGATGGCGGCCCTCATGGTGGAACCCATAGCCAGCCCGTCGTCCACCAGTATCACCGTTCTGCCGAAGATCTCGGGGAGGGGACGGCCGTTCCTCAGCTCGGCGATCCTCCTCTGGATCTCCCGTCTCTGCGCCCTCTGGATCCGCCGTATCTCATCGCCGGGAATCCTGCCGGCAGCACCGGGGTGGAGGAATGTGCTGCCGTCTTCCGCCACCGCGCCGAACCCGGCTTCGGGATTTCCGGGCAGCGGCAGCTTGCGGACCACCAGCAGTTCCAGCGCAGCGCCCAGATGTCCTGCGACCTCAATGCCCACCTCGACGCCTCCCCTGGGAATGGCCAGAACCAGCGGATCCTCGCTCCTGTATTCCTCCAGCGCCAGCGCCAGCCTGCGCCCGGCCTCTGCCCTGTCCCTGAACACGTCTGTCTCCTCTCTTCTGCCGAGCGGCGATCCCGCTGCAGGCAAGGTGAAACGGCATTTTCCTTCGGGCAATGGGGAGGACCGGCAGACACTCAGGGGTGCGGCCACCATGTGCTCAGGGCAACGGGCGGGCAATACTCGAATAGATGAGTCGATGCCCAGACCCTCCGGCGCGCTGGACGAGCTGGCCAAGCTCATGCCCGACACAGCGGAGCGCCTGGACGGGGAGGGCAATACCACCGATGTCCCGGTTTTCGAACTTTCCGAGGGCGACAGGGTGGTTGGCGGGACGGTAAACGGCGACGGAAGCCTCAGGATACGGGTCACCGCCACAGGCGAGGACACGGCTATCGCCGGGATCATGCGGCTGGTCGAGGAGGCCCGGGAGTCGAAGTCCGAACACCCCATAGGGCGGGCCATCCGCCGGAGGGCCGACGTGGGCATTGCCATGGGCAGCGGCACCGACGTGGCCGTGGAATCTGCCGGAATCGTGCTGGTCAGGAGCCGGCCGGACGACGTTCCGAAGGTCTTCCGGCTGAGTCGCGCCAGCAGGTGGAAGATGATCCAGAACCTCTGGTGGGCCGCGGGCTACAACATAGTCGCGCTACCCCTGGCGGCCGGAGCCATGGCCCGCTGGGGCGTGCTCCTGTCCCCCGCCGTGGGAGCCCTTCTGATGTCTCTGAGCACGGTGATCGTGGCCCTCAACGCACAGCTGCTGCGCGGCCGCAGCCTTGCCGAAAACTGAGACTTAATGGGTTGGACAAAAGAAGGGCGGGGGGTTCCCCCCGCCCTTCACAAGGCAGACTCGGTCTAGAAGCTCGCTTTGATGGAGCCCCAGGTGCTGCGCTGCAGGCTGGTGGAGTAGTTGCCCACCTCGACCTCGTGAACCTGAAGAGTGACGAAATCGGCGAAGAAGAGCGATTCGTTGTCGCCCTCCACGTCCTCCCGACCGCAGGAAAGGCCTATGAGGTAGTTGCCCGAGGGCCAGCTGTTGAGCGGAATGCTCTCCACGAAGGTGCCGTCCAGGGTGTACACCTCAATCGTGTAGTAGGGGCTGGTCCGGATGATGAACAGGTGCTCCCAGCCCAGGGCCGCTCCCATGTTCCTGCCGCCGCTGATGGTGGTCAGGACGGTCCATGAGGACCCGTCGTAGTAGACGATCTCGTCGCTGCCGTAGCTGGACATGTAGACGTAGTTGTCGTCCCAGTCGACGGCGTTGCCGTCGGTGTAGTCCGATGCGCTGTAGTAGTCGGGCAGGTTACCGTCGTAGGAGCCGGTGGCGGGGTCGATCATCTTGGTGTAGGGCGAGGTCTGGTCGTTCATCAGCAGGTAGGTGGTTCCGCCGTCGACGTAGCCGTAACCGATGTCGAACACCCAGTACATGCCGGAGGCCGTGTTCCAGCTGCCGGGCGACATGCTCTCGGCGTCCATGCTGGTGTAGATGATGTTGTCGGTGCCCTGAGGCCCGGCCAGCCAGATGTCGCCGGTGTCCCAGTCCTTTGCCAGGCCACGGACTCCGGAGCTTGGCTGTCCCGATATGGACTGGCTCCGGATGATGTCTCCCGGCGCCGCGAAGGCGGCTGAGACGATGAGCAAAACGGCGAAAAAGCAACCGAACATCTTAACCATTCTCCCATTCCTTTCTTTGGTATTAGTGCCAGCGTACGTACCAGGTATCGGGAAATAGCCGAATACATTTACGCCCTTTCCGGCCCATCTGACCGGAAACACCGGCCTTACGGGCAGGAACTTCGGCTGCGAGTTATAATAATCATCGCTGTCTGCAGGCGTCAATCACTAAGGCTTAGCGGATTGCGATAGGCTCAGCTCCCAGGCTAGCAGCGATTCCGGTAGAGTCGAGATGTGGCGCGGTGGTTTAGGAATGGCCTATCTGTTCTCCGGCCCTTTCGTCTGCCGGTGCCTCAATAGCCAAGCCCTGCTCCGTCTCCACATCCCGCTCATCAAACCGGACGTGCGGTTCTCCCGCATCCGGCTTTCGGACGGTGCATCACGCCTTCCGGACGTGTAGCGCCCTCTGCAGCTTCTGAACGTTGCCTGGGGTTAATAGACTCAAGGTCAATCCCCTCGCTCTCGCCACTTCATGCGCTCACACCGAACCCAGGCCCCTTCCCTACACCGGAGTTACCCGGCCTCTGCGGTAGTACGGGCCTGTCCGCCACCCCACCGGGGCAGACCAAGTCCTCACGGACCGTCTGTTGGCGGCGAGCGCCACCCAATGGGGCTTCCCGTGTTGCCTGCCTCTCACTGCGCATACATGCCGACGCTACTACCCCGGCGGAGCTGACGGCTGCGCTCGTTGCCCATCTTCACCGTCAGTGGCAGCCTTCCCTGGCTGTAGGGCAGGTCGGCCTCCGCATTACAATTTTCGAGGCCTGCTCAGCGTTCACTCGCGTTCCGGCCTGCATGCTCGCAGAAGGTCTCTCTCCTCCTTTGCATCGAAGACTTCAGCCGCTTCCTTGCGTCCACAACTGCTCCGATTGCTACCGGCTGGAGCAACTCTTGCCGGGCGGGACTGTCTCCCGCTGTGAGAAACACGCCTTTCACGGCGTACATACAGCCGCTTGTTCGGATCTATTATGCTCTTGGTTCTTCTATGTGCTTGGCTATGAGCATCTTGATTAGGGACTGCCTGGGGATGCCCAATCGTCTGGCCTCCTTATCAAGAGAGTGGATCATCCAAATGGGAAAATCAACATTTACTCTCTTCTGTTCTTGTTCTACACGCCGCGCCTTGGCGAGTTCTAGATACTTGAGAACATCCTCGCCATCATCGAATTTCTTGTCGAACTCCTTAGCCTTCATAGATCGTCACCTCCTCTTCTCTTGATCTTCGAACCGATATAATACGTGTTCGCCCATTTCTGTATGTAACTACTCCTGACCAATATTTCCCATCTATTCTGCCTATAACCATATATCGTTCTTCGTCTTCAGTTCTCGCAGGAATTTCAAGAAGATCTGGATCGTCCCATAGTGCTTGAGCTTGCTCGAAATCAATGCCGTGCTTTTCTCTGTTTCCTTTGCTCTTCGCTTCGTCGTATTCAAATTTCATGGTATAGTTATTATACCTCTCTGGTATACCGTGTCAATGTTTCTTGTATCCGAACCAGCAGTGGGGCAACGCGCCGCACGGGCATGGTCCTAGGGTGTGCGTGAATCGGATCAGCGGGCCAGCTGGAGCGCCTTTCGGTAAATGTGCATGTCGGGCCGGCAGAGACGCTCTATGCGCTCCATCTGCTCGGGCGTCACGTCGCGCCGGGAGTAGGCACGGCCCCTGGGATTGCGGTTGGCGTGCGGGATGTTCAGGCGGGCTCCGTAGACCTCCCTGAAACGATCTGCCATTGTGTCGAGGTCCTCCAGCACCCCGACCATGCGGAAGCGCTCGAGCCTGGCCGTCGCTCTCTCCAGGGGAGCGTCGGCGGGGTCGTCGCCGTAGGCGAAATCCTCCGGGGCCAGGTAGACCGAGTAGGCGCAGCCGTACCACTTGGCCCTGTAGGTCTTCAAGAACTCGTCCAGCTCCTGGTCCACGCGGTAGTGGTCGCCACTCTTGAACCTGTTGAAGAAGTAGTTCGACAACCAGCGCCTCACGGGATGGCGCAGGAGCATTACGAAGTCCCACTCGTCGGAGAATCCATCCAGTCCCGCCTCCCACACCGGCCAGTGCCCGGCGATGAAGCGCAGGCGATGGTTGGCTAGATGGTACACCAGCAGGTCCGCGCAGAACCGGCTGTAATCCCGGTCGAGGGCTTCGGATGCTCTGCTCGCGGCCTCATGGGCCAGGACCGCGCTGCCACGACCGGGGATCTGCACCCCCAGGCCCAGGGCGGTCTTGAGGGCGGCCGTGAGGGAGCTTCCACCGCACTTGGGTACGTGTATGAACGCTATCCGCGCCCCGGGTGCGGCGTATCCGCCCGAGGCGAGCTGCCTGATATTGCGGGTGACGAAGCTGGTCAATCCCATGAGACCTCCGCGTGGCAGAAACACACTTGCATAGGCAGATCCCCGACCCGAAACGGCATGATACACCCGCTTCGGGGAACCGGTCAACTCGATCCGGCGATCGGCCGCCGCCATACGTCCACCTTGCGCCCAAGCAATCCTCTGCGGCCAGGATACCCTGTTCAAGCGCTCCCGGAACGAGACGGTTGTGGAAGTTCCCTCCCCGTCCGGCGCGTCCATGGCACCGGACATTCGGGGGACGCACCCGGGACTTCGCCGGCCGTCAAGCCTCTCTCCAGTCCAGGGAGGCGACGATACCGTCCGCCAGGAGCATCCCCTCCGGGCTCGGCAGGATGCGGCTTCCCGTCCGCCGAAGGAAGTCCCCCTCCACCAGACCGTCCAGAATGGCCCGTCCCTTCGGCGAGGGTTCCATACCGGTTTCGGCGAGGATTCGATCCAGGGCGATGCCCCGTGACGTGCGAAGGCCCAGCATTGCCACCTCGTTGGCCCTTTGCAGCGCCGAGAGCCCCTCACCTCCCCCGGGCGGCCGGTGCCCGGCCAGCAGGGATTCCGTCCAGCCGGCGGTGTCCGAAGCGTTCCACCAGCGCCTGCGGCCGCCGTCGAAGGAGTGCGCCGAGGGGCCCAGGCCCAGGTATGGCCTACCGGCCCAGCAGGCGGAGTTGTGGATCGATGCCTCGCAGCCGCCCAGTGAGAAGCTGGATACCTCGTAGTGGTCGTACCCTGCGCGCGTGAGGGTTCCGTGTGCCATTGTGTACATGCTCAGCAGGAGGCTCTCGTCCGCAGCACGGAGCCTGCCGGAGTCGCAGAGCCGCGTGATCACCGTACCCGGCTCCAGGGTGAGCTCGTAGGCGGAGATGTGCTCGGGTCTCCAGCCGACTATTCGGAGGAGGTCGGCCTCCAGCTCCTCGATGGTCTGTCCCGGAATCCCGTAGATCATGTCCACCGAGATACGCCGGAAGCCGGCGCCCCTGGCCTCTTCGAAGGCCCGGGCGGCCCGGGCTGCGTCGTGAGACCTTCCCAGCAGACGCAGGTGGCCGTCGTGAAGGGACTGCACCCCCAGGCTGAGACGGTCGAAACCGGCTTCGCGCAGGGTCCGGAGACAGGACGGGTCAACCGTGGCCGGGTTGGCCTCTATGGTGGCCTCGCGCAGCCCGGAGAGGTCGGCCCGTCGGCCGAGCCGTCGCAGCAGGGAGGCATGAAAGCCCGCCGGCAGTACCGTTGGCGTGCCGCCGCCCACGTAGACCGTATCCACCTGCATCTTCGGGGAAACAGCTCTCAGAAGCTCTGCGGGAAGCGCGTCCATGTAGCCCGACGTATCGGACCCTTCCAAAGTGCCGGAGTGGAAAGCGCAGTAGGAGCACCTGCTATTGCAGAAGGGTACATGCACGTACAGACCCCAGGACGCCCGCCCGGCGTCTACCGTGGCTCCCTCCCCGCCTCGAGGAGCCTGCGGAAGTAAGTCCAGCTGGTCCGGTTGGGTGAGGTGTACTCCTCCGGTGCTCGCGAGAAGTCCATGTCGTGGTCGGCGACCAGCCTCCTGATGTCCTCCGGCAGCGCCTCGAACCCCCCGGGCAGCTTGGCTCCCGAGCAGTGGTAGATAAGGTGGCCGGGCCGGTCGGCCATGCGCATCCAGGGCAGCCACTGGCCGAACCTGGTCCAGGAGATGCGGCAGGGCACGGTGGTGAGCGCCGTGTCAGCCAGATCCTCCCGGGAGACGAAGAAGTGGAAGAGCTCCGCCGCCTGGTAGAGGTTGGAGCCGGAGTACTCGGGAAAGCTGTCGGCCGGAAGGGGTGAGGGGTAGGCCAGCAGTATGTCCAGGTTCCAGCTGATCTCCCCCCCGGGCAACTCGGTGTAGGGCATGGAGAACTCCCAGTCGCCCTGTCTGCGGGGCAGGTAGCTGTTGACGGGGTCGTTCCAGACCTGCATGACCCCCACCGTGTCCCCGGTGAAGGGGTTTGCCCACTCCTCCATGATCTCGCCGGTATCCGGATCTCGGTAGACGAACACCTCCCGAGTCAGGAGACGGTAGCCGTTGCCGTGCTCCTCCAGTCGGCCGATGTTGTACCCGTCGGCGGCGAAGAGGTGGACGCTCCGCTGCCCGGGTACGAAGCTGTAGATGTCACCGGTCCAGTAGAAGACCACCTCCTCCCCGGAGAGGTCGCCCCGGGTGCGCATGAAGGCCTCGAAGTTCCGCGCCGGGTCATCGAGGCAGGGAGTTCCCGTCACGGCGGCCATCCGCGCCGCTAGCAGCAGAATTGTCAGACCGCCCATTCCATACCCCTTCAGCCGTCGGACGGCGAGGCCGTCCAGGAGCCGCCCAGATCGTCCACACCGGAGCCGCCGCCGATCTCCCACTCGGCCGTCGAGCTCCAGCTGCCCTGGGCGCTGTCGCTGGCCGTGAAGCCCCCGGACACGGTGAAACCGAAGGAGACCGAGTCTTCGTCGATGGAGTCGGCGCCGCTGAAGGTGCTGTCACCCACCAGCTCCATGGCCGAGACCTGCCAGACCACAGTGTCGGCCGCCCCGTCCACGGTGTGGATCACGGTCATCTCGAAGCCGGTGATGCTGTCTTCGGTCACGGTGAAAGCCAGCGGCTCGCCGCTGGGGGCCCAGCCGGTCCAGTCCCCGGTCTGGGGCCCGTGGCCGGAGGGACCCGACGGGTCGTCGTCTCCACATGCCAGCACCAGCACCACGGCGGCCGCCAGAGCCGAGAGCTTTCTCATTCCGAACGTCCCTTCATCATTCGTCGCGCTTCAGCACGGCCAGGAAGGCCTTCTGCGGTATCTCCACGCTTCCCACCATCTTCATGCGCTTCTTCCCCTCCTTCTGTTTCTCCAGGAGCTTTCTCTTCCGCGTTACGTCACCCCCGTAGCACTTGGCGGTGACGTCCTTTCGAAGGGCCCGAATGGTCTCCCGGGCGATGATCTCGCCGCCTATGGCGCCCTGTATGGGGATCTTGAACTGCTGGCGCGGAATCTCCTCCTTGAGGCGCCTGCAGGCGCTGCGGGCCCAGGCCCTGGCGTTGTCGCGGTGGACCAGCATGGAGAGCGCCTCCACCCTCTCCTTGTTGACCAGTATGTCCAGCCGCACCAGGTCGGACTCCCGGTAGTCGGCGCTCTCGTAGTCGAACGACCCGTACCCCTGGGTGATGGACTTCAGCCGGTCGTAGAAGTCGTAGACCACCTCGGCCAGGGGAAGCTCCGCGGTTATCTCCACCCGCTTCCTGCCCACGTAGAGGTTCTTGTAGTTCTCGGCCCTTCGGTTCATAAGCAGCTCGGTAACGGGACCTATGTACTTGTCGGGCATTATTATGGAAGCATTGATGTATGGCTCCTCCGTCCTCCGTATCTGCGCCGGGTCGGGGTAGAGCAACGGGTTGTCAAGGTAGATCACCTCGCCGTCTGACATGGTCACCCGGTAGAGAACCGTGGGCGCGGTGAGCACCAAAGACATTCCGAACTCCCTCTCCAGCCGCTCCTGCACGACCTCCAGGTGAAGAAGGCCCAGAAAGCCGCAGCGGAATCCGAAACCCAGCCCCGCTGAGGATGCCTTTTCGTAAGTAAGGGAGGCGTCGTTGAGCTTCAGCCGCTCCATGGCGGCCGCCAGGTCGTTGTAGTCCTCGGTGGATACCGGGAAGATGGAGGAGAAGACCACGGGCTTGGCCTCCTCGTAGCCGGCCAGTGGCTCCTCCGCCGGCCTTTCTGCGTGGGTCACAGTGTCGCCCGATCTTACATCGGCTATGGACTTGATCCCCCCGATGAGGTAACCCACCTCGCCGGCGGCCAGCCTCCTGCAGGCGCTCCGGGTGATGCCCAGGTGGCCGACCTCCTCGGCCGTGTACTCCTTCCCCGAGGCCATCAGGGATATCCGGTCTCCGGCCCTCAGCGTCCCCTCCACCACCCGGAAGAAGACCACTACTCCCCGGTAGGGGTCGAAGATGCTGTCGAAAACCCGAGCCTGGAGGGGGCCGCCGTCGTCACCGGAGGGGGGCGGTATGCGCTCCACCAGTCTCTCCAGCAGCTCCTCCACGCCCTCGCCGGTCTTGGCGGAGACCAGCACGGCTTCGTCGGGGTCCAGGGCCAGCTCGTTCTCCACTTCGATGAGCACCTCGAGGATGTTGGCCGAGGGGAGGTCTATCTTGTTGACCACCGGAATTACGGTCAGTTCCTGCTCCATGGCCTTGTAGAGGTTTGCCAGGGTCTGGGCCTCCACCCCCTGGGCGGCGTCTATCACCAGCAGGGCGCCCTCGCAGGAGGCCAGGGCCCGGGACACCTCGTAGGAGAAGTCCACATGGCCCGGAGTGTCGATCAGGTTCAGGGTGTACTCCTCGCCGTCTGCGGCGGTGTAGAGCATGGTCACCGCGGAGGACTTGATGGTTATCCCCCGCTCCCGCTCGATGTCCATGTCGTCCAGCATCAGGTCGTGGAACTCCCGTTCGGAGACCGTGTGGGTCATCTGCAGGAGCCTGTCGGCCAGCGTGGACTTGCCATGGTCTATGTGCGCTATGATGGAGAAGTTTCGAATTCTCTTTCTCATTCCGCCTCCCGTATCGGCCGGGTAATATAAGGGGCGGCGAGTGCAGATCGAAGGTGGGGTATGGCGGCCCCGTGCGGGGGCCGCCTGTCCTGCGCTACTCCAGCGAGAGCTTGCTCTCGCTCTGCCAGAGGCCGTGGATGTTGCAGTGGGCCATGGCCATCAGCCTTCCGGGATGGGACGTCTTCATGCCGAACGTGCATCCGTGGTGGGTATAGACGCCGCTCTCGTCGGGCCCGTCGGTGGATGCGCCGTGAGAGGAGAGCTCCACACGGCCCACCTCGTAGGGGAACTTTCCGCCCTCGGGCCGGAAGTAGAGGGCGATCCATGCGATGTGGTGAGCTGTGGTGTTGGGATGGGCCACCTCCTTGCCCAGGGTGACGTTCACCTCGAAGACCTCGTCGGCCTTCACCATGTCGGGCGCATCGATCACCGGCACGTGCTTCTCGCTCTTCCAGTCCGCCGTCTGCAGCGCTTCGTCCAGCATCTCATTCCTTTCGCTTCTGTCTCACTTCACTCAATTGCCGCGCGGGGCAGCACGGTGCTCCCACTGCAATCCACCCTCAGGCGGTCAGTTCCCTTTCCGCCATCCTGCCCAGTCCGTCCATGCGCGTACATCCCTTCGAGGCCAGCACCGGAAGGTACGGAAGCAGCTCCTCAGGGAGGTGACCGTTGTCGGTACCTTTTCGGGGCCATTCCGGCCCGGATGCGGCTGCGGCGGTGCGCACCAGGCTGCCGCCGAGCACCGCTCCTCCCGTCGCAGATGCGCGAAGTGCGGTGTTGACAGCCTCGGTCCTCAGAAGGGAGGCCAGGAACTCGGCGGTGACGGTCGCCAGCCGGCAGCTCCTCTCGGTGGACCTGACACAGGCTTCCACGGCGCCGGCAACGCCGCGCTCCCTTACCGACCGGACCATCCAGGTCGGCTCGTGGTAGCCTACGACGTCGCGCATGTAGGCGTACATCAGCTGCATTCCCTCTCCGGTCAGTATCCTGCCCACCTTGGGCCGCCCCATACTGTCGGAGACGTAGCAGAGAAAGTCCAGCTGCACCGGCGTGGCATAGACCGGGTCCGCCATGGCTATCGGACAGGGCCTGGGCCTGCCTCCGTCGCCGGGAACCAACGCGCAGTCCAGGTCGCCGTCTGTGTAGATCACCACCCGGCGGCCGTTCCCGCCCGGGTCGGACAGGCAGCCCCCTGTCACGGAGCTGGCCATGGCCACGGCCGGAGTCACCAGCACGAGCCTGTCGGTCGCCGTGAGCGCCCGCAGGGCGGACTCGGGAATCCTCTCTGCTTCCGATGGCCTGGCAACAGCGGCGCCATCGGGGGTACAGCCCTCCCTTTCCAGGAAGTCGGCCATGGCGGCCGCCCTCTCGTCGGCGCCGGTCAGCAAGTCGGATATGTAGCTGGAAACGTAGCTCAGGCCGCCGCCCCCGTCGGGCTCTGCCAGACGGAGCTCCGTCCTCCGGGCGGAGAGCACTGCCAGCAGCAGCATCGCCATCACTCCTTCTCTTTCATTCATCGCCACCGGCTACAGGAAACGCACCAGCGGCTTTATAACTCCGTCCTCCTTGGTCCGCATCAGCTCGAAGGCCTTCTCGATCTCGTCGAAATCGAAGCTGTGGGTGGTCATCCTGGCGGGGTCCACCCTGCCTCCGAGTATCAGACGAAAGAGCCTCTCCATCCTCTGGCTTCCGCCGGGACAGAGGGCGGTGCGTATGGTCTTGTCGGACATGCCGACGCCCCACGCCTCCCTGGGGATCTTCACGTACTCACCCTCTCCGTGGTAGCCGACGTTGGATATGGTCCCGCCCGGACGGGTAACCTTGACGCAGGCTTCGAAGGTCGCCTGCGCGCCCAGCGACTCGATGGCCGAGTCCACTCCCTCGCCGCCGGTGAGCTCCATGATGGCGTCAACCGGATCGGTCTCGGCGAAGTCCACCACCTCGTCGGCGCCGTAGTGGCGGGCCAGCTCGATCCTGTTGGGAACGGTCTCCACGGCTATGATCATCCCCGCTCCCAGCAGCCGGGCCCCGGCGGTGGCCATCAGACCCACCGGGCCCTGGGCGAACACGGCCACCGTTCCCCCCATGGGTATGTCGGCGTTCTCGGCTCCTGCAAACCCCGTGGACATCATGTCGCAGGCGTAGACCGCCTGCTCGTCGGAGAGGCCGTCGGGGATGGGGGCGAGGTTGGCCGAGGCCTGGTTGACGTGGAAGTAGTCTGCGAAGACGCCGTCCTTGATGTTGGCGAACTTCCAGCCCCCCAGCATCTCACCGCACTGCGAGGGGTAGCCGCGCTGGCAGTTGTGACAGATGAAGTCAGGGGTTATGGCGTTCACCGCCACCCTGTCTCCGGCCCGGAATCCGTCCACCTCGCTGCCCACCCGGTCCACCACGCCCACCGCCTCGTGACCGAGGATCAGGTTCTCCCGCGGCCCTATTGCACCGGCCACCGTATGGGTGTCGGAGGTGCAGATCAGCGCCCTGGTGGTTTTTACGATCGCCCCGTTGGGGCCCGGATCGCCGGGGACCTCATTCTCCATCATGCCCACCTCGCCGATCTTCCTCATCACGAAAGTCCTCATCTTCTCGGCCATCTCGCTCCCTTCGATCTGCCCTCGGATTGATCCTGCCTGTCAAGAATGCCACAAGGTGGGGCCAGGGAGCATCGGGGAATGCCCCATTCGCCCCTGGGTCGCTTCTCCAGCGGGCTTTCCCCGGCAAAGGCCATTTCCTATGTTAGTCGTGCTATTCCAGTGATCGGAATTAAACGAGGAGAGGAGCTGATTGCAGCCCACCGGCCTGCTCGCCGCCATACTGGAAAAGTCGCCCTTCGCCAGCGCCATCTTCGACTCCCAGGGAGTCGCTGTGCTCTGCAGCGGGACCCTCAGGATTCTCCTGGGAGCCGAGCCCGGGTCTTTCTCCGACCTCCGGCCGCTTTTCGGAAGCGAATCCGCATGGCGGACGGTGATGGACCACCTGTGGAACGTCCACGGCGAATGGCTGGTGGTTCCCGTCGTCGACTCGGAGGGCAACCCCCACCCCGTTACCTGGCGCAGCGACGCCATGGAGGGTGGCCATGTCCTGCTGTCCGCGGTGGTCCACACGGCCGGAACCATCAGCGGGGCCCCCATGCTGCACGGCCTCACCGAGTACCTCGCGGACGCCGCCGACAGCCAGCGTAGGGAGGTGGCCGAGTACCTGCACGACAACGTCGGCCAGGACCTCACCGGGCTGAAGATGATGGCCTCCTCCCTGCGAAAGCGGCTGGGCGCGGAGGAAGCGGGTGAAGAGCTCAGGGAGACTGCCGGGGAGATAGCCGGCCTGGCAGAAAAGAGCCTGCAGCAGATCCGGGAGCTCTCCCACGCCCTGATGACCATTGACTTCCGGCAGACCCCGCTGATCACGGCAATGGAGAGGATGGCCTCCACGGTCTCCACTCCGAACGTTCCCGTGCGCCTGGAGGCCGACGCGCTGCCCCGCAGCATACCGCCGCAGAGGGCCAGGGCGGTGTACAACATCGCCCGCGAGGCCGTGACCAACGCCATGCGGCATTCCGGCGCCGAAAGCATCGAGGTCCGCCTGCGGCTGATCGAGGGGGACATGCAGATGCAGGTAAGGGACAACGGCCGCGGCTTCGACCCCGGCGACACCTCGCTGGGGGACTGCTACGGCATCCTTCTGATGAGACAGAGGGCCCTTGCCAACGGCCTGGAGCTGGACATAAGGTCCGAGAAGGGTCGGGGAACCGTGGTGAGCTGCAGGGTGCCCGAGGTACTCGAGGGCAGCACTGGGGAGGAAACGGAATGATAAGAGTCCTGCTGGTAGAGGACCACCCCATCGTACGAAAGGGGCTGACAGCCCTGCTGGAGGCCGAGGAGGGCATGGAGGTCTGCGGGGAGACCGACAGCGCCGCCACCGGCGAGAGAATGGCGGGGGAGCTGAAGCCGGACGTGGTGGTGGCCGACCTCTCCCTGGCCCGGGGCGACGGCCTGGAGATGGTGAAGCGGCTCACCTCCCGCTACGACGGCATCAGGGTGCTGGTGTCGTCTATTCACGACGAGAAGATCTACGCCGAGCGGGCCCTGGAGTCCGGGGCCGGCGGCTACATACAGAAGGACGCCGCAGAGGAGGACCTGGTGAGCGCGGTGAGGACGGTCAACTCCGGCAGCATCTACCTCAGCCCCACCATGACCAACAGGCTGCTGAGGAGGTTCGTGGGAGGCGACGGCTACCCCCAGGGCGAGGACCCGCCGGCCAGCAGGCTCACCGACCGCGAGCTGGAGGTGATGACCCTCATAGGCGAGGGGGTGTCCTCCAGCTCGATAGCCGAACAACTGGGCATAAGCGTCAAGACCGTGGAGTCCCACCGCCAGAACATCAAGCGCAAGTTGAACCTGAAAACCAACCTGGAGCTGATCCGGTGGTCGGTCCGCTGGGTCCTGGAGCGGAAGGGCCGGGTCTAGGCCTCCCGGATCTTGTCCCGGGCGGTCTTCGGCCCACGGCGAAGCTCCTCCAGGGCGTCCTCGGCGCTGCTATCTCCCTTCTGCCTCTTCGCTCTCTTCTCTTCCTCTCAGGACCAGCACCGGCGCGGCGGCGTTCTCCACCACCCGCTGGGCTATGGAACCGAACAGCATGGTGTCCAGGTCATCGCCCTCACCGGAGCCTATCACCACCAGGTCGTAACCGCCGTGCCGCACCTCTTCCAGAATGGTGGGGGCAATCCGGCCGGTCCTCACCAGCAGCGCCCTGGCCATACCCTTCGGCAGCTCCGTGTCAAAAATCTCCTCCAGTGAGGCCTCGGCCTGCTCCTCCAGAGTGCTCTGGTATACGGGCACGTTGAAGGCGGCCGTGGACCCCGGCGGAACCTCCTGGGCCATGGGCAGCGGCGGCACCGGCTGCACCACGTGCATGGCCACCACCTCGGAGTGGAAGGCCGAGGCTATCTCCCCGGCGGTCCGCAGGACCTTGCGGCTCTCCGGCCCCAGGTCCACCGGCGCCAGGATCCTGTTCACATCCAGCATCGTCCTGTCAGCTCCATTCACTCTTCGAGGTCTATCTTCAGCGACAGCAGCAGCAGCAGGTCCTTGAGGGTTATCACGCCCACGGGCCTGCCGTCCTCGGCCACCACCAGCCTGCTCTTACCGCTGCCGCTCATTCGGGACAGCGCGCTGGTGGCGTCCTCGTCCGGCCCGATGGTGTTCTCGCCGCTGCAGCGGTCGGCGATCTCGCCCACCTTCCTGGTCCCCCTCTGCTCCTCGGGCACGTGCTTTATCTCCTCGGTGGTGACGCAGCCCAGCAGGCCGCCGTCCTCCTCCACCACGGGGAACATCTTCTTGTAGTGCCTGAAAACGTACTCGCCCAGCAGCTCCGCTACCGTAGCGGAGGCGGGAACCGTAATCGGGCGGTCCTCCATGAACTTCCTGACCGGCTCCCCTTCCAGCTCCCTGCGCAGCAGCATCTGCCGGTAGGAGCTCTTCGCCGCCCCGTTCAGGAAAAGCCCTATCAGGCCCCACCAGATGCCCGCTATGAAGCTGCCCGACAGGAGGGCCAGCATACCGAGGGCGATGAGCACGTAGCTGAATATCCTGCCGATGCGTGAGGCTGTGCGGGTTGCCTTTCGCATGCTCTTCTTCCAGGCCCACAGGCCCGCCCGCAGCAGCCTCCCCCCATCCAGGGGAAACGCCGGCAGGGTGTTGAAGGCCGCCAGCACCAGGTTTATCAGCCCCAGGTAGTGGACCGCGCCGGCCAGGGGTGTGGGCATGGCGGAGCCCGCCAGGCCGTGAAGACCCAGCAGGACACCTCCGATGATCGCGCTGCTTACGGGTCCGGCAATGGCCATGAGCGCCTCCGCCCTGGGATGGGGAGGCTGATCCTCCATCTGAGCGATTCCGCCGAAGACGAAGAGGGTTATTCCCCCTATTGGCATTCCGAACCTCCTGGCCACCAGGGAGTGGCTCAGCTCGTGGAGGACTATGGAGACCAGCAGGCCCACGGCGCACCCGATTCCCATTGCCCAGTAGGCCCCGGTGGAGAGGTTGGGGTACCGGTCTGGGAATATCCCCGCCGCCAGCGTCCATGTAACCAGGAAGGCTATCACCAGCCAGCTGAGGTCCATGCTGACGCGAAAGCCGGCCAGGGTGAACAGGTGGGTTCCGCGGGAGGCCCTTCTCATCCCGACCTCCCCGTCGGTCCGGGCTCGGAGCTACGCATTCTCCGCTCCACCCTCCGGGTCTTCCACGACGGGAGCATCCGATCTCTTCACGCTCTGCGGCGGAACCTCCTCCGGCCGGGGCATCGATCCCAGGTCCTCGCCCATCTCCTCCAGCTCCTCCTGGAAGCGGGTGAGCTCCTCCAGCAGCCGGGAGAGCCGCTTCTGAGCGGTCTTCAGCCTCTCCAGCGCCGCGGGCTTCACTCCCTTCGTATCGAGCGGATCCTTCTTCGGGCCATCAATCCTCATCGTTTGCCCTTCCGTTTCCATGCGGGTCCAACAGCCTGTCTCGTCTCGGAGTACTACCACTACCTACATGCTGCCGGAATCGCAATCGAATAACTGGCTCTTCCGCCACCTGGCTCTGGTGGAAGCCCCCAGGTGGATGTAGGTTCATCCATTAGTGGCTTTAGCTCAGGCGGGACAGGTCGGGCGCCGCCCGCGCCGGAATCTCACGGAGGGGGAAGCAGGTGATCGGGAAAAAAAGCAAGTGGAGTGATATCCAGCTGGTCAACGACTGCGAGATCGGCGAGGGGACCAGGATCTGGAACTTCGTGAACCTCTACGGCTGCACCATCGGCGAGGACTGCATGGTGGGCTGCTTCGTGGAGATACAGAAGGGCGTGACCATCGGTGACCGCACCAGGGTCCAGAGCCACGCCTTCGTCTGCGAGCTGGTGGAGATAGGCTCGGACTGCTTCATCGGCCACGGGGTCAAGTTCATAAACGACGTATACCCGCCGCAGCCCGACAGGGAGCAGTGGAAGGCCACGAAGGTGGAGGACGGCGCCAGCATCGGGTCCAACGCCACCATCCTCCCGGTGACCATCGGCGAAGGCGCGATTGTCGGCGCAGGGGCCGTCGTCACCAGGGACGTCCCGCCGGGTGCGGTGGTGGCCGGCAACCCGGCCAGGTTCGTCCGCTACCGGCAGGGCTGGGGCGCCGGAGGCGGGACCGAAGAGGGCTAGGGGGAGATCATGGTCAGGCGGCTCTTTTGGGGACTGGGCCGCAAGGCCGGCCTCGCCCCGGGTTCGATACCGGAGCGTCCTCATCCGGACAGCGTTCCGACCACGCTGGAGCTGATCGAGTACCACGAGGCCGCCTTCTCCAGAAACACGGTCGAAGCGGCCCCGGAGACCACTGGCGCGGCCGTCGGCTGGCTCCGCGTCCGGGGCCTGGGAAGCCCGTCCTTACTCAGAGACCTGGGCAGGGAACTGGGCATCCATCCGCTGGTGCTGGAGGATGCCGAGAACCCCTCGCAGCGGCCCCGGCTGGAGACGGCCGAGGATTACCTGTTCCTGACGATGCAGACGGCTGTCATGGACGGGGAGGGGATACTGCGCAAGGGGCTTGCATTCTTCCTACGCGGCAACCTGCTGGTGAGCTTCGAGTCCGAGGCCGATCTGCCGGCCTTCGAATCGGTGATCTCCAGGATCGATGACGGACGGGGCCGCATACGGTCAATGGGCGCGGACTACCTGCTTTACGCCCTCTGCGACGCAGTCGTGGATTCCTACTTCGTGCTGCTGGAGAACGCGGGGGAGCTGGTGGAGCGGATGCACGACGAGCTGCTGGGGGAGCCGGAGACCGAGCTCCTGGTAAGACTCCAGCGGCTGCGGACGGAGACCCTCGGCTTCCGCAGGTCCGTGTGGCCCCTGCGGGAGGCGGTGGGGGCCATGTCCCGGGAGGCCCTTCCCTCCTTCGACGCCGGAACCGCCCCCTACCTGCGCGACCTCTACGACCACACCGTGCAGGTCCTGGAGAGCGTGGAGGTGATGCGCGAGGTGCTCTCGGGCATGGTGGACACCTACCTCTCCAGCGTCAGCCTGCAGATGAACAAGGTGATGCAGGTGCTGACCATAGTGGCCACCATCTTCATTCCGCTGACCTTCATCGCCGGCGTATACGGCATGAACTTCCACCACATGCCCGAGCTGGGCTGGGCCTGGGGCTACTACGGCGCCCTGGGGGTGATGGCCCTGGTGGCGCTGGGCATGCTTCTGTACTTCAGGCGCAAGGGCTGGCTATAGGTGACGCCCGCAACTGAGAGGAAGACGAATGGGGAAGGGCAGTCTGGACGCATCCGCCCTCCTGGAGAGGGCGAAGCGCGAGAACAGGTTCTACCCGATGAAGAAGGGCTGGAGAAGGGCGCAGTACTTCGCGGGATTCCTCTGCTGCCTGCTGGTGGTTGGCATACCGCTGGGAATCTGGATATTCGTGCGGGCCTCAAAGGCCGGCGTGGGGTTGACGCAGGAGGGTTTCGCCTTCCTCTACCTGACGACGATATCGGCGAAATGGGACGAGGTGGAGTCGATCACCGTTTCCGGAATGAGCGGAATGGCCTTCGGGGGCGGCCTGGTGGGAGCAGCCACGGCGGCCGCGGTCAAGGCGAAGACCAGGGGCCTCAAGGGGCCTCTGACCATCAGGCTCCGCGGCAAGCGTGCGGCCAAGGCCATTCCCGCGCAGATGATAGACCGATCTCTGGAGATGGCCACGGAGATGGAGAGGTTGTCCGGCATGGAGTTCCTGCCCCGGAAGGCTGACGACTGAGGCGGACTCCGGGAGGCCGAGATCTTTCCGGTGAAAGTCGTCGAAGAAGATGGCGAGGGTTCCCGGCCTTCAGGTAGACGGCAAGCCGGTCCCCTAACATTATGCAGCTGACGGGAAAGGGTCCGGAGCGGGGCTCGGCCCATGTGATGTCATTATCCCGGGGGGGGTAAGTCATGCTGTCTCTGGTTCTTGCGATACTCTGCGCCCAGCCGCACGTGCGGCTGGACAACTCGGCCCTCAGGAGGCCGGTGGTTGCCGCCCGCGCCCTGCGTCTGACCGATCATCCGCCCAACCCCTGCGACATACTGCACTACGACGTGGACATCGAGGTGCTGCGGGACATCGAGGAGATCGAGGGGGTCACCGGCATCACCCTCACCTCCGCGGGGGGAACGGTGTCCGAGATCAGGCTGGACCTGCGCCAGGTGACGGCAGACTCGGTCTGGGACGACACGGGGCCTCTGGGCTTCTACACCGACGCGGACTCGATCTTCATCACTCCGTCCTCCCCGGTTACGCCCTCGGACACGGTGGACATCTGGGTGGCCTACTCCGGGCAGCCCTACCACGAGGCCTGGGGCGGCTTCTGGTTCAACAACGCCATCACCTACCACATAGGGGTGGGCATCTACACCGAGGGCCAGTGCATGGGCAAGTGCGCCTTCCCCTGCTGGGACCATCAGAACGACAAGGCCTCCATGGACTTCCACATCACCTGCCCCGACACGCTCTACGCGGTGGCCAACGGGGACTCCGCCGGAGTGGACTACGCAGGCGGCAAGGCCACCTACCACTGGGAGTTCGGCCAGCAGATGCCCACCTACCTGGCCATGCTGGCGGTGGGGGACTACACGGTGCTGCACGACTCCAGCGACTCCCGCATCTACTACTACGTCTACTCCTGGGACGTGGAGGACGCCCTGGGCAGCTTCGTGAACGTGGACGCCATGCTGGCCAACCTGGAGACGCTCTTCGGCCCCTACCCCTGGGACTGCAAGTTCTCGCTGGTCCAGACCCCCAAGGGCGACATGGAGCACACCTCGGCCATATCCCACGTGGCCTTCGCCGTGAACGGCAACACCAACTACGACTGGCTTATAGCCCACGAGATGACCCACCACTGGTGGGGCTGCTGCGTCACCATGGCGGACTGGACCGACATCTGGCTCAAGGAGGGCTTCGCCGTCCTGGGCGAGGCGCTGTGGATGGAGACCTACGGCGAGGCCGAGTACCGCGACTACGTGCTCAACGATATAATGATCCCCTACCTGCAGAGCGGGGAGACGTTCCCCATATCCGACCCCACCACTCCCGGCGAGATATTCAGCTACACCACATACGAGAAGGCCGGCGCGGTGCTGCACATGCTGCGCTACGTGCTGGGAGACGGGGACTACTTCGGCCTGATGCAGGACTACTTCGACCAGTACGCCTACGGCCTGGTGGAGACCGACGACTTCCGCGACGCCGTGGAGGCCTACACGGGCGAGGACATAGACTGGTTCTTCGACACCTGGATACACGGCGAGGGCTACCCGGTATACGACCTGGAGTACTCCTGGCAGCAGTCGGGCTCGCAGTGGGAGGTCACCGTGGACCTGCAGCAGGTGCAGACGGTGGGCCCGGTGTTCGAGATGCCGCTGCAGTTCCTGGTGCAGGGGGCCTCACAGGACACGGTGGTGGTGATGTGGAACGACGCCCAGACCCAGTCCGGAACCTACACCGTGGGCTTTGAGCCGCAGTCGGTGGCGTTCGACCCCTACGACAACATACTCTGCGGCAACAAGACCGGCCTGGAGGACAGGCCGGCGCCCCCCGCCGGCACGGGCACCATGCTGCTGGGCGTGAACCCCGCCCGGACCGTGACTTCCGTGGTATGGCCGGGTATGGAAGGTCGGGCCCTGCAGACCAGCGTCTACGACCTGGCCGGAAGGCGGGTTGAGCGGGTGACCATGGAGCCCGGTTTCCGGGAGCTGGACGTCTCGAGGCTCCCCGCCGGCACCTACCTGGTCCGGGCCGTAACCGGGCACGGCTACGCCCAGACCACCAGAATGGTGGTGATGCCGTAGACATTCGGCATTGCCTTCCGGCACGGCAGGGAATAGGGTAGCACTCATGTCTGAGATATCCGGTCCCGAGCGGAAAGAAGACCGTGGTACGGTTGTCCTCACCTACGGAACCTTCGACCTGTTCCACTACGGCCACCTGCGCATACTGCAGAGGGCCGGGGAGCTGGGGGACTATCTCGTAGTCGGGGTCTCCACCGACGGCTTCAACGAGGTCAAGGGCAAGAGGTGCGTATACCCCTGGGAGCACAGGGCCAGGATAGTGGAGGCCATCAGGTTCGTGGACGAGGTGATACCCGAGAGCTGCTGGGAGCAGAAGCGCCGCGACATCCTGGAGAACGGGGTGGACATCCTGGTGATGGGAACCGACTGGCAGGGGAAGTTCGATCATCTGGAGGACATCTGCAGGGTGGTCTACCTTCCCCGCACCCCCGACATCTCCTCCACCGGCATAAAGAAGGACGTGAAGAGAAACCACTGAGCCCGGCGGCGTGACCGGGGCGGCGTGAAGGGAGCACCCTTGCCCAGAGTGCTCTTCGACCTGAAGAAGCGGTACTATCTCAACTCCCTCTTCCCCCTGTACAGGGCACTGGCAGAGGACCCCTCCTACGACCTCCACGTGCGGGTGGGAAGGGACCAGCGTCGATTCCTGGGAGTGTTCCTGATCCCGCAGAGACGCCGAATAGAGGAGCAGCTGCGACAGCGGGGGTACCGCGTGACCCGCCGGACCCGCGGATTCGACGCGGTGGTGTGCGGCGACGCCCTGAAGCACCCGGCCCGGTACGGGGACGTACCCCGCTTCCACCTGGACCACGGCGTTGGGATCAAGACCCTGCGAATCCGGAACATCGCCCGCCAGAAGGGATTCCGCTACCACGTCTTCCTGGAGGGCCGTTACTGGCACGACTTCGTCGGGAGCCTGGGCTGGGAGAACGTGGCCGACTTCCACGTAACCGGACTTCCCAAGTTGGACCCCTTCTTCTGGCCCGGCTGGTTCGACGACTCCGCCCTGGCGGAGACGCTGGGGCTGGACCCGGAGAAGAGAACCGTCCTGTTCGCCCCCTCCTACCGCCCCAGCTGCATCGGGCCCCTGGGGGAGAGGGTGATCGACCTGTTGCCGGAGCACAACCTGGTGGTCAAGCTGCACCCCTACTCGTGGGGGGGCAAGTACGCGCCGCACTCCCAGCACCGGCTCTACCAGAGGCTGGCCGGGAGGCACCGGGGGCTCTGCCTGGTGCCCCGGGAGGAGTACGACGTCTACCCCTACCTGCACCTGGCGGACACCGTGATAAGCGACACCTCCAGCGTGATCAACGAGTTCCTGGCCCTGGGGAGGCACGGTGTCATCTACGAGCTGCCCTACGAAAGGCACACGCACTCCGACGGTATGCCCATACTCTCCATAGACCCCAGGGAGTGGCTGGAGGGGGCCTTCCCACACATGAGCTCGCCCGACGAGCTGGAAGACGCGGTGGCAATGGCCCTGAACCCCACCGGGGAGATGCGGCGGAAGCTGGCCGATTACCGCGACTGCTTCTTCACGGGGCTGGACGGAAAGGCCTCTGCCAGGGTGAAGGCCGTGATGGACCGGGTTCTGGGCTGAGGCTCAGTCCTCCCGGTCCGGCTTCGGCCTGCGACGCCAGCGCCTGTGGAACCAGATCCACTGCCGGGGGTCCTCGCGTATCCAGGCTCCTATGCGGCTGGTGAGAAGCTGCGTCAGCTCCAGCGCCCCCTCATCGCCCGAGAAGCCGGAGGTGTCCACCGGCTCCTCCACCGTGATCAGGTAGCTGGAGTCCTCCCGCCGCCGTATGTGCAGCGGCACAACCGGCACCCCCATGCGGACGGCTATGCCCGCCGGACCCACCGGGGTCATGGCCGGCCGGCCCAGGAACTCCATGAAGTCCCCCTGCACGTGGCTGGTGTCCTGGTCGATCAGTATGCCGATGGCCGTGTTCCTCCTCAGCTGCCGGACTATGGACATCACCCCGCCCTTGCGGCGTAGCGTGTTCACCCCGGGCTTCTCACGCAGCCTGTTCAGCAGGTCGGCGGGGCCGGGCTGCCAGAGCCTGCGTCCCACCACCGCCGTCCGGTGGCCCTGCAGCGCCACGGCTCTGGGGATCAGCTCCCATCCCCCGTAGTGGGCGGTGATCGCGATGGCGCCCTTACCGGACTTCAGGACCTCCTCGAGGTGCCCGGCCCCCTTCATCCGTACCGCCTTGCGGAAGACCTCGTCGCTGCGGTAGGAGAGGTGGACGAAGTCCAGTATCCCCGCCAGCACGTAGCGGTAGATGTCGCTGCTGCGCACCGTTATGCCCTGCGGGTCCATCACCAGGCGGCGGTGACGGGCGATGATCCGGTTGGAGCGTATGGGCAGCCGGGCGGCCGCCCATCCCAGGCGCCCGGCCAGCCACCACAGCACCCGCCGAGGACAGACGGCGGCCCCGAATACGGCCAGCCGCATAAGCGGCATGGCCAGGGCGTGCCTGAGCCTGCGCAGCGGCAGCCTCTTCCTGGCCATCGGCCCCTACCCCCTTCCGTCACAGCCTCTGCGAATGCCGGGCTGAACATAGTCAATAACCCGCACTCCCCCATCCTGCCGTACGACATTGACGTCTTCGGGGACTGTGGGCAATTATGATTTGAGTCCTGGAATTGGGAGGTATGCAATGATCCTCATCATCATCTCCCTCGTATCCGCCCCGCCCTCCGTCGTCTGGACCGCCCTTCCGGAGGTCGATCTCATAGCGGTCGAGTCGGTAGCGGACGTAAACGCCAACGGAACCGAAGACGTTGCCGCCTCTCCGCACTTCACCTCCGGCACGGGCATCTACTGCGTGGACGGTCTGACCGGCGAGATCCTCTGGACCAACCCCGAGGTCCCGGGGGTACGAAGCCGCATATGCCTCTGCTCCGTACCCGATCTGGACGGAGACGGCATTCGGGACCTGGCCGTGGCCACCGGCGAGTCACAGGGGCAGTACGGAGCCTCGGTTCTGGGCGTATCCGGAGGGGACGGCTCGGTAATCTGGGCAACGGACTGCTCGCCGCACGAGATACGCTCCGCCTCCTACACGCGGGCGGACTCCGGAGGCGTCCCCATCGTCCATGCGTTCTCCAAGGCCGACGGCAGCAGCTACTACTTCCTGGGGCTGGACGGCGAGAGCGGCGACACCCTCTGGACCAGGTGGGAGGTCACCTCCGACCCGGGCCTGCATCCCGTACCCGACATCTCGGGCAACGGCTGGGGAGATCTGGGCATAAGCGTGGACAGGGGATCCGTGAACTCCGGCTGGGCCCGGGTGATCGACGGCCTCAACGGTGTGCTGCGCTACGAGACCTCCACCTGCTACTTCGGCCGCATGGACGTATGCGACACGCCCGAGCCCATAATCGCGGTGGGGCATGAAGGCCTGGGAGACGAGGAGCTGCGGCTGGAGACGGTCCCTGCAGGCGACACCCTCTACATAATCGCCCCCGGCATGGTGGCCACCGAGTGCCTCCGGTTCGCCGACAGCGTGCAGGGCGGGGACCTGCCCTTTCCGGTGCTGATGGGCTGGAACGGGGCGGAGCTGAGCCTCATCTGCGGCTACGAAGGGCTTTACGGCTACTCCTACTCCTTTCCGGACGCGATTAAGGCCATCGAGCCCTACCAGGTCTGCGACACCAGCTGGGCAATGGCGGTACTCACTCTGCACTCCCTGCACCTTGCAGAGCCTTCGCTGTGGTCCCCGGAACCGGGTCCCTCGGTGAGCTTCGGTACCGCCGACGGGGAGGACGTATGCCTGATGTCGGCCGAGCCCTACCCCACACCCATGGCCTGCGTGGCCCTCAGCGGCTTCCTCAAGGGGCTGCGGGGGGTGACCACCTCCTGGCCCGAGTCGGTGCATGACCGGGAGACCGGCTGCGGCCACCTGCCGGTGAGGGTCGCGCCCAACCCCGGTACAGGCGGGATTCGCCTGCGCTGCGGGAGTACCCCGGCTTCGGTGGCCGTCCTGGACATCTGCGGCCGCCGGGTGGCCACCGCGGAGCTGGCCGCGGGTACCGAGGAGCTGATACCGCTGCCCCCCGGAGTGTACCTGGTGAGGAGCGACGATGAAGCCGGGCCGGCTCTGAGGGCCGTGGTCCTGGCCGGCCGCTAGGGAAGCAGAACCAGTCGCAGGACCTTCCGCATGCCACAGGCCTCCGGAACGCAGATGCAAACGTCCGCCGCACCCGTCCGCTGCCGTATCAGCCCCCTTCTGCGCTCCAGTGAGAGCCACCGCCCCCGGTGACCGCATGATGTACGCAGGGATCCGTGCGGGGACCTCGCACGAACCTCGGTTTGACCGCACGGGGGCCGCGGCCTAGAATAAAAGAGAGGCCGCCAATTCAGCGGAAGTCGTAGAATGCATGATTCGAGGACGGAGACAACCGGCCCGGTAAGCTTCGCAGAGGAGAGCCTTACCCCTTTCGCCGGCCGGACTGCGGAGCTGGACAGGCTGGGCAGCCTGCTTGTGGAATGCGAGCTGGTCTGCGTCCACGGCCCGACGGGAATCGGCAAGTCCCGGCTCTGCAGGGAAGCCGGCCTGAAGTTCGCACCCTCCTACCCCGACGGCGTAGCCCACGCCACCCTGAATGGAGTCAGAACACGCAGCCGGCTCGTCTCCGCTCTTGCCCATGCGGCCGGATTCTCCTTCTACAGCAAGAGCGGCAAGCTAGATCAGCTTCGCGGCTACCTCGAGGGCCGGCGGATGCTGCTGATCTGTGACGGAATCGAGGACTTCGATGAGCTGGAGGAACTGATCGACCAGCTGCTTCCTTCGCTGGGTCAGGCGGTCATTCTCTGCAACAGGCGAAAATCACTCTCCCATTCCCAGGCCGCCGGCCTGTCACTCGCGGGCGTCGGCTGCAGGAGCGCCGAAGGGCGGCCCGCACCGGCCTCGAAGCTGCTGAGATCCGCCTTTGAGGCCCTTCATGGCAGACAGTTCGGGAATGGACATGGTCAGGAAGATAGGGACCTCTGTCGCGGCCTGCGCGGTAATCCCATGGCCCTGGAGCTGGCCGCGGCCGTGCTGGGCGAGATCGGGATGCAGACACTCCTGGAGGACCTGGGCGAACGTCTCGACGCCGCCCGGACAAGCGGCAGCACCCCACCCCACGAGTACATAGTGGGAGCGATGCTGGAGATACTCTGGTCACGCATCTCCCGGGAGGAGAGAAGCGCCGTCCGGCAGCTCTCCGTATTCTCGGGGGCCTTTGCGCTGGAACACGCCCGGGAGCTCACGGGATCCGGCCCCGGTCTCTTCCGATCGCTGCGAGAGCTGGGGATAGTCAGGCCGGCCGGGCCCGGCCATGCCTGCATACCGGGGCCGATCAGGAACTTCGCCTTCGACCGTCTCTCCCAGCTTGAGCAGCGGCTGGTCAACGCCCGCAATCGCCACAGCTCCATATATATGTCCTTTCTGGAGCAGCAGGCGAAGGAGATGCGCTCCGGCCACAGGCGGGAGGCCTTTCGGCGCATCTCACATCAGAGACGAGACGTTCGCAAGGCCTGGCTGTGGGCCCTGGAATCAGGGCGTACCGACCTGGTCTCCATGGGAATCGACGGCCTTACGGGATTCTTCGAGGCGGGCAGCCTTTTCTTTCAGGGAGTCAAGGCCTTCGAGAACGCCGTGGAGGTGCTCCGCAGGCTCCATACCAGGCGCGAGGATCTGGATGGCGAGGAGCTGCTGGCCATGGCCCAGGCCAGACTGGGGTGGTTCCTGTTCCACACCGGAAACCTCGCGCGCGCCGAAGAGATACTGTCCAGAAGCCTCTTCATCCTCCGTCACTACGGCAACATGCGCGAGACCGCGCTGACGCTCAACTACCTGGGAAACGTGTTTCAGTACTCCGGCCGCGTCCGGGAGTCCGTGGTCCACTACGAAGAGGCTCTGAGTCTTTCCATGTCCGCCGACGACAGCGCCGGGAAAGCCAGGGTCCTCAACAACCTGGGAATAGCCGCCGCCGTTCAGGGCGATGCCGAGAGCGCGGAGAGCTACATTCGGGAGTTCATGCACATATCCGAGGAGAGCGGCGACCTTGTGAACTACGCCAAGGGCCTGGGAAACCTCGGCCAGGTCTGCATACAGACGAGCCGCTACGACGGGGCCCGCAAGATATTCGAGAGGCATCTGGAGCTGAACCGCAGGCTGGGGGCCCCTCTCGGAATGGCCAACGCCTACCACCACCTGTCGGAGGTGCACGAGCGTCTGGGCAACAGCGACGAGGCCCTGAGATACAGCAGGATGGCCCTGGATATCCGGGAGGACATCGGAGACCGCCGTCGTTCTGTGGTCACCCGCGCAGCCATGGCCCAGGCACTTATCTCCCTGGACAGGTCGAAGGAGGCCTGGGATATAATGGAGACCGCCATCTCCGAAGCAATGGACGGCGGCTACTGGCTGGAGTACCTGGGTGCGCTGGGTACCGCCGCCAAGGCGGCGCAGCTGGCGGGAAGGGAGGAGCGGGCCTGGCAGATGGCCAGGCAGGGACTGGAGATCGCACTGGAAAGGGGAACAAGGTCATCGCTGCTGAACGTCCTCGCCACGGCCGCCTTTCTGCTGCGGGAGGCCGACCCCGAGCTGGCTGTCAGGACGGCGGCGACAGTCCTGCTGCAGTCCGAGCTGAGATCGGGAGTAGGAAAGGTCATGGAGGCGCTCGTGGAGGGGGCCCGGGAAAAGCTGGGCAGGAGGGAGCTGGAGAAGATTCAGCGGCAGGCCTCCCGGGAGGGCCTGACCCCGGTGCTGCAGGCCATAAGGGAGAGGGAGGCGCTGCGGTAGGCTTTGGGCTGCCGCTCTACTCCAGAACGGTGACCTTGCCGGAGACGACAACCGCTCCCCGCCTGACACTGACCAGATAGACGCCCCTGGGTACGCGGCTTCCGCCGCTGCGGCCGTCCCAGACCACCTCTCCGGGCAGTGTCATGCGCCTGCTCCAAACCATCCTCCCGGCTATGTCGTGCACGGCGACCTCCGCTGCACTCTCGATCCTGGGGTCGAAGGAGACCTCGAAGCGCACCGGCGCATCCCCCCGGGAGGGATTGGGCCGGGGACTGGTCATGGAGAGCGAGTAGGGCGGGACCCCGTAGTCGGGGGGTATGCCCATCACCCGCAGGGCTGGATCGTGAAAGGCGTTCCAGGCCAGGAGCGACTGCAGCGTGCGGTCGTAGCCGCCGTGCATCTCGGCCGCCCGCAGAGCCCTTGCTGCGGAGACCGCTGCCCCGATGCTGGAAGCCTTCTCGCGGAAGACCTGCCTTGTAAAGTCGATGCAGAGCTTCTCGCTGGCCCCCAGGGCGGGCCAGAAGCCCTCCCATCCGTAGGTGGTGTTGAAGGTCACCGATACGGCTCCCCCGGTGGGACACTGCAGCAGGCCTTCGGCACAGCTCCTTCCGTCGCGGTAGTCGCCGGGATGGCAGGCTATGCTGGTGTGAATCCCGGCTCTCTCCCCGTTGCACAGGGTGTCCGCCAGCCATGTGGTCATCATGGTCATGGGCTGCTCGGACCAGTATATGCCCCGGTCGTTGCCGTGGCCGGCGTAGTAGTTCCATGCGGTGCCATCCTGGAGAACCGGGATGTGGGTGTCGATGCCGTCCCCGCCCAGCGGCTGGTAGGCTTTGGTGATGTTCCAGTCCACCGGCAGGGCCGCGGCCACAGAGTCGGCTCCCTTGGCGCCGACATAGCCGATCTCCTCGAAGAGAACAGCACCGCAGAGGAGGGCCTTCTGCGACCAGGGGCCGGGGGGAGGCGAGGACTGGTAGGCCACAGTCCTGTCCACGAAGATCTGAGCCGTGGCGTGGTCATCGAAAAGGGCCCTTCCCAGGAGCACGTCGTCGAAGAGGTCCATTCCGTCTTCCGCCTGGCCGTAGATACCGTCGCCGTTGTCGTCCCAGCTGCCGTCCAGGTCCGAGAAGTAGAGGTCGCAGGGAGCGTACTCGGGGGGCACGTTCTCGCAGCGGGTGTAGACCAGCCTGTCCGGAACCAGTGTCTCGTCACCGGCCAGAAGGACGAACACGGTTCCGTGGTTCTCGCGGTAGTGGATGATGGCGTTTCGAAGGCGCTCGGCATCGTCGGAGCCGGGGTAGGAAGCCACCGCTTCCTGCACCGTGAGCATCCCTGTCGAGTACCCGCGCGACGAGTGCAGGTCCAGTATCGGCTGCATGTCGGAGACGTAATCCTCGTCGGCTACCACGAGGTACTCTACACCGGGACCCGATACGGGAACCGATGCTGGGGCGTAACTCCCCACTTCCTGCGGGTTTTCGACCACCCTCCGAAGGATACCCCCCATCACCCGAAGCCGCGATGGAGACTCCGCAGCGGCGGTGCTCTCGGTCCATCTCAGGCGAAGCGTTCCGCTGACGGCAATCTCCAGCCGGCCGTCGGGCAGAAGCGCCGCCGGGGTCAGCAGCACCGACGCTACGGTGTAGCCCCCCATGCATCCGGTGGAAGCCATCAGCACTGGGTCATCGGGTCTGAATCCGGATTGCCGGCTGGCGGTATCGGGCGCTCTGAGCCTCTCTCCGTTCCAGCCCAGGGGATAGAGCGTCCGCGCCACCGCCGGGGGGCCCGGCAGCGAGACCGTGTCCAGCTCCAGCGGATCGAACTCGGCCTCCAGGTCGGACGAACCCGCAGGTATGCAGTACAGAAGCGGCAGCGCCGGAAGCAGCGGCCCGCCGGGAACACCCCGGGGGACTCCGCCGGGCACCAGTGTCATGTATGCTCCATTGCCCCCCGCAATGGACAGCGTCTCCAGCGGAATCGCTATCTCGGTCTCCATGGAGCCCGCCGCGAGCAGGCCGCCCAGCAGTAGGGCCGCTATCGACGTGTTTCTCACCGCAACTCCTCCGCCCTGTGAAGCCAACTTCGGAATATACCCAGCCTGGTCGTCCTCGAAAGGCCGATCGGTCTCCAGTGTTGAACATGTTCCCGGCCGGACCGTTCCACAGCCCCGGCGGCGGCTCCGCGGAGTTGTCCGCGGCCGACACAATGGATATGCTCATACCGCCGAATGGCCATAGGACCCGACCTGAGATCCCCGCCTCGGAGGTTGCCGTGAGAACCAGGACGTTCAGAGTTCTTCCCAAGATCCCGGACAATCTTAACAAGCTCAAGGAGATAGCCTACAACTGCTGGTGGACGTGGAACCAGCAGGGAACCGACCTCTTCCGATGGATCGACAACTCCCTGTGGGAGAAGACAAGGCACAGCCCGCTTCTGATGCTGAACAGGACCAGCCAGGAGCGTCTGGAGGAGCTGTCCGAGGACAGCGCATTCCTGGCTCACTTGGAGGAGGTTCACGACGGGCTCAGGGACTACCTGGAAAGAAGCACCTGGTACGGAGGGCGTCACGCCGAAAGCGGCATGAAGGTGGCCTTCTTCTCGGCGGAGTTCGGAATACACGAGAGCCTTCCGATCTACTCGGGGGGACTGGGGGTCCTGTCGGGCGACATGCTCAAGGGCGCCAGCCAGCTGGGTCTTCCCCTGACCGGAGTCTCGCTTCTCTACAGGCAGGGCTATTTCAGCCAGTACCTCAACAGCGACGGCTGGCAGCAGGAGACCTACCACTCCTACGACGTATCCAACCTCCCGGTGCGTCCTGTCCTGGATGGGAACGGCGACCAGGTCCGGGTGCGGTTCCCGCTGGGAGACCGTTCTGCCGTAGCGGCGGTGTGGGAGATAGCAATCGGTCATGTCAGGCTGCTCCTGCTCGATACGAATCTGCCGGAGAACTCGCCGGATGACAGGGAGATAACAACCAAGCTCTACGGCGGCGACAAGGACATGCGCATCAGGCAGGAGATACTGCTGGGCGTCGGCGGTCTCAGGGCGCTGAGGGCGGCCGGTATCGATCCCACGGTCTTCCACATCAACGAGGGGCACTCCGCCTTTCTCATCGTGGAGCGTCTGAGGGAATCGGTAGAGGCCGGCCTGGACTTCGAGTCCGCCGTGGAGCAGGTCAAGGCGGGCAATATCTTCACCACGCATACCCCGGTTCCGGCCGGCAACGAGGAGTTCGCCAACGAGCTGCTGATGCGTTACCTGGGCCCTCTGGTGGACTCCATAGGCATCGACAGGGACAGGTTCCTGCACTTCGGAAGCAGAAACGGCAGTCCCACTTTCTCGATGACCGTGTTCGGCCTGAAGTTCTCCCACTTCCGCAACGGCGTCTCCCGGCTGCACGGAGAGGTATCCAGGCGCATCTGGAAGGACGTCTGGCCAATGCTGCCGAAGGAGGACGTTCCGATACGTCACATCACCAACGGAGTGCACGTGGAGTCGTGGATAGCCGATGAGATAAAGCGGCTGCTTGACAGATACCTGGGCCCGGACTGGACCGAGCGCGGCGCCGGCGAGGAAGCCTGGAGCGCCATAGAGCGCATGCCGCGGTCGGAGCTGTGGAAGGGTCGCCAGCGGCTACGGGAGCGGCTGGTGGGTTACGCCAGGCACCACTGGAGCAGGCAGCTGTACCGAATGGGGATGCACAAGCAGAATCGGGACGAGATTCCCATACTGAACCCGGACGCCCTGACGATAGGGTTCGCCAGGAGGTTCGCCACCTACAAGCGGGCTACCCTCATATTCCGCGACCCCGACAGGCTGAAGAGCATACTGTCCGACCCGGACCGGCCCGTGCAGATCATCTTCGCCGGCAAGGCGCACCCTCATGACAACGGCGGCAAGGAGCTCATCCGCAACATCATGCACCTGTGTCTGGAGCGCGGCTTCTACGGAAGGGTGATCTACCTGGAGGACTACAGCATCGACATGGCCAGGTACCTCGTACAGGGAGTCGATGTCTGGCTGAATACCCCCCGCAAGCCCATGGAGGCCAGCGGCACCAGCGGCATGAAGGCCTGCATAAACGGGGGCATACACGTGAGCGTTCCGGACGGTTGGTGGGCGGAGGCCTACAGGCCGGAGATCGGCTGGGCCATAGGAAGCGGCGAGGAGTACGCCGACCCCCAGCTGCAGGACCAGGTGGAGGCAAAGGCCCTCTACAACATCATAGAAAACGAGATAGTGCCGATGTACTACGACCGTTCGCGGGACGGAACCCCACGCCGATGGGTGGAGCTGATGCAGAAGTCGATGATGGGCACCTGCGGGGCCTTCAGCGTGGGCAGAACACTGCGCGACTACACAGAGAGCTTCTATCTGCCGGCCCACGGGTACTCCACGGCGCTTTCGGCGGAAGAATGGGAGAGCGCCAGGGAGCTGGCGGCCTGGAAGACCGCCGTGAGCGCTGCCTGGGATTCGGTCCGCATAGAGGACGTGAAGGCCGAAGTGCCCGAAGGCTGCTGCACCGTGGGCGACTCCATACCCGTTTCCGTCAGGGTCTCGGCCCCGGGGCTGGAGGGCGACCACCTCTACGTGGAGGCCCTCTACGGAACCCTGGGAGCCCAGAGCGGCCTGGAGAACCGGAGCTCGGTCAGGCTCGAAGCCGAGGACCGGGACGGTGACAGGCTGGTCTTCCGGGGAAGAATGCGTTGCGATCGTGCCGGAAGCGTGGGCTTCACGGTAAGGGTCCTGCCCGGGCATCCCCGGTTCGGCAGGATGATACTTCCGGGCATGATAAGATGGGAGGACTGAGGCGGACGGAGCTCAGCCCATCTCGCGCAGGGCCTTGCGTATCTCCCCGGCGATGACCTGCTCGTCTCCCCGCTTCTTCAGCAGCCCGGGCTTGGAGTTGCGCTCCATGTAACCCTCCAGCACGGGAATGTCCTCGCGGCTTCCGTAGCGCCTTATGTAATCCAGGGCGTCCATTGCCAGATCCAGGCTGCCCATCGGAATCCCGTCATGGATGTCGAAGCTGTCCACCGCCACCCGCAGGACCTCCCGGGAGTCCGGAATCCTTCGAATCACGTTCATCACCGCGGCCCTCAGGTCCGGTCTGAGCCTGAAGAGACGCACCAGCTCGCCTACCGACATCTCCGCCTCGTCCGGCCGTTTGCCCAGTATCTCCAGGGCCACCGAAGCCACTTCCTCGCTGGGGTCACCGGCCTTCTTCAGGGCGATCTTCGCCGCTTCCGGAGGGGAGATGCTGTAGAGGCTGCGCAGCGCGGTCGCCCTGAGCCTGTCGTCGGAGTCGTCGGTCAGGCTCTCCAGGATTCCGAGAGAGTCCCGCTCCCCGGTCTCACCCAGTATCTCCACCACGTTTCGGGCTATGAACCAGTCCGTGTCCTCGAGCCGGCCGGTGTCCGGATCCCGGGGGGTCTCGTAGCCGGCGCGGAGCCTTCGCAGGCGGGCGACCATGACCTTGCCCGCCGGCCCACCCAGCCCCTTGAGTATTCGGTAGGCCCGGGCCCTGGTGTGTATGTCCGGCTCCAGGAAGACCTCCATGAGGCGCCACGTGAGGTTGCGCATGGGCACGCGGGCGGCCAGGGTCTCGGCCTCCTCAGACACGACCTCGTTGTAGGAGAGCAGGGCGTCCACAAGCCTCTCTCCGGTCTCGGGGGTGTCCATGCGCCGCATGGCCTCGGCCATGGCCCTGCGGCGGGCTGAAACCAGATCCGTGCCCGTCATATCCTGGTTGCGCAGGCTCTCCAGAGCCTTGGCGGCATCGTCGGCCGCCGAGAGCTTGCCCCTCTCTATGAGCATTCCGCAGACGGTGCCCAGCAGAACGATTCCCGAGAAGAGAGAGTCCGGGTTGATCTCGTAGCTGAGCATTGCGCTGACGTTCTCCAGGACCTGCAGCACCGTGTTGTCCTTGTTTCGCTCTACGGCGGTGAGGGCCAGGCTCATCAGCCTCTCCAGGGCCTCCAGCCGCACGTCCTCGTTGGCGCTGGCCAGATCCTTGATGCGGGCCTTGACTATCCTCCTGACGGCACTCCAGGACATGTCCCGCTGTATATCCCTCCGGGACAGCAGGCCCCTCTCCAGAATAGTGGGGTCTATGGTGGCGATGAAGTTGGCCAGCAGGCTCTTCTTCGACTCCACGCCCTCGCTGGTTCCCTGCAGTACGTTCTTCAGCGCCTCACCCAGCTGCTCGCTGCTGAGGTCCCGCAGGGAGTCACCCCTCTCCAGCCGCTCTATCAGCTCGCCGAAGATCAGGTTCTCTATGGCCCTCTCCTCGGGCGGCTCGGCACCCATCACCATCTGGCCGTCCTTGGATACCAGCGCGTACCGGAACTGGTCGCAGGTCACGCCGTTCACCCTGCGCCTCTCCATCAGCCTGGCCAGACCGCCGTGGTTCTTGATGTACTGCGGCGACTTGTTGAACACGTTGGCGAAACGGATCACCGAATCCAGGTCCACGCCGGCGTGGAAGCTCAGGCTGCTGGCGTTGCGGTCGGCCATGGAGGTCAGGAAGGAATCAACCACCTTGCCCCTGCGGCGGATCTCCATGTCGTTCACCATCAGCTCGCTGCCCATGGCGCTGATGGTCACCATCGGCTCGTCGCGGTGGAGCTGCTCCAGCATCCCCATGAAGGAGGTCAGGGCCGGCTCGATGGCGGGATGTCCCGCCGGGTACATGCTGGTGGAGCGGATGATGAAGCTCAGGCGCTTCACGAGGTTCTCCGCCATGCGGCTCATGGCCAGCGGGGATAGCATGCCCGAGCCCCTGGCATAGGCCAGCAGGTTGCCGGCCAGCTCGTAGCGCTGCAGGCCCTCCTCCACCAGTCTGAACTCCCAGTTGGCCTTGCCCTTGCGTATGAAGTCCAGCTCCTCCAGCACCTCCGTCAGGATCTCCCGGGCCTGGGTGGCGAAGCTGTTGCTGTCAAGCCGGAGGGTCATGCCTCCCGGAGACCTGCCCGCGAGAACGGACAGGGCTATGTCCGAGCCCCTTATCTGCTCGGGGGCGATGGAAGCGTCCTCCAGCTCCTGGTTGAGCAGGTAGTGCACCTCCAGCGTAAGGGAGATCTTGGCCAGCACGGTTGACCTGTCGTCCTCGTCGAGATTTCCCGTCCTGCCCAGGGCATCGGCAAGGGCCGGCTGCTTCTTGCGTACGGTCGAGATCAGCTTCTGCCTCTCCAGGTCGGATTCCTCCATGGTGAAGAGATGCAGAAGCATGATGAACAGAATGGCGGACTCGGAGTCCCCGGGGGCCCTGGCATCCAGCTCCAGGGCCAGCTGGGCCATCTCATCGGAGTCCAGGGAGGCCGCCCTGGTGTGGAGAATCGAAGGACGGCGGACGGGGTCTTCGGTCCCTATCGTGGCCCCGGCCACCTGCTTCATCACTCTCTGCAGCTGTTCGTCTTCAAACGCCAATTGAGTCCTTCCTCGAGAAGGGTTGTCAAAGGCGGCAGCCCAGACCCACAGGCATATCGTACGTTTACAGGGATGCCGGGTAAAGGGCGGAGAAGGTCCTGATACTTGACTTTGTTCCCCGGTTGTCCATCTTTAACCCATCTGCGGGAGCGGAAGGGGGCTGGTGTCCCTCCCGGACTTCAAATCCGGCGTTGGGTGCTCAAACCATCCTGGGTGGGTTCGATTCCCACACGTTCCCGCCATTTCTATGCCCCGCTGCAGATCGTCCCTATGGCCTCCGAAGCGCACGCGTAGCCGAAGATACCGGGCATAACGATATGGCTGGGGAGCCTGTTGCGGATCCTGCCCCTCTCCAGCACCCTATCCCCTTCCGGCTCGAGGGGGCCGCTTTCGTCCGGCTCCACCGACCACACGCAGCGGATTCGCTTCCGGATCGAACGCTTTCGCAGCCTCTTTCGAATCTGCCGGGCCAGGGGACAGCCGGTGCTGTCCATCACGTCGCCGACCCGCAGCAGCGACGGGTCGCTGCGGCCCGACGCGCCCATGCTGCTCACCACGGGAATCCCCCTGCGGACGCATTCCTCCAGCAGCGCCACCTTGGGGTTGAGGCTGTCGATGGCGTCCACCACCAGGTCGGGGGCCGGGTCGAGTACGGCTTTGGCGGTCTCGTGATGGAAGAACTCGCACAGAATCCGGCAGTCCGTGTCTGGGCACTGGTCCCTCAGCCTGCGGGACATTGCCGACACCTTGGGCCTGCCCACGTCCGACGGACCCAGCACCGGATTCCGGTTGAGCGAGGATTCCGTCACCCGGTCGAAGTCCACGAGCAGCAGGCTGCCCGCTCCGCTCCTGGCCAGGGCCACGGCCGCGTGGCTGCCCACTCCCCCCAGCCCCACTACGGCGATGCTGCTGCCGCGAAGCCTGCGGAAACCCTCCCCCCCCAGGAAGTCCACAGTGCGGGAGAACCTGTCAGGCCAGTCCGAACAGCTCATCGGCGTTCCTCCATGTGATCTCGGCCAGCTCGCCCGGCTCCATTTCCAGGGTCCGGGCCGCGGCCACGCATACCTTCCGCACGTCCCGGGGCTCCGATTCCCCCGGGGCCACGCCATCCATGCCCATGGAGGGTGAGTCGGTCTCCAGGAGCAGGCGCTCCCGGGGTATACCCGGCAGTGATCTTCCGATGCGCCTTGCCCGGGGACGGGTTGCCGCGCCACCCACACCCAGGTGCAGGCCCAGGTCCACCAGGCTCCGGGCGAGCTGCGGGCCCCGGGAGAAGGCGTGGAAGACCCCCCGCAGGGAGCCTTCGAAGCAACCCAGCATCGAAAGCAGCAGGTCGTAGTCGCCGCGGCAGTGGAGTATCACGGGCAGGTCGAGGTCCAGTGCCACCTCGAGCTGGTCGGCCAGCACCTTTCTCTGAAGGTCCATGGGCACGTCCACCTTGCCGTCGAGTCCGACCTCGCCCACCGCCACCGCGCCCGAGCTCTGCAGCGCCCGCTCCAGCGTCTGGCCGTCCACGCCCTCGGCCGCCGCCCAGGGGTGAATGCCCAGGGCGCAGCGTACACCCGGTCTTTCGGACAGGTCGGAGGCGGCCCTCCAGGAGGCCCTGTCGTAGGCCGGCACCACGTAACGGGTAATCCCTGCGGAAGAGGCCCTCCGCAGCACCGCGCCCACGGAGCTGCCCAGCGGCTCCATGAACAGATGCGTATGGGAATCGGTCAGTCTCACCGGCCCGCCAGAGACTATTGCACCTGGTAGGTCTCCAGCGTCATCTCCACCGTGGTGTTGTAGACGCCGGCCTCCTGGGTGAACACGTTGCGCACCATGCCTACGTTCCTGGCGTAATCGGTTGTGTTGGAGTAGTTGCCCTGTTCCACGCACGTCGTTCGCAGCTCGGCGCACTCCTCGAAGGTCCCGGCGGGCACGGAGACGTCAACGTCCATGGAAAGGACCTCGCCGGTCACCGATGGCTGGCTGGAGAAGGTCCAGGTGTTCCCCTCCGTCAGGGGGAAGGGGACGGTCCAGCACGAGTCGGTGTCGTTCAGGTGCGGGCAGCCGTACATTCCGTCGGCGTCCTGCCACAGGTAGGTGGTATCCACTACGGTGGTGTCCATGAGCCCCTGAATGGTGTCGGTGACGGTGGAGACCTCGATGAAGACCTGCCAGCCTTCGGCGTGGGCCGCGGTGCCCACTATCTCCACCGTGCTCTCCCCGTTGACCGCGTACTCGACGGAGTCCACGTTGTAGGTGCCGCTGCGGTCGTACTCCCAGGTGTTGCCCGCGGCCAGGGGGTAGTAGAGGGAGTCTTCGGCCCCGCTTTCGCCGGGACCGGTACCCCCGTCGTCGCCGCAGGAGGCCGCGACCACCAGAACGGCCGCGCATGCAGTGCACAAGATCGGTTTCTTCATGCCATACCCTCTCCACTTTCTTCGGTGCTAGTAGGTGATGGTCCGCTCCCTGAAACCATAGCCCATCACGTCGTAGGCGTCATGCATCACCATGAACGCGTCGGGGTCGATGTCCCGCACTATCTTGCGCAGCAGGTTGACCTGCCGGCGGTGGACGCATACGTAGATCACGTCCCTCGGACGGCGCCCCCATCCCCCCTGGCCCCTGAGGAAGGTAAGCCCCCGGTTGAGCTCCTCGAAGATTGCCTCCCGCACCTCTTCGGCCCTCTCGGAGACTATGACCACCGCCTTGACGTAGGGCAGGCCCTCCGCGGCCAGGTCTGTCATCCTGCTGGTCAGGAAGAGGTTCAGGTAGGCCCACACGACTATGGCGGGACGCGCGAATACCACGCCCACACTCAGAATGATGAAGGACTCCACCATCCAGTAGCCGGTGCTGATGGAGACCCCGGTGTACTTCTTCAGTATCGCCACGGGAATGTCCGTGCCGCCTGTGGAGCCCCGGAACTTGAATATAAGGCCCAGTCCCAGACCCAGCAGGGCCGATCCGGTGATCGAGGCCAGCAGTATGTGGGTCTCCCCGCTGCCGTCGAAGAACAGGGCGAGGCGGGGCAGCTCCCCGGCCGGGGCCACGTTGTGGACTATCTCTCCGTAGGATGCCAGGAACGCAAGGTGCGAGGGCGTGAAGGCCCAGCACATCAGGTTGGAGAGGGCCATTCCCACGAAGCTCCTGATGCCGAACTGCCTCCCCACGAATACGTACCCCAGCACGAAGAGCGGTATGTTGAAGCCGAACATCCAGTAGGCCTCCGGAACGACGGTCAGGTGGTACAGCACCTGCGCCAGGCCTCCCACTCCGCCGGGGGAAACCCGGAAGGGAAAGAGGAACCAGGAGTAGGCGACGCCGAAGAGCACGGATCCCGCAAGCATGCCGGCGTAATCGCCCAGGTTCTCACGAAGCGTGTACCTGCCCATGGCAATCTCCCTGCGAATCCCCGTACCCCTGACCCCTGAGGGGACGGGACCGATCATCTGCAATGGCTCGGGAATGGCGCTATCATAAGGGGTAATGGCACTGGGGCAAACATTTCCACGCATCTTGCTGTGCTGCATTATCTTACTTTTGTACGACCGCGCAGTATGGATTGCAGGCCCGACCAAACGGGGTTATTGTCTTCGCCGGGAAGAACGGAAGGGAGCCATGGGAAACCTCTACGACGGGGAGCACTGTCCCTGCCCCTCCGACTGCCAGCGCCGAGGCAAATGCGCCGAGTGCATCGGTTTCCACCACGGCCGGGGGGAGCCCACCTACTGCGAGTTCCTCTACGGCCGGGGTGAGCATTCGGAGCAGCCGGAGAGAGCCATACCGACCGGCAGGGAGATACGGATGCTCGACTACGCCCCCTGCGCCGGTTGAGCAGGGAAGCTCAACCCGACCAGGCTGGCCGGGATAGTATCCAGACTGCCCAGTTTCCAGACCCCTGATCTCCTGGTGGGAATGGAGACCATGGACGATGCCGGCGTCTACCGTCTGTCGCCGGACATGGCCCTCGTGCAGACGGTGGACTTCTTCTACCCCATCGTCAACGATCCGGCCAGCTTCGGCAGGATAGTGGCCGCCAACAGCCTCTCGGACATATGGGCCATGGGCGCCAGGGCCATTACCGCCATGAACCACCTGGCCTACCCGGCGGGCCAGATTCCCGCGGAGGCCGTCGAGGCTCTGCTCGCCGGAGGGTCGGAGAAGCTGCTCGAGGCGGGAGTGGCCCTGGTGGGGGGCCACACGCTCGAACAGACCGAAATGGTCTACGGCATGAGCGTCTCCGGTCTGATCCATCCCGACCGGGCAACCCGAAACGCGACAATCAGGCCGGGCCAGGTGCTCGTTCTGACCAAGGCCCTGGGAACCGGCATCTACTGCAACGCCTACCGGCAGGACGGTCTCTCTCCCGACCGATACAGGGCCTGGGTGGAGGGCATGGAGAGGCTGAACATGTACGCCGCCGAGGTTGTGGCGGACTTCGAAACCGGAGGAATGACCGACGTCACCGGCTTCGGGCTGCTGGGTCACTCGCTTCCCATGGCCCGCTACTCCGGCACGAGGATGGTGTTCTCGGCTTCCCGCATACCGCTGCTGCCCGGCCTGCCGGACCTGATTGACCGCTACAATCCAAAGGGAGTCTGCAAGTGCAGGCAGTTCGTCAGAGACCACCTGGAGGTACTGGACGGTGTGGACCCCAGGCTGGTGACCATATTCAGCGAGTCGCAGACGTCGGGAGGTCTGCTGCTCTCGGTGGACTCCGGCCAGGCGGAGGAGGTCGTGAAGCGGCTTCACGGAGAGGGTGATACGGCCTCGGCCGTGATCGGGCATGTGGAGCAGCGAAAAGGGGATGAATCGCTGCTGCGCGTAGAGCCCTAGTTCCTCCCGGCTCTAAGACGCCCACCGGGGCGCTCCTCGCCTCCTTGAGGGTGAACGGTTTCTTCAGCACGCCGGCGACGCCCGCCCGCCGGACCTGACCATTGCCTGATCGTTGGAGTAGCCGCTCCAGACCAGCGGGTACCCTGTGGGTCCACCATCTCCGGCTCCCGCTTGGCCTCCGCGTCGCCCATGCCTCCGAAACCTTCTCTACGGACATTCCCGCGGTACTGCTCCATTGAGCCTCCCTGCCGCAGGACGAGCAAACGACTCCCGGGGGGAACCCAACTGCGAGCCCAGCGGGCTCGAAGGACCAGTTGGAATAGAGCCCGGCCGTCGCCGGTATCAGTTCCGTAAGCGGGATGGAAACGGACACCAAAGGGAGGTAGAAGATGCTGAGAGTGATAATGATGGCGGCGATGGCGCTGACGACTGCGGGAAGCAGACAGGCCAGGCAGGAGTACACCGAGGTGGTCGGCAGGGTCTCTGAGATGACATGGGACTACAAGGCCCAAGAGCTGGCAAACCGCTACGGTATGGACGTGGTGAACGTCACCTGGGAGGATACCGGACGCTACTCCGGCTCCTGCTGGGGCCCCAACATCTCCGACATGACCATACAGGTCCACCACGAGGACCCTTCCACAGAACAGACGCAGCTCACCTGCATGCCCGTGATCCGCTACCCCAACTTCCACGACCTCTCCGCGGACCTGGACCCCGACCACTTCTTCCTGCTGGCGGGCAACGAGCGGGGCGAGGACCTGGCGCCGGTTACCCTTCGGGACTACGTCGACCATCTCCGCTACTACCTGCACGATCCCACCAGCTGGAAGGGAGACGAGGAGGGGCTGCTGTGCGAGAGGGACAGCCTGGTGCTGGTGAGCGCCCAGGCCGTCTTCCTGCCCATACAGCGAAGCGGCACGGCGACCTTCAACCCGGTGCTGTTCAACTACCAGTCCTACGAAGGCGACCCGGCGGTGCTGACTATACTGGCCACTCGCGAGGGCACCTCCGCGACCGTGATCGACAACGCTCGAAACCCGGTCCCCGGAGCCTACAGCTGGGGCCAGCGGCTGTTCTTCAACGATGGAGGCCAGCGGGCCAGCCTGACGGGCGAGAGGGTCTCGGACTTCATCGCCGGAGGCGGCGACGACGGTCAGCAGGTCTCCGCAGGCGGAGAGGAGGGCCTGAACATGGTCCTGCTCATTCAGATACCGCTGAAGCAGCGCAACCCTCAGTCCACGTGGTTCGACGACGTGGTCGGCTACGAGGCGTCTGCGGCTCCCCTGGGCGCGGCCCAGTCGCGGGACTCCGACGTGGAGGCCGCGGTCATCGGCCACGGTGAGCTGGAGGGGCCGTTCACCGAGATAGACGGACTGCCCATCGAGCGCGATCCGAACTTCCCCATTCGGGTTACGGTGCAGTTCTACAAGGCGACGGAGACCGGCGCGGTGACCGAAGAGGACATTCGCGACATCCACGATCAGATAGGGCGGGTCTACGACGACGCGGAGTACGTGGGTTCGCTGGTGATCCCCGATCCCGGACAGTACAGGCCCACCGACTGGGACCGCGACGCGGTTCCGCGCAGGCTGAACAGGTACTGGGACGCCTGGAGACGACACCTTCTGGGCAAGATAGACAGGCTCGATCTGGTGGACGGGGAATCGAACCCGAAGCGAAGAGACTAGCGGACTGGAAGACGAAGGGGCCCCGTCGCGACGGGGCCCCTTCTGCGTACGTCGGTTATTCTAGAGGAAAATGAAGTTGGAGACGATCATCCAGATGCCGACTATTATGGCGGCGATGCCCAGGTTACCCTGGTAGGGCGAGAGCTTCTTGACCGTCTCGTCCAGCTTGGCCAGGGCCTGCTCGTTGCTGGTGAAGGTCCTGAGGACTCCCACGCCCAGCAGGATGCCCAGGGCCAGCAGCAGAACGGCGTTGGCCAGGTAGGTTATCCAGTAGATCGGGTAGCGACTGAGCCAGCCGAGGTTCATGATGCTGGATATTACCGACCAGAGGCCCCACAGCGCCGATATGGCACCGATCCACCCCTGATAGGGAGTTATCTTGTCGATGAGATCCTTGGCGTCAGGTCTCTTGGATATGATGAGACTGGGCACGGCGAGTATTCCCAGCACTGCCAGCCAGATTCCCCCTACGATTCCCATGTGCTTCTCCTTACATGGCTTTGTGTTTGATCGAACCCCTGCGACGCTCTTCGATACACACCGTGTATACCCTAAGGCAGATCATTCCTCTTGGCCACCCGCCTCTGCCAGCACCGCTTCGAAACGCTCCATGCACTGCCTCACGTAGCGGCGCTTCGCCTGGTAGGGGCCGGGAAAGAAGCTGCGCTTGAAGCCGTAAACAACCAGATTCTTCAGCTGCGACAAGGCCATGTCGAAGTGCTGCACGGCCTTGTAGAGCTCTTCGGTGACCGTTGTGTGCGAAACCGTCCGGTTGTCGGTGCATATGGCCACCGAGAGCCTGTGGTCCATCATCTTCCCCAGGGGGTGGTTCTCCAGCCGGCCGATGCTGGGGGTGGTCTGCATGTTGGAGGTCAGGCAGACCTCCAGTGTTATGCGGCGGTCGGCGATGTACTGGGCGATGTCCTCCACGAATCTCTCCGGGTCGGCAATCGAAGGATCGGTGACGGCCTCTGCGTTGAAGAGCGAAGTACCGTGTCCGATGCGGTCGGCGTTCAGCTCGGTAATCGCCTGGAATATGCTCTCCGGGCCGTAGGCCTCGCCCGCGTGGACGGTCTTCTTCAGAAAGGCGCGGTGAGCCTTCAGGTAGGCTTCCCGGTGGTGGACGGGGGGATACCCGGCTTCCGCTCCGGCCAGGTCCACGCCCACCACGGGGATGCCCAGACGGTCCCTGGCGTCCAGCGCCGCCCCGACAAGCTCCAGGGAGGCCAGACCGAATACCGTGTCCCGGTCGGTGTAGGTATGGGCCTGCATGAAGCGTTCGAAGTAGCCCGAGAAGCCGGCGGCGAAGAACCTCATGGAGCAGGCGATAATCCCGTACTCGAATCGGGGCTCCCCGCCGGACCGGACGGCGTGGGTGGAGTTGAACTCCCCTCTCGCCCGCGCCAGGCCCCTGTCCACGGCGGAGAATATCTTCGGAAGATCGAGCCCGGCTCCGGCGTGCAGCTGCGGGGCGAATCGAACCTCGATGTAGCGCACGCCCTCCTCGAGATTGTCCACCGCGAGCTCGTATGCGATCCTCTCCAGGCTTTCGGAGTCGCTCATCACCGCACAGGTGTAGGCGAACCCGGTCAGGTACTCCTCCAGGCTACGATAGCTGTCCTTGAAGACCGTCTCCCGCAGACCCTCTACGGTCTGGGAGGGAAGGCCGATCTTTCTCTCGGCCGCCAGCTCGACGAGAGTGGCCAGCCGTACCGACCCGTCGAGGTGCAGGTGCAGGTCGGACTTGGGCAGTCTTCTCAGAAGCTCCCTGGTTATCTCCATTGGGTATTCCAATCTGCTTTTCCCGACGGGAAGGGGCTAGAGACCCGGCAGGCCGCCGTCGTCAACCACCTCCACGGAGCTATCCCGGAAGGAGTCTTCCAGAGGCTGGCAGTCGCCGCCGATGTGCTCGGAAAGGAACTGCTCCGCCACGGCGAAGAACGAGAGCCTGTTCTCGGGCCTCTGGAAGCCGTGGCCCTCGTCCGGATAGAGCAGGTAGGTGACCGGGAGGCCCTTCTTCCGCATGGCATCGGCTATCTGGTCGGCCTCCGTCTGTGTCACCCGGGGGTCGTTTGCACCCTGACCGATGAGAAGGGGTCTCTTGATCCGGTCCACCCTGGTGATGGGCGACCTTTTCATCAGGTAGCTGCGTCCCTCCTCGCTGTTGGGAAGGGCCCCCACCCTGTGCTCCATCATGGGCATCATGGGCATCCAGTAGGGGGGGACGTTCTGAAGCAGCGTCACCAGGTTGGAGGGGCCCACAATGTTCACCCCGCACGCGAACACCTCGGGGGTGAACGTCAGTCCCACCAGGGTGGCGTAGCCGCCGTAGCTGCCGCCCATGATGGCCACCCGCTTCCGGTCGGCGAAACCTCTCTCTGCCGCCCATTCTACGGCGTCCAGCAGGTCGCGATGCATGTCCGCCGCCCACTGGCCGTTGCCCGCGTTGATGTAGCTCTTTCCCAGGCCGGTCGAGCCGCGGAAGTTGACGCTGAGGACGAAGTAGCCCCGGTTGGCCAGCCACTGGTGCACCGGGTGGTATCCCCAGTGGTCCCGCGCCCACGGCCCGCCGTGCACATTGAGGACCATGGGCAGCGGAGAGTCCGGAGGACTGCCCTCATCGCTGTCCAGGCCGAGGGGAAGCGTGTAGTAGGCCACCAGTCTCATTCCGTCGGAAGCCTCTATCTCCACCGGGTGCATACGGGACAGCTCCACGTCCTCCAGCTCGGGCCGGGCCCGGCAGAGTAGCTCCGCCCGGCGCATGTCCCTCCTGTACAGACGGTAGGAAGGCGAACCGTCTTCCGGACGGAAGGCCACCACCCAGACCCGGTCGTCCAGCGACCTGGAGGCGACTGTGACCTCTCCCCTGTCCAGATCCTGCAGGTACTCCAGGTCATCGGCGATGCCCTCGTCCAAAACGACGTACTCCAGCCTCTTGTGCTCGAACGGAGCGGCCTGGGGCCGCTCGGTGCGGGGATGCACTATAAGACGGGCGGTGAGGTCGGCCTTGGGGTGGGATGCGTGGATCGCCGTCTTCCCGGTCCGCAGGTCCACAGACCGCAGGGCGGCGGTGTCACGGCCCTTCGACCAGCTGGTCCACAGCACTCCCTCCGAGTCCAGGGTCAGGGGGCTGGAGGTGGTGGCGTCCTCCGGGCCCACGCTGTAGAGCTCCTCCCAGTCGCCACCGTCTCTCACCATGCACTGCAGCCCGCCCTCCGGCGTGAACCGGACCCCCAGGCGCACCTGCAGGTCCTGGTCGGAGATGAATCCCGCGAAGCCCTCGTTCTCCATCACCAGCTTCCGACGGCCGGAGTCCAGGTGCACCGAGTAGACGTCGTGCAGGTGTGGATCTCGGCTGTTGATGCCCACCAGGATCCGATCCGGATGCAGATGGCTGTGGCCCATGGGACGGGCGCTGATGCCCTCAATCGGGGTCAGGTCGCGCTCGTTCGAGCCCGCCGCGTGGGCCAGGTAGATGTGCCAGTTCTCGTCGCCGTCGCTGTCGCGCATGTACACCAGCTTGCCCGGCGAGTAGGTCCAGTCGTACCAGCGGATTCCCCTGTGGGCATCGGAGGTAACAGGGCGGGCGGCCGAGAAGTCGTCCGCCGGCGCCACCCAGACGTTCATCACCCCTTCGCGGGGGGCCAGGAAGGCGATGCTTCTGCCGTCGGGGCTTAACCTCAGCTGTGCTCTGTCCGGGTTGCCGAAGTAGATCTTCCTGTTCACAAGTGCCATGGATCCGCCTTTCCCATGCTCGGTATCAACTTTCTCTGTAAGAAGTTATCGTCTCCCCATCGGTGTCGGGGGCCTCGGGTACGCCGGCCTGGCTTCGAACAAGGCCCTCGGGCAGACCGTGGAGGAAGTAGGCGGTGCCTCCGGAGCTGTGAGCGGCCGTGGCACCTCCCCAGAATACGGTCCTGCCTCCCCAGCAGCACGACCTGGTGATGATCAGCTCGTCCCTGGCCCGTGTCATGCCCACGTAGAGAACCCGCCGCTCCTCCTCCTCATCGTCGGCGCTTCCCAGGCTCCTCACATGGGGGTAGACGTTGGGCTCCACCCGAATGAGGTACACCACGGGAGCCTCTGTCCCCTTGGCGCTGTGCGCCGTAACCAGGGTCACCACGTCCTCCTCCTCCAGCCTGCGGGCGTCGGTTCGGCTGACGGGGTCCATGGTGTAGGTTTCCAGAAAGGCTCTGACCGAGCGGTGGCCCCGGGCCAGGCGGGCCAGCAGGTCCATGTCCCGCGACCTGGAGGTCCAGTTCGGGTAGCGCTCCTCCATCATCGGCTCCAGAAAGTCGCGGCAGCGCCGCACCACCTTCTCGGGGCTGTCGGCGCTGCCGGCCACCAGTTCCAGGCCCTCCAGTATCCGCTGCTGCCGGTCCCAGGAATCCCGAAGCCACTCCTCGGCCTCGCTTCCGCTGTCGCACGCCCTGAGCCCGTCCACCACCCGGGCGGCGGTGACGTCCCCGATGCCGCGCCACATGGTCAGGTAGCGCATCCAGCCCAGCTCGTCGAGGTGGCTGACCGCCGCGCGGATCATGCACAGCAGGTCTTTCACATGGGCGGCGGCGAAGAGCTGCGTCCCCCCTATGAACCTGTAGGGCACCTTGCGCTCCACGAAGGCCGCTTCCAGCTGCCTGGCCGCGTAAGCGCTGCGGGTAATGACCATCTGGTCGGACCAGGGGGTCCCCGTCTCGTGCCTCTCCAGTACGTCGTCGGTTATCCACTGGGCCTCGTCCAGGGCATCCCCGAAGTCGATCAGGCGCGGCATCTCACCCTCTCCCCTGGCGGCCTGCAGGTCCTTGCTGTAGTCCAGGGGGCTCTCGGCCAGCAGCCAGTTGGCAAGGTCCAGTATCTCCTGGGTGGACCTGTAGTTGCGCTCCAGACGGAGCACCGTGGAGCCCGGCAGCCGCTCGGTGAAGGAATGGACGTTGCGGAAGTCGGCGCCCCTGAAGGCGTATATGCTCTGTGCGTCGTCGCCCACGCAGAACAGCTCGGCCGGGTCCCGCAGGCCGTCGAGTATCAGCCACTGCAGCGGATTGGTGTCCTGCATCTCGTCCACCAGGATGTGGTCGTAGAGACCCCGGAGCTTCTCCCTTACCTCTCCGGACTGGTGAAGCATCCGGGCGAAACGGAACAGGATGTCGTCGAAGTCCAGGTAGCGGCTCTCGGTCTTGCGCCGGTTGTACTCGGCCACACAGTCCACCACCCGGTCGAGTACGTCCTCGTCGAAATCGGTGTAACGCTCCAGATACTCCCGGACGGGCATGTTCGTGTTGCGGGCGTAGGAGGCGGCACTCACGATCTTCGCCGCCTGGGGAAAGCGCTCACCCTTCTTCCGGTAAACGGCACGGGCGATCCGCATCAGCTGCACCTGGTCGTCGCGGTCGATCACCGTGGCGTCCTCTACCCCGAACTGGCGGGGCATCCGCCTCATGCTCATCAGGCAGAAGTGGTGAAAGGTGCCGGCCATGACCTGCCCGGCCCGCGCGCCCACTTCCTTTCTCAGCCGGGAGACCATCTCCCGGGCGGCCCGCCGGGTGAATGTGAGAAGCAGTATTCGGCGGGGATCAACCCCTCCTTCCAGCAGCCAGGCGGCCCGGGCGATTATGGTCAGGGTCTTGCCGGTTCCGGCGCCGGCCAGCACCAGCACGTGCGAGCCGCCATGCTCGACGGCCAGTCGCTGCTGGGTATTGAGGTCCATGCTCCCCCTCTGATTTCATAGAGCTCGTCCAGTGATTCTATAAGGGTGTCCCTTCACTGCAAAGCCGGCCTTCGCCCGGGGCGGATGCAGTCGCTCCGACCGGCGAATCCGCTGGACTCTGCCGGCGCAGATCGCGCTTCCTCCAATGACACGCAGTTTTCACGGCCGAAGCGGGCACCTATAATAAGCCAGCCGCAGGGGGGAATATGAATCTCAGGCATCGTACGGGGATTGTCCTGCATCGTCTGATGCTGCCTCTGGCAGTCGTACTTCTTTCCCGGCCTGGCGCGGCCGGGGCCTACGGGCGTGCCAAGGAGCCCCTCCCCGCGGAGGTCGGCTATCTGATGCTGGGCGTTTTCGCCGTCCTCGCGCTGCTGGCCCTGGGAACGGTCATCCTGGTCATCGTGGCCAAGTGGAAGATCTTCGAGAAGGCCGGCCAGCCGGGATGGGCCGCCATCATCCCCATATACAACAAGCTGATCATGCTCAGGATTGTCGGCCGGCCCGACTGGTGGATAGTGCTGGTATTCATACCCCCGGTTAACCTGGGAGTGAGTGTGCTCCTCAACATAGACCTGGCAAAGGTGTTCGACAGGGAGGAGATATTCGCCGTCGGGCTCATACTTCTGCCCTTCGTCTTCTATCCCATCCTGGCATTCGGAGATGCTTCTTACAGCAAGCCGCAGAGAGCATCGGGGCAGATAGACGGTGTCACCAGACCCTGATGCAGAACCGCCAACCGGAAGGGACCGAAGTGATGAGGAGATATCTGGGTCTGCTGACCATAGCCATGGTGCTGCTGACCGTAACCGGAATCGCAACGGCGCAGCGCCGCGGCGAAGACTACGGAGCCGCAGCGGGACTGGGCGCCGGAATGACCATCCTGTTCATCGTAATAGGCGTACTGATGATAGTCTCCATGTGGAAGGTCTTCACAAAGGCGGGCAAGCCGGGCTGGGCCGCCATCATACCCATCTACAACTTCGTGGTGATGCTGCAGATAGCGCATAAACCCGAGTGGTGGATCATACTGATGTTCATACCATTCGTGAACATCATCATCGGCATAATAGTCGCCGTCGCTATTGCCGAGAAGTTCGGAAAGAGCTCGGGCTTCGCCATAGGCATGATCCTGCTGCCCATCGTCTTCTACCCCGTACTGGCCTTCGGGGACGCCCGGTACCAGGGCTGACGGAAACAGGACCGACCGGGCCCCCGCAGCCTGTGGGGGCCCTTTCCATCCGACCTAGCCGTCCTCCGGCCTCAGCACCAGGTAGTCGGCCATTGCGGAATCCGGCTCCTCACCCTCGGCGAGTATCCGTACGGTCAGGCAATCGGTTTCGGGCGGGAGCTGGTCGGGTATTCCCGAGTGGTAATCGCAGTGAAAGGCTCCGCATACGAATACGCATCTCACCCCGCGGATCGATCGGGCCATGACCGCGTCCTTGAGAAGCTGGGCTTGGTAGATGTTCATGGGATCCACGGGCATGGAGTGCATCTGATCGCCTATCTCCTCCATGGTCGCCAGGAACCTCTCTCGGTAGGCCGAGCTGGAGGAATCCACATCCAGGCCGCTCAGCAGCGGCTCGCCCTCCACAGCCTCCCAGCCCCCCCTGGCCACCCGCCCCGCCAGGCGCCTGGGCACGTTGGCCGCGATGACCCTGTACCCGTTCCCCCTGGCGTACTCGACCAGGGGCGCGTAGTCCTCGGAGTAGTTGGGCCAGGGTCTGCCCTTCGACAGAAGGTAATCCTCATCGAGAACACCCTCGAGATAGAGATCCACAAGCTCCTGCACGTCCGTCTCGAACATCTCCAGCGCCAGGGCCCTCTCTGCGGAGGCCAGCGACCTCCAGATGAACAGCTCCCACCGGTGGGCCAGCGGGTCGTCGTGCTTCTCCCCCACGAAGACCACGTCCACCCGCTCCAGGGCCTCCAGCATCTCCTCTGCTCCCACGGTGTCCGCCCCGGACATGACTGTTCCCTCCGGAACGGGCATGGAAGCCATAAGCACCATGGCGTAAAACAAGCCCGCCTCCCTGCATCTCTCACCGGCACCCGGGCCGGTCCCGACAGTACTCGGCAACCCAGAGCATAACGATTTCGTCATGCCCGAACCTCCCGCGCTGGTGGCTCTCCCGTGACCGCAATGGGGGTTTCTCCGATTCACCAAAGCGGGATCAGCCCTCGTATCGGATTCGGTAGATCCTGCCCGCCCGGTCGTCGGAGACAAGCAGGGCGCCGTCGGGCATCACCTGCAGGTCAACCGGCCGGCCGAAGGCTCCCCTGTCGGTAAGCCATCCCTCGGCGAATACCTCGTAGCCCACCGCCTCACCGTCCTCGAGCCGCACCAGCATGACGCGGTAGCCCAGGGGCGTGCTGCGGTTCCACGAGCCGTGCTCGGCTATGAATATCTGGCCCCGGTACTCCGAGGGAAACATCTCCCCGGTGTAGAAGCGCATGCCCAGGGCGGCCACGTGGGGGCCCAGCTCCATCTCCGGCGCGCGGATGTCCCTGGGGCCGGCCATGTCACCGAACTCCGGGTCGGAAACGTCCCCACCGTGCAGGTAGGGGAAACCGAAGTGCTGCCCCCTGTCCGTGATCCTGTTCAGCTCGTCGGGGGGAACGTCGTCTCCCATCCCGTCGCGGCCGTTGTCGGTGAACCAGAGCTCGCCGGTCTCCGGGTGCCAGTCGAAGCCCACCGTGTTGCGTATCCCGGTGGCGTAGAGCTCAAGCCCCGACCCGTCGGGCATCATCCTCAGTATGCTGCAGTAGCGCCAGTCCACGGGGTCGCAGACGTTGCAGGGCGCTCCCACCGGAACGTACAGCATCCCGTCGGGGCCGAAGGCCACGAACTTCCAGCCGTGGGCCCTGTCCCGGGGTAGGTCGTCGCGGACCACCATCGGGTCGGGCGGGTCGGCCAGGGTGGCCTCGATGTCATCGAAGCGGATCACCCTGTGGATCTCGGCCACGTAGAGGTCGCCGTCGCGGAAGGCCACACCGTTGGGCATGTTCAGTCCCTCCGCCAGAACGTAGACCCGGTCCGCTCCGGGCTCGGAATCTGTGTCGCTGAGGGCGTAGACGGCGCCGGTTCCCCTGGTTCCCACGAATACGGTGCCGCCGTCACCGAGACACAGCGAACGCGCGCCCGGCACCCCGTCGGCGTAGACCTCGACTCGAAAGCCCTCCGGCAGTCTGATTCCGTCGAGGCCGGGGTAGGGGATCCTGTCGGCGACGGATGCGGCCGCGCTTCCGGCCAGAGCCGCCAGCAGCAGCGCGGCGGTCATGGCCGCCCGGACGACAGCGCCGAGTCCTGTGGACTGAGATCTCATCCGTTATGCCTCCCCGCACCATGGCGGAACCGCGTAGGTCCGCCGGAATTGTACTTGCCGCCACAACTTGGATAACGATATTGGTGAGGAAAGTCATCACCTGAAAGGGCGGGATGGGAGAGAGCGGGAGTTCGCGTCGCGTGCCGCAGATAGACCTTCTGCGCGGCCTGGCGGTGCTGATGATGGTGGTCTTCCACCTGAAGTGGGGCCTGAGCTACTTCGGCATGAATCCACCCGCTCCGTTCGACGGATTCTGGAACCTCTTCCAGAAGGCAACGGGAAGCCTGTTCATCGCCCTGGTGGGAGTGAGCCTGGTCCTGAGCCATTCCTCGTCTGCCTCCCCCGGCAAGTACCTGTCGCGGGGCGTTCGGATCTTCGGCTACGGACTGATTGTGACTCTGGGCTCACTGGTGTTCAAACCGGAGGGTTTCGTCTTCTTCGGCGTTCTGCACTTCATCGGGCTGGCCATCGTCCTGGCCTTCCCCTTCATCCGCTTCACCTGGCTGAACCTCCTGCTGGGGGCAACGCTCCTGGTGGCGGGAATCCAGCTGCAGAGCATGAGCTTCGACTTCCCCTGGCTGGTCTGGCTGGGTTTGTGGCACCCTGTCTACACCATCGACATCTACCCGGTTCTTCCATGGATGGGCGTTGTGTTCCTGGGAATGTTCGCCGGCAGGATCATGGTCCGGGGCGGCAGGCCGGACATGACCGAAGCCGGCAGACGCAGGTCCCGGACTCTGCGCTACCTGGGCCGCCACGCCCTGCCGGCCTACTTCATCCACCTGCCCCTTGTCTTCCTCGCCGCCTTTGCGATATCGGAGACACTGCCCCGGGGCGGGCGAACCCTGGCTCCGTCGGCATCCGCGGAGAGAGCGGGCTCCGCGCTGGAGCAGTACCTCGGCCGGATCCGGGAGCCGGCCCGGACCGAGAGGGGAACCATGAAGCCCGAAGACGTCAAGGCTGAAGCAATGATCCAGAGGTGGTCGGGGATACTCCGCCTGCAGGACTGGGACATCCGGCACACCGTAGTGCAGCGGGACTGGCGGAAGAGGGGGGACATAAAGATCGACACCTCCAACCGCATGGCGGTGCTGATGGTCCATCACGAGATGGACGCCTCGTTCCTCGAGGAGCTGGTGATACACGAGCTGCTCCACCTGAAGCTCCGCGACATGGACCGGATGATCGAGGAGCTGATCAACCTGGTCTACGGCACAGACGCCGAGGACCCCCGCAGGGAGTTCGCCTGGTCACGGTTCATGGAGGCGCTGGAATCCACCACCGAGGACCTGACCAAGGCCCTGATGGCGGCCTCCGGGAGCCCTGGGGAGCTCAACTTCGACAGGGTGATGAAGCAGGTGGAGGAGGAGCTGGAGGGCCGCGCCTGACGGCTGTCTCCATTCCGACCGCAGGTATGCCCCACAGGCCCCAATCATGAAGGTAACCCATGCAGGAGACGTATTCCGCAGAAGTCGATTCGCGGTTCGGCCGGCTGGCGGTCGTCTGGCGGCTACGCCGGGGCAGGCCGTTGGTGCTGCGCATAGCCCTGCCCGGCAGTCCCTATCCACCCCGGATGGGTAGCTGCCCGGAGGTGGACGAGCTCTGCGGGAGTATTCGCAGGATGCTGGCAGGCTGTGCCGTCGAGCCCCCCACCGAGCTGCTGGGCCTGGAGTCCTGCAGCGAGTTCCAGAGAAGGGTGCTGGAGGCGGAGAGCCGCGTACCCCGCGGCCGCGTGATCAGCTACGGCGGCCTGGCCGAAGCTGCTGGACATCCCGGAGCCGCGCGGGCGGTGGGCCGGGCCCTGGCCGCCAACCCCTTCCCGGTGGTGATCCCATGCCACCGGGCGGTACGGGCCGACGGTGGTCTGGGAGGGTACCAGGGAGGTGTCGACATGAAGCGTACTCTGCTGGAGATGGACGGGGTACGGTTGTCCGCTTCGGGGAGGGTACTCCGAAGGTTCTTCGTGAGCAGCCAGAGGTTCTGATCCGGAGTCAGTCAGCGTCGCCTTCGTCTACGCCCAGGTCTTTCAGGAGCTTCTTCAGAGCCGGGTAGTGGCTTCCCTTCCAGTAGATCCTGCCGCACTCCGGACACATGCGGAACTCGTGGTAGTACCTCTTCGTCAGCGGCTCCAGCCGATGCAGTATCTCCTCCTTGTCCACCGCGCGCAGCTCCCCGCCGCAACGGGCGCAGCGGCGGAAGGGCTGTACCTGCTCCCGCAGGTCCAGGCGGTCCAGCACCTCCCCCGCCTGCTCGGCGGGGTTGTCGGAGCGGATGTAGCAGCCGTGGGTCACGGCGCTGCGCTTCAGCAGGTCTATGTCCCTGGTGAGCAGTATCCTGCCGGTCTCGGAGGAGATTTCGGCAAGCTCCGCGTCCGGCACGTCGCCGGGGAAAAGGGCGTCGAAGCCCAGCAGGCGGAGTATCAGGGCCAGCTTGCCCAGGTGGACGTCAAGCACGAAGCGGGTCTTTCTCAGGGGCTCCTCCCTCACCCGCACGAGGGGGGAGACGTCCAGGCTCTCGAAGACGGGGTAGACACTCAGCCGGTCGCCGGGCTCCGGGCGGTCGTCGAAGCCCACCGACTCGCCGTTGCGGAGCACCAGCTCCACCTCGGTGTGGGGCACGCCGGCGGACTCGACGACGTGCTTCACCGTGGCTCCGGCGGGCAGCTGCCGGCGGAAGGCCCTTCCCCGCTTGTCCGGAGGCAGGAAGTCGCCCAGCTCGGAGTAGAACCTCAGCGTAACGCAAGCCGCTGCCGATGAGGACCTTGTCATATCGCCAACCTTCGGGGCTTGGATTGCTCCCAGTGCCTCCTTATTATGCACTACATGAAACGCATGCTGTTGCCAATGGCCCTGGCGCTGACCGTGGCCGCCGCTGCCCGGAACCCGGACGAAGGGGGAACGGGCACCGGCCGGACGGGTATCCTCTGGGAGATGGTCTCCAGGGCCGACTCGGTCCGGACGGCGGCGGTCAGGCCGCCTTCTTTCGTGGACATGGAGCGGTTCCGGGAGCTGATCCGCCGGGGCTTTCTGACCCGGCATCCTGCAGAGTGGGCCATTGAGCTGGAGGAGGATTCCACGGGGGAGGAGCGGCGGTAGCATGTCGGGAAGGGTCCAGTGCCTCCTCTGTCCGCACGCCTGCGTGCTGGAGGAGGGGCAGCGTGGTACCTGCCGGGTGAGGATGAACCTGGACGGCGAGCTGGTGAGCCTAGTCTACGGCCGGCCGGTGTCCGCCCACGTGGACCCGGTGGAAAAAAAGCCCGTCTACCACTACCTGCCCGGTACGAAGACCTTCTCCATAGCCACCGCCGGCTGTAACCTGGGCTGCGAGTTCTGCCAGAACTGGGAGATATCCCAGGCCGCACCCGAGGACGTGCCGCCCTACAGGATGGAGCCTGACGAGGTGATATCCCGGGCGAAGGAGACCGGCTGCTCCTCGGTGGCGTATACATACACCGAGCCGATAGTCTTCTACGAGTACATGGAGGACACCGCCCGGCTGGCCAGGGACGAGGGCATGGGAAACATCATGGTCACCGCCGGCTACATAAACGAGGGGCCGCTACGGGAGCTGGCCCCTCTGATAGACGCGGCCAACGTGGACCTCAAGAGCATCCGCGACGACTACTACCGCTCCGTGTGCTACGGAACGGTGGGCCCGGTGCTCAACACGCTGGAGGTGCTTGCGGATATGGGCGTCTGGCTGGAGGTCACCAACCTGGTGGTCCCCGGGCTCAACGACTCCGAGGACGACCTGGGTGAGCTGTGCTCCTGGATCGCGGACAACCTGGGTCCGGACGTGCCCCTGCACTTCAGCAGGTTCTTTCCCACATACAGGATGACCGACCGGCCGCCCACGCCCCTGGAGATGCTGGATCGGGCCGGGGAGATCGCGTCCGGGGCGGGACTGCGCTACGTGTACGTGGGCAACGTGGTCACCCGCGAGGGGGACGACACCTTCTGCCCCGAATGCGGACGGGCGGTGGTGCGGAGGGACCGCTTCAGGATCGCCGAGAACCGAATCGAAGAGGGCAGGTGCGCCGGGTGCGGCCGGGAGATACCGGGGGTATGGCAATGAGAGCTCGACGTGATGGCAGAATGGACAGAAGGGGATTCCTGAGCAAGGCCGCCGCCGGCCTGGCCGGCCTGGCCGGCCTGGGGGCCCTGTGGAGCCTGCGGGCGGTGGAGGAAGACCCGGGCCGGGAGGGCCGCCTTTCCCAGAGGAAGGCCCGGCACTACAGAAAGCTGGCGGTATGATGCGCACCGCTGCTCTTGGACTGATTCTGCTGGCCTGCTGCGCCGGAGGGGATACCGAAAGCGATCCGGTAGCGTCGCCATCCCCGGAGACCTGGACCAGGCCCGCCGCCTTCACCGGACAGTTCTACCCCGGAGGCGCCGATGAGCTTACCGTGGCCGTGGACGGCTACCTGGCCATGGCCGACGCCGAGGTTCCCGAGGGCAGGGTAGTCTCCGCCGTGGTGCCCCACGCCGGGTACCGCTTCTCCGCTCCCACTGCCGCCGAGGTCTACGCCTCACTCTACGGTGACAGCCTGGACCTGGTCTACATCCTCGCTCCCGCCCACAGCTACCCGCTGCGCGGCATCTCGGTGCTGGATGCCGACTCCTGCGAGACTCCGCTGGGAAGCGTACCGGTGGACAGGGGCGCCGCCCGTCGCCTGGCCGCCGCGCATCCCGAGGTAGAGCTGGGGCGTGAGCCTCATCTCCAGGAACATGCCATAGAGGTCCAGCTTCCCTTTCTGAAAAGGGTTGTGGCGGATGGCTTCTCCGTTGTGCCCGTGCTCATCGGCAGCTGCCCCGTCGAGGAGCTGGCGTTCCTGGCCGAGCTGATCTACGCCGAGGGCGGGGACAGGCGCGTCCTGGTGCTGGCCAGCTCGGACCTCTCGCACTATCCGACCGCGGAGGTGGCCGAGACGGTGGACTCCCAAACGGTGGAGAGCTACCTGGAGGGGGACCCGGAGGGGTTCGCGTCCACCACCTCCCGCTCCTCCCGTCCAGGTGTATCCACGCTGGCTTGCGGAAGGCTGCCCATGACGGCAGTCCTCTACTACAACCGCCTGCACCGGGGATGGCGAAGCCGGCTGCTTTCACTTTCCAACAGCGCCGACCGCGGCGGCGATCCGGGCCGCACCGTGGGTTATGCCGCCATCGTCACCACTGTGCCGAGGGGGGAGTCGAACGAGGAGATCTCGGCGCAGGCCCGCCGGAGGCTCTGCGAGATGGCCCGGGCAGAGCTGGAGAGGGCGGCCGGGGACGAACCCGCCGGCGAGTACGAGCTCTCCGACCCCGAGCTGCTGCTTCCCCGGGGCGCCTTTGTAACCTACCATCGGGGGGGCGAGCTCCGGGGATGTATCGGCTCCATACGCCCGGTACAGCCCCTGGGAGAGGCGGTGGCCCGGATGGCGCGGCAGGCGGCCGATGAAGACCCTCGCTTCCCCCCCATCTCCCAGGACGAGGTCGGGGAGATCTCGCTGGAGATATCGGTTCTTACTCCGCTGCGGCTGCTGGATGACACCTCGCAGGTGGAGGTGGGAGTGGACGGCCTGTACCTGATACAGGGCGGGAGGTCCGGGGTCCTGCTGCCCCAGGTCCCGGTGGAGCAGGGCTGGGACCGAGACCAGTACATCCGCAACCTGGCGATGAAGGCCGGGCTGCCGCCGGACGGCTACGACCCGGACCGGGCGATCCTGTTCCGCTTCGGGGCGGAGGTCTTCTCCCCCCGGCAGACAGGTTCTGCGGGAGTAGGCAGCCCATGAGAGCTTTGCCCCTGGTTCCGGCCCTGATCACGGCCGCCGCCATCTCCATGGAGCTACGGGGCGACGACAGGCTTACCCTGCCCCATGAAGACGAGATCCTGCAGCTGCGCAGGGTCGAATGACAGGCGGTCCGAGTCGTTCGTGCCCGTCACACGGAGAGGATGCTATGGCAGATTCCGAGCCCGACGGCACCGAGGTTCTCGGATTCCTCAACAGGTTCCACGGCCACATTGGCCCCTATGTAGTACTGGGCTACAGGGCGGGCTGCATTGCGGTACGGCTCCTGGGGGATGACCCCTTCTGCAAGAGAGCCGTCACCATGACAGGCCGGCAGCCGCCGGTCTCCTGCTTTACCGACGGCGTACAGGCCGGTTCTTCCTGCACGCTGGGCAAGGGCAACATCAGTGTCCGTGAAGGTGGCATGGCCCGGGTTGTCTTCGAGGCGAAGGACGGCCCTCTGTCAGTGGACGTAACAGTGTCGGAATCCGCCAGACGCCGCATAGAGGAGGTTAGTGGCTGGGAAGAGGGGGACAGGCTCGGTCGGCAGATGATGCGGGATGCAGAAGAGGAACTGTTCATCGTGGAGACCAATGGACAGCCCGAATAGCCCGCGCCTGGCGCCCATCGGGGTGGCCCATACCCCATTCGGCTCTCCCCGCCAGGTGGAGAGCAGCGAAGGGACGGAGGGGCGGCTGGAGATATACAGCCGTTACGAGGAGGGTCTGAAGGACGTGGAGGGATTCTCACACATCTTCGTGATATGGCTCTTTCACAGATCCGAGGGCTGCGAGCTGCAGTGCTGCCCGACCCGATACGGCATACCCCCGCCCAGGGGGCTTTTCGCCACCCGCAGCCCGTATCGTGTCAATCCCCTGGCCCTGACCGTGGTGAAGCTGCTGGGCAGGGAGGGCAGGTTCCTTCGCGTTCAGGGAGTGGACATGGCCGACGGAACGCCTCTGCTGGACATCAAGCCCTACACCGAACGGGACCGGAAGGCGGACATCAGGTGCGGCTGGCTGGACTCCGTCGACCTGAGCGCCTACCGGAAATCGGCAGAGGATGACACAGGGGGCTGACCCGATCCACCCGGGACGCTATCACGCCCGGCCCGCTTACTCCAGGCCGGCCACGCCGGAGTAGTCGACAAGGCCAGCGAACAGGTCCCGGGCCTCCTCGGACTCGCTCTCAATAAGGACGAAGAACCGGTCCGATACCTTAACCAGCAGCTGGTAGTCGTCGGGAGCCTCATATACGTCAATGGCGGGATTGCCCGCCACCTCCGTCCGCCTGATGTGACCGTCGGCGGAGGAGTACTCGAAGGCGTTGTCGAACCGGGACTCCCAGGGGGTCGCGCTTCCGTATGCCGTGTCCACAATGTGGACGTCGACCTTCTCGCCGGTCGATTCGCTGTCGTAGGACCGCCGGCACACGCTGGCGGAGAACTGCGGTGAGCTGAGGGTCTCCCCTCCGGGCTCCGCCCCGGTCCAGCCGGACGGGGCCTCCGGGAGAAGCTCCTGCAGAACCTCCCAGGTTAACGGCTCCGCCTCTTCGGCCACCGCCGGAAGGCATAGCCCCAGGAAAATGATCATCGCAAGCGCGGTCAGCGAGAAGCCATTCATTCTTGCCTCCAGACATGACTTCGGTGATTGGAAAAGCCCGGATCCAACATCACTGAAATATTCGTTCCAGTTAATAATCATAATATGGATCCAGCCTGCAACCGTCAACGACGGGGCCCTTTCACCTTTCGGATTGACCCCGGGCCGAGCACGTAGCTATCCTCTGCTGAAGCATGTGGATGCCTACGGCACCGGAAAGGAAGGCGCTCCATGAGCTGTTGGTCGGAGGTGGCCGGAGAGACTGGCCGCCGCAGACTCCCGCCGCCCGAAGAGCCATGAGAGCGCAGACCTTCCGCGCCGGCCCCGCGGCCTTCGCCGGAGGCCTGGTCTCGGTCTTCAGCCAGGCGGTGCTGCTGCGGGAGGGGCTCTACGGTCAGCGGCTGGCCGAGCTCCAGACCGGTCTGCTGCTGGCGGGATGGCTCCTGGGCTCGGGGCTGGGCGCGGCCCTGGGGTCGCGGCTGCGGAGTCCCCGCCTCACCTGGGGGGTCGGCGCAGGGCTCCTGCTGCCGGCAACAACCCTGGCCGCGGTGCTGCTGAGGTCGGCATCCCTTCCCCCCTCCCTGTGCGTCCTGCCCCCGGGCCTGCTGGCGGGCCTGGTGTTCGTCCAGCCCTTCGAGTCGCTGCGGGCCGCCCGGGCCTACATGCTGGAGGCCCTGGGGGCGGTGGCCGGTGGACTTGCATTCCTGCTCCTCTCCCCGCACCTGCTGACCCCGTGGATGCTGGTTGCGGGGCTGGGGCTGGCCGGAGCCGCTCTGCTGACGGCCTCCCCGCCGGCCGCCGGGCTTCTTGCCGCCGCCACTCTGGGCATCGGCGTCTCCGGGCTTCCCGAGAGGCTGCAGGAGATCATGGAGTCCGGCCTGCCCGGGGAGGGCGCACGAAGCTTCCCCTCCGCCTACGGGGAGGTATCCGTGGTCCCTCGGGGGGGGCAGCCGGCCGTATACCTGGGAGGGGTCCTGGTGGGCTCCGCCGGCACCCCCGAGACATCCGAGACGGCAGCCGTGGTGCCCCTTCTCCTGGCGCAACCCAGTAGGGTGGTTTACATCGGCTACAGCACCGGGACCGCCTCCCTGCTGGCGGACTGGCCGGGAGTGGAGGAGGTGGTGATGGTGGCCCTCACGGACCGGGCGCTGGTGGGCGAGGACAGGCTACCCGGCGAGGTCAGGCTGGTGCAGGGGGACGGAAGGGCCTGGCTGTCGGGAATGGAGGATGACGCCGGCCTGGTGATCATCGACGGGGGCCTGCCCCTGTCCCTGGCCGCCAACCGTTTCTACACCGCCGAGCTCATGGCCCTCGCCTCCCGCAGGCTCTCCGAAGGGGGCGTTATCAGCTTCGGCTTCCACGTAGGTGAGAACCGCCTGCTGCCCCAGGACGCGGTGCTGGTGGAGGCCATCATGTCCGCCGGCAGGCAGCGGTTCGCCTCCGCCCGGGTTGTTCCCCTGGGCGGCGCGCTGTTCCTGTTCTCCCCCCGGGACTCCCTCCGAGTGGGGGGACAGCGGCTGGCACGCCTTCTGGAGGAGTCGGGAGCGGAGACCGTGTGGCTCACCCCCGGTGCGCTGCAGTCCGAGCTCTCCGAATGGAGGCTGTCGTCCTTCGCCGAGCAGCTCTCCGGAACGGAGGCCGGGGCCAACCGGGACCTGAGACCCTCGGCGGTGGAGACGGCGGGGGAGCTGTGGAGAATTCGCACCGGCGGGAGGTCCGGCCTGGGGCCCGCGCCCTGGGCGCTGCTTGGGGTGTGCGGCCTCCTGCTGGGCATCTCCCTGCTCCACCGCGGCAGACGCTCGCTCTGTCTCTCCCTCTCCTCCATCGGGCTGGGCGAGATATCGGCCGAGACGGCGGTGATACTTGTCATACAGTCCACACTGGGCTACTCCTACTCGCTGGTGGGCCTGGTCTCCGCCTGCGCCATGGGCGGGCTGGCCGCGGGTGCCTGGCTGGGCGGGAGGGGCAGGCTGTCGGGCCTGGGCAGGGTGCACGCCGGGGCCCTGGGTGCGGTGTTGCTGCTGGCGGCGGTCTGCGCCCTCTACGACCGGGGGGCTCTCACCACCGCGCCGCTGGCGGTGATCGCCCTGGGAGCGCTGCTGGTTCTGGGAGTCGCGGCCGGGGCCCAGTTCCCCCTGGCGGCAGAGGCCGCCGGAGGGGGCCGCAGGAACGTGGGGCTGCTGGAGATGGCCGACCTGTCCGGAAGCGCCGCCGGCGGCGTTCTGCTTCCTCTGGTCCTCTTCCCGGTGCTGGGGGCTACCCTGTCGCTGCTGGCTGTAGCCGGGATCATGGCCGTCCCCGAAGCGGCCCTGGCACTGCGGCGCCGCTGACCCGGCGGCCTAGCCCTCCTCGAACACCACCCCGCGGCTCTCCAGATGATCGATCACGGCCCGGAAACACTCGGGGTCTTCACCCACGTCCTCCGGAGCGGACACGCCGGGGCGGCTCCAGAGACCGCGGGAGATCAGTTCCACGCCGGCGGTGCAGGTGTAGCCCGTTGTCCTGGCCATGGAGGTGGCCTTCGTCTCCGGGTCGTAACGGTCGACCATGGTCCATCTGAGCCACTCTCCATCCGCCGTCTCCGCCTCCAGCACCATGGCCGTCAGGTCCCGATCCTCCGGCTCCATCTCCCATTCCCGCAGCAGAATGGAAGTTGTGGCCTCCAGGGGGACGATGGTTCCTCCCCCGGGCGCCGGCAACGGCTGGGTGCCGAAGAAACCGGAGTCCCTCAGGCAGGCCACCAGGTCGCGATGCCCCGGGTAGCGAAGGGTCTTCTCCTCCATCCTGGGCACCCTGGCGGCGAACCGCAGCAGGCTTCTGAGCCCGTCGGTCAGGAAAGCCTCCAGCTCACCGACACCCGGAACCACCAGCGGCTCGGGCTCGCTCAGGGCGGGAAGGCTCACTATCTGTCCTCCCCGGACTATCCTGGCCAGCCTGGTGTACTCCTCGATCACGTCCACCGGCGAGAAGGGCGCCCTGTACTCCCAGGGACTGACCCGCTCCTGCGGCAGGCCGCCCACCAGACATCTGAACGAGAGCAGCGAGTCGCAGCGGTGCAGAAGATGTCCCAGAAACAGGTTGCTGCAGCCGGGGGCCACACCCATGTCCACGATGCAGCGGCTGCCGCTCTTCCTTGCCAGGTTGTCCAGACTCAGCGGGTCCTCCGGCGCGAAGGAGATGTCGACCACGTCGACACCTGTCTCCAGAAGGCATCTCAGCGTCCGAAAGCCCAGGAAGCCGGGAACTGCGCACACCGCCAGGTCGCATCCCTTCGCGACCCTGCGAACGGCCTGCGGCTCGGAGAAGTCGGCCCTGATGCCCTCCACCCCGTCGGCCAGCGTGGAGAGGCGAGGCCCGGAGATGTCGGCGCATCTGACACTGTGGCCTGCGCGCAGCAGGTCGGCGGCTATTTCGCCACCCACCCTTCCGGCACCGAGAACGGTTACCTTCATATGCACCCCCCCGTTCAATATTGCCCGCCGGGGGGCGCGTGTCAGCAGTCTTCGGGACAGCCCTCCAGCCACATCAGTATTCTGTTCTCGATGGCGTCGCGCACCCTGCGGAAGACCAGCAGCCGCTCGGGCTCGCTGCCTCGGGCCTCCGTGGGATCGGGGAACTCCCAGTGTAACCGGACGCTGATGTCGGGGAAGGTCCTGGGACAGAGGTCATTTGTCTTTCGACAGAGCGTTATCAGGTATCCGAAGTGGACCTTGCCCATGTACTTGCTTACCGACTTGGCGTACTGGCCGGAGAGGTCGTAGCCCTTCTCCTCCATCACCCTGCGGACGAGGGGGTCCATCTCCCGGGGCCGGAATCCGGCGCTGAAAGCCTCGAACCGGTGGCCTCCGTGCTTCCGCAGAAAGGCCTCTGCCATCTGGCTGCGGGCTGAGTTCCCGGTGCAGAGGAACAGGACGCGGGTCTTACTCATGGGCCGCCTTTCCCTTTAGGATATTGTGGTGTATGAAGTGATAGGATTCCCGAGGTCTGTTAAGCGTGTATTAACGGCGGGAGCATATGGGCCGGATCAGGATCACCGACGGCATCACTCTGGATGAGAGCCTGGTGGAAGTGCAATTCACCAGGTCGGGAGGCCCCGGAGGCCAGAAGGTCAACAAATCCGACACCGCCGTCCAGCTCTTTGTGGACCTGGAGAGGGCCGGTTTCCCAGAAGACATGTTGCAGAGACTTCGGGAGACGGCGGGAAACAGGATCGGCTCCGACGGCAGGCTCATGGTCGAGTGCCGGACACACCGCAGCCAGTCCCGCAACCGAAAGCTGGCCATGTCCAGACTGGTCAAACTGCTCCGCAGGGCGGCCAGAAAGCCCCGCAGGCGAAAGAAGACCCGTCCCCCGCGGGCCGCCCGGGAGAGGCGGCTGCGGGAGAAGAAGAAGCGGTCGCAGAGGAAGAAGCTCAGGAAGAAGCCGGACCTCACCGACTACTGAAGGCGCAGGAATGGAAGCCGTCACGGTCGTGCAGCATGTCCGGTTCAGAGACAGGGCGAAACGGATGAGAGGCGTTAGAATGATCTCCACGATTGCCGGTGCCGTACTTCCATCGCTTTTGCTGATTTCCCTAGCTTGCGCAACTGGTGCCGCCGGGCAGGACGACAGCGCCCTTCCGCTGCCGGAGCCCGACGCGTCGGAGGGGAGTTTCGCCGACCGGTTCTACAGGCCGGTGGAGTGGTCGTCCGACGCGGCCATGCCCTCGTACACGCTTCCGGTGCGCCCCGAAGAGGTGATCAACCTCCGGGAGGCCCTGCACCTTGTCGGAGCCGAAGAGCCGGGCCACCGCCTTCTGTCCAACGGATTCGCCGTCTACCCCTCGCCCCGCCCCACCGACGATCCGGTGGACGCCTTCTCCATGCTGGAGGGGTCCGGGCAGCCGGTCTACGTCTCGGCCGGCATCCCACTCCACATGCTCCACGTGTTCTTCGACCAGCTGCTGCAGCGGGTGGAGCAGAGGTACATCCTTCCCGACCTGATCGAGATCTGCCGCGCCCTCTACGAAAGGAGCCTGGAGCGGGAGGACCGCCTGACGGCCGCCTACTTCGGTGTGGCCCTTTCGCTGCTGGAGCCGGACTTCGAGGCCGACCCCCCGGTGGCCGGCCCGGTTTCGGACGAGGTGGAGATGATACGGGCCCACGAGGGCTTCTCGAAGAGCGTCCTGTTCGAGTACCGCGAGGACTACTCGCAGTACGTGCCCCGGGGCCACTACACGGCCAGCGACAGCCTGAGGCGCTACTTCATGGGAATGATGTGGCTGGGCAGGATGACCTTCCTGCTCAACGGAGGCGAGCCTCATGGTCCGGCGGCCACCTACCTGGTGCCCCGGGAGGTGGCAATGGCCCAGACCGCCGCCGGCGTGAGGATCTCCTCCATGCTCGCCACCATGGACGCCGGCGGTGAGACGCTTCTTCTGAAGTGGCGCCGCATATACGAGGTCACCGCGTTCTTCGCCGGCTTCTCCGACGACCTCTCCGCCCCCGAGTACCTGCAGGCGGCAAGGGCGGTGGAGGGGCCGGAGGCAGGCGGCGACCAGCTGCGCGACGACGCCTTCTACGACTCCTTCCGCGCCGAGGTTGTCGAGCGTTTCGGAGGACCGCGCATATACAGCGGCACCGGCGAGGCCGTCATACTGCCCGACTCGGCCGGAGGATACAGCCCCGAGCAGATGGTGGAGGTGCTGGGCAAGACGGCGGGCTTCCGCTTCATGGGGCAGAGGTACGCCTTCGACAGCAGGATACTGGCCGCAGTGGTGTTCCCCGCCTGCGGCGAGAACGCCCAGGGCCAGCAGCGGCTCATGCCCTCGGGCCTGGACGTGGCCAACGCCTTCGGCGTGGCCAGGGCCGCCCAGATACAGAGGGCCCACGGCGTCTACGAGTTCGCCCACTACGCCGACAGCATGGAGGCCCTTCGGGCATCCATCGATTCCATGGCCCCCGGCATGTGGCACAGGACGCTGTACAACACCTGGCTGCACGCACTGAGGCTTTACGTCCGCCCCCGGGGAGAGGGCTATCCCGCGTGGATGCGCACCCCCGCCTGGCAGACCCACGTGATGTCCAATTTCCTGGCCTCCTGGGCCATGCTCCGACACGACACCATCCTCTACATAAAGCAGGCCTACACCCCCACCTGCGGAGCGGCCCCTCCCGGCCCCGAGCCTTCGGCCGGCTTCGTGGAGCCGGTTCCCGGTGTCTACGCGGAGATCAGGGCCGCCCTGCAGATGGCCCGCAGGGGCCTGGAGGACTACGGCATGATGGACCAGGGCATGTCCAGGCAGCTGGAGAGCGCCGACGCCATGATGCAGCAGCTGCAGTCCATCGCCGAGCGGGAGCTTGTGGGGCAGCCGCTGGAGGAGTCGGACAACGTCTTCCTCCAGTCCTTCGCGGAGCGGCTGGAGACGGTGATCGCCCCGGGCATGGAGACCCGCGAGGGCACCGAGACCAGCATGATCGCAGACGTGCACACCGACCAGAACCTGGGCAGCGTACTGGAGGTGGGCTCGGGCAACCTGGACAGGATGCTGCTGATCCGGGCCCGCCCCGACGGGCACCTGGAAGCGGTGGTGGGTCCTGTGCTCAGCTACTGGGAGCTCACCTGGCCCATGGCCGACAGGCTCACAGACAGGGCCTGGAGGGAACTGCTGGCGAGCGGAGAGGTTTCCCGCCCGGACTGGACGGGCCGCATACTGGTGTCCCGTTAGGAAATCAGCCTAGCGGCAGACCACGAACCAGCGGCGCTTCTTCCGCACCGGGTGGAGCCTGAACCAGAGGTCGTCGGGCAGGTACACCTGCACGTCGCAGTACTGGCAGCTGACCAGGCGGTCGCTGCCGTCCACCTCCAGCCAGCCCCCGCACTGCGGGCAGGCCAGGGCAACCGGATCGGACACGGTTTCCTCCGCATCCTCATCCCCGTCTGCGTCCAGCTCGGCGTTGATCAGCATGGCAACCGCCGACAGCTTCTTCGACATCCACTCAGGCGGCGCGTCAACCGGGTAGACCTCGCCGCACTCCCGGCACTTGTACTCGGTGTTCGGACTCAGGCCCCAGGGATCCTGAAAATCGGTCTTGCAGCTGTCGCAGTAGGGGTCGAAGCGGGCCAGGGTCAGGCTGGTGTTGAAGGTGCCGAATATGGTGGACCCGGTTCCGGTACCCGGCTGGCTCTCCCTCATCTCGGGAATCCCGTCCTCCAGGATTCCTTCCCAGAAGTCCTGCGGCACGTCAATGTCGCTGCGGCAAGACCGGCACCGAGTGGCGGTCACCGGTCCGTTGAGAAACACCGGCCGGTCGCATCTGGGACACCTGATGCTGCACTCCACCCTGAAGCTGAACACCGCTCATTCCCCGCTTTCCTCGTTCCCGCCCCCGCCGGCGTGCTCCGGATAGAGCCTGGCCATGCATTCGGGGCACAGGCTGTGGCTGAAGTCCATGTCCGAGTGCCGGCTCATGTAGACCTCTACCTCGTTCCAGTAGCCATCGTCGTCCCTGATTTTCTTGCAGGAGGCGCATATGGGTATCAGGCCGCTGAGCTCCCGCACCTCCCGCAGCGCCTTTTCCAGCTCCCTGTTCCTGCGCTGCAGCCTCTCGTGTGCGATCTTCCGGGAGTGCTCGGCCACCGCCGAGAACAGCGTCACCCCCGTCAGTGCCATCAGGTAGCGTATCCTGAACCCGGGGGTCGTAGTCGTAGGCCAGAAGAGCGTCCCCGGGGAACAGGAACAGCAGGGCGCAGGCGGCGACCAGAGCCCCCATGGAGATAAGGCCCACCCGCAGACCGAAGGAGAACATTACCAGGGTGGGAATGAACAACAGCCAGATGGGTCCGTGGCCCCCGTACCCCCCGGTGACAACGAGGTATACGGCTGCTGCGCCGACCACCGGCAGGATGAGCAGCGTGGCCAGTATCACGTTGCGTGTAGCATGATTCAGGTAGATCGAGGCGGCGGCCATGGCCGCAAGCCCCCCTGTCAGCAGGAGAAACCGGCCCTCCCCGGCGAACAGGTTGACCGCTGCCACCACCACCGAGAAGACGATTATGATGATGCAGAAGGCGTTCACCAAAGCCATTCGACGGCCCAGATCCGGGTCGACATCATCGTTGATGCCGCTGGTGGCAAGCCTGCGCAGGAACCCGGGCATTCCGTAGGGCATGCGTTCCCCTTCCCTGCCGTAAGATAAGGAGACCGGACGGCAGCTCAAAGTCCGGCCCCGCCGGAGCTTGACCGAAGGGCCCGGGTCGTCTAGTGTGAGACTGTGGCTGCGGCCACAGGAAGGTAAGCTGCTTATGATGATGCTGAATCATCTCCATTGCTCTGCCGCCATCGTAGTTCTGCTGGCCTCCAACGCCTTCGCCAGCGAAGTACGGGTGGGCGTCTACAACAACCCCCCCAAGATCCGGGTGGAAGAGGATGGCTCGGCAGGCGGCTTCTTCGCCGACATCACCACGGAGGTAGGCCGCCGCGAGGGCTGGGACGTCGAGTACGTCCCCGGCACCTGGAGCCAGGGCCTTCAGAGGCTGGAGCGCGGTGAGATAGACCTGATGGTCGACGTGGCGTACTCGCCGGACAGGGCCGAGAGGTTCAGCTTCTCCCAGATGCCCGTCCTGTCCGACTGGTTCATGGTGTACGCCGCGCCGGGCGTGGAAGTGCGCTCCACCTCGGACATGGAGGGCCACCGCGTGGCCGTCCTCAGGGAATCCATACAGCACGATCTGCTGCAGACCATGCTCCGCGAGGAGGGCATGAGCTTCACTCTGGTTCCCTGCTCGACCTTCCAGCAGGCCTTCGCCGCCGTACAGTCCGGGGCCGCGGATGTATCGCTGGCCAACAGGTTCTTCGCAATCGAGCAGGCCGACACCTTCGGCCTGGTGGAGACCCCGGTGGTGTTCCATCCCACCAGGCTGCACTACGCCGCGCCCCCCGGCGAGAGGGAGCTCCTGGACGCCTTGGACGCCCGGCTGGCCGCCATGATGGCCGACCGGGACTCCGAGTACTTCCGCGCCCTTGAACGGTGGTTCGGCGACCGGATGAAGAAGGGCGTTCCCGAATACGTACCCTGGATCCTGGGGGCCGCTGCGGCCCTGGTGGGCCTGACCCTGGCCATGTACCTGCTTGCCAGATGGCAGGTGCGCCTGCGCACCAGTGAGCTGAGCGAGAAGAACCGCAGGCTCACCAGCGCCCTGGCGGAGCTGGGGGAGGCCAGGGCCCTCCTGGCTCGCCAGGAGGGCCTCCGTCTGCTGGGGACCATGGTGAGCGGCATAGCCCACGACCTCAACAACATCCTCTCGGTGATAACCGGCAACGTAGACCTGGCCCTGGAGGAGGACCTGCCTCCTGGGTCCGGGCTCCGGGGAAGGCTTCGAAGCGTGCGGGAGGCCGGCCAAGACGGCGCCGAGCTGGTGGACAGGATGCGGGCCTTCCACTCCCAGGACCACGACAGGTGCGGCGACCTGGTGGACACCGCCGCGTTGGTGGGGTTCGTGGTGCGGCTTCTGGAGCCCAGGCTGGCCAGCGCCCGCATGGAGGATGGCCGTGAGATATCCCTGGAGACCGATCTGGCCGAGGGTGCGTACCTCAGGGGATCACCCTCGGAGCTGCGGGAGATGCTGCTGAACCTGCTGGTGAACGCCATTGACGCCATCGAAGGCAGTGGCAGCATCCGGGTGACGACCACGGTGGAGGACGGGTGGATATCGCTGAGCGTATCCGACGACGGCACAGGCATGACCCCGGAGGTTCGCGCCGAGTGCACGCAGCCCTTCTTCACCACCAAGGGCAGGGGGGGAACGGGCATGGGCATGGCCATGGTCCGCTCCATCGTGGAGGAGCACGGCGGCTCGATGTCCATAGAGTCGGAGCCCGGCGAGGGAACCACCGTGGAGGTCCGCCTGCCGCTGGCCGTCCCGGAAGGAGAGAGAGCGCCCGAGCGCGGGCAGCCGGGGTTGCCCGGGTCCGCACGCCTGATGGTCGTGGACGACGATCCGGGATGCCTGGAGGTGCTCAGGTCGCTGCTGGAGCTGGACGGCCACCGGGTAAGCGCCTTCTCCGCCCCCGAGGGGGCCCTGGCCTCCTTCGAGCCCGGGCGCTACGACGCAGCGATACTGGACAGGCTCATGCCGGGAATGACGGGGCTGGAGCTGGCCCGCCGGCTGCGGGAGCTGGACCCGGACCTGCCCATCGCGCTTCTGGCGGGTTACGTCTCGGGCTTCGAGGAGGGCCGGGGGGACCCGGTCGACGCCGTCAGGCAGAAGCCCCTGGATCTCGCCGACTTGAGAGGACTGCTGAGGGAGCTGCTCTAGTCCCCGCTACTCCCACTCGATGGTTCCTGGGGGTTTGGAGGAGACGTCGTACACCACCCGGCTTATTCCCTCCACCCGGTTGACGATCGCAGAGGAGATTGCGGCCAGGTGCACCGGGTCCATGCGGTACCAGTCGGCCGTCATTCCGTCGCGGGAGGTGACGGCCCGAAGGGCCACCACCCGGTCGTAGGTGCGCCGGTCGCCCATTACTCCCACGGTTCTCACTGGAAGCAGCACTGCGAAAGCCTGCCAGATCTCGTCGTACAGACCGTTATCCCGCAGGTAGTCGATGTAGATCCTGTCGGCCCGGCGCAGCAGCTCGAGGTCGGTCCGGTTCACCGGCCCCAGTATCCGCACCGCCAGGCCCGGGCCGGGGAAGGGATGGCGGCCGATTATGTGCCCGGGAAGGCCCAGCTCCCCACCCAGAGCCCTGACCTCGTCCTTGAACAGCTCCCGCAGGGGCTCGATGAGCTCCAGGTTCATCCGCTCCGGAAGCCCACCGACGTTGTGGTGGCTCTTTATGGTCTCCGAGGGCCCTCGGAAGGAGACGCTCTCGATCACGTCCGGGTAGAGGGTGCCCTGCGCCAGGTGGGTAACGTTGTCTATTCCGCCGGCGGCCCTCTCGAACACCTCGATGAACACCCGGCCGATGATCTTGCGCTTCTCCTCCGGGTCCTCCACCCCCGCAAGCTTCCGCAGGAAGTGCCGGGATGCGTCTACGGTGTGCAGCCGCATGCCGAAGTGGCCGTGGAAGGTCTTCTCCACCGACTCCCTCTCCCCCTGCCGGAGCAGGCCGGTGTCCACGAAGATGGGGTGAAAGCGGTTCGGCACGGCCTGGTGGAGGAGGGCGGCCACCACCGCCGAGTCCACGCCTCCGGAGAGACCGAGGATGACGTTGCCCCCGTCCGCCAGCATCTCCCGTATCTGATCGACAGCCAGCCTCCTGTAGGCCTTCATCGTCCAGCCGGCATCCGCTCCGGCCAGATCGAAGAGGAATTGCCGCAAGAGGTCTTCGCCGAAAACGGTATGGGCTACCTCCGGGTGGAACTGGACTCCGAAGCGGTTACGCTCGGGGTTTTCCATGGCCGCCACCCGCAGGCTCCGCGTGGATGCGGCCACACCGTAGCCGGGCGGGACCTCGGTAACCCGGTCCCCGTGGCTCATCCATGCCTGCTGTGGGGCATCCATTTCCTTCAGCAGCACCGAGCCCTCCCGGGGCTCCACCAAGGCGCGGCCGTACTCCCGGGTGTGACCCCCCTCCACGCCGCCTCCGTCGGCCAGTGCCAGCAGCTGCATGCCGTAGCAGATGCCCAGCATGGGGAGGTCTGTATCGAACAGCCTGCCGTCGGCCCGGGGGGCGCCCTCCTCGTAGACGCTGGAGGGGCCGCCGGAGAGTATCACGGCGACTGGGCTGAGAGCCAGGACGTCCTCCAGCGGGCAGTTGCCCGGGAGGAGCTCGGAGTAGACGTTCATCTCCCGCAGCCTGCGGACTATGAGCTGGCTGTACTGGGAACCGAAGTCGAGTATGGCGACTCCGCCTTCGATCATGTGCAAACCTCCGGTGTCAGCAGCTGTGGATGTCCCCGGCCGGCGGCGGCTCCACCGGGTACTCGCCGTCGAAGCATGCCGTGCAGTACTCGTCGGGGCTGTGGGCGGTGACGCAGCTGAGCATGCCCTCCCGGGAGAGGTAGCCCAGGCTGTCCAGGTCCAGTATCTCGGCTATGTCGCCGGTGGTGCGACCGTGGGCCACCAGTGTCTCGGGCTCGGGAAAGTCGATGCCGAAGTAACATCCGTGCCGGTGCGGCGGGCAGCTCACCCGCATGTGCACCTCCTCGGCCCCGGCCTCCCTCAGAGCCCTGATCCTGGCGGTGCTGGTGGTCCCCCGGACGATGCTGTCCTCTACCACGCATAGCCTCTTGCCCCGGATCGCCTCGGGTATCGGCTGGAGCTTGCGCATCACCATGGCCGCCCGGCGGGCCTGGCCGGGGTTGATGAAGGTCCTCCCCACGTAGTGGTTCCTGGTGAAGCCCATGCCGAAGGGAATCCCCAGCTGCCGGGAGAAGCCCAGGGCGGCGAACATGCCGCTGTCCGGAACCGGCATCACTATGTCGCAGTCCGCCGGATGCTCCCGGGCCAGCTGGGCCCCCATCTCCAGCCGCACATCGTAGACGCTGTCCCCGAACACGCAGCTTCCCGGACGGGCGAAGTAGACGTGCTCGAAGATGCACTGGGCAAGCCGGGGGCTGCCGTCGGCGAACAGGCCGTGCGATATGCCGAATCGCCCGCTGGTGGGCTCGCCGCCGTCGTAGGGCAGGAACAGGATCTCGCCGGCCTCCACCTCCCGCACGTACTCGGCCCCGACCCCCGGGAAGGCTATGGACTCGCTGGCCACCACCCAGCCCTCTTCGGGAATGCGGCCCAGACACAGCGGCCTGAATCCCAGCGGGTCGCGGATGGCGTACATGCCCTCCGGTGTCATCAGCAGCAGGCAGAAGGCGCCCTCCAGCTTCCCCAGGGCGAGCTCCAGCGCGTGCCTGAGGTTGAAGTCGGTCTCCTCCAGCAGCCTGGACATCAGGTGCAGCACCACCTCGCTGTCGGTCTGGGTCTGGAAGATGCTGCCCCTGCGCTGCAGGTCGCGCTTGATCCTGGCGGCGTTGCTTATGGTCCCGTTGTGGGCGATTCCCACCTGCCGGCCGGTCATGTCCACCAGTATGGGCTGGGAGTTGAGCAGCCCCTCGCCGCCGAAGGTGCCGTAGCGGACGTGGCCCATGGCCGCACTGATGTCCTCCGAGTCCCACCACTCGGGGAGCTGGGCCAGGGCGTCGGAGACCAGCCCCTGACGCTTGTAGAGATTCAGACCCCTGCCCGTCATGGCCAGTATGCCGGCGGACTCCTGCCCCCGGTGCTGCAGGGCGTGCAACCCCTCCGCAACCAGTGCCTGGGCATCGCCGCGAATCCCTGTTACGCCGCACAGGCCGCAGTTCTCGCCTAACCTTCGCACTGGCGCTTCTCCATGGCATTGGTGATGAAGGACACGAACAGCGGATGCGGCTCCAGGGGGCGGGACCTGAACTCGGGATGGAACTGGCAGGCCAGGAACCAGGGATGGTCCGGACGCTCCACTATCTCCACCAGCCCCCCGTCCGGCGAGAGGCCGCTGTAGGAAAGGCCCGCCTCCGCAAGGGCCTCCCTGAATTCGTTGTTGAACTCGAAGCGGTGTCGGTGACGCTCGCTGATCCGTTCGGCTCCGTAGCTCTCCCGGGCCCTGCTTCCCGGGGAGAGAACGCACTCGTATGCGCCCAGGCGCATGGTCCCGCCCATGTTGGACACCTTCTTCTGCTCCTCCATGAGGCTGATCACCGGTGAGGCGCAGTCCTCGCGGAACTCCGTGCTGTCGGCGTCCTCCAGCCCTGCGATGTTGCGGGCGGTCTCCAGGACGGCGCACTGAAGACCCAGGCATATGCCGAAAAACGGAACCCCGTTCTCCCGGGCGTACTTTACGGCGTCTATCTTCCCCTCTATTCCCCGGTAGCCGAAGCCACCGGGCACCAGTATGCCGTCGGCGTCGCCCAGGACCTCCCGGGGGTCGCCCTCGGAGAGCTCCTCCGCCTCCACCGCCTTGATGGAGAGGTCCACGTCGTTGGCTATGGCGCCGTGGCGCAACGCCTCGAATATGCTCTTGTAGGCGTCGCGGAGGCTCATGTACTTGCCGACCACGGCTATCCTTACGCTGCCGTGGCTGGGAAAGACGGCCCGATCGAGCATCTCCTTCCAGTCCTGCAGGTCCAGCTCGCGGGCCGGAAGGCCCAGTATGTCAAGCAGCAGGGTATCCATCTGCTGCTTGGCCAGCTCCACCGGGACCTCGTAGATGGAGTTGGCCACGTCCCGCTCCTCGATCACCGCGTTGCGGGCCACGTTGCAGAAGAGGGCCAGCTTGTCGAAGTGCTCCTTCTCCAGAGGACGCTCGGTGCGGCAGACCAGTATGTCGGGGATTATTCCGATGCCCCGCAGGACTCCGGCCGACCTCTGGGAGGGCTTGGTCTTCAGCTCACCCGAGGCGGAGAGGTAGGGGATCAGGGTCAGATGCACGAATGCCGCGTTGCCCCTGCCCATCTCCCGGCTCAGCTGCCTCAGAGCCTCCAGGAAGGGCAGGGACTCTATGTCGCCCGCGGTCCCCCCCACCTCGATGATGGCAATGTCCACCTCCGGGCCGGTGACCGAGAGCACCGCCCGCTTGATCTCGTCGGTTATGTGGGGGATAACCTGCACCGTCTTGCCCAGGTAGTCGCCCCGACGCTCCCGGGCAAGCACGTTGGAGTAGATGCGGCCGGTGGTGAAGTTGCTGGATGCGCTGAGGGTTATCCCCGCATAACGCTCGTAGTGGCCGAGGTCGAGGTCGGTCTCGGCGCCGTCGTCGGTTACGTACACCTCGCCGTGCTGGAAGGGGGACATGGTGCCGGGGTCCACGTTGAGGTAAGGGTCCAGCTTCTGTATGGCCACCCGGTACCCCCGCTGCTTCAGCAGCAGGGCGATGGAGGCGGAAGTTATTCCCTTGCCCAGCGAGGAGACCACCCCTCCGGTAACGAACACCAGCTTCGTGCCCTCTGCCACTGCCTTGACCTCCCCCTCACTGGAAACCTCTGCGGGAAAGGAGTAATATATGCCAAAGAAGACTTGCATGAACACGGGCGGAAAGGCTCTTCCGCGTTCCGGGAAGCATCAAATGCCATACCTGAGAGGATCCCCATGCGAATCCTGCTGCTGCTCACCGCACTTCTTGCCGCCATTCCGGCGATTGCCGAAGAGGCGGAGGTACACCGTCTGGACAACGGCCTTACGGTGATAACCCGGGAGATGCACTACGCCCCGGTGGCGGTCTCGGCCATCGCCTACCGGGTAGGCGGACGCAACGAGCCCGACAGCATACTGGGAATGAGCCACTTCTGCGAGCACCTGATGTTCAAGGGCACCCCGTCCATGCCCAAGTCCAGGTTCTGGCAGATAATCCAGCGCGACGGCGGGTGGGCCAACGCCTTCACCGGCCAGGACCTCACCGTCTACTTCATGATGCTTCCGGCCCGAAGGCTGGAGGACGCGCTACGGATCGAGTCCGACCGGATGACCGGCTGCACCATCGACTCCGCGGAGGTGGTTGCCGAGCGGGGCGTGGTTCACGAGGAGCGCAGGATGCGCACCACCGACAGCCCCTCGGGCGCCCTCTACGAGGCCATGAGGGAGGAGGCCTTCAGGCGGCATCCCTACGGCAGCCCCGTCATCGGCTACGACGAGAGCATCCTCGCCTACGACCATCACCGCGCCCGCGCCTACTACGAGAGCTACTACTGCCCCGAGAACGCCGTGCTGGCGCTGGTGGGCGATTTCCGTACCGACAGCGTCATGTCCATGGTGGAGGAGTACTTCGGAGCACTGCCGCAGAGGGAGCCCGGGCCGGAGCCCTCTGTAACGGAGCCGCCCCAGACCGAGCGAAGGCGGGTGGAGATATCCCACCCCTCCAACCTCCCCCGGGCGCTGCTTGCCTTCCACACCCCGGCCGGGGACCATCCCGCCACTCCCGCCCTGGGCATGATCTCGTCCTACCTCTCCTCCGGGAGGTCCAGCTGGCTGGAGCAGAGCCTGGTGGGCACCGGTGTGGTCACCTCGGCCTACGCCTACAACGAGGGCGGGATCGACCCCGGCCTGTTCGTCATCGGGCTTACCCTTCCCTCCGAGGGCGACGTCCCTGCCGCCCTGGACTCGGTGGAGGCAGAGCTTCGGCGCCTGGCCGCCCACCCCCTTCCGGAGGAGGAGCTTGCCACGCTGCGCCGGCGGACGAAAGCGGGGGAGATCATCTCCGAGGCCAGTCCCGTACGCATGGCCCTGGGCATGGCCATGGACATGGCCGCCTTCGAAGACCACCACATGACCCGGCGTCGGGTGGAGGCCATGGACACGGTCACCGCCGGGGACATCCAGCAGGCGGCGGCCGAGTATCTGGACCCCGACAGGTCCACCCTGGCCGTGCTGCAGCCAGAGGGAGGACGGCCGGGAGCCGCAGGGGAGCCGGACCGGCTTCCCACCGACGTCCAGGAGCCCACAGCCATCAGCTACGAGGGCCTGCAGATACCCGAGAACATGCTCAGGCCTCCTTCCCGGTCCATCTCCGCCGGCGTGGACTCGCTGGTCCTGGAGAACGGCCTGCGGGTCTTCGTCCTGGAGGACCACACCTTCCCCATAGCCTCGGTGCGGCTCAGCGTGCCCATGGGCCGCTACAGGGAGGACCCCCTGATGGCGGGCCTGGCGGAGGTGACGACGGAGACCATGATGCGGGGCACCGGGGAGCTGGAATACGGGGAGTTCCACCGCCGTCTGGAGCGGCTGGGGTCCTCCCTGAGCTTCGGTGCCAGCAACCGCGACGCTTCGGGGTCGGTCACCATGCTGGCCGAGGACCTGGACGTGGGCATGCGCACCATCGCGGACCTGCTGCTGCGGCCCGCCCTGCGCGAGGAGGACCTGCAGCGGGTGCTGGAGGAAGCCCGGGCCTCGGTGGAGTCCAACGCCGAGAGCGTCTTCGGGGTGGCCGGCGACAACCTCGACCGGCTGCTCAGCCTGCGGCCGGAAGCGGCGCACGTCACCACCCTGGAGTCCCTGGACAGGATCACCCGCCGGGAGGTGTTCAACTTCTTCGAGCGCTTCTGCCGGCCGGAGGCGACGGTCATCACGGTGGTGGGCGACGTGGAGGCCGGGGAGGTCCTGGCCATGGCCGAGGCCCTGTTCGCGGACTGGGACAACCCCAAGTCGGCGCTTCTGCCGGCGGAGTATCCCCCCTTCCCCGAGGCCGCCGGGGACACCCTTGTGCAGACCATGCCGGGCAGGATGCAGGCGGCGGTGATGGTGGGCGCGCCGGGGCCCGGCTACACCCAGGACGCTCACGTGGCATTCGGGGTGATGAACCGTATCCTGGGGTCGGGCATCGGGTCACGGCTGGGCCACTCGGTCCGCGACGAGCAGGGCCTGGCCTACGTGGTGGGCTCCTACCTGTCCTCCATGGAGGACGCGGGGAGGTTCGGGGCCTACCTGTCCACCCGCGCCGACTACGCCCCCCAGGCGCTGCAGTCGCTCCTGGCGGAGTTCGACAGGATCTCCTCGGAGGAAGTGGAAGGCGTGGAGCTGCGCCTGGCCCAGTCCTGCGAGGTGGGAAGACACGCCGTCTCCGCATCCAGCTATGGAAGCATCGCCCGCTACCTCACGGGGACGGCGGCGAAGGGACTCCCGCTGGACCACGACATGCGCAGGCTGCGCCAGGTGGTGGAGCTGACTCCGGCCGACATCCTGGGGGTGGCCGCAGACTACCTGGACCGCGAGGGCTGGTTCGTCTCCATCGCCGGAGGCATCACCGAGAACCTCGCCCCCCTGGCGCCGGGCCGCTAGCCCGAGACCGGGCCGGGGCGGCGTCCGCCGTCCCGGCCATTCCACGCCTCGGGCGGACGGAGAGCATCCGCTCAGAATCTGCACCTCACCGGAAAAAAGCGCATTCCGACCGCGGAGTCCACCACAGATGCCCATTTGTCTCACACCTGTTGCGCTTACGAGTTGAATCCAGGGGTCGAACCAAACCCAAATCCACTACACAACCCTTGGGGCAAAGCGGACTTTCCGTTCTCCATGCAGGGCGTGATCTTCGCAAAGAGGACATCATCCTCGCCAAAATACGTAAACCCGCGACTGACCTCCGCATACGGACACGTCTCAATCTTAGCCACGGAGGCGCTGAATTCCGAGACGGCAGCCATTGGGACAAAGCTGACCAGATCCTTGTCACTCACACCCAGATCTCTGGGCCGTCGCGGGTCGATCTCGGTCACACGTGGCAGTGCTACTTCTGGCCATTTCATGGTGCCAGCTCCCCGGCGGTCTGCGGCGCGGTCTCGGCGCCTGCCGATGTGTCTTTCCTGTTGGGCATGGCCCAGACCTTTCTGGCGAGACTGGGCAGCATGTCCTGCCGCTGTTCTATGCTGCCCGAGCCCAAGCCGTAAACTGAAGGAGGCCGGCCACCGCGCGGTTGTTGCGAGCCGCATAGCAACAAGGGATTTTGTTGCTATCAAAGAGCCTCAACGATAACAACAAAATTGTTCGTGCCTAATTCAGTATCATCAAAACATGTCTCTTCCTTCGGTGATGTTGAGCAGTTCCCGGTAGGCGAGAATGGCGGGGCTGCGGCCGCTGGCGGGGCGGAGAACTCTGAAGAAGTTGTTTTCCTGCAAAAGGCTGAGGATTCGGCGGCCGCTTGCCAGGGTCATGGTGGGGGCGCGGTAGAAGTCCGACGCCCGGAAGATGGGGCGCGTGAAGAGGAACTCCGCGGCGTGGACGGCGTATTGGGAATGCGAAATGTCGGCGATCCGCCGCGCCGTTTCGTCATAGAGATCGCGTATGGCCTTCGTCTTGTCTTGGTTTTCACGCGCCTGGTCGGTCACGGCCCGAAGGAAGAATCCGATCCATTGAGTCCAATCACCATCACGGGAAACGGCCAGCAACCTTTCGTAATACTCATCGCGATTCCGTTCAAAGAAAGCACTGATGTAGAACATCGGTTCGCTCAGCAGTCCATGTTTGGCCATGAAGAGCGGCACCAGCATGCGCCCTAGTCGCCCGTTGCCATCCAGAAACGGGTGCAATGCCTCGAATTCGGCGTGCAGAACCGCCAGTTGAACCAGGCGGTCCGGAGCATCCTCATGGATATGGCGTTCCCATCGCTTCATGGCCTCGGGCAGGTCGTTTGCACTGATGGGCACGTAACGCGCATTATCGATATTACAACCCGGAGGGCCGATCCAGTTGGGAACGCGGCGATACTCACCAGGGGCTTTGCCGTGGCCGCGCACGCCATCCAGCAGTACGGCATGCGCCTCGTGGCCCGCGGACTCCCGGCCGTTGTCCAGTGTGAAGGTCAGGACCTTGTCCGAATGGATACCAAGCCTCGCCACCAGAGACTTCGTTACGGCAGCAGAGGTCTTGCGCGAAACAACCCCTATCACAGTGAACCGTGAGCTGCGCTCCACGGCTGTCACCAGGGGCCCCCGGTGACCCTTGCCGATCACTGTGTCGCCCTCCCAGTCTCCAACGCGGGATCGCTGTCGATTCTACAACAGCCCACCCACCAGGGCTATAGCCCCCTGCTACACTTACGAGTTGAGTCCAAGAATATATACAACAACAGCTTAACCCACATGAAAGGTGAGGCACTTCACCCTGAATCGCTCAACTCAGGTTTCATATAAACGGCGTTGATCTGCCGGCAAGCACCTTGCGTTCTGACTCCATTGCCCAGGAATCCGAGGGAGGGAAGTCGCACCGCCGTACCGCAAGGACGGGGCGGGCTGACGTTGACGCAGGAGCAGCGGATCATGTATCAAGACCAAAGTAAATGTGCAATAGCGAGAGGTTGAATAGTCTTGCGTCCACCACACGCCTGCACGCAGAACCTCAGCTCAGCCTTCCGACGGACGATCCCAGCCACCTCCTGCCGCCGGTTACGGCTCCCTGCTGTTCCTTTTCTCTGCAGGGTCAATTCCGATTGGGGGAGAGAATGACGGAAAAGGACTTCGCATCTCTATTCGACAAGGCAACCGGCTTCAGCCCCTTCCCCTGGCAGGAGCGGCTGGCCAGATCCAGTCCCCTGCCCGAGACGGTCTCCGTTCCCACCGGCATGGGCAAGACCGCTGGGGCCGCTGTCGGCTGGCTCTGGCGCCGCAGGTTCGCCCCGGAGCCCATCAGGGCCGCCACTCCCAGAAGGCTGGTCTACTGCCTTCCCATGCGCGTCCTCGCCGAGCAGACCCTGGGAGCGATGAGAGGATGGCTCAAGAGGCTGGGCCTGCTGGCGGAGGGCCGGGATGATGCGGGCGTATCCGTAAGCCTCCTGATGGGCGGCGAGGTCGACGCCCGCTGGGACCTCGCGCCGGAGAGGGAAGCCATGATCGTCGGCACACAGGACATGCTCCTCTCCCGCGGCCTCAACAGGGGCTACTCCATGAGCCGCTACCGCTGGCCCGTGCACTTCGGCTTGCTCAGCAACGACGCGCTGTGGGTGATGGACGAGGTCCAGCTCATGGGCGCCGGCCTCGATACTTCCGCCCAGCTGCAGGCTTTCCGCAGGGACATGAGCACCTTCGGACCCACTCATACCCTGTGGATGAGCGCCACCGTGCGCCCTGAATGGTTGCACACCGTGGACCACGCTCCCGGCGGTGAGCTGCTGGGACCTTCCGAGGCGGACTGGGCATCCCCCGCTGTCCGTCCCAGGGCGGATGCGGCAAAGCGCCTGGAAGAGGCCGGGTTCACGCCCGACGGAAAGGGCAGCGCGGAAGCGGAGCTGCTCCTGGAGGGTCACACGCCCGGCACCCGCACCCTCTGCGTGGTGAATACGGTCAGGAGGGCGGTCAGGATCTACAGATCCCTGATGAAGCTCAAGCCGGACGCGGATGTCGTTCTGCTTCACTCCAGGTTCCGCCCCCCCGACAGGGCGGCAGCAGTACACAGGGCGCTGCAAGAGCCGGGCCCTGCGGGCACCGTATGCGTCTCCACGCAGGTTGTGGAGGCGGGGGTGGACATCACCTCCAGGCTTCTGCTCACGGATACGGCTCCGTGGCCCTCCATGGTCCAGCGCTTCGGCCGCTGCAACCGCTACGGCGAGGCCGAGGCCGCCCGAGCTGTCTGGATTCCGCCGGACCTCTCGAAGCCGCGCAGCCTCGCCCCCTACGAGCCAGATGAGATCGGGGCCTCGGTGGAGAGGCTGCGAGGTCTGAGCAGCGTGTCCCCGCGCTCCCTGCCGCCGGTGGAGCGCAAGCCGAAGACCGGAGACATTCCCCGCCGCAGGGACATCCTGGAGCTGTTCGACACCACCCCAGACCTAGCGGGGGCCGACCTGGACATATCCCGCTTCATAAGGGACAGTACCGACACCGACCTGCAGGTCTTCTGGAGGGAGATCGCGGATCGTCCGGCCGAAGACGCGGAGAGGCCCTCGGCGGCAGAGCTGTGCTCCGTTCCCGTAGGCGACCTCTCCAGGTTCCTGGAGAAGAAGCAGGGATGGGTCTGGGACCACCTGGAGGGGGTCTGGGCCAGGGCCAATCCGTATCGCCTCAGACCGGGCATGACCGTTCTTCTTGCTTCGAGCGCAGGAGGATACGATACCGCCCTGGGATGGACCGGGAAGGGCCGCAGGGCGGTGGAGCCGCTGTCCCCTTCGGGGGAGACCTCCGAATCCAACGATTCCGACAGGTACGCGGAGGCGCCCCCCCAGAGCATAGCCGAGCACACCGACCAGGTTGTCGGCGAGATGAGGTCGATGCTCTCGCGGCTTGCCTGCATCGATGCCGAGCACCGCAGAGCCCTGCTCGATGCAGCCAGGTGGCACGATGCCGGAAAGGCCCACCACATATTCCAGGAGGCCCTGGGCTGCGGGGCCGGAGATTCCACGGCCAAGGGGCCATCTCTTTCCCGCTACGCCAGGAAGGGATTCCGCCACGAGCTTGCCTCCGGTCTGGCAGCACTTGCAGGCGACAGAAGCGACCTGGAGGCTTACCTCGCCGCCGCACACCACGGAAAGGTCAGGCTCTCCATTCGATCCCTGCCCACCGAGCAGCCCCCGGACGATCCCCAGAAGCGGTTCGCCAGGGGAATCCACGACGGAGACGTGCTTCCGCAGACGGACCTGGGAGGCGGCGTCACCATGCCGCGCACGGTACTGGACCTCTCACTGATGGAGCTGGGCCGGGGTCCCCAGGGCCCCAGCTGGCTCTCCCGCACCATAACGCTCCGCGACGACCTCGGACCGTTCAGACTGGCGTTCCTGGAAGCACTTATGAAGGTTGCCGACGAGAGGGCGAGCGCCGCCGCAAAGGAGGTGGACCATGAATAGGCTGAGACTCGAAGGCTGCTCCACCCAGCCGCTGGCCAGCTACCTGAAAGCCCTTGCCGTCTTCAGGATCACCGCCGGGCAGGCGGACCACGCGGCCGCGGGCTTCTGGCAGGACGGCGCGTTCGTCCTGGAGACGGAGCTGGACACCGAAGGGCTGATCGATTTCATCCTCAACCGCTACTCCCCCACACCGATCGTGTCACCCTGGAACGGGGGAAGCGGGTTCTGGCCCAACGACAACCGCGAGGGGATGGACAGGATACTGAGATCGGATGACCCCCGCTTCAGCGGCTACCGCGAGGTCATTCGAAGCATAGCCCAGTGGCCGGAGCTGGACATGGGCCTGGGAAGCCTCTCCGGCTTCTTGGAGATGCTGCGGGAGCTTGTGGAAGAGGGGTCGAAAGCTGAGTCCAGAGATGCCCGCAAGCACCTGGCGACGGTTGAGAAGGTACTTGCCGGCGCCCCGGTCACGGACGTGCTGGAGACGGACGTGACGGAGCTCCTGGATGGGGAGGTTGAAGCCGCAGACGAGGAGAACGCCGCCTTCTGGAAGAGCCTGCGCAAAAGGGTGAAGAAGGGCGTCACAACCCTCTCGGGCAACAGGCGCGGAAGGCTCAAAGAGAACCTCGGAGCCTGCCGGGCGCGGCTGCCGGAGAAGGCCCTGCGCTGGTTCGATGCCGCCGTGGCGATCACCTCCGGCGAGTCGCCCTCCTACTTCCCCCTGCTGGGAACCGGCGGCAACGACGGCAACCTGGACTTCAGCAGGAACTACATGAGCATCGCCAGCCAGCTCCTCCTCGATGGAGGAGAGACGGCCGGGGCGCTGCTCAGGGCCACCCTCCTCGATACACCCGTAAGCGGCCTCGACAGCTGGGCCATAGGCCAGTTCGACCCCGGCCGCGCCGGAGGCTACAACATGGGCGACGAGGTGGAGACCAAGGACTTCAAGATCAACCCCTGGGATTACCTGCTGGCATTCGAGGGCGCGCTGCTGCTGGCCGCCTCGGCCACCAGGCGCAGCACCTCCGAGCGCAGCAGCAAGGCCTCCCTTCCCTTCACCGTGGATTTCAGCCCGGTGGGCTTCACCTCCGACAGCGACCGCGACGACGGCCGCTCGGAGACCTGGCTGCCCACCTGGTCCGCCCCCTCCACGCTGGGCGAGGTGGCCTTTCTCTTTGCCGAGGGCCGCAGCAGCCTGGGCAGGAGGCAGTCACGCAATGGCGTCGACTTCTGCCGGGCGGTGGGCCAGCTGGGCGTGGACAGGGGGCTGTCCAGCTTCACCCGCTACGCCTTCGTGGTGAGAAGGGGCAAGAGCTACGTAGCCCTTCCGGCGGGGGAGGTGGACGTTGCCTACCGCCCGGAGCTGGCGCTGCTGGACGAGCTGGACCCACTGCTGCAGAGGATGGACGGTTTTCTCCGCCGCTACGGCGACCACGTTCCGGCCGCCCTCGCCACCGCCAGGAGAAGAATCGAGGAGGAGCTCTTCCAGACCAGCCGAAGGCCCTCATCCCTGGCCTTCACACGGCTTGTGCGGGCCCTGGGCCGCTTCGAGATGCGCCTGTCCAGGATGGACCATGGAGCGGAGGGTTTCCTCTCCCGTCCCCTGTCGGGGCTGTCCACCGAATGGGTCAGGCAGTGCCTTCCCTCCTGCCCGGAAGCGCCGCTGGCCGCTTCCCTGGCTTCCATTCGAGGGGAAGGCGGAGTAGGCCCCATGCGCAGCAACACCTCCGGGGTCGACCCCCGGCGGCCGTGGGAGTGGAGCGACTCGCAGCAGCTCTGGAACGGATCCAGCCTTCCCGAGAGAATGGTCTCCGCCCTCACAAGGAGAATCCTGGAGATGGAGAGGACCAACACCGGGCGCCTGCCGCTGCGGGCAATGCTCAAGGTCGCCTCCCGTCAGGTATCCCCATTCATCTACGGCCTGCTCGACGACGACGCGCTGGAGGAGCTGCTCTTCGGCTTCACCCTTGTGGATTGGAAGACATCACTGAGGGCCGAAGCCCCCGCCGAGGAGTTCCGCAGGCCGCTCTCGCGCAGCTGGGCGCTGCTGAAGCTGATGATGACCCCCGCGGTCTCCGACGCAACGGCAGGGAGGGAGGGCACGGTCCTCAGGCTGGCCGCGGCGGGGAGGGTATCAGAGGCCTGCGACCTTGCCGCCTCCCGGCTCAGCCACGTGGCGGAGCTGCCGGTCCTGCATGTTGCCTGGGAGTGCGACTGCGACCCCGAAAGGCTCGCCGCCGCCCTGCTGTTCCCCGTATGGGACACGGACACCCTGAAGTCACTGGTTCTCAGAAAAGAGGAGGTTCAGCAATGATCGAGAGACTGGCAGATGCCCCGAGGATGCTGGCCGAGGCCGCGCTCCGGCCGGTACAGGGCGACAGGTTCCAGCCCACCGGCTTCGCCGAGCTGGGAGCGGCCACCTACGAGCTGGCAGACGGTACTCGAAAGCTGCTGGTGGAGTCGTCCCAGTCCATGGCCAACAGGCTCGAGTCCGCGGTGATGACGCCCGACGGCGAGATAATCCCCGACCTCGAGGGCCTGTCGTACGTCCGGGCGAACCTCCAGGGCGACGCGGAGGTCAAGACCACCACCCTCCTGGAGGCCCACAGGCTCAACTCCCCCTACATCATCTCCCACGAGAACTTCCACGACAGGTTCGTCGAGGAGGCCGGCTACAGCAGGACGGGGCTTATAGACTGGGCCCGCCTGGCAGAGACGCTCTTCAGGTACGACGTGAACTCCCTGCTTCACGGCATCTTCCTCTCCAACGTCGAGGACGGGAGGATGAGGATCCCCAGGGCCGTATCCGCCTTCATAGAGGCCACCAACGTCAACGAGGCGGTATCCGGCGGGGTGAAGAACAACCCCCTCGACCCCCAGGGCAACCTCAGGACGGAGACCCAGAAGAAGAACGTCTACGGCAACGTGCCCTACACCCGCACCGAGTACACCGCAGGTGACATCAGGGCCTACTTCAACATAGACATGGCCCGTCTGCGCAGCTACGACCTCGGCGACAGCGCCACGGAGCTCCTGGTCGACCTCGCCCTGCTCAAGATACGGCGCTTCCTGAACACCGGCCTGCGCCTGCGGACCGCCTGCGACCTCCGCCTGGCGGACGACATACACGTCACGGCCCCCGAGGGTACGGCCATTCCCTCCGAGGAGGCGCTGCTGGAGAAGCTCCGGGGAGAGATAGACGCCTGCGCGGACATGTTCGCCACTCCTCCGGTGACCGAGCTGGACGTAGACGTAGTCCTCAAGAAGAGCTGAACAGGGCATAGCCATGGTTGTGATGGAGATACGGTTCCCGGCGGGGCGTTACCACGCCACCCCCTGGGGACGAAACGTAAACGAGGGAGTTCCGGAATGGCCCCCCTCGCCGTTCAGGCTGGCGCGGGCGCTGCTGGACGCAGCCTTCCGGAAGTACCCCGACTGGCCCACCGAGCGCCTGGAGGCGGTACTGGAGGTGGTGGCCTCTCCGGTACGCTACAGGCTGCCTCCGGTGACCACCTCCCACTCCCGCTCCTACCTCAGCGCCAACGAGAAGACGAGGTCCAGCAAGAACCTGATAATCGACGCCTTCGTCGCCGTGGACAGGCGCGAGTCGGTGCTGATGGCCTTCGACGCCGACCCGCCCCGGGAGGTGGTCTTCGACCTCAGGCGCCTGTCGGGCTTCCTCAACTACCTGGGCAGGTCGGAGTCCTGGGTCTCCCTGGATGTTCTGGAGGACCCTGACGAAGACGGGTTCAACTGCGTTCCCGCGGAGGAGACCTCCGCAGGGAAAGGACGGGCCCTGGTGGATCTGGCCTGCCTGAGGAGCAAGTACGACTACCAGAACCTGATCAGGGCGATAGTGCCCGACGGGGATGAAATACCGTACACGTGGATAGGCGCCGCCTGCCTCTCCACCAGCGAGCTGCTCCGCCAGGGGTGGAGCGAGCCGCCGGCCCTTCAGCGCATGAAGTACTCCCTGCCCGACAAGCTGGTGGACGGCACACCCCCGCCCCGGGCAGTGGTCCGGCCCAGGCGGGAGCCCACAATCGCCCGATACCAGCTCACGTCCAAGGTGCTGCCGCTGCTCACGGAGGCCCTGCCCATAGCGGAAAGGGCGCGGGCCAAGCTGATGGGCATACACAAGCGCATGCAGGGCGGGGACCCGGGAAGGGTCTCCCCGCTGTTCAGCGGGAAGCAGCCCGACGGAAGACCCCTGAAGGGCCATCGGCACGCCTTCGTGATGCCCAGGGACGAGGACGGCGACGGGCGGATCGACCACCTGGTCGTCTACTGCTCGGAGGGCTTCGGCAGGGATGAGGTGGCGGCCCTGGACAGCTTCGGCTCCATGTGGCAGTCCGGCGGCAGGCCCGACATCCGGGCCACGCTGCTGTCGCTCTCCGACGAACCGCAGACACCGAAGGCCACAGGATTCGTCAGCCACACGCCGTTCGTCACCAAGCGGCACTACAGGAAGGGCCGCGGCCCATTCCTCGAGTGGCTTCGGGGCGAGATCGAAAGGGAGTGCGTCTACCACAACCTTCCCAGGCCCACAGATCTCCAGTGGCGCAGGAGCACGCCCGGCCCCGGACACAGGTTCCGCTGGCTGGAGTTCACCCGCAGCCGCAAGGGCGAGATGCCGCTTCACGGCTACGGCTGCCGGCTGACCTTCCCCGAGCCGCTGCGCGGCCCGGTTGCCCTCGGAAGCTACTGTCACTTCGGACTGGGGCAGTTCACTCCCGCGGCAGAGGACTGACCGTGGACGCAGTGCCGGAGCCCCGCCTGCTTCCGGTTCGGATGCTGGTGCAGTACGCCTACTGCCCCCGTCTGTTCTACCTGGAATGGGTCGATGGCGAGTTCCGGCACAACGTCCACACCATCGAGGGCAAGTTCGACCACCGGCGCTCGGACTCGGAGACGGAGAAGGAAGCCTGGCTCGGCGAGCTCTCCAGGAGGCGCTCGGTGAGCCTGTCCAGCTCCGCCGAGCATCTGTCCGGCAGGATGGACATGGTGGAGACGAGGGAGGGAAAGGCCTGCCCGGTGGAGATCAAGCACGGCAAGCTTCCCAGGCAGGGGCCCTGGAAAGACCATCGGGTGCAGGTCTGCGCATACGCCCTGCTCCTCAGGGACAACGGGTACGCAGTCGACACGGGCCAGGTATGCTACGCCGGATCCCGCAAGCGGGTCCCGATCGATATCACACCCGCCCTGATGAAGACCACGAGGGATCTCACCCGGGCGGCGCTCAAGGCCTCGCAGGAGGACTCGCCTCCCCCGCCCCTGCAGTCCAGCAGGAAGTGCGAGGGCTGCTCCCTGGCGCCGGTTTGCCTTCCCGACGAGTACTGGGCGCTTGAGGCCTTCGACAGCACCGGCCGGCCGCCTACGCACCAGCGCAGGATAGTACCCGCAAGGGACGACTGCCTGCCCCTCTATGTGCAGGAGCAGGGCTCCTACGTGTCCCGCAGAGGCAAGCTCCTGAAGGTTACCAGCAAGGGGGAGGAGCTCGGTTCCATACGCCTCAACCAGACATCCCAGGTCTGCCTCATGGGAAGCGGAATACAGATGTCCACCCAAGCCGTCCATTCCTGCCTGAACGGAGACGTTCCCATCCTCTACTTCTCCAGGGGCGGCTACTACCTGGGCGCGACAACGACCCTCTCGACCCGGTCTCCGAGAATACGCATCGCCCAGTACTCCACCGCATCCGACGAATCCGCCAGCCTGGCAATCGCCAGGACAGTAGTCAGCGCCAAGGTCCACAATTCCAGGACCTTTCTCATGCGCAACGCCCAGGACATCAAGCCCGGCGCCCTTGCCAGGCTCAAGTCGCTCAAGGCCGAAGCACTACAGACCGATTCGGTCGAGTCACTGTTGGGAATCGAGGGCGGCGCGGCCTCGATATACTTCGGCGAGTTCTCCAAGATGCTGAAGTGTGACGAAGGCCTGCGTTTCCTAAAACGCTCCAGGCGCCCCCCAAAGGACGAGATCAACGCAATGCTGTCCTACGCCTACGGCATGCTGGTCAAGGACTGTACCGTAGCCCTCAACGCCGCCGGTTTTGACCCCAGCCTCGGATTCTACCACAAGCCCAGGCCCGGCCGGCCCGGACTGGCCCTGGACCTGATGGAGGTGTTCCGGCCGCTGATAGCCGACTCGGCAGTGCTGTTCGCCGCGAACAGCGGAATGGTCCGCCCCACCGACTTCGTCTCCGGAGCAGGCTCGGTGGGAATGAAGAAACGTGCCCGAAAGGCCGTCATCCGCTCCTACGAGCGCAGGATGGAGCAGATGGTGACCCATCCCATTTTCGATTACCGCGTGAGCTACAGAAGGGTGCTGGAGATCGAGTCACGCCTGATATCCAGGCTCATAACCGGTGAGCTGGACGAGTACCGTCCGTTCACAACAAGATAGATGAGAGCCGTATACGTCGTAACGTACGACATCTCCAGCAGCAAGAGGGTCCAGAAAGTCTACAAGGCCATGAGAAACTGGGGCGACCACCTCCAGCTCTCGGTATTCCTCTGCCACCTCAACGCCATGGAGAAGGCAAGGATGAAGACCGAGCTTGCCGACATCATCAACCACAAGGAGGACCAGATCATGCTCATTCGGCTGGGACCGGAGGGCCACCGCGCCGACCACGCCATAGCCACCCTCGGCCGCAGCTACGTCCCCACCTCCAGGAGCGCCCATGTCTTCTAGCAGCCTCCACTGCGAGCGCCTCTCTCCCGACAGAATCCCGGCCGGCTCTCGCGTCCCCCTTGCCAAGGCACAACCAGCCCAGCCAAAGACCGTTTCTCAGACCTCAAGACCACACGATTCCGTTGACCTCTCGAATCGCACACCTTATCCTATTCGTACACAACAGCTCCCAGGAGGGGCTGTTTCCGCGGTCTTCGGACCGCGGCTCCATTGAAGCGTTTCGTCCTGGCCGCGCAATACTTCGGGCACTACGTCGTTTCCGCGGTCTTCGGACCGCAGCTCCATTGAAGCGGGCTCCTTCAAGTAACG
>CAZKJG010000001.1:150857-214230 GCA_964553045.1 uncultured bacterium | reverse complement strand
TCCATTCCCACCTCCTGGAACATTGACCACTCGAACAGGTATCCTGTAATATACCGGTGAAGGAGGTCAATGTTGAGAACAACTATCGTAATCACGGCTGTGCTGGCCGCAGCGGCACTGTGCTACGGCCTGCAGCCATCGGGATTTCAGCTGGTGGAGCCGGATAACAGCTGGTTCGACCCCGACATCTCACATCAACTCAGCTTCGGCTACACGAGTTCCGGGTCGGGCTCGTGGGGTTCCGGTACCTACCTGAGCACCATGAGCTTCAAGCTCCATCCCAACCTCACCGCCGAGGTGGACCTGGGGTACAACCGCCTCTTCAACTTCCGGGGCGGGGACATGAACCACCTGCTGGGCGGCGTGGACCTGGACTGGAGCCCCACGGACGACCTCAAGCTCCAGTTCCACTACACCGGGGCACTTCCCACAGAGGACCTGGGAGGCTACTAGACGAACCCGACAGGCCTGCTGCTCTGCGCGCTTCTGACGTACGGCCCTTTGGAGGGTGACTCCCTCCTGAGGGCCGGTTTCCTTCGCGAGGGAGCAGCCGTGCTGCGCCAAGAGGTCCGGGAGCGTCCCTGGGACGACTACCTGCTCTACCGCCTGGCCTGGGCCTGCAACAGGCTGGAGCTTCCCGACAGCGCGCTTGGCTACGCGAGGAACGCCTGGGACCGAAGGCCGCAGGACCAGTGGTATTTGGGCGAGTACATGCGCGCCCTCTACCGTCTGCAGCGCTACGACGAGCTCCTGGATCTGGGCTGGGCGGTACGGGGCGGGGGAGTATGCCGCTACTACCTGGCCAGGGCCGAGCGGGCGCTTGACACCCTGCGTGCCTCCCGCGGCTACTTCGAGGAGGCACTGGAGAGCCCCGACGACTCCACAGCGGCCGATGCCGCGTCCTGGCTGTCCATACTGGCCCGGGAGGATATCGGACCCGATAGCGTCATCGCGCTCCTGCTCATGTCGGTGGAGATGAGGCCGGGCGAGGCGTTCTACAGGGCCAGGCTGGTCGAGGCCCTCTCCGAGAATGGCATGCTGGGCGAGGCCTGGGAGCACCTCAGGCTCCTGCGGCGCGAGGATGACCGCTCCCAGTCGTACTGGTCGGCCTGGGCCGCGTACGCCGAGGCGGAGGGCTCGGCCCGCCGGGAAGTATGGGCATTGAGGAGGGCCTGGGAAGGCAGGCGCTGCCCTCAGACGGCGACCAACCTGGGATGGGCCCTGTACCTGGCCGGAAGGGATACGCTCCGCGCCGGCCATCCGGGGGAGGCGCTGCCCCTGCTGCGGGAGTCCTCGGCACTGGGATGCTCTTCGGATGTCTTTGCGGTCAAGTCGGATTCCCTCATCGATCTCGTGGCAGCGTTCGGTGCCATATGAGCAGGCGGGGATTATGGCTGCTGTGGGGAGCGGTGGTCCTCGTGCTGGTGCTGCTGGGCCTGCTGCTGCCGCCACCCCCCTGGAAGGGGGCCGGGGAAGGCAAGGCCAGGGAACCGGACTACGCCCATCCCGCTATATCCAGTGAGACCCAGGGGTGTACCGGCGTGACGCCTTGATTATCATAACCACCCGGAAATGAGAGCATACAGCGGCCGTGCCGCCAGGGCCGCTCTGCGATAGAGACAACGGAGGGAACGATTTGCTGAAGAAGCTGCTTGGCAAGATCCTCGGCGACAAGCAGAAGAAGAACATCAGGGAGCTCGAGCCCTACGTGGAGGAGATCAACGGGGAGCTCGAGGGGCTCTCGGACCTTTCCGATGACGGGCTGAAGGCCCGTACCGACGAGTTCCGCCGCCGTCTCGCCCGGGGTGAGTCTCCAGACGACATCATGTCCGAGGCCTTCGCCACCGTGAAGGAGGCCTGCCGCCGTCTGCTGGGGACCACATGGAAGGTCACCGGCGGCGACGAGGAGTGGAACATGGTCCCCTTCGACGTCCAGCTCATGGGGGCCGTGGCCCTCCACCAGGGCAGGATCGCCGAGATGGCCACCGGAGAGGGCAAGACCCTGGTGGCTGTAATGCCCATGTACCTCAACGCCCTGGAGCTCAACCCAGACTGGGTGGAGCTGGCGGAAGAGCGATGGGGCGATGACCCCGACAGCTGGGAGTTCGAGCGGATAGACGGGATCCCCCTCGGCCTCGGCGCCCACCTGGTGACGGTGAACGACTACCTGGCGCGGAGGGACGCCCAGTGGATGGGGCCGGTGTACGAGTACCTCGGGCTCTCCGTGGGATGCATCCAGGGCGGAATGGACCCTGAGCAGCGCAGGAAGCAGTACAACTGCGACATCACCTACGGTACGAACAACGAGTTCGGGTTCGACTACCTGCGGGACAACATGGCCCGCAGCATGGAGCAGCGTGTCCAGCGCGAGCACCACTATGCCATAGTGGACGAGGTCGACAGCGTGCTGATCGACGAGGCCCGCACGCCGCTGATCATCAGCGGCCCGGTACCCAAATCGCAGCACCGCTACAAGGAGTACCGCGGCGATGTCTCCCGCCTGGTCCAGAAGCAGACGGTCATGCTGAACCACATAGTGGCCGAGGCCGACGAGCTCTGGGAGCAGGGTGACCTGCACGCGGCCGCCACCCTCTACCTGAAGGCCAAGCGGGGGGCCCCCAAGAACAAGAGGCTCATGCGCAGCCTGCAGGACCCCGACCGGCTGAAGGAGCTGCAGCGGGTGGAGGCCGAGAGGCTCCGTGACAAGAACCTGCACGAGCTGGACGAGGACCTGCTGTTCTCCATCGACGAGCGCGAGAAGTCCGTGGCCATGTCGGACAAGGGCCGCAAGCTCCTATCGCCCAACGACCCCGACTTCTTCCTGCTGCGGGACATAGGCGACGTCATGGCCGAGATCGAGGCCAAGGACGTGGGCGAGGAGGAGAAGCTGATCCTCCGCAGGAAGGCCTACGAGGAGCACTCGAAGAAGGCCGAGGCCCTGCACAACATCGACCAGCTCCTGCGGGCCTTCCAGATGTACGAGAAGGACGTGGAGTACGTGGTGAAGGACGGCAGGGTGATGATCGTCGACCAGTTCACCGGCCGCCTGATGCCCGGAAGGCGTTTCAGCGACGGCCTGCACGAGGCCCTGGAGGCCAAGGAGAACGTCGAGATCCGCTCCGAGACGCAGACGATGGCCACCATCACCATCCAGAACTACTTCCGCATGTACGACAAGCTGGCGGGCATGACGGGAACCGCAGAGACCGAGGAGACGGAGTTCCAGAGCATCTACGACCTGGATGTGGTGGTGGTTCCGACAAACCGCCCCGTGGTGCGTGAGGATCACGAGGACCAGGTATACAAGACCAAGCGGGAGAAGTACAACGCCATCATCTCGGAGATAGAGAGGCTGCACCGCCGGGGACAGCCGGTGCTGGTGGGCACCGTTTCGGTGGACGTTTCGGAGGTGCTCTCCCGAATACTCCGGTCGCGCAAGATCCCCCACAGCGTCCTCAACGCCAAGCACCACGAGAAGGAGGCCGAGATAGTGGCCCGGGCCGGGCAGCCCGGGGCGGTGACCATCGCCACCAACATGGCCGGCCGCGGCACGGACATAAAGCTGGCGCCCGGGGTCAAGGAGGTTACCGATGCGAACGGGGAGAAGGTCCCAGGGGGCCTCTTCGTAATCGGCACCGAGAGGCACGAGTCCCGCCGCATCGACCGCCAGCTCCGCGGCCGCAGCGGTCGTCAGGGGGATTCCGGCGCCAGCAGGTTCTACCTCTCCCTCGAGGACGACCTCTTCCGTCTCTTCGCCTCGGAGAAGATGCTGGACTTCCTGAAGAAGAGCGGAAAGGAAGAGGGCGAGATAATCGAGCACCCGATGCTGACCAAGGCCATCCAGCGGGCCCAGAAACGGGTGGAGGAGTACAACTTCGGAATCCGCAAGAACCTGCTGGAGTACGACGATGTCTCCAACCGTCAGCGGGAGGTCATCTACGAGAGGCGCACCCAGGCGCTCACCGGCGAAGGGCTAACCGACGAGGTGCGCGACATGATCGGCGCTGTGGCCGAGCAGGCCATCTCCGCGGACTTCCCCGAGGAGAGCGACCCGGATGAGTGGAACCTGGAGCGGGCAGCGGTTGTGCTGGGGGAGCTGTCCGGCAGGCCCCCCTACGACCTCATGGACATTCCGGAGAAGACATCCGACCCGGACGAGGCCATTGAGCTGGCCACCGGCAAGGTGCTGGAGTACTACGAGGAGAAGCGGGAGACGCTGGGCCCGGAGCTGATGGACCAGCTGGAGAAGATATCGGTGCTCTCGGCCATAGACAGGCGCTGGAGGGAGCACCTGTACGCCATAGACCACCTCAAGACCGGCATAGGCCTGCGGTCATACGGCCAGCGCGACCCGCTGGTGGAGTTCAAGAAGGAGGCCTTCGGACTGTTCCAGAAGCTGCTGGACGATATTGACCGGCTGGCGGTCAGGCAGGTACTTTCATTATGGCCCCGTGAGCGGAGACCGGAGGAGCAGGCCCCGGCGGCGGCCGAGCAGATGAGGGCGTACCAGCCGGGCCTGCAGCGGGTGGCGGCCGGTTCCGCGGCGTCGCCGGGGAGAGGTTCCCCCGCCGCCCAGCCCCAGCCCGGGGCGAGGGGCCGGCAGAAGACGGTTGTGAAGAAAGGGCCCAAAGTGGGCCGAAACGACCCCTGTCCATGTGGCAGCGGTAGGAAGTACAAGAAGTGCTGTGGACGATAGAGCCGTCATCCAAGTGAAGGGAGAATGAGATGTCAGAGAGAGGCGGAGGAGAGTTCTGGGCCTTCATGGCCGGCGCCATGATGGGCGGCATCGCCGCCCTGCTCTACGCACCCGCCAAGGGCGAGGAGACCAGACGCTACATCAACGAGACAACCGACGACCTCCGGGACCGCGGCGAGGACTACTACATCAAGTACCGCGACGAGGCCGAGAAGTACTACGAGCTGGCCAAGGAGAAGCTCGATCATCTGCGTGAGGAGCTCAAGACCAACGCCGAGAAGATCGAGGAGGCCGCCGAGAAGAAAGAGGAGGAGGCCGAAGAGGAAGCCTAGGCCCTCGATGAGGATTGCCGTATGGGGCGACGGCTCGGTGGGCAGAGGCCTGGCCGTCGCCCTTTCACGTATAGCCGGCGTTGTGCTGGTGGGACCGGAAGGCTCGGGCAGGGGGACCGTACGCATAGACAGCAGCGGTGCCATCGAGGGGACTGCGGTCATGGACGCCGCGGAGAGCGCAGACCGTCCGGAAGCCGACCTCGCCCTGATGGCGGTGAAGGCCTACGACCTGGCCGCCGCCCTTCGTGACGCGTCCGCGTCCTCCCACATTCTGTGTCTCTGCAACGGAATGGGAATGGAACCGGAAATCCCGAAGGCGGGGAAGGAAGCCCTGGAGTACGGGCTGCTGACGTACGGCTTCAGGGCTGTTTCGGCGAATAGGGTGGAGACCACGCCGGGATCGGTATTCATCACCGCAGGAAACCTTTTTCAGGAGGTGCTGGGCGATGCCGGCCTGGCCCTGAACCCGGTGGATGACATCATGCCCGTGCGATGGGCGAAGTGGATGGTTAACAGCGTCATCAATCCGTTGGGCGCCCTCACCGGTCTGTCCAACGACCGCCTGATTGCAGCCGGTCTGGCCTCCCTGATAGAGACGCTGTCCGATGAGCTGCTGCAGGCTGTTCCCGACCGGTACCGCACCGCGGCCGGCGAGATGGCAGAATCCATGTTGGCGCATCTGCTTACCGGCTCTAAGAACCGCTGCAGCATGCTCCAGGATGTAGAGGCGGGAAGACGTACCGAGATCGACTACCTCACCGGCCTCTGCGCACGAAGGCTGCCGGGCAAGTGCCCGGCAGCCTTCGCGCTCAGCAGTCTTGTGAGGGCCCTAGAGGCTGACCATCCTCGCTGAGCTTACTCCGCTTTCGCTTCTCAGAACCACAGTGTAGACTCCGGCTGGAAGCTCCCTTGCCACATCTACATCCTCTCCCGAGGTCATGCCGCTGAAGATCTCGTCGACCAGCCTGCCGTCGGTGGAGTATACCGATAGGGTGGCCTGCTGCGGCTCGGGAAGGCGGAAGGATGCGGTGAAGGATCCCGCAGCGGGGTTCGGATAGACGGACACGGTACTCGTCTCGAATGTCTCGCCCTCCTCGATTCCGGTGAACAGCGAGCTGTCGAACCAGAGGTCCTTGGGATAACCCAGGTCGGTCCTTCCCATGTACAGCAGACCGTACTCCTCGCCGTAGAAATCGTGTCTTATTACTGCAGGGCCGATTGCGAAGGCCGGAACGTCAGACGCGGGCTCTGCAACCGTTGAAAAGATCTCGGAGAGACTGGGAGCAGTGGCTACATCGATTGATACGCCCAGCGGCCCTATGAAACACAGCCCGCACTCGCCGGAGAGACGATCCAAATCGATGTTGGGATATCTGCCCTCGCTGTATACCTGGGATTCCCAGGATTCCCCCATGTTCTCTGAAACAGAGATGACGACTTCGTCTGAGGAATTGTGATAGACGACTGCGATCTTCGTTACAATGTCACGGTAGACAGCGATTTTCGGCGATGCATCGGAAGCGCATTCGCCTATGGTGAAGATCTCCGAGCTGTCTGGGCTGGAGAAAACGGCGAGCTTGGCCTGACCGGCGGCGGGGTCGCGGTATGCGACGAATACGTTGCCAGCGATGTCGCTGTCGGCGGAATGCCTGGTGGCGCCGGTAATGACGTGCTCCCAGCTGCTCCACGTGGCGCATGTGTCCTCGCTGACGGCCAGGTAGAGGTCGTCTGCGATATCGTCGCCGAACAGCCAGAAGTCGCCCGATCCGATGTTCTCTACGATCTCAGCGGTGCTCACGCTGTCCGAGCCCTCGGGAAGCTGAAGGTTTGCAGCGTTGAAGTTGGAGAAGTCCGGCATGTCGTACTTGAAGACAAGGAAGTACGTGCTGCCACTGGTTCTGACGCTTGATGATACATAAAGCACATTGCCGTCGTGCGTGATGCGCATGTTCGGCGAGTACGTCTTGCGCAGGCTCGTAATGATCTTTCGCCGATACCATTCGTAGCTGTTCAGGGACCAGTATATGTTGAATGCGTCAAGCTCGCTCTTCGACTTGATGGCGATTGCGTACAAGGTGTCGTTGAGGGCGGCCATGTCGGAGTATTGCATGCCCGGACCGACGTACGTGGAGCTGTCCGCCCCCATGTTCCAGACATGGATGTCGTCGCCCCACACCGGGTCCGGTTCCAGCGGCCCCTCAACAACCGGCGCACCCCACTGCAGCGAAACCGCCGCAAGAGCAAATATGACCCCTAGAGTGCTCATTGGTTTCCTCCGCCTCTATAAGACTAAGCTGTGCTGTCTTATCCAGTACACGCCAGCATAACAGGAGATAATGAATTAGGGTTCCCGAGGCAAGAACTTGGGTGCGCGGCTCTAGATGTCCTCTTCCTCGCCCATATAGGTCTCCTTGTCGAGCAGGTTCCATACGGGGCGTCCGGTGAGCTCCTGCAGCTCCTCGAGTATATCCAGCTGGGCGGGGTCTATCTGCAGGGAGGCCTTGAACATCTCTATGGCTTCCTCCTCCCGGAAGCGGATGACGTAGAGCCGCCCCATTGCGTTGTAGGCTTCGGTGAGCTCCGGATCCAGCTCGGAAGCGGTTTCCAGATTCTCCAGAGCGTTCTCGAAGATGTCCTCCTCGTCGATGTCCCGGCCCCAGAGTTCCAGGGTGGGCACGTTCTCCAGCATGGACATCGCCCAGCAGAGCCCCAGCTGCAGGTGTATCTCGGGGTTGTTGGGATCTATTTCGAGGGCGCTTTTCAGCACTGGAAGCGCCTTTGCCGGATTGTTGTCCTTCCTTAGGTAGGTGGCGAGCCGGAGCCTGGCGTCGACGTCCCGGGGGGCTTCGTCAACCGCCTTGACCAGCTCTTCCTCCGGTACCTGAGCCTCCATCAGCACCTCCAGAGAGTATGAACCCTGTCAACCGCCGCTGATACGTACTGAGGGGAGCCTTGTCAAGTCCCCCTGGACTTGTTGCCCCGAACGCACGGGGGTAGTTTCAGGGCTGTTATGAAAAACGAAGCAATGACCCGGCAGATCAGGTACTTAAAGGGTGTGGGCCCGGCCAGGGCCAAGCGGTTCGGGCGCTTGGGGATCGAGACCGTGGGCGATCTCCTTCTGCACGTTCCCCGCCGGTACGTGGACCGAAGGCACGTGGCGTCCATAGCCTCCCTGCGCGCCGGCCAGGAGGCGGTTGTAGCGGGCACCGTTGCCCATACCCGATTCTCGCGTAGCCGCCAGGGGAGGCGGATATTCCACGCCACGCTGACAGACGGCACCGGCAGCCTCGACCTGACCTTCTTCCATGCCGACTACCTAAGCCGCAGGCTGCGCCCCGGCGTGCGGGTGTCCGCCTCCGGGGAGGTGCGCTTCTTCGGCGGCCGGGCGATGGCCCATCCCGACCTGGTCTTTTTGGACGCAAACGATGAGGAAGACGGCTCGCAGGGCGTGGTTCCGGTGTATCCGCTTACCGAGGGGATAGGCCCGCGGACCATAGTCAGCCTGGTTGGGGCGGCACTGGAAGAGGTGGGAGACGAAGCTCCCATGAGCCTGCCGGGTGAAGTGCTGCAGGCCCGCGGCTTCCACAGCGGGGCCGAGGTGCTGAGGGCCGTACACCGGCCGGATGATCCCAAGGAGGGTCTGCGGGCCAGAGAAACCCTCGCCCTGGAGGACCTCTACATCTACCAGCAGATGCTAAGCGCTTTTCGTAGCGGCCGCCGGATCGGGGACGGCGTACCCGTTCCCGCGGAGCCGGAGGCCCTGGAGGAGTTCACGGGGAGCCTGCCCTTCAGTCTCACGGGAGCCCAGAGTAAGGCGCTGGGCCATCTGTCGTCGGACATGGACTCCCGGATTCCCATGCGGAGGCTTCTTCAGGGGGACGTGGGCTCGGGCAAGACGGTGGTGGCGGCGGCGCTGTGCTGGCTTGCCCACCGGGCGGGACTGCAGTCGGCGGTCCTGGCTCCCACAGAGGTTCTGGCCAGCCAGCATATGAGGTCTCTTGAAGCCTTCATGGAGGGTTTGAATGTGGGCTGCGGCCTGCTTACCGGAAGCACGCCGGCCGCAGAGAGGGAGAGGCTCGCCGGCGCGCTGGAAGCCGGAGACATCTCCCTGCTGGTGGGAACCCACGCCGTTCTCGAGGGCTCGGTGCCCCTGGATCGTCTCGGGCTGCTGGTTGTGGACGAGCAGCACAAGTTCGGTGTCCAGCAGCGGGAGAGCCTCCTGGTCGGACGCCGGCCCAGGCCTCACCTCATGGTGATGTCCGCCACCCCCATTCCCAGAACGATGGCCATGACTCTCTACGGCGACATGGATCTGGCGGTTCTCGACGAGATGCCGCCCGGACGGGGCCGCATAACCACACGGGTGATGCATCGCGAGCGCCGGGGGAAGATCTTCGATTTCCTTCTGGGCCGGCTGGAGAAGGGCGAGAGAGCCTTCATCGTCTATCCCCTGCGGGAGGCGAGCGAGCACGCGGACCTTCGGGACGCCACCTCGGCCTACGAGATACTTCGAGACGGTCCGCTGGGGCGCTTCGGCGTTTCCCTTCTTCACGGCAGCATGAGCGGGCCGGAGAAGGTTGCGGCCACCGACGATTTCGCCTTCGGGAGGACCGCTGTGCTGGTCTCCACCACTGTCATCGAGGTGGGTATCGACGTTCCGGAGGCGACCGTAATGGTCGTATCCGGTGCCGAGCGCTTCGGTCTCAGCCAGCTCCATCAGCTCAGGGGCAGGATAGGGCGCGGCGGCCGGAACAGCTGGTGCTTCCTCGTGCACGGCGACCGCCTGGACCAGACGGCGTGGGAGAGGCTGCGCATACTGGCCGCAACCACCGACGGCTTCAGAATAGCCGAAAAGGACTTGGAGCTTCGGGGGCCGGGAGAGGTGATCGGCACCAGGCAGCATGGTGTTCCGGCCTTTCCCGTCGCGGACCTGGAGAGGGACATGGACCTGCTGACAGAGGCGCGGCGTCTGGCGGAGGCCCATCCCGAGCCCCCGGACCTGGAGGAGCTTTTCGAACACCGCTTCGGCCGGTCCTCGCCCCTGCCTTCCGCAGGGCGAGGAGGGGGGTGCTAGCCGCATCTTGTCTTGAGGCCCTCTCTTTCAGATATTGAATTGAACGGTTGGCAGTTTTTGGACATGATCATATCGGTTCCATAGCTGGGGAACGCATGGTCCTTGACAGCGAAGGGGCGGGTCGTAGCATATCAACAACCTGTACACGGGTACCCATAGCCTCATTAAAGCATTTCAGGAGGGGGCATGAGCGCAGCGGACAGTAAGGTTACCGAGCTTCTGAGATCTGCCAGGAAGCGGATTCAGAAGGGAGAGCGCGAGAAGGCTCTGGAGTTTCTCCGAGAGGCTCTCGAGATCGACCCGGACAACCAGGACGTCCGGGAAGAGATCGACACCGTGGAGCGCGAGATCGCCGCCATGCAGACCTTCAAGCGCACCAGAAGCGCCAGGAGCCACACTCCGGACGGCTCCGTATCCTCCCCGACCGACTTCGTCCAGGAGTGCATAGACCGGTCGCAGCAGGCCCTGGACCAGGGTGATGAGGTGAGGGCCCTTCAGGAGCTCGAAAGGGCCAGGAGGCACGATCCCGAGAACCGCGAGGTCCAGAAGAGGATCCTGGTGGTCAAGCGGACCATCAAGACCAACAACCTCGCCGATCTGGCTTTCACCAAGCTGAGGCAGGATGCCCCGGCCGCAGCCGTTGAGCAGGCCAGGGAGATATTCGATGTGTGGCCCGAGGCTCCGGTGCTCGAGAAGCTTCTCGATGAGCTGGAGGCCTACACGCCCGGCGGGGCCGAAGAGCCGCTGATGGAAGAGGAAGAGCTGGAAGAGGCCGAGATAGAGGGCATCGAGGACCTCGAGGACATGGTGGCCGAGGAGGAGCTCGAGGAGGCCGAGGAGAAGGAGGAACCGGCAGCTGCCGCAGCCCCCGTGGAAGCGGCCGGGGAGCCCGAGTCCGAAGTGGAGCTCGAGCCGGAACCCGAGCCCGAACCGGAGCCCGAGCCCGAGGCGGAGCCCGCAGAGGTTGCCGGAGTCGATGCCGCGGTATCCTCGATTCGGGAGAAGATCGCCCGCAGCGCGTACGACGAGGCAATGAGCGAGGCGGAGTCCGCCATTAGCCGATACCCGGACAACACTACCCTGAGGGAGCTTCACGCCAGGCTCAAGCGGGTGGCGGGGGCCGAGGAGGAGCCGGAGAAGAGGAGGCCGGCCGCCGCACCGGCAACAAGAAGAAGAGCCGGAGCCGCCGCCCCGGCGGCGAAGAAGGAGTTCCCCCTCGTACCCGTGCTCATCGGGGTGGGAGCCGCGGTCGTAATAGTCGCCGTACTCTTCATCTCCGGAGTGTTTGGGGGAGGAGAACCCGAGGATACCGGGCCGGTCGAGCCTCTGATCGAGCCTTACAGCGTGCGCGTCGCCGTGCAGGGCCCCGATGACCCGGCAGTATCCCTGGACGGCACGCCGATGCAGGCCGACGCCGCCGGGATGTTCGCCGCCGAGGGGGAGGATTTCGGCCGGAAGACGCTGGAGGTGAGGGCGGACAGCTTCCAGACCGTCCGCCGCACCCTGCAGCTGGAGAACGGCCAGTCCTTCACGGATACGGTGGGCATGCAGCCTCTCGGGACCGACTCGGCATACATAGCGCTTGACGTAACCGTCCCGGAGGGCGACGAACGGCCCGAACCCGGCAACATCACATTCCTTCTGAACGGCGAGGAGATCGAGGGGCAGGGCATAGCGGTTCCCACCGGCCGCCATGTGCTTCAGGCGGTTATGGAGGGCTACAACTCCAACCCCGAGACGCTTCTGGTCGATACTCCCGACACGCTGAGCCGAGAGCTGGCCCTGCTGGCGCCCGATCAGGCCCAGATCACACTGTCTCTGGCCGCCGGCGTGCCGGGCACCGCGATCTTCTACGTAGACGGTGACAGGGTAGACAGTGGCAGGAACCTCAACTACGTGGCGGACTACGGCAATCACACCCTGGTGGTGCGCCAGGAGGGCTTCGAGGACTGGGTTGCCAACGTGGACCTGGGCGATGAAGGCTACAGCAGGACGGTTACGCTTACAGAAGAGGTGACCACTGGCCGCCTTCGGATCAGCCCCGAGCCTCCCGCCACGGTATACATCGACGGCGAGAGCCAGGGCCAGACCCCGCTTCCGCCCATAGAGCTGGAGGAGGGCGAGTACACCGTCCGCCTCACCAATCCCGACTACGAGGAGCAGGTCTCCACGGTTACGATAACCGCGGGTGATGACACCCGTCTTCAGTACACGGCTCAGCAGCTGGCCGCCGGCGACGAAGGTGGCGAGGAAGGCGGCGAAGAGGGCGGCGAGGAAGGCGACGAGGAAGGCGACGAGGAAGGCGACGAGGAAGGCGACGAGGAAGGCGACGAGGACGTGGCCGACCAGCCGACAAGCCCGGCGTTCCCCATCAGCCAGACCGCGCCCGAGACTCCGGCCCTCGCGCGTCAGCGCGGGGACGTGCATGGCTACGTGACCCTGGAGGTCAATGTGGGTACTGACGGGTCCGTAACCGGGGTCACGGTTGTGAACGACGAGGTGGGCCTGGGATGCGGAAACGCCGCCCGGGAAGCCGTGCAGCAGTGGCAGTTCAACCCGGCCATGCAGGGCGACGAACCGGTGCCGTCGACTACCACCGTCCAGGTCAGGTTCGACGTAGACTAGCATGATGGAGACCCGTGCGCCTGCACGATGAAGCGGTGTTCTGGTCTCCGTCCATAGATGTCTATCGCCTCGAGGACAGATGGGTTGTCTACGCCGAGCTGCCCGGAGTTGCCCGGGAGGACCTCGAGGTCGTGGTTGGTCCCACCTATCTACGCATATCCGGCCGCAAGAAGCTCCCCATGCGGGGCGTAAGCCCCAGGAGCCTGGAGATCGATACCGGCCGGTTCCAGCGGAAGATCGAGCTCCAGGGCCGCATAGACATCACCAGTGCGCGGGCCGTTCTCAGTGACGGCCTGCTCAGGGTGGAGGCCATGACACTGGACGGCGCCAGCGTGGCGATACCCATCTCCTCGAATTCCTCGCCCGGGGAACTCCGGCCCGACCGTTCCGTTGACGACACCGCCGGAAGCGGGAGAGAACATGAAACGAATCCGAAGGAGATAGATGACTGACGAGAAGGAGATGCTTCCCCAGACGTTGCCACTGTTGCCGGTGCACCAGGGGGTTGCCTTCCCCTATACCCTGCTGCCCTACACGGCTACGGAGAGCGATGACCTGCAGCTCATAGAGGATGTCGTGTCCAGCGACAAGACCGTGGGCCTTGTAGCCGTCCGCGAGGACGCCGAGGGGCCCGGGGGAGGCGAGGGCCTTCACACCGTCGGAACCATGGCGGGAGTGGTCAAGCTGTACCGGTTTCCCGGCGACGTCGTGCGACTCAGCCTGAAGGGGCTCAGCAGATTCAGAATACTGGAGATAGTGGAGACAAAGCCTTACCTGCGAGCGCGCGTAGAGCGCCTGAGCACCGTCTGGCCGGAAGACCCTGTGGAGCTCGAAGCCTGGCGAAAGAGCATAGAGAACCTGCTGAAGGAGATCGTGGAGCTGGCCCCGGGCGTGCCCGACGAGGTGCAGATGCTCAGCCTGCTCAACGACCCCGAGAGACTGGGATTCGTTGCCGCGAGCGGCATAGACGCCAGGGTTGCCGAGAAGCAGAAGGTGCTGGAAGAGGACAACATAGTGGCCAGGCTTCGAATCCTCTCGGACATTATGAGCCGCGAGCTGAAGGTGCTCCGTCTTCGCAACAAGATACAGGGCGAGGTCCGGACCGAGATAGAGAAGGACCAGAAGGAGTACTATCTCAAGGAGCAGATGAAGGCCATTCAGAAGGAGCTGGGCACCGGGGGCGAGAACCCGGAGGTGACCGAGCTGCGGAAGAAGCTGGCCGAGAAGCAACTCCCCGAGGAGGTGCGCGAGGCCGCGGAGGACGAGCTGGACCGGTTGGCCAGAATGCCGGCCGCCCTGCCAGAGGTGGCCGTCTCCCGTAACTACATCGAATGGATACTGACCCTTCCCTGGCTGAAGGGTACCGAGGACCGCCTGGACATAGGCAGGGCCAGGAAGATACTGAACGAGGACCACTACGATCTGAAGGACGTGAAGGACAGGGTCCTCGAGTTCCTGGCGGTGAGGGCACTCAACCGTGAGGCCACCAGCCCCATACTATGCTTCGTGGGCCCTCCCGGCGTGGGCAAGACCTCCATGGGCAAGAGCATCGCCCGCTCCCTTGACAGACGCTTCGTACGCCTTTCCCTGGGCGGTATCCACGACGAGGCGGAGATAAGGGGGCACAGAAGGACCTACGTGGGCGCCATGCCCGGCCGAATAATCCAGGGCATCAAGGAGGCCGGGAGCAACAATCCGGTTTTCATGCTGGACGAGATAGACAAGGTCGGAAGGGACTTCAGGGGTGACCCGACCTCGGCGCTGCTGGAGGTGCTGGACCCGGAGCAGAACGACAACTTCCGGGACAACTACCTGAACCTGCCGTTCGACCTGAGCAACGTGAAGTTCATAACCACGGCCAACCAGCTGGACACCATTCCCTCCCCGCTGCGCGACCGCATGGAGATCATCCGCATCCCCGGCTACACCGAGGAGGAGAAGCTGGAGATAGCCCGGCGCTACCTGGTTCCGAAGCAGGTGGGAAACGCCGGCCTCAACGGGAAGCTCTTGAGATTCAGGAAGACGGGCCTGCGGAGGATAATCGACAGGTACACCCGCGAGGCCGGGGTGAGGGAGCTGGAACGCCAGATAGAGAAGGTCTGCCGCAAGGTTGCGATGCAGGTGGCCCAGGGTGACAGGTCGCTGGTAGTGGTGGGCCGGGAACGCGTGGCCGGCCTGCTGGGGACGGAACGGTACCGGGGCGAGGTGGCCTCGGGCGCGCCCAGGGTGGGAGTGGTCACCGGGCTTGCCTGGACACCGGCCGGCGGCGAGATTCTCTTCGTGGAGACCAGCGTAATGAAGGGCTCGGGCAAGCTGATCCTCACCGGCCAGCTCGGAGATGTGATGAAGGAATCCGCCCGGGCGGCGCTTACATGGATACGCGCCCACGGGGAGGACTACGGCATCGAGACCGACTTCTCGAAGGTGGACATACATGTGCACGTTCCAGCCGGGGCCACGCCCAAGGACGGCCCGTCGGCGGGAGTTGCCATGGCTGTCTCCATGGTCTCGGCGCTCTCGGGAATGCCCGCCGAGAACATGGTGGCCGTTACGGGCGAGATCAGCCTCCAGGGCAGGGTCATGCCGGTCGGGGGCATAAAGGAGAAGGTGCTCGGCGCGAAGGCGGCGGGCATCGAGCGGGTACTCCTGCCCGAGGAGAACGAGAAGGACGTCATGGAGATCCCGGACGAGCTGCGCCGCAGCCTTCGAATAGAGACCGTATCCAGGCTGTCCGGCGTCATGCCCCATTTCTTCCCGAAGACTGAGAGAGGATAACATGAGAGAGCTTCCGGCGGCAGCCCTTCTGCTGCTTATTGCGCTGAGCTGCGGGGGAGAGCCGGTGGACCGGCTGGTCACCCCCGACGGACAGGTGGTAATCGGCACCCTGACCGCCATCGACGGCTCAGGCGTGGAGATCGACGGTCTGGTTACGCCGGCCCCGACCGGTGAACGGGCAAGGGTGACCCTCTCCGGCGGCGCCACATGCATCGGGATGGTCACCAGTGACGGGAGAGGTTTCACCGTCGATACGGACGAGGGAAGCATAGACCTGGAGGAGGGAAAGGTGGCCGCGATCTACTGGCCGCCGACGGAGGCCGTCACCGACCTGGTCGACGTGCCGGCCAACGGAAGCTGGTACAACACTCACCTGGCCGCAGCCGAGGGTAGCGTGGTGAGGGTGGCCGCAGCCGGCCGGGTGAGCGTGGAGACCGGCTCCGCGGGTCCCGGCGGACAGGACCGGTTCAGCAGCGCCATCGCCCAGGTGCCCGCGGCAACGAACGGCCAGCTGGTGATGAGGGTCGGCACCGAGTCCGCTCCGGTTGCGGTGGGAGATAGCTGGCAGGGTCCCGTAGAGAGCGCGGGGGAGATATACCTCGCCGTGAACTCGCCGCCGGACTCCACAGCGGGCTACTACACGGTATCCCTGGTGCTGGAGGAGCCGGCCGGGCGGGGGCACTGGGCCCTCTATCCGCATCTGCGCTGACCCGCGGCGGCGCCGAACATGGACTCGGCAGTGACTGGGGAGTTGTTGACATTCAATAAATCGTGAAGTTAGAATATTATGAAGTTATGAGATTCATGCCTTGAAAGGTGTGCACGCTGGCTGGGAGGTAGGAGATGGGCTGCAGGATTCTTTTGATCGCGTCGGCTCTGGGGCTGTTGCTCGCCCCGGTGGCCGCGGAGGCCGAGAACTACGAGTACATGGTCGGCTACGGTGATACTCTTTGGGACCTGGCGGTTAGATTCTACGGCGACCCTCAGCGCTGGGAGGAGATCCTCCAGGCAAATCCGGAGCTTTCGGGCCCCGGCAGCCTGCAGCCGGGCGAGACGATCGTCATACCCGGCGCGGAGGGCGGCATCGCGCAGTCGAGCGAGTCGATGGTGAACTATTCCACCGTCACCGTGCCCAATCGGGCCGCCAACGTACCAATGCTGAGCAGACTCAGGATAGAGACCGCCGGGTGGGTTGCCACCGATCCGCTTGATCCCAGGGGCTACGTGGTGGAGGTGGATGCCGAAGAAGCCTCGTCCCAGCGCAGGCAGATCGCCATAATGGGCGACCTGGTCGAGCTCGACATGGGTACCGACGAGGGCGTGGAGCCCGGCAGTGTTTTCCAGCTGTTGCGCGAGGCCGAGATGGTGAACGACCCGGAGACAGGGTCGCACTTCGGCCAGGTGATACGCGTGGTCGGTGTCTGCAGGGTGCTGGAGTCCCATGCCGAGACATCGGTTGCCAAGCTCGAGCATGCTTACCTTCCGGTAGAGGTGGGGGACGTCGTGGCGCCGTACGAGCCGGCCGGAGACGTCTCCATCAACCCCCAGCCGGTGGTTTCGGACATGACCGCCTACGTGGTGGGCCTCAGGAAGCCCGAGTTCAGAGACGCCTTCCCCTACGACGTGGTCTACATCGACCGGGGATCGTCCGACAACCTCTCGGTGGGGGACATGTTCGCGGCGTACGAGTACGGCGAGAGCGTAGTGACCCCTGCTGGAGAGACCGTTGAGACCGCCGACATTCCGGTTGTGGAAATGGTGATACTCTCCACGAGGCCGCAGAGCTCCTCGGTTCTCATCAGCGGCAGCCTGAACAGCGATCTGGTTCAGGTGGGAGAGAGGATTCACCTGGTCAGGCGCAGCCAGTAGCTTGGACTGGAAGGTAGTAGTTCATGCCGAGAATCCCTCCGGTGAGGCTCTCGGCACCCTGGGCGACCTGACGGGGCTGAACAGGGGGGAGCTGCTGCGGGCCCTGCGACGCGGGACGCTGATAGCGGGCACCGGCTTCGACAGGCCCCGGGCGTCCAGCCTGGCCCGATCCCTTCGCGATGACTTCGGCCTGGAGGCCACCGCTGTGCCGGCGCCCGGGGACAGGCGGGCGGACACGGGCCCAACCCTGTTCAGAGTCGTTCTCACAGGCTACAAGCCCGGCTACAGGGCCCGGCTGCGGGAATCCCTGCAGCGTCTGAGCGGCCTTCCCCCGGAGCAGGTGGTGCTGTGGCTGTCCAAGATCCCCTTCGTACTCCGCGACGGCACCGATCACGATACCGCCCGCAAGATACGCAGGGCCATCACGAAGGCCGGTGGAATGATAGACATGAAGCCGGTTATGGATCACCCCGAGGTGCGGCCTCGGGGTCCCGGGGGCTCCGAGGCCGGCAGAGAGCCGGCAGCCGAGGGGGAATCCCGCCGGAGCGAGGAGGTCTCCGAAGAACCACCGCCCGCTCCCGCCAGCCCCCCCATTCCCTCCAGAGAGCCGCAGAGGGCCTCCGCCCCTCCACCCAGGATCTGCTTCCTCCCGCCTCCACCCCCGGAGGAGCCGCAGGCTCCCCCCGTGATAGAGGAGGAACTGGAGCAGCAGCCGGAGGAGGCGCCCCCCACCCTCCGGTTCTGCAAGCCCAGATCCGGCTTCGTCCCGCCGCCGGTGGTAGAGGTTATCGAGCCCGCCGGGCCTGTGGAGCCGCCGCCGGTGGTCGAGTTCGTCGAAGCCCCCGAACCGGAGCCTGCCGCACCACCGGAACCGGGCTACAGGTACCGGCTGCTGCTGCACCGGCCGTCCAGCCACATGGCCGCATCCGTGAAGGACGCGCTTCGGGTGATCCTCTCGATGACCGAGTCCGACCTCGACCGGGTCCTCGACGGCTATCCCGCATTGGTGGCCGGCTTCGAGACCCGCGAGAGGGCCGAAGGGATGGCCCGGGCCCTGGAACTTCGGGGAGCCACAGTAAGCGTGCTCGGGGAGGACCAGCGTCCCCCCGCGCCTTTCTCTCCGCAGGGGGCGGAGAGCTTTCGGAAGTGGATAGGCGCGGATGGATGAGAGCGTTGACGGATACCTGGGTTTCCTGGCCCTGGAGCGGTCGTTGTCCTCCCGTACCGTAAGGGCCTATGGATCCGACCTCCGCCACGCGGGCCGCTGGATGACGGCCAACATGGGTCATGCCCTTCGGGAGGCAACCACGGGCGACCTGGCCGAGTACCTGGCCGACCTGGCCAGAGGTGGTCTCACCTCGCGAAGCGTTCGTCGCAAGCTCTCCAGCCTCAGGGGTTACTTCAGACACCTTCGGGACGGCGGCCTCAGGGCGGACGATCCCACCGCGATGCTCTCGCCCCCCCGCGGCGGCAGGTACCTTCCGGAGGCCTTGAGCGTAAGGGAGGCCGAACGACTGGTGGAGGCCTTCGACGGCTCCGGCAGTCTCTCGGTCCGCAACCGCTGCATCATGGAGCTGGCCTACGGCTCCGGGCTGCGGGAGAGCGAGCTCGTGGAGATCACCGTGAGCCGCGTATACCTCGAGGACATGCTGGTCAGGCCCCTGGGAAAGGGCCGGAAGGAGCGGCTGGTGCCCATGGGGCCCCAGGCGACCAGATGGCTGCAGAGGTATGTTACCGAGGTACGGCCTAAGCTCATGCGGGCCCGGAGCCATCCCAACCTCTTCCTCACCTACAGGGGAGGGCCCATGTCCAGGATGGCGGTATGGAACGTGGTGAGAAAGGCGGGACGTTTGGCCGGAATCGACCGGCGCCTCTACCCGCATATACTCAGGCACTCCTTCGCCACACATCTGCTGGAGGGCGGCGCCGACCTGCGAGTGGTCCAGGAGCTGCTGGGTCACGCCGACATCAGCACCACGGAGATCTACACCAGCGTTGGCGCGTCCCATCTGCGCAGGATTATTCAGTCCTGCCATCCCAGGGCGAACGAATGCTGACATTCCCAAGCTCTTTCCGAAGCGGCTACGATGTTTCCAGGGCCCTTCACCACTTGTCCCTGTGGAGCGGCGGCCGGGGAAGCACGGTCTGGATTCCGCAGTTCGCTTCCCTGCGCAACCACGTCCGGGAGATATCCCGCACGCCCTCGGGGTCGAGGGTGAAGGGGCTGTCGCGTCAGATGAGCGTATGGTCGGAGTCGGCCGAGCTGGCCGCCTCGCTCCATCCCCGGGACGCCGCCATGCTCTACGGCGCGGCGCTGGAGGAGGCCCAGGCGCTTCTGGAGCTGGGCTACCCAAGGTCGGAGGGCCTGTCTTTCGTCACTCGAATACCGCCTCCCGGCGAGAACACCAGGCGGACTCCGAAGCAGATGCAGTCGTCCCTGCACCACCTGGGCGGAGACTTCGACCTCTTCAAGACCATGCTGCGATCCGCCGACAGGTTCGACCCCAGGCTGAAGGCGGTGTTCTCAGTGTGGCCGGAGGAGAGCTACGGTGAGAGCCGGGAGCAGATAGGGGTGACCTACCCCGGCCAGACCGTTCCCGCGGTGGTGTCGATATCCCGGGAGCTTCGGGGCTACGCCCTGCTGGTCATCTACGACCTCGCCGCGAGGCTGCGTACGGCGGAGGGCATTCAGATGTCGGTCGAGTCCTTCAGCGAGTTCGTGGCAGGCGACTCGGACGAAGGTTAGCCGCCGGCGCACCTTTTCACATATCTTAGCCATTGTTCTGCTGTCCACGGGCGGGGTCTTTCCCGGCGCATGGGGCGCCGCGGTCGCCGGCCCCGCAACGGATACCGGGGGTTACGGATGCTGTCAGCGGCGATCCTGCTGGTGATTCTCGACGGAGCCATTCCCGACGGCGGCGCGGGTATTCCCGTGCTGGAGGCCGGAGACGAGGTCCGGGTCGCCGCCGGTGACAGCCTGGCATGGCTGCGGGTGGTGGAAGACGACTACACGATCCTCAGGGTAGCCGCCGACAGGCCGTCGGTTCTCACGGCCTACGACGAAAGCGGGGAGATACTCTGCCGCGCGGACCCCGGCGAGGATCTTCTCGTCTCGGCATTCCGCCACTACTGGTTCTACGTGTCCGCCGACCCCGGGGAAGGCGATGAGGTGAACGTCTCGGTGGAGACCGTGGTTCCCGGCAGCATCGCGGCCTCTGTACGGACCGAGGGGGCGGTCCCCGGGAACGCCATGGCCGAAGTCCGCACATTCCTGCCGCCGGAGGACAGAAGATGGACCATTATTCTGGACGGCAGCAGCGATACGGACCTCGACCTCGAGGTCTACGGTGACAGGATGTCGCTGCTATGCGGAGGCTATTCGGCCGAGGGCAGGGAGTCCGTTTCCCTGAACGCGGCCGCAGGGGACACGATTACCGTGGTCGTGAGCAGGTACAACAAGACCGGAAGCGGCGGCTACGTTCTCACGGTCGACGGAAAGGGCGGCTTCACCACGCTTACCGGAAGCCGTACCGGCAGCCTGGGGAATTCCCGCTACGTCGAGCGCCTGGCCCTGGATCCGGCCCCCCGCAGCAGGATGCTCACCCTGGCCGGGACCCCGACCGATGCCGACGCCGACCTGGTTCTCTACGGCAGGGGCATGGAGCCCTTCTACTCCTCCGCATCCTACAGCATGGAGGAGGCCCTGCTGGTGCCGGAATCGGAGGAGCGGCTGTTCTGTTCCGTCCGGGGTTACGACATGCCAAACGGGATCAGGTACCAGCTGGACCTCACGGAGGTTCCCGAGCCCCTTCCGGCCCCCTTCGAGATGGAGCTGGAGTGCGGCCGGGGAGGGGGCCTGGCGGCGCTTCGGGCCGACGAGCCGGGTTTCTACCTGTTGGAGGCCGATTTCCACAAGGGGCGTGATGGAGACCTGAGGCTGTTCGACTCCCCTGGCGAGGCCGCCTCGGTCTCCCAGACCATGAAGGGCACCGAGCAGGTGATGCGCTGGATGGAGGCCGGAGACACCCTCTGGGCTCAGGCCTACGTACCCGCCGGTGACGGAGGTCTCTGCCTGTTACGTGCTTCCAGGACGGAACCGGAAGAGTTGGTCGGCTCCGTGACCGCCACGGCGGACGGGGACGGCTGGGACCACTACTCCTTCCGGGTGGACAGCGGTCTGATCTGCTCCGTCGAGCTGGACTGCCTGTCCCCGGAGGCCGACCTGGACCTGCGGGTCACCGCTCCCGGCTTTGACCGTACGGCAGAGGGGTATCTCAGCCTGGCGGACGAGCCCGGCGACGAGGCAATCGCCATCTACGCGGACAGGCCCATCCAGGTGGGCGCGACGGTCTACACCTACAATCCGGGCGTGGAGGCCGGGTACGGACTTGGCGCCGACCTGATAGGGAGGTCGGTTCTGGCGGAGCCCGGCCCCCACAGCCAGACATGGCTCCTGGCGGTGGGCATCAGCGGCTACAGCCAGCTCTCGGACGTGCTTAACCGGGCCAGCACGGATGCCCTGGACGTCTACCGGCTTCTCACCGGCCGCGGTGCCGTAGAACCCGAGTACGCCGTGCTCCTCGTCGACGAGATGGCCACGATGGAGGCCTTCGTATCGGCGCTGCGCGACCTCGCCGGCAGGGCCGGCCCGGAGGACAGGCTGCTGGTGTTCTTCAGCGGCCACGGCGTGCAGTCCGCTCCCGGCACCGGGGGTCCGGAGGAGAGCGATGCCGCCGACGAGAGCCTGGCCCTGCACGACGGCGACCTTCCCGACGACAGCCTGGCGGCTCTGCTGGAGGGCTGTCCGGCGGCGAAGCTCCTGATGATCGACGCCTGCCACTCCGGGGGTTTCGTGAACGACTTCGGCCCCGGAGACCGCGTCCTGGTGGTAACGGCCGCCAGGGAGGACCTCGGCGTATCCGAGCGCATCCTCACCCCGTTCCTCATAGAAGGCATGGACGGGGCGGCCGACTCGGACGGCGACGGTACCGTTTCCGCCATGGAGCTTGTAGGGTACGTTGACGCTGAACTGGCCAGGGTCTGCCCGGTCTGCGACGCCCTGCTGGAGCCCGGGGCGGTGGTGTGCCCGGAGTGCTCCACGAAGCTGCTGGGGGAGAACGCGGTTCCCAGGCCCGAGCAGGGCAGGTTCCTGGAGGACGACTTCCCGGTGTGCGGCGCCGCTTCGGGGAAATGAGATGACACTGCAGAGGCCGGGCATAGGAACGGACTGGAGCTGAAATTGGAACAGAGAGACCTGCATCCGCTGGAGAAGATGCTCCTGGGCTATCTGCTGGAGAGTGGAGGCGCCTCCGAGGAGCGGATCCTGGAGGAGAGCGAGCTTCCCGATGAGGGCTCCTACAGGCGTGCGGCCCAGTGGCTTCTGTCGCGAGGGCTGGTGCGGGAGACCGGTCGGCGGGAGACCGCCGAGGTCCGCCTGGGCCCCCTGGGAGCCGACCTGGCCTCCACCGGCACCATTCCGGAGGTGGCCCTGCTGGAGAAGGTGCGGTCCGGGGAGTTTGACCTGAAGGGTATACAGGAGGACGGGACGTTCGACCGGGGCAGGTGGGGCAGCGCCCTGGGTGCCCTTCTGCGGTCGGGGGACCTGAGCAAGGGTCCGAAAGGCCTGCAGCCCGAGTCCCGGGGGGAGTCGGTCTTCCACCGGTACTGGAACCTCGTCTATCGGCCCCTGCTCGATGGTGAGACCGTACTCCTGGGCGATCTTCCCGAGGACGTAGCCGAGCTGGTGCGGCAGAGGAGCCCCAAGCGCAGCAAGAGGAAGGCCGAGCTGGAGGTTCACCGGGATACCAGCCTTACGCTGGAGGCCACCGCAGAGGGCAGGGAGGCCTACGGGAGGGCGGAGGACGTGACCACCATCGGCCGTCTGAGCCCCGATGTGATTCGAAGCGGCGAGTGGAGGAACGGCAGGTTCCGCCGCTACAAGGTCGACATACCTCCGGCCCGCATACACACCGGTTCCCTTCACCCCTACCGGCAGTTCCTCGACCGCGTCCGCAGCAGGTTCGTGGCCCTGGGATTCAAGGAGATGCGGGGGCCGCTGGCCGAATCCGAGTTCTGGAACAACGACGCCCTGTTCATGCCCCAGTTCCATCCCGCCCGGGACATACACGACGTCTACTACCTGGAGGAGGGATGCTCGGTGGAGCCGCCGGGCGACGAGACCTACTCCCGGGTGGCCGCTGTGCACGAGGACGGCGGCGACACCCGGGGCCGGGGGTGGGGCTACACCTTCAGCCGCCGGCAGGCCCTGCGGGCCGTGATGCGCTCCCAGGGAACGTCACTCTCCGCCCGCACGCTGGCCTCCGGGCCCGACGTTCCCGGCAAGTACTTCGGAATGGCCCGCTGCTTCCGCTACGACCAGGTGGACGCCACGCATCTGCCGGACTTCTTCCAGATCGAGGGCATAGTACTGGGCGAGGGCATCGGCCTCACACACCTGATGGGCCTTCTGAGGCTGTTCGCCGTGGAGATCGCCGGCGCGGAGGACTACAAGTTCCTCCCCGCCTACTTCCCATTCACCGAGCCCTCGGTGGAGATGCACGTCCGCCATCCCAGGCTGGGCTGGGTGGAGGGCGGGGGAGCCGGCCTCTTCCGGCCGGAGGTGTGCCGCCCCCTGGGCGTCGACGTACCGGTCATAGCCTGGGGCCTGGGCCTGGACCGTCTGGCCATGCTGGCCCTGGGGCTCGATGACATACGGGACCTGGTTACCCCCGAGCTGTCCCGGCTGCGGGAGATGACCGTCAGGCCGGACGAGCTGCTGCGCGGAAGGGAGGGTTGAGATGCCGAAGATCGAAGTTTCCAGGGAAGACCTGAAGCGGCTCTCGGGCCTGTCCGAGATCGAGCCCTCCGAGCTGGAGCGGCGTCTGGCCATCATGAAGGGCGAGCTGGACGCCTGGGAGGACGGTACGGTAAAGATCGAGCTGAACGACACCAACCGTCCGGACCTCTGGTGCGTGGAGGGGGTTGCCAGGGCCCTGCGCTGCACCCGGAGCGGCCCCGAGAACCATCTGGCTGACCTCCCCGAACCCGCAGGCGTCCTGGAGGTGGCCCCGGAGATGGAGGGTGTGCGGCCCTACATAGCCGTATTCCGCTGTCGCGGGTGGGCACCGGACCGCCAGGGACTGGACGCGCTCATAGCCACTCAGGAAAAGCTGACGGAGTCCTTCGGCCGCTCCCGCAGCACGGCGGCCATAGGCTTTCACCGCGCGGACCGTATCGACTTCCCTGCCCGGTACGCGGCCGTCAGTCCCGCCAGCACCATGGTTCCACTTGGATACCGGCGGGAGATGACGCTGGACGGCATTCTCGAGGAGACGGAAAAGGGTCGTCTCTACGGTCCTCTGCTGGCCGGATTCGACCTCTACCCGGCACTTGTCGATGCCGCCGGCGGCGTGTTCTCGTTCCCGCCGGTGCTCAACAGCCGCGGGACCGGCCAGGTGCGCCCGGGCGACGGCGACCTGTTCTGCGACGTAACCGGTACCGACTGGCACACGGTACAGCTCACCGCCGCCATACTGGCCTGCAACCTGGAGGACAGGGGAGCGGAGATACTGCCCATGGAGGTGAGCTACCCCTACGAGACCCCGGGGGGACGCAGCTGCGTCTGCCCGGTGGTCTACGCCGACAGCCTGGAGATACGCCTCGAGGAGCTGGAACGACTGCTGGGGGCGCCGGTGGGCCGAAAGAGGGTCCTCGAGGCCCTGGGCAGAATGGATTACCCGGTAGGCGAGCTGGAGGACGGCATCCTGCGGGGCACCCTGCCGCCCTACCGTCACGACGGAATCCACCCGGTCGACATGGTGGAGGATGTGGCCATAGGGGTGGGGTACGACCACTTCGCCCCGGTGCTGCCGGGGGACTACACCGTGGGTCGGCCGTCCCCGGAGGAGGACCTGTCCGACGCGATTCGCGAGATCCTTGTCGGAGCCGGCTGCGAGGAGATACTCAGGCCGGTGCTGGGAAGCGCCGAGAAGCTCTCCTGCGGCCGCGTGGAGAGGTCCCCGGTGCGCCTGGCCAATCCCATGACCCTGGAGTACGGGGCCGTCCGCGACAGCCTGCTTCCAGGCCTGCTGGACGTGGAGGGCGTGAGCGGTCGGGCCGCCTACCCCCACCGTCTGTTCGAGGTGGGCGAGGTCCTCGGGAAGGGTCCGGACAGCGGCCTGATCACCTCGATGAGCGTGGCGGTCCTGGTCTGCGGAAACGAGGTGGACCTGGGAGACGCTCATTCGCTGCTGGGGGCCCTCTGCCACCGCCGCGGCCTCTCGCTGTCGCTGCGGGAGGAGAAGGACGGCCGCTTCATACCCGGCAGGTGCGCCCGCGTGAAGATCGGGGACGGGCCGGCCGGAATCCTGGGCGAGGTCCACCCGGCCGTTCTGGAGGGGTGGGGCCTGGAGAGGCCGGCGTCGGCCTTCGAGCTGGACCTGGACGCCCTGGGCGACTGAGTTGGGCGGCCTCTTCGAGCTGAGATCCGAATACGCGCCCGCCGGCCACCAGCCCCGGGCGATAGAGTCACTCTGCAAGGGCATACGTTCGGGGATTGACTGGCAGACCCTCCTGGGTGTGACCGGTTCGGGCAAGACCTTCACCATGGCCCATGTCGTCGAGCGCCTGGAGCGGCCCACCCTGGTTGTCAGCCACAACAAGACGCTGGCGGCCCAGCTCTACAGCGAGCTCCGGGGCCTCTTCCCCGAGGCGGCGGTGGAGTACTTCGTAAGCTACTACGACTACTACCAGCCGGAAGCGTACCTGCCAACCACCGACACCTACATAGAGAAGGATGCGGACCTCAACGAGGAGCTGGACCGCCTGCGCCTGCGGGCCACCACGTCGCTGCTCTCCCGCCGCGACGTGATAGTGGTGGCCTCGGTGAGCTGCATCTACGGGCTGGGCAACCCCCGCACCTTCCGCTCGATCTGCGCCCCGGTGGAGGCCGGCGCCCGCATGGCCCCGGCGGAGCTGATGGAGCAGCTGGTCTCCATGCAGTACGAGCGCAACGACATTGCCCTGACCCGGGGCCGCTTCCGGGTCAGGGGTGACGTGCTGGACGTAGTGCCCGCCTACTCCGATCGGGGGATCAGGATAGAGTTCTTCGGGGACGAGGTGGATGCAGTATCCGTCATCGACCACCTGACCGGAGAGGTTCAGAAGCGCCTTGACGGCGTACTCATATACCCGGCCAAGCACTTCGTCCTCGGAGACCGGGACCTCAGCGTGGCCATGGGCCGGATAGAGGCCGAGCTGCAAGAGCGGCTGCTTCACCTCCGGGCCCATGGAAAGCTGCTGGAGGCACAGAGGCTGGAGTCCAGGACCAGGTACGACCTGGAACTCCTGGCCGAGACCGGGTACTGCTCCGGCATAGAGAACTACAGCCGGCACCTCTCCGGCCGGGAGCAGGGCGAGAGGCCCGCCTGCCTTCTCGACTACTTCCCCGATGACATGCTGGTCTTCATGGACGAGTCCCACCGGACCATTCCGCAGATTCGTGGCATGTACCGGGGGGACCGCGCCCGCAAGGATACCCTGGTGGAGCACGGATTCCGGCTTCCCTCCGCACTCGACAACCGCCCCCTCTACCTGGAGGAGTTCGTGGAGGTCACCGGCCAGAAGGTCTGCATGAGTGCCACGCCCGCGAAGTACGAGCTGGACGTTTCCGGACAGGTGGCGGAGCAGATTGTCCGGCCCACCGGTCTGGTTGACCCCGAGATAGCCGTGAGCCCGGCCAGAACCCAGATAGACGATCTCATAGACAGGACCAGAAGCGCCGTGGAGGGCGGAGGAAGGGTACTGGTCACCACCCTGACCAAGAGGATGGCCGAGGAGCTCACCGACTACCTCTCGGACGCCGGCTTCCGGGTGCGTTACATACACAGCGAGATAGACGCCCTGGAGAGGGTATCGATACTGCGGGAGCTCCGACTGGCTGAGTTCGACGTGCTGGTGGGAGTTAACCTCCTCCGCGAGGGCCTCGACCTGCCGGAAGTGGAGCTGGTGGCCATACTGGACGCTGACAAGGAGGGTTTCCTGCGCTCCCGCACCAGTCTGATACAGACCGCCGGAAGGGCGGCCCGGAACATGGCCGGCACCGTCGTGCTGTACGCGGACACGGTCACCGAATCCATGCGCTCGGCCATGGAGGAGACCGCCCGCCGAAGGGAGATACAGCTGGAGTTCAACCGTAGCCACGGCATAGAGCCCAGGGGCATAACGAAGACCCGCGAGGAGGTGCTCAGGAGCACCAGCATAGCCGACATATTCGGCAGTGCCTCGCGCGGCGGCGAGGAGAGCCTGGACCTCCCCGCCGACCCGGTACGCGCGGTTGAGAAGCTGGAGCGGATGATGATGGAGGCCGCCGACAGGCTGGACTTCGAGGCGGCGGCCAGATACCGTGACAGAATGCGCATTATCCTGAATGAGAATGGGTACCGATAAGGACGCATAAGGGGTTGACACCCCATGGGGGCCGGGGCATACTTGCTTCGAGTAAGGGGAAACTCAGGAAAGGAGAACTGAATGATGAGGGTTTTGGCTGTTCTTGCTCTTGTCGCCGCAGCGGCCTTAGCAGCCGACGTGGCCAGGGTCGAGGGTCTCGGCGGAAGCGCCCCCTCGGACGACGATCTTACCTACTTCGACGGTACACCTTGGTGGCTCACCTGGGGTGGCCTCTACAGAGGCACCTGGTTCAACAGCGCAGACTTTTACGGTACTGCGGAAGAAATGGAGATTGACCAGAGCGAGATGTGGTTCTACCACCACACCTCCTACCCCTGGGACACCTCCGATGTCTACTTCGAGCTCTACAATGGCGACCAGATGGGTCCCACGGACCAGCTCGACCAGACCATGGTCACCGCCACGCACTACAGCGCGGTTGAGTTGGACTACGATCCGGTTATCGCTACAGAGGCCAACTTCTGGCTCGTGGCCAACACCGAGCTCTCCAGCGGCGGATGGCCTGCAATCCTCGGCGACAACTCTCCCGGCGACACCGACCACTCCTTCTTCTCCGACGACTTCATCGTCTGGGAGCCGTGGATAATCCAGGGCCCCACCTCCAACGATTACTGGATCCAGGCCGAGGGTAGCCCTAGCTTCGACAATGCTACCTGGGGATCCATCAAGACTCTCTACTAGGCCTACAAGAGCACCGAGTAGTGGGGCGCCGGCTTGCCGGCGCCCCATTTCTTATGGGGGACAAAATGGGAGCTACTTGGCGCAGTCTCCTCTGTATTCCTTTCGCGGCCGCATTTCTCTCCGCGGGCAACGTGAAACTCCACAATCCCCTGGGCAGCGCCCCCTCTGACGACAACCTGACCTACTTCGACGGAACCGCCTGGTGGCTGTCCTGGGAGGGGCTCTACAGGGGCACCTGGTTCAATACCGAGGACTTCTACGGAACTCCCTGGGACTGGAAGCACGGACAGACCGAGATGTGGTTCTACCATCACTCCTCCTATCCCTGGGACACATCCGAGGTGTACTTCGAGGTCTACAACGGAGAGCAGACAGGGCCCACCGAACTGCTCGACCAGACCCAGACAACGGCTACACACTACAGTGCGGTAGAGGTCGACTACTACTATCCCTCCATCTGGTGCGAGCCCGAATTCTGGCTCATAGCCAACACCGAGCTCTCCAGCGGCGGATGGCCGTCCATACTCGGAGACAATACCCCCAACGACGCCGACCACTCCTTCTACTCCGACGACTTCGTCGTGTGGGAGCCCTGGGTTATACAGGGACCCACTGCCAACGACTACTGGGTGCAGGCGGAAGAGCCCCCACCGGGATTCGAGAGTACAACCTGGGGGTCGGTCAAGGCGCTCTACTAGCCCCTGCGGGAGTTGACTTGCCGCCGGCTGCGGATTAGGCATAGCCCTTCCAGAACAGGCATATATGAGGCGGGGGGAGTGCGTTGAGCGTAACGGTGGCCAGGACCGCGGGTTTCTGCTGGGGCGTCCGGCGGGCGGTGGACCTCGTTCTTGCCGAGATCAAGCGGGGTCGGGGGCCCTACATGGTATACGGCCAGCTGGTGCACAACCCCCAGGTGATCGAGGCGCTTGCCGAGCGTGGTGTGGGTATCTGCGAGGATCCCTGCCGTATGGACGGCGGCACCCTTTTCCTGCGCACCCACGGGGTTGCACTAAACGAGAAGGAGAGCTTGGAGGAGCTGCCGGTACGGCTGCGTGACCTGACATGTCCCAAGGTGAAGCGGGCCCTGGAGCTGGCCCGCAGGATGGCCGGCCGCGGCTACGACCTGGTCATACTGGGAGACGAGGGCCACCAGGAGGTGCGGGCCATCCGGTCCTACGCCGGTGACGGGTCGCACGTGATATCCGGCCCCGACGACGTGGACCGCCTGCCGGAGCTGGAGAGGCCCTTCCTGCTGTCGCAGACCACCCAGGACACCGAGGCCTGGGAGCGGTCGCTGGTCCGGCTGCGGGAGCGCTTCGGGGAGGTGGAGCACGCCAACACGATCTGCGGCTCCACGCGCCAGAGGCAGCAGGAGCTCCGACAGCTTTGCCGCAATGTGGACTGCGTGGTGGTGGTGGGCGGCCGCAACAGCGCCAACACCCGCAGGCTGGCCGCCATCGCCTTCGAGGAGGGCCTGCCGGTATTCCACGTGGAGACCGCCGCGGAGCTGGACGAGGAGGCCCTCTCCGAATGCGAGGACGTCCTGCTCACCGCCGGGGCCTCCACCCCCAGCTGGAGCATACGCAAGGTACGGGAGCGCCTGCACGAGATACAGGGCCTGGGCGCCAGGACGGGATTCGTCCGCAGGCTGGTTCGTGACCTGGTGTTCAGCAGCGTACATGTGCCCCCGGCGGCGGTGCTCATAGGCCTTGCCGGCTGGAGGCTGCTTGACGGGGGCAGCTGGCTGCTGCCGGTGCTCTCGTCCAGCCTGGTGCTGTTCGCCATGCACCTGATGAACTCCATACTGGAGACCGGGGTCTGCACGGCGGCCTGCCACCGCAGGCAGGAGTACATCGCCGCCCACCGTCGCGCGCACATCATCGTGGCCGTCTCCTCCCTGGCCGCGGCGCTTCTGCTGGCGGCCATGGCCGGTACCATATGGGTGGGTGCGGTGGCGGTGTCGCTGCTGGCCTTCCTGCTGTACTCCATGCCGCTGGTGGGCGGTACCCTGCCGGTAGGCGGCCTGCGGGCCCTGCCCGGGGCCAGGGACATACTGTTCGCCCTGGCCTGGTCGATACTGCTGGGGCTGCTTCCCGGCCTGATTGCGGCCGGGGGCAGCATCACCCCGGTGCTGCTGTGGTCGGCGGCGCTGTTCTGGCTGTTCCTGGCCCGCTCGGTGCTCGTGGACTTGGTCGACCTGCAGGGCGACGCCCTGATGGGACTGGACACCATTCCCCTGAAGCTGGGCGAGGCCTGGAGCGTAAGGCTCCTCGCGGGAAGCGCCGTGATGTCGGCGGCGGCCATAGCCGCGGGTGCTGCCCTGGGCACGCTGCCCGTCTGGGCCCTGGGCTTCCTGGTGGCCCCGGTGTGGGTGGTGGCCGGATACCGCGCCATGCGCCGGTCGGCCTTCCCGTCCGAGTTGGGCAGCCGCTTCGCCACCGATGGTTCGCTTTTCGCGGCGGGTCTGGCGACCCTGGCCGTTTCACTTCTTTCCTAGGAGGTCGATTTGCGCTCCGGCATCCTGCTGGCCACAGAGATCTCCGTTGCCGTGCTGCTGGTCGGGGCTTCGGCCGGCTGCTCCACCAGGGATACCTTCGAAGGGGCGCCCGCCGACTCGGTCGTTGTCGAGGAGACGGAATCGCCCTGGGAGGAGGTGCTGGTTAGGGGCAGCGTGGTGAACCTCCGTGCCGGCCCCGGCACCGGCTACGCGGTGATGGGACAGGTGCGAAGTGGTGACACCCTGCAGGTAATGGGCGTATCCCGCGACTGGCTCAAGGTCTACCACGATTCCCAGTCGCTGTTCGCCTGGATCTACGAGCCGCTCACCGAGAGCCTGGGGGTTCCGGATTAGCCGCATCGTTGCAGTATGGCCAAGTTGGGGGTATCCTTTGGCAGTGGGAATGGTGGGGCCGCTGGACCGCCTGGCTGAGAGGGGACCGGAGTGATAGACCGCTACGCAATTCCCGAGATGACGGAGATCTGGTCCCGGGAATCGCGTTTTCGGCGCTGGCTGGAGATAGAGATGCTGGCGGTGGAGGCCAGGGCGGAGCAGGGCCTGGTTCCTCCCGAGGACCTGGAGCTCATTCGGAAGAAGGCCTCCTTCGACATTCGCAGGATCGACGAGGTGGAGAGCCGGGTCCGGCACGACGTGATAGCCTTCCTCACCAGCGTGTCGGAGAGCCTGGGCCCAGAGTCCCGCCACATACACTACGGAATGACCTCCAGCGACATACTCGACACCTGCTTGGCCACCCAGATACGGGACGCCGGGGGGCTGATATCGAAGGCCCTTCGGCAGTACCGCCGGAGTCTTGCAGCCCTGGTGGAACGGACCCGGGGAATGGCCTGCATGGGCAGGACCCACGGCATGTACGCCGAGCCCACCACCATGGCCCTGAAGATGGCCGGCTTCCTGTCCGAGGCCGACCGCTGCCGAAAGCGGCTGGACGAAGGACTGGAAGAGGCCTGCCGGGGCAAGATATCAGGGGCTGTCGGAACATACGCGCACCTCGACCCCAGTGTGGAGGAGTACGTATGCCGGCGTCTGGGCATCGGACACGAGACGGTTTCCACGCAGGTGGTTCCCCGGGACCGCCACGCGGCCTTCCTGTACGCCCTGTGCGCAATCGGCGCCGCCCTTGAGCGCTTCGCAACGGAGGTTCGTCACCTGCAGAGGACGGAGGTGGGCGAGGCCGAGGAGCGCTTTGGGGGCGGACAGAAGGGGTCCAGCGCCATGCCGCACAAGCGCAATCCCATAGTGAGCGAGAGACTGTGCGGAATGGCCCGGCTGCTGCGCGGGTACCTGATGGTGGGCCTGGAGGATACCGCGCTGTGGCACGAGCGCGACATCAGCCATTCCTCGGCGGAGCGGTTCGTATTCCCCGACGCCTGCGGAGTGGCCCTGTACGCGCTGCGCAAGGGCGCAGATCTTGCATCGGGGCTGACCATCGACGAGAGGGCCGTGCGCCGCAACCTCAAGGCTGCGGGAGACAGGTTCTACTCGCAGTCGGTGATGCTGGCTTTGGTGGACGCGGGAATGGGCCGCGAAGACGCCTACGCTCTGGTGCAGAGGCTCTCCATGGAGGCCATGGAGTCCGGGCGGAGCATGCTGGAGGCCATGCTGGCCAGCCCCGAGCTGCAGGAGAAGCTGCCGGAGAAGCGGATAAGGGAGGTATGCTCCCTTCAAAGGCATCTGAGGAACGAGACCGAGATATTGGAAAGGGTGGACGAGGATGACTGAGGGCATGGAATTCCATGGGGGAAGGGGGGAGCTATGTTCGTTGTGATAGGCCTGGTCGTGGGAGCCGGCCTGGGCCTGCTGCTGGGAATGCTGATAAAGGAGAAGAGCGTTCAGGAGCAGCACAGAAGAGCCGAGCAGCTCAACGCGAACCTGGCCGAGGTCGAGCATGAGAACCGCGAGATGGGCGTTCGAATAAAGACCATGGAGAGCACCGTGAAGCGTCAGCGCGATCTGGCCGTTCTCTTCCCCGAGCTGGTGAAGCAGATACTCTGGGCCAGGAGCCCCGACGAGTTCGCAAAGATGCTCACCACGGCGCTCAACAGGCTCACGGACTGTGACAAGATAGCCGTATTCCTGGCCGACAAATCCGGCCAGAGACTGGGTCTTATCTCCGCCAGCGGGCTGGAGGAAAGGCTTCAGCAGCCGCTTTCGCTGAAGGTCGGCGAAGGGCATATCGGATTCGCAGCCGAGACCGGCAAGCTCATGACCAGGGGTGACTTCGAAGACCAGAGCGCACTGGTGAAGCGTCAGCTGGAGGCCACCGCCCTGGGGGACTACATACCCGACCTGGTGGCTCCCATGTCCGGGCAGGGCGTCCTGTACGGGGTCATATGCATGAACGACGTGTCCTCCGGCGACGCCCTTGCCAGGGAGAGGCTCCGCGCGGTATCCGCCATAGGGGCCGCCTCGCTGGAGAACATCAGGCTGCTGGACAGGTTCGTATCGGCCGCCGATCTCGACGGGGAGACCGGACTCCCCACGGCATCCACGCTGGAGAACAGGCTGGACTCCGAGCTGGAGAGGGTGCGCCGTTTCGGCAGCCCCCTGTCGGTTGTGGAGCTGCGCTTCCCCAAGGCCGCCTGCAAAAACCGCTTCCTGTCCCGTGAGGTGATGCTGATGTGCGTGTCCCATCTGAAGGCCACCATGCGCAACATCGACATTGGCGTGAGGACCCGCCGCGACTCCGTCGTCCTGCTGCTGCCCGGCACCGACCGGGAGGGCCTGGAGAACGTGGTGACCAGGCTGGGCGAAGATATGGTGGAGCTGGAGAACGACTCCGGTGAATGCCCGGGCGACATCATGATCCGGCACTTCTACGTGGAGGCCGGTTCCTCCATGGGGCCCGAAGGGGTCCTGCAGTCGCTCGAGGCCAAGGAGTTCTCCAGGTTCAAAGGCGCCGAGGAGGAGCCCGAGGCGTGAGCGAAGAGCTTCAGCGCGCTCTGGAGCGGGAGATACGCTCCCGCGGTCTGTCCATGAGCCTGCGGGAGGCCCTGAAGCTGGCCGGCTTCGTCGGCCGGGTGCCGACTCCACTGGAACTGCACCTCTTCGACACCATGTGGAGCGAGCACTGCTCCTACAAGAGCTCCCGGCCGGTGCTCCGCGGCCTTCCCACTACCGGTGGGGACGTGCTGATTGGGCCCGGAGAGGACGCAGGCGTGGTGCGGTTCTGCTCCCACCAGGGCAGAGACTACGCCCTGGTCGTGGCACACGAGAGCCACAACCACCCCTCGCAGGTTCTGCCGGAGGAGGGTGCCGCCACCGGAGTGGGCGGAATAGTCAGGGACGTCTACTGCATGGGAGCCAGCGTGGTGGGAGTGCTGGACGCCCTGCGCTTCGGCGACCCGCTGGGGCCCGGCGGCGCGAAGGCGCGGTCCGTGGCCCGGGGCGTGGTGCAGGGCATATGGCGCTACGGCAACGCTCTGGGAGTGCCCAATCTGGGGGGCGATACCGTCTTCGACGGAGGCTACGACGAGAACTGCCTGGTGAACGTAGTGGCCGTGGGAATGGCCGATGAGAGCAGGATCGTCCACAGCTACGTCCCGCAGGAGGCGCTGGGGGAGCCCTACGTCCTGATACTGGCCGGCAAGCCGACCGACGACACCGGATTCGGAGGGGCCACCTTCGCCTCCGCCGACCTGGAGGAGGAGGCGGACAAGGGAGCGGTCCAGGTTGCCGACCCCTTCCTCAAGAGGGTTCTGACCGAGGCCAACCTGGCGGCGCAGGACCTCCTGCATTCCCGGAACGTCAGCTTCGGCTTCAAGGATCTCGGCGCCGGGGGGCTGGCCTGCGTTTCCAGCGAGATGGCCGCTCACGGGGGTTTGGGCATGGAGCTGGACCTGGACAGCGTTCCGGTGGCGGTGGAGGGCCTGCCACCCGAGGTGATCGCCTGCGCCGAGACCCAGGAGCGCTACGGGCTTGCGGTTCCGGAATCGGTTGCGGATGAGGTACTGCGGATATACAACGTGGACTGGGAGCTGCCCCGGCTCTACCCCGGCGCCGGCGCGGCCGTGGTGGGGCGCTTTGTCGAAAGCCCCGACTACCGGGTGACCATGGGGGGGACGGAGGTGGCCTGCGCTCCGGTCTCCTCCATCACCGAGGGAGTGGAGTACCGGCGTCCGGCCCGGCCGGCGGGCGGTCCCGAGCCGGCCCCGGAGCTGCCGGAGTGCGACCCTGCGGCCGACCTGGAAAGGCTGCTGGTCTCCGTGCCGGGGGCCTCCAGACACCCGGTGTGGAGCTACTACGACAGCGAGGTGCAGGGCGCCACCCACCTCAGGCCGGGGGAGGCCGACGCGGTGGTGGTGCGTCCGGTGCGAGGCTGTCCCGTCGGCCTCGCAGTATCGGTGGACGGCAATCCCTGGTTCGGCCGGCTGGACCCCAGGGCCGGAGGGGCCCACGCCGTGGGCGAGGCCGTGAGGAACCTGGTGGCCACCGGCGCCACCCCCATAGCCGTCACCGACTGCCTGAACTACGGAAGTCCGGAGGACCCCGAGGTATTCTGGCAGTTCACGCAGGGAGTCGAGGGTATCGCCGAGGCATGCTCCAGCCTGGGCATGCGGGACGATGGCCCGCTTCCGGTGGTCTCGGGCAACGTTAGCTTCTACAACCAGTCGCCCCGGGGAAAGGCGATTCCGCCTTCTCCGGTGGTGGCCGCATTCGGAAGGCTCTCCCGGGTCACCGACGCCGTGGACATCTCCCTGAAGGGGGCGGGCAACCCCCTTCTGCTGGTTGGCCCCCGAAGACGGGAGATCGGCGGGAGCCTCTACCAGCGGGTGCTGGGCGGAGGCTGCGGCGGCAGGCCGCCCGCTTTCAGGGGCGGCCTGGAGCGGAGGATGGCGCGGCTGGTCCTGGACATGATAGCCACCGGAGCCGTGCTGGCCTGCCACGACGTATCCGAGGGCGGCCTGCTGGTCTGCGCGGCCGAGATGGCGCTGGCCACCCGGGGCGCCACGGATCTGGGGGTCACCCTGGAGTGGGAAGACGACCCCCTGCTGCTCTTCGGCGAGACACCCGGGTACCTGCTGGAGCTGGACGCCGGGCGGCTGGAGGGGCTGGAGATCCCCGAAGACATATGCCTGGCCATCGGTGAGGTATCCTCCGGCCTCTCGGTCTCCTGCAGCGGCTGGAAGCTGGACCTGACCGGTCCGGCCGAGGAGCGGCAGCGGCTTCTTCACAGGGTCGTATGGAGGGAGGAGGGAGTAGATGGCTGACCGGCCCAGCGTAGCCGTGCTGCAGTTTCCCGGTTCCAACTGCGAGCGGGAGACGGCCGCCGCGGTAGAGGCCGCGGGCATGGACTCCCGAGTGGTCAGGTGGAACTGTCCGGACATGCTGGCGGAGGCGGACGCCTTCGTCCTCCCGGGCGGATTCTCCTTCCAGGACAGGATCAGGGCCGGCGCGGTCGCGGCCAAGGAGAGGATCATGGAAGCCGTGGCGGAGGCCGCGGGTTCCGGGACTCCGGTGCTGGGGATCTGCAACGGGGCCCAGATACTCCTCGAGAGCGGTCTGGTGCCCGGCTGGAAGCCGGGCCGGGTGCAGGCCGCCCTGGGTTCGAACATGATACACGGCCGCAGCGGCTACCTCAGCGCGTGGGTCCACGTGCGCCGGGACCGCGGGGCCGGCGGCGACTGCCCCTGGCTCTGCGCTATGGGCGATGATCCCGTTCCCCTTCCCATCGCCCACGCCGAAGGGCGGTTCCTTCTGTGCGCCGAAGACATGGAGAGGGCCTCCGCTTGCCGTGGCCTGTCGTACTGCCGGCCCGAAGGGACGGAGGCCGGCGGCTACCCCCACAACCCCAACGGTTCGTTTCTGGACATGGCGGGCATGGTGGGAAGCGGCGGCACCGCGCTGGCCATGATGCCCCATCCCGAGCGGGCGGCCTGGCTGTGGCAGGTTCCTCCGGCCCTGCCCGGAGAATGGGGAGACAGGAGGCGGGGTCTGTCCGGCCGCGGGCTGCTGGAGGCCCCCGGCCCCGGAATCCTCTTCTTCAGGGGCCTGGCCGAATGGCTGGAGGTTGGCCGATGAGCGGAGAGGGCGTGCTCCATACGGCCGCGGTCGCGCTCAGGGCGGCGGACCCGGAGGCCATAACCGCACTGCAGGCCCTGAGGGAGACCATGCCCGAGAGCGCTCCGGAAGAGCTGCTTAGATTCACCCTCTGGCAGGTGCGGACGTCGACTGACCTGGATGCATCCCGCGCAGAGGCGATGCTCCGCCGATACGAGGACATCGTCAACCCGAACAAGCACACGCTCACCATGCTGGACGACGGTGTCGGGAGGCTTGCCGGCGGGGACATGGTCTGGGTTCCGGTGCGGGTGCACAACCTCGACGATACCCTATCAGAGGTGTGGCTCTCACTGCTCTCGGAGGCCGGATACCCCGTGCTGGGCCTTGACGTCTCCGTCCTGTGGCTCACCGGCTACCCCTTCGAGACACCGCGGGGCGAGGCCCTGGAGATGGCCGGCGCCGTATCGGTAACCCGCAGCCGCAGCGAGGGCCTGCTGGGGAACCGGGTATCCCAGAGGGTCTCGGTGGGAGAAGCGGCGCTACGCGGCGCCCTGTGAGGCGCCACCCCTACGAGGGCCTGCTCCACCTCCTTCGCAGGCCGCAGCAGTACACGGGGGGCGAGTGGGGCGCGGCCGCCCGTCCGGGCCCGCCCCGGGTGACACTCGTTTATCCGGACACCTACGAGCTGGGCATGTCCAACTTCGGCCTGGCCGTGCTGCGCCACGTCCTGCTGTCAACCGGACGCTTCGACGTCCGCCGGGCGTTCATGCCGGCCCCCGACCTGGATTCCATGATGGAGGAACGGCGCCTGCCCTGGGTGGACCTGGAGGCCGGCGACCCGGTATCGAAGAGCAGGGTGGTAGCCTTCGGCCTTCCGGCGGAGGCCCTCTACACCAATTTCCTGCGTCTGCTCCATCATGCTCGACTGTCGCTTCTTTCCGCCCGCCGGCGGGAGGAGGACCCGATCGTGCTGGTGGGAGGAGGCGGAGTGACCAACCCGGTGCCCATAGGTCCCATGGCCGACGTGGTGTTCCTGGGGGAGGCGGAGGCCGTGGCCGAAGACCTGTTCGGCACGCTGTCGGAGGCCGGGCCGCGCAGAAACCGCATAGAGGCGGCGTCGTCCATTCCGGGAGTCTGGGTGCCCGCCCTGGGCCGCGACCCCGTGGAGGTTCAGCGGGTGGACCGGCTGCGCCGGGAGTGGGCTCCGGTGCGTCAGGTGGTGCCCAACTCCCGGGTGAGCCACGACCGGGCGGTTGTGGAGCTGGCAAGGGGCTGTACCCGGGGGTGCCGTTTCTGCCAGGCCGGCCACACCACCAGGCCGGTGAGGGAGCGGGAGCCCTCCGAGGTCATGGAGCTGCTGGAGCAGGCCCTGGACTTCACCGGATGGGAAAAGGCCGGCCTGCTGACCCTCTCCTACTCGGACTACAGCAGGGTGGCGGGCCTGGAGAGAGCCCTGGAGCCCCTACAGAAAAGGCTGGGGGCCAGAATCACCCGCCCCTCCCTGCGGCCGGACTCCATCACCCGGCTGGGCTCGCGGGAGCTGATCCAGGGCAGGGTGACCATGGCTCCGGAGGCCGGAACGGAGGAGCTCCGCAACAGGATCAACAAGCCCATATCCGACGGGGAGATACTGGAGGGTGTGGACAGCGCCCTGGAGCTGGGGGCCAAGGGCGTCAAGCTCTACTTCATGGTGGGGCTGCCGCTGGAGGAGGAACGTGACCTGCGGGGAATAGCCTCCCTGGCGGGGAGGATCTCCGCCCTGGCCCGCAGGCGGGGGCGCAGGAAGCGCAGGGATGTGACCCTGGCCCTTTCGCCCTTCGTCCCCAAGCCCCACACCCCCCTGCAGTGGGCGGCCCAGCCGGCAGTGGAGGAGCTCTGGAGGCGGATCAGGCTGGTGAGAAAGGCCTGTCGGGGGGTGACGGTGCACTACAACGACCCCCGGGTGGCCTTCGTGGAGGCGGCTCTGTCGCTGGGCGGCGATGAGGCCGGTGAACTGCTCCTGGGGGCGGTTTCCGAGGGTGCCCGCTACGACGCCTGGAGCGACCGCTTCCGCTGGGACGTGTGGGAGCCCCTGCTCTCGGGCTCCGGGCTGGAGGAATGGGTCCGCTCGCCTCGCCCGGCGGACTCCCGGCTTCCCTGGGACTTCGTTGATACGGGCGTGGGCCGCGGGTACCTGCTGCAGGAATGGGAACGCTACCGGCGGGGAGGGACTACGCCCGACTGCCGCAGCGCAGGATGCAGGGGATGCGGCGCATGCACCGGGGGAGCCGTGGAGGCTTCGAAGACCGTGCCGGAGCCCTCCGGTGCCCGGCCCGAAACCGTCGAGCCCGTCGGTATCGTAAGACTGGTCTGGGGCAAGTCGGGCCTGGCCCGTATGACCTCCCATCTGGACTCGGTCCGCATGTGGGGAAGGGCGGTGCGAAGGGCGGGAATACCGGTTGTCTGGTCGAAGGGTTACGTTCGCCGTCCCAGGCTGCACTTCGGGCCGCCACTGTTCCTGGGTGCTGCCAGCTCCGCGGAGCTTCTGGACATAGAGGTGTCCCGTCCGGTAACCCCCGAGGAGGTCCGGCGGCTGGGTGGGGCTGTGCCCGAAGGTTTTGATATATTAACCTTCTGTGCTCTGCAGCCGGATTCGGGTCCTCCGGACGATATGGTGGACGCGGCCCGCTACAGGATCGGTCCCGCCGAGGGCATTCCGGGCCCCGAAGTGCTCACAGGGGTTCCCGGCGTGATCGACGCCCGTTCGGACGGCGACTGCCTGGTGGTTACCGTGGACCCCGGCCGCGGCTCCGCCCGGCCCGACAGGCTGCCGGGGATAGCCGAAAGAGAACTGGAAGTTCCCGTTGAACGGATAGAGCTGCTCTCCAGGGAGGAGGGCGGCGCATTGGTGTCACTCACAGGCAAGTGCAAGGAGATGAGCTCTCTTGAAGGTTGACTTCATCATCAATTCACACCCCGAGGTCCTGAGGATAGCGGTCCTCGAGGACAGGAGGCTCATGGAGCTGATAGTGGAAAAGGCCGACGAGAAGCGCATCGTCGGCAACATCTGCCTGGGGCGGGTGAACGCCGTCCTGCCGGGCATGCAGGCGGCGTTCGTGGACATCGGGCTGGAACGCAGCGCGTTCCTGCACGTCTCCGATGTCCGCACCGGGGTCAACGATTCCCCTAAGTTCGCCCAGTCCCTGGTGGACGGCAAGCCGCTGGCGGCTGCCGACACATCGGCCTCCATAGAGGAGCTCCTGAAGAAGGGCCAGACAATAATGGTCCAGGTTACCAAGGAGCCCATAGGAACCAAGGGCGCCCGGGTCAGCACCCGCATTTCCATCGCGGGGCGGTACGTGGTCAGCATGCCGGGGGATTCCGTGGCCGGTGTCTCCCGGAAGATCGCCGACCGCCGCCGGAGGGGCAGGATCAGGGGCATACTGCGCGACATAATGGTGGAGGGCTACGGGGTAATCGCCAGAACCGCCGCCATGGGCAAGGACAAACAGGCGCTGGAGGACGACCTCAAGCGGATAGTCGGCACCTGGAAGGAGGTGGGGGGGCGGGCTCTGCGGGCCAAGGCTCCCGAACTCCTGCATCAGGAGCGCGATGCGGTCACCATGACACTCCGCGACCTCCTGACCTCCAACGTAAGCTCGATCGTCACCGACGACAAAGATATCAAGAAGCGGGCCCGGGACTACCTCAGGAGGATAGCGCCCGACCTGGCGGGCAGGGTAAAGCTCTACCGGGGCAAGACCCCCATCTTCGACCACTACGGAATAGAGGAGGAGATAGGGAGGATCGTGGCCCGGGAGGTGCCGCTGAAGAGCGGCGGATCGCTGGTGATAGACCACACCGAGGCGCTGGTGGCCATTGACGTGAACACCAAGCGCTACGTGGGCAAGAAGAACCAGGACAAGACCATACTGAAGGTGAACATGGAGGCCGCCAAGGAAGTGGCCCGCCAGCTGCGGCTGCGGGATATGGGCGGTATCATCGTGATCGACTTCATAGACATGGATGTCGCCGAGCACAAGGAGAGGGTCCTGAACACCCTTCGCAGCGAGCTGGGCCGGGACCGCTCACCCACCAAGACCTGTCAGGTGAGCCCCCTGGGTCTGGTGGAGATGACGCGCAAGCGGGTTCGCCCCAGCCTGATGCAGTCGTTGTCGGAACCCTGCAGCCACTGCGGAGGCAGTGGCAGGGTGCTCTCTACCATCTCCGCAGCCACCATGCTGGAGCGGTTCCTGGAGAGGGCGTCTCTGAAGAAGAAGCACCGCAACCTGGTTATCTCCATCCATCCCGACATGGCCTCATACCTGCTGGAGGACGGGGGCCACAGGCTGCAGCACATGATCGGCTCCAGCGGAATCAAACTGGAGATACACGAGGACGACCGGCTGCGGGTGGACGAGTTCCGGGCCTTCTCGCTGGAAACGCACGAGGAGGTCACCGACCTCTACCTGAGCTGGAACAAGGCCAAGTAGCAGAAACGCAACAACCCCGACCCGGCCGAGGGCCGGGCGGAGTCGCGCATGGGAGGACATGATGTACGCAGTGATGGAAACGGGCGGAATGCAGTTCAAGGTGGAGCCGGGAATGAAGCTCTCCATTCCCCGGCTGGAAACCGAGGAGGGCGGAGAGCTCAGCGTGGGCAGGGTACTGCTCGTCTCGGACGGAGAAGACGTGCAGGTGGGCAAGCCGCTGGTTGACGGCGCCACGGTCAGGCTCAAGGTGATCAGCCACGACCGGGGGCCCAAGATAAGGGTCTACAAGCGGAAGCGCCGCAAGGGCAGCGAGAAGCTCACCGGCCACCGGCAGGACTACAGCTTCGTAGAGGTGCTCGAGATCCAGGGCAAGGGCGAGTAGGCGTGGCCAGGGTCCTCTCCGGCAGGAAGCTGGCCAGGAGCGTCCGTCGCCGGGTGGCCGCAGAGGTGGACGCCTTGGAGGGACCGCCCCCCGGGTTGGCCGTGATCCTGGTGGGCGAGGACGAGGCCAGCAAGGTCTACGTTTCCTACAAGGAGAAGGCCTGCCGCAAGGCGGGTGTGCGGAGCACGGTTGTGCGCATGCCGTCCGACACCTCCAGAGAGCGGCTCATGTCGCGCATAGACGAGCTGAACAGCGATGACTCGGTGGACGGACTGCTCGTACAGCTTCCGCTGCCCGGGCATCTCTCAGCCTCCGAGGTGGCGTCCGCCGTTCTGCCGGCAAAGGACGTTGACGGCTTTCACCCCCGGAACGTGGGGCGGCTCTGGCGGGGAGAGGACGGCCTCTTCCCCTGCACGCCGTCCGGGGTGATGGCCCTGCTGGAACGGGAGGAGATAGACCCGGAGGGGATGCGGGCGGTAATCGTGGGCAGGAGCGATATAGTCGGCAAGCCGCTGGCGGCCATGCTGCTGGCCGCAAACGCAACGGTCACCCTTGCCCACTCCCGCACCCGCGACCTGCCCGGCCTGACCTCTCGGGCCGACCTTCTGGTGTCGGCAGTGGGCGTGCCCGGCATCATCGGGCCGGACCACGTACGGAAGGGAGTCGTGGTGGTGGACGTGGGCATAAGCCGCACAGATGACGGGCTCGCGGGCGACGTGGACTACGATGCCGTCGAGCCCCTGGCCGCGGCCATAACACCGGTCCCCGGCGGGGTGGGTCCGCTGACCATAGCCTTTCTGCTGAAGAACACCCTGAAGGCCAGGAGGATGCGCTTCAGAAGCGGCCTCTGATTGCTTGACGGTCCTCTTTCCGCAGTAGTATTCTGGATGAAGCAAAGGGGACTTCATGCTGCTTAATGTGTTGCTTATTGCCATCGCTGCCTTCACCGCGGAGCACCCCACCACACGAAGGTCCCCGCAGCACCACCTGCAGCGGATGACAGGCCTGGGCACCGCCGCGCGTCTGGAGGAGCTGGAAGGGATGGAGGCCGGCTACGTGCCCCTCTCCCTGTCCTCCGGACCCTGGGAGGGGACGTCGGGCCTGGCCGGGGCGTCGGCCGGCGACCTTGTCCTGGTGACAGTGTGGCGCCCCCTAACCCCCTCAGACCTGGCGCGGCTGCTGGAGTGCGGCCTCTGGCCCACCGGCTACGCGCCCTCCCCCGAGGCCTTTGTAGCGGTACTGGAGGACGAGCCTGACATATCCGGCCTGGCCTCGTCGGGATTCGCGCGGTCGGTCGAGGCCTGGAACGCCCGGCTGCCGTCCAGCATCCCGCCCCCCGGGTGGACGGGCTGGGTGGACCTGCAGATGGGCCCCGGCGCCGAGCCACCCGCGGGCTCGCAGCCCCTGCCCGGGGGCTGGTGCAGGGTGGCGTGCTCGGCGGCGGAGGCTCCGTCGCTGGCCTCCGGGCCGGGGGTGCTCCGGGCGGAGTGGGAGACGGCCCGTCCCGCGGAGGACCTGGCCCTGCAGGAGCCCGATGACAGCCGTGAGATGCTCAGCTGCCGCTGGATCTGGAACTACTACGGTGGAGCGGGCACCCGGGTGGGCGTGTACGACACCGGCGTCTGGTCGGAGCATCCGGACCTGCAGCCCGCTGTGGTGGCCGGCCCCCCGGACAGCAGCGGCCACGGAACCGCTGTCTGCGGCGCCATCGCCTCCCGCGGGCAGGTGGAGCTGGATTGCGTGTACGACGGCGCCGGCATGGGCAGGCAGGCCGACATCTACGTCATCGGCCGGCCGGAAAGTCCCACGCCGGCGCAGTTCTACGAGGCCATGATGGACCTCTACGACAGCGGCTGCTTCGCCGCAAACAACTCCTGGGGTGCCGAGCCATCGGGGTACGACCTGTTCTGCGAGTACGCCGACGCCGCCGCCGACAGCGGCCTGACCCTGGTCTGCGCCGCCGGCAACAGCGGCGCGTCCGGGCCGGTGATGTCGCCCGCCGCGGCCAAAAACGTCTTCAGCGTGGGAGCGGTGACCTTCGTTCCCGACACCTCGGGGGTGGGAATGGTGGCCCCGTACAGCTCCCGGGGACCCACCCAGGGCGCCGCCCGGCTGGCCCCCTGGATACTGGCTCCCGGCGGGTCCTTCACCGCCGACTCCATGGCCCGGGGGGTGGTCACCACCAACGCCCGTCTCGGAGGGCAATGGCTGGACGACCCCGATGACCGCTGGCCGGGGGAGGACAGCTACACCCGGCGGGCGGGCACCAGCATGGCCGCCGCCCTGGTGAGCGGGGCCCTTTCGCTGTGCAGGCAGAAGTACGGAGACCTCGTGCACCCCGAGGACCTGATGGCCCTGGCCGCCGGAAGCGCCATTCCCCTGAAGGCCAACACAGGTGATCCACTGTCGGGCTACGCCACGGTGGCCGCGGGCTACGGCCTCCTGGACCCAGTCCATCTCACCGGAAGCTACTTCTCCGAGGAGGTAGACCGGGTCCTGTGGGTTTACGACACAGCCGAGGAGGGCCAGTCCGCCGAGGACTGGACGTTCTACGTTCCCTCGGGCGCGGAGTGGATATCGGTAGCCATGGCCTACTGCGACGTCCCTGGGGAGGCCGTGCCCGGCGACGTAGCGGTGAGAGTGGACCTCGACCTGGAGGTGGAGTCGCCCACGGGCGATGTCCATACCCATCTGCTGCCCTCCGGTGTATCGGCCGAGAGCCCCCTGGAGAGAGTGGTGGTGGAGGATCCGCAGAACGGGGTCTGGCACGTCCGGGCGGTACCCTCATCATGGGCTGACCCCGGCAACCCGGCCGAGGAGGAGGTCTACTCCCTGGTGGCCTACAGCGTCTTCGGGGATCCGGCGATCTCCATACTGGTGGACTCGGTGCCCCGGCCCGACACCACCATCATAGCCGCTCCGTCGTCGCAGCTGGAGCTGCCGCTGATGATCCGCAACTCCGGAGGCTATGTGATGGCCGGAGCCTCCATGTGGCTGGAATCCCCCGAGGGCTTCTCCGCCGGCCGCATGGACGCCCCGGTCTTCATGGACAACATCGTCTACGCTGGTCGGGAGACCCGGGAGCGCGTATGCACCCTGCAGACTCCGGGGGTCCCCGATACCTTCGACCTGGCCTACCACGCGATCGCGGCCAACAGGGATTTGCCGGAGTACATCGAGCCCTTCACGGTGATACTGGAGTACCCGAACCTCACAGTAAGCCAGGCCAGCCCCTCCGAGCCTCCGCCCTTCGGTGTGGGGCAGAGGTTGGAGATGAGCTTCGTTGTATCCAACCAGGGCACCGGACCGGCCTCGCCCAGCGAGCTGGACGTCTACCTGGCGGAATACCCCGACAGCCTGGGTGACGCTGTCCTAATGGACTCGGTGTCGGTGCCCCTGCTGGAGGGCTCGGAGAGCTGGGCGGCCGTGGTCCCGTACACCTTCACCTACTTCGACCTGGGAACCAGGTACGTGGTGGCTGTGGCCGACGCCGACGGCCAGGTGGAGGAATCCGACGAGACCGACAACGTCTCGGTCTACGGCCCGTTCGACGTGACCGGCGAGCTGGCACCTCCCTCGGACCTGCAGGCCGAGAGCGGCCACGACGGTTTCGTACCTCTCTCCTGGTCTCCGCCCCAGCCGCCCCATGCCGGAAGGCGCCCGGGGCCGGGGCTTCTCCACGGGGGCGGAAGTCTGGGGCAACGTGGACCGAAGGGCCTGGTTCAGTACAGGCTCTACCGCAGCACCACCCCGGTGGGGCCGGAGACAGACCCGATAGCCGAGCTGCCCGCCACCGACAGCACCTACACCGACTCCCTGGTGAGCAACGGGGTAACCTACTACTACTGGGCCACCGGCATCTACGAGAACCCCTACGGCGAGAGCCCGCTGAGCAACATGGCCAGTGCCACCCCGCAGGGACCGAGCGGTGCGCTGACGGGAACGGTCAGCGACGTCTACACCGGCAGGCTGATACCCGACGCCGCCGTTGCCGTGGAGGACCTGGGTCTGACCGAGTACACGGGGCCAGATGGCCAGTACACGCTGCCCGACCTGCCCGTGGGCCCGGTACCGGTCACCGTGACCCTGGAGGGCTATCAGACAGCTCGTGACACGGCCATGGTGGTGACCGACTCCACCGTTGTCCTGGACTTCGACCTGCTCTACGACGTGGGTGAGGGGATGAAGGTGATTCCCAGCCCGTTCACCCCCAACGCCGATGGCATAAACGATGTGGCCTGGTTCGTTTGGCCGGCCATGGAGGGCCGCAGGATAACCGTGAGGATATTCGACCTCGAGGGCGTTCCGCTGAGGGAAGTTTCGGGCACCGAGCCCTTCTGGGATGGAACCGACGACAGCGGCGAAGAGATTTCCGGAGGCCTGTACGTCTACTACGCAGAGGCGGGGGGGAGGAGCGTGAGCGGACTGGTATGCGTGGCAAGGTAGCCCTTTCCCTGTGCGTCGCGCTTCTGGCCGGACTGGCGGCGGCCTCCACCTATACCGACCCCGGGGCACGCGCCATGGGCATGGCCGGAGCCTTCGACCCCATAAGCGATGACGGCTGGGGTCACTGGTTCAACCCCGCCGGCCTCGTACGCTGCGGCCGCATACTGATCTCGGCGGAGTACACCAACCTCTACCCCGCCCTGGACGACGGTCAGATACACTACGGAGCCGCATCGTACCTGCAGCCGTTCTCAGATTTTCTGGCGGCCGGGGCCGGCTACGACTACCTCGGCGCCGAGGATCAGCTCACCCAGGGCAACATACTGGCCTCCCTGGCCTTCCGTCCCGGGGCGCTTCCGGTCTCCATAGGCCTGACCGGCCGATACATATTCCGCGATTTCGCCAGCAACGAGTTCACCTTCTACGACCCGCTGTTCGCCCAGTACGGAAGGGAGGCCACCGGAATAGGCGTGGACGTGGGGATGCAGGCCGCCGTGAGCGGCATGGTCACCCTCTCGGCCTCCGGCCACAACCTCACGCGCCCCGACCTGGGGCTGGAGAGCGAGGACAGGCTTCCCATGCGGCTCACGCTGGGCGCGGCGTTCCATCCGGAGGTCTTCACCCCGGTTCTCCAGCTGGATTACTCCACCGAGAAGACGGCCGGCGACACCGACCTGGACGCGGCTCTGGGGCTGGAGCGCTGGCTGGGCAGTTCGCGCAGTTGGGCGGTCAGGGCCGGGTACAGAATGATGGCCATGGGCAGGGCACACTCCGTGTCGGCCGGGTTCACTGCCCGCTACAGCGGCTCGATGCCGGTGGAGCTGAACTACGCATTCCGCCTTCCCCTCAACGACCTCATGTCCACCGTGGGACAGCACCGGGTGGGGCTGAGCGTACGGCTGGCCGGCGAATCATGGGGTGATGGAGGAGCGGCGGGGCGTATCGCGCCCGGGGCCGACAGAAAGGTATGGAACACCGATTCCGATGTCTACCAGGTAAACCTGTGGGCCACCCGGGACGTAACAGATGACCGTTTCACTGTGGGCCAGTTCGAAGAGGTCCCGGCCAACGTGGAGCTCGATCTGGACGAGAGCCTGAACGTCTACGGCTACTTCCCGGTCGGCACCACCGTGGAGGCCGGGGACGTCCGGGATCTCTCGGTGAGGTTCCGCGTATCCCGCACCTGGCTGGAGATCAACGGCCTGGAGGAGCGGCTGGTGCGCCTCTACAGGGTAGGGGAGGAGACCCTGACCCGCATGCCGTCGGCCGTCCTCGAAGAGGACGACACCTACCTGTACTACGAAGCCGACCTGGACCGGCCCGGTGACCTGCTGGTCACCAGTCAGTCGGCCGAGCTGGTGATGATAGAGCCGCAGACCGTATACGGCGAGGTGGACAGCGTGGATATCCTGGAGGCCACCCTCCGCTTCCGAGTCAGCAAGCTGTGGATAGACGAGAACCGGGTGGATCCCGCCACCATCGGCCTGACGCGGATGCGGGGCGGAATCCCGAGCGACGTGGAGTGCAGGCTGGTTGACGAGGACCTGGACTACCTCTATTTCGAGACCGATCCCATCAGCCTCTTCCAGTTCATGGTGGTGGCAAAGGAGAAGGAGGGCCTCCCCATGGCCGCCATCTACTTCGATGTGGACAGCGTGGGGCTGAGGGACGCCCATATACCCGACCTCGACCGTGTGGTCCAGACGCTCAGGCGGAATCCCGGCGTGTACGTCTCGGTGGAGGGTCATGCGGACAGCGACGGGACCTTCGGCTACAATGCCGGCCTGTCCAGGGACAGGGCTTTGAACGTGGCCGAGTACCTGAGAAGCCGGCTGGAGAATACGGACGTCGACATAGAGGCCGTCTGGTTCGGCGAGCGTCGACCCAGGGCCACCAACCAGACCGAGGAGGGGCGGGCGAAGAACCGGAGGGTCGAGATAGTGATACTGAGAAGGGACGCCTGACGGCGGTCCTGTCATAGCAGGCTCGGAGGTCGATAATGAGCGCGACTGCCATTGTGCTGCTGGTGGGGGTGGCGGGCTTCTGGACGATGCTCGCCTTCCTGATAGCGGCCATCTTCAGGATTCGGAAGACGCTGGAGACGCTGGAGAAAACCATGGACACCCTGGCCCGCGAGGTCTCCGAGGCCGGCCCCAGGTTATCGGCGACCCTGTCCGAGATGGAACGGTCCGGAAAGGAGATACGCAAGACCGCCAGCCGGGCGGGCGCCCTGCTGGGCGGGATCACCGAGGGCGGCAAGGCCCCCATGGCCGTCCAGAGCCTCATCAGGCTCGCCCCGGCATTCGTTTCCGCCTTCCAGTCGGTACGGACCATGATAGCCCGCAGAAGGGGCGGTGGCGGGGAATGAAGCTGCTACGGGGAGCAGCCTGTCTGGCCGCGGCGGCCCTGCTGGTCTGCGCCTGCAACCAGCCGGCCAGCGGCTCTCTGAAGGGCGTTCTGGTCGTCTACTCCCCCGACCTGGAACAGCGCCTGCCCGATCTGCTCTCCCTGGCACAGATGTACGTGACCACCGTGGACCGCGAGGCGGTCTTCGACTTCTCAACCTGCACCCTGGAGCAGCTGCGGGGTGGGCTTCGCGAGCGGAGGACCGTGCTCTTCCTGGTTTCCTCCCGGGAGGACCTGCCCGGCGAGCTGTCGGGGCCGGGTCCCGTCTACTCGGCACGGAACGTCTGGGCTACGGGTCAGAGCGTCTTCGGCGTGGTGGCCGAAGGCGCGGACCTTCCCCAACCCCTCAGTGACTCGCTGCTTGCCGCCTACAACCGCCACATGCGGAACTACGTATACGGAAGCTTCGTCAACACGCAGATGAGCAGTCCGGCCAGGATGGACTCCCTGCGCGAGCTGGGATTCACCGTTGACGTTCCCAAGTCCTACCGCACCGAGATGTGGCGCCCGGATGACGGCGTGATACAGTACCAGCGGCAGGACGGCGAGGAATGCCTGCTCATGCTCACCATCCGCTGGCTGGAGACCGAGAGGGTCCTGGACAGCGCCGAGGACGCCATGTCTTGGAGGGAGTCGGTTGCCAGGAGGTTCTTCTTCGACGCAGAGGCCGACTCCGTTGACAGGGCGAAGACCGAAGCGGTGCCCTTCCGCTTCCGCGGCTGGGAGGGCTGGAAGCTCACCGGCGTCTGGAGAAATCCGGATTACCTGAACGCCGGTTCCTTTACCTCTTATATTCTCAGGGTTGACGAAAGGCGGTTCCTTCTCGATATGGAGGTGTACCACCCCCAGGAGGCCAAGGAGCCCTACCTGCGAGAGGGATGGACGATAATGAACACGTTCGTGCCGGATGGGGAAGATGGTTGAGCGCTTCGAAGGTGAGATAGACGAGCTGTACCAGAAGTGGATATCGAGTCCCTCGGCCGTGGTCGGGGCCAGGCTGGCCGACAGGCTCAGGCAGACCGGACGCCTCGACGAGGCGCAGGAGATAGCGCATCAGGCCCTGGAGGAATGGCCGGCCAACCTCTCCCTTCAGGTGGTCCTGGGCCGCTGCCATCTGGACGGGGGAAACCTGGAAGAGGCCAGGAAGGCGTTCACGGAGGTCCGCTCCAAGGATCCCCTGAACCTGGTGGCCCTTCGCTCCCTGGCAGACATAGCCACGCGGCAGGAGAGCTGGGACGAGGCGGTGGAGTTCATAGAGGAGTACCTCTTCGAGAATCCCACCGACGACGAGGCCGAGCAGCTGCTCGAGAAGGCCAAGCTGGCCAGGAAGGAGCAGCCGTCCGAGCCCGAGCCTCGGGAGGAGGCCGCCCCCGACGAGGCCTCGGGGCCGGGGGAGGAAGAACCGGCCGGGGAGCCCACCGCCAAGGAGGAGGAAGCCGACCAGCCACCACGCGAGGAGACACCCGAGGAGTTCCCCGAGACCAGCAGGATGGAGAAGATACTGTCCGGGCAGGCCGGTTCCGGGACGAAGACCGGCTCCCCGGAGAGTGACCACTCCTCCGGGCCCGTGTCCGAGAGCGGGGTTGCCAGGACCTCGGGCATGAAACGCGAGCCCAGGAGCCTGCTGGATCTCTTCACTTCAGACGAACGTGATGACCTGGGTCTGGAACCCTTCGAAGAGGGAGGCTGATGGGCCCGCCCCGAATCATGCTGCTCAACGGCCCCAACCTGGCCGCTCTGGGCGAGAGGGAACCCGAGCACTACGGAACAACCGGCCTTGCCGGCCTGGAGGAGGACCTCTGCGGAAGGGCCGATGAGCTGGGCCTCAGGCTGGAACCCCTGCAGACCGACAGCGAGGGCGACATGGTGGCCGCAATCGGAAGGGCCCGCCACGACCATCGGGCCCTGATAATCAACCCCGGCGCCTACTCCCATTACTCCATTGCGATCCTTGACGCGATGAGGGCCTTCGCCGGCCCCATCGTAGAGGTGCACATAAGCAACGTCCACGCACGCGAGCCCTACAGAAGAAGACTGCTTACCGCAGAGGCTGCGGATGCCGTAATCTGCGGCGCCGGCACCGACGGCTACCGTCTGGCGCTGGAACACCTGGCAGGACAACTCGCGGAGGCCTGACCCCGCGCCCCAGCCCCGGAGGTTACCTTGACCACCAGCAACGATTTCAGAAAGGGCATGATCGTAGAGGTGGACGGCGACCTCTACGAGATACTGGACTTCCTGCACGTGAAGCCCGGCAAGGGAGCGGCGTTCGTGCGCTCCAAGCTGAAGGGCGTATTCAGCGGAAAGGTGCTGGAGAGGAAATGGCGGGCCGGCGAGAAGGTGCAGGAGGTAAGGCTGGAGCGCCGAACCTACGAGCTCCTCTACACCACCCCGGGTGAGTACACGGTCATGGACCCGGAGACCTACCGGCAGATAACCCTCAGCGAAGAGCTGGTGGGCGAGACCGCCAGCTACCTGACCGACAATTGCGAGCTGATACTGGTGTTCCGGGGCGAGACCCCGGTGATGGTGGAGCCGCCCACCTTCGTGGAGCTCTCGGTAACCGAGACCGAACCCGGGCTGAAGGGCGACACCGCCGCCGGCGGCTCCAAGCCGGCGACCCTGGAGACCGGGCTGGTGGTCCAGGTTCCCCTCTTCGTCAAGGAGGGGGATACGGTCCGGGTGGACACCCGCACAGACAGCTACATAGAGAGGGTGTCCAGCTGAGGGGCTCCGCCCGCCGACTGATACTGGTTCCCACCTACAACGAGCGGAGCAACGTGGAGCCGCTCTGGGAGAGGATCAGTCGCCAGAAGGGCGACTACCACGCTCTCTTCATCGACGACGGCTCTCCTGACGGGACCGCAGACCTGGTCCGCTCCATGTCAGAAGCCGAGCCCCGCGTTCGCCTGCTGGCCCGGGGCCGCAAGGAGGGCCTGGGTGAAGCCTACCGTGCCGCCTACAGGCAGGTGATCGAGGAGGGCGACTGGGACCGTGTGTTCATGATGGACGCCGACCTGTCCCACCGCCCCGAGCATCTGCCGGCCATGGACCGGATGCTGGACGGCAGACAGATGGCTGTCGGGTCCCGCTACGTGCGGGGAGTGAGCGTTCTGCACTGGTCCATACTCCGACTCAACCTCAGCTGGGCGGCCAACATATACATCAGAGTGCTTACCGGCATGCCGTTCACCGACTGCACCAGCGGCTTCCGCGCATTCCGCCCGCCGGTGCTCCCGCTGCTTCTCTCCGCCGGCATCAGGGCCAGCGGCTACGCGTTCCTGGTGGAGACCCTCTACGCGGCATGGCGCGACGGAGTATCCATCGGGGAGGTTCCGATAGTCTTCGAGGAGCGATCATCCGGGTCGTCAAAGGTCGACCTGTCGGTTTTCGCCGAATCGCTGCTCACCCCTCCGAGGCTGATGCTGCGGGGGCGAAGGCCGAAGCGGGATCAGAACGAGGAGTAGAGCTCGCCTATCAGCCTGTCCTGCCAGCCACGTGCACGGTATACCTGCCCCCTGGGGAACTCCAGCATTATCACCACGACCAGCCGCCTGCCGCTGTGGGTGTTCAGGACGCCGGCGATGGCCGAGGTGTCGCCCAGGGTGCCGGTCTTGCCCCGGAAGGTGCCGTCCGGCAGACCGTCCAGCCTGTTCCAGAGGGTTCCGTCCCGGCCGTTCACCGGCAGGGTAGCCAGGAACTCAGGGCCGTACGCGGCGGAGACGGCGCCGGCGGCGACCGCCGCGGCCAGGTGCTCGGGTGTGAGCCTGTTCAGCCGGGAGAGTCCGGAGCCGTCGGCCAGGATCACCGAAGCGGATCCGGGCGCCAGCCTGCCGGTCAGCTCGGCCAGAAGATCGCATCCGCCTCCAGTGGTTCCCCGGCCGTTTCCGTGTTCCAGGCTGACCGTTCTCAGGACCTGCTCGGCCACCATGTTCCTGCTCCATTTGTTCATGCTGGAAAGCACGCAGAACAGGGGCTGGGAGTACATGACTGCAACCGTCTGCAGGGAGCCCTCCGCGGCGGAAGCCTCCGAATAGGGACCGGTCACCTCCAGGCCGGCCTGCCGCAGGTTCAGACGCAGCCAGGATGCCAGCTCGAAAGGGGCCCCGGCAAAGGGCTTGTAGAGCACGAAGCTGGTGTCATCGGCGACGGTTCCGCTGAGCCTGAGCACCGGCGCCTCCAGGTCCCAGTCCGCGGCGGTTGCCTCCACCTCCGTTCTGGCCCCCGTCGACAGGGCGTTCTCCACGGTCAGGCCCGGCAGGGGAGGGTACGTGCTGACGCGCACTCCCCGCCCCACGCTGGAGACGATTATCTCCAGAACGTTGTCACCTATGCAGAGCGCCTCGATCGGGGGGCAGTAGGTTCTGTCCCAGTCGGCCCTCTCCCATCCCGGCAGATGGCTGTCCCCGGCGAAGACGGAGGTGTCGACGCACAGCCGCCAGGTCCGGCCGTCGTCCGGAAGCGAGGAGGCTGTCTCCAGCGCTGCCCGCACCACGGCCTCTGCGCTGAGCAGCGGAGCCCCGGCTCCACGCAGGCAGATGGCGGACTCCTCCGGGTCAGCCTCTATCCTCGTCCGCCATACCCACGAGGGGCCCAGCTCCTCCATGGCCAGGAGCGTGGTCAGCAGCTTGACCGTGGAGGCTGGCCGGAAGTACTCGCCGGCCCGATCCGAAAGCAGGGTCTCGCCGGTGTCGAGGTCGCGCACCAGAATGCCGCTGCGCCACCGATCGGGGGCGTCCGGAATCTCGGGGCTTCCCAGAATGGACAGCAGTACCAGGATCAGCATCGGCCGTTATCACCTCCCGGGGTTTTCGAAACGGGTACGGAAGGGGTATATATGCACCGGCTTCCCGTTGGGCAAAACCCCGGACAGATGCCCGGGGACGGGTGGGCAGGTGCAACCCGCGTGCAGCAGACCTGGAGGTATCGCGTGAGACTCGCTTCCGAACGCTTTTCGGTGCTTCTCTTCCTCGTCACGGCGGCAGCCGTTGTGTCCTGCGGCCCCGGCCCGGGGCTTCCCGACAACGCCGTCTTGCAGGTGGAGGGTGATACGATCCACATAGACGAGCTGGGCCCCAGGCTGGCGGACGCAAAGGGAGACACCGCCATGGCGATGCGGATCGGCAACGCGGTTCTGAACCGGATGCTGATCCTGCACGATGCTTCGGCGAGGGGCCTCGACACCCTCTACGAGACCCGGCGGTACAACTACGAGAAGATGCGGGAGAGTTTGCAGCAGAGATTCCTCCAGCACCTCCTGGAGCGGGTGGAGGTCTCTTCGGACAGCGTCCGGCAGTTCTACGGGGGCCTGGGTACCATGGTGGAATACCTGGTGGTAAGCGCCCGGGACAGCTCGGTGGCCCGGCAGTGGGAAACCAGGCTCCGCGCCGGCCATGAGCCGTCGGTCCACCTCGGCAACGACCTGCGGATAGAGACCATGGGACCGGTGGACCTCATGCGGCTGCCGAATGAGACCGCTGGGGTTCTGGAAGATCTTCAGCAGGGCGCGATCACATCCCCCCGGTTGATCGGCGAGTACTGGAAGGTGTACAGACTGGACAGCCTCTGGGAGTCCGATCCGGGCACGTTCGAGGAGAACCGCGACTGGATAGAGGGCATGCTTCTCGCCGGAAAGCGCGAGTTGGTCAAGCAGGCTCTGGAGGACAGCCTGCGCGCCGAGTACGACCTCTCCACAGACACCACCGTGGTGGAGATGATCGCCGAGAAGGCAACCGGCCGCCGGGGAGACCACCTGCCCTATTCCCGGGAAGAGGCTCGCATGCCGGCCTATACCTGGAGGGGCGGCAGCAGGCCCGCCCTCTGGCTGGCCAACAACATCCGCAGCCTTCCCGAGCCCATGCCCCGCAGGGCGGACGATCCGGAGTGGATTGCCGGATACTGCCGGATACTGGGGCTGTATGACATAATGGCCACCGCCGCCGCCGAGATGGGGCTGGATACGCTGCCCCGGGTGAGGGACCGTGTAAGGGTGGCCCGGGAGCAGTATCTGCTTGACGTATACCATGACAGCGTGATCGTCTCCCGCATCGCGGTGGAAGAGGAGGAGCTCATTCGGGCCTACGAGAACCAGGAGGAGCCCATTACCGTGCCCAGGAAGCGGGTCTTCGAGCTCCTGATGGCGGAGGGCGGGCACCTGGTGGAGGCTCTGGACAGCGTTCTGGCTGCCGGATCCGATCCATTCGAGACGTCCGGCCTGTTCGATCCCCACCCGAACTACGCAGAGTCCGAGAGCACCTTCGTAACCAGGCCGATGAGGGCCGGCGAGCTTCCGTCGCCGCTGGCCGACTCCCTCCTGGCAGTGCCCGAGGGGTCTGTGATCCGCTTTGACATGGGAGATGAGGCTGCGGCCCTGTTCAGGGCCGGCGCGGTACACCCGGCACGGGAGGCCACTTTCGAGGAGGTTCGGGAGACGCTGCGGCAGCGCCTTCGGTCCGCCCGGGAGGAAGAGGCGGTGAACGCACTTGTAGACAGTCTTCGACAGGTGTATGATTACAGAATCAACAGGAGCCTTATATTGAACAACTGTGGCTTCGATTCTACAGCTGCCGATTCCGTCGGGGGTGGAGAATGATCTGTCGTATCTGCGGGCACGACAACAAGCGCCGGGATACCGGTCCCTGCGAAAACTGCGGATTTTCGCTGGACGAGATGAACAAGTCGCTTAGGGAGATGCGGACGGCCCTGGAATCCCGCATAGAGAAGCCGGTGAAGTTCCAGGAGCGGGTTCCCCTGCAGATTCACAAGCGCAGCACGGCCGGCCTGCTCGGTTTCGTCGTCTTCTTCGTGGGCCTGTTGGGTACCCTTCTCATAGTGAACTCACACGACCGGGCCGGCAGGGTAATCGGCGGCAACGCCGGGGATGTTGCGGTCATGGATCAGCAGGAGGAGGAGCTCGACTCCCTGCCGATACGCCTGGGGGTCGATCTCGTGTACGTACTCAACGTAGAGGGAACGGCGGCCATCCCCCACACCAATCTCAACCTCAACATGATGCCCGAGGGCGCGACCATATGTATCGCCGGCCCCCCTGGAATCTCCATACGTCCCGTGGTGAACTACATTGCCACCAAGAAGACCGAGGTGAGGGGCACGCTCACCCTTGAGAAGCTGGTCTGCTGGGAGGACACAACCCAGACCGAGTACCGGGAGGTGCCCCTGTGGGTGCAGCCCGAGGTCGACGAGGACAGCGTGGGCCCGGTGGCCCTCAAGCTGCTCTTCCTGGAGGAGTGGCTGGTGGGCAGATGTGAGGAGCTGGAGATAGACGTGCCGGCGCCCCTGCCCGACGGCTTCACAGAGGCCAAGCTGGACAGCGTGCTATACCAGGTCCGGCGGGGGATAGACAGAAACAGCGACGACATAGGCGACCGCGAGATACAGGTGGCCACCCTCTTCCCCGACACCACGACCCTCAGCACCGCCATGGACCGGCTGCAGGTTGTCTACCCCAAGGTGGACTCCCTGGGCTACCGGGCTTTCGACATCAAGTGGTTCAGGCTGGAGGAGTAGGGGCCTAGGGCAGCAGCACCGTCCTCGCCGACCACACGCTTCCCCCGGATTCGACCCTGACCATGTAGACCCCTGCGGGAACACCGTCCAGTGACAGGTTCCTCCATTCGCCCGCCCCGGCGGGCCAGCATCTATCCATGATACTCCTGCCGGCCGCATCCAGCAGCCGAAGCCTCCTGGGGCCCGCCGCCCGGGGAATCCTCACGGAGACCACACCGTCGGCGCAGGGAGTCTCCACCGACAGATTCGGCCCTGGCTCCACGCGGGCTCCGCCGCCAATTCCGGAGACGGCCTCGAACCTGATGGCGTCGTAGAGGATCCTCTGTCCTTCGGTACCGGTGCAATCGCCCAGGATTACGCTGAGGCCCCCGTCGGCCGAATAGGGTCCGCCCAGGCTGACCCAGCTCCCGGCGCAGGCCGACTGGTCAACCAAAACGGTGTCCACTCCGGCTGCGGTCAGTATGCGGTACCTGGCCAGGGCATCGCCGCCGTAGTCGGGAATGTAGGCACTGAGAGCGTATTGGCCGGAGCTGTCCGGAAGGTCGAACGTCCACTCCGCCCAGTTGATGTCCGGCCCCGAGGATATGGAATAGGTATGGAAGAGGCTGTGCATATGACCTGATGTGGTGGCCTGGTGCCAGTACTGGGTGGGGCCCCGCAGGCGGAAACGGCTCTCCAGATTGTCGGTGATGGAGTCCTGCCAAGCGGGTCCGGCGAAGGATTCCTCAAGTCGGTCCCAGAGCTCGGGGCGGTCGGAGTCGTAGCCCAGGGCCCAGATACCCACGCCCTGCAGGTCGGCGGCCCTGACCATGTCGTACTTGAGACCCAGCGACTCCGGGCCGTCGAACCAGCCCTGGTTCCAGCCCCCGCTGTAGAAGGCGTAGTAGGGGGTGAGCGACTCCTCGTCCCACAGTCCCCCATACGTATCGGCCCGTTCGGCCAGCGTCGCGTAGTAAAGCGTCGAGCAGCCTCCGGTAACCGGTGAATGGGGGTACTGGTCCTCGGTCTCCCATTGGTGGCCGTAGTAGGGTAGTCCCACCACCAGCCGGTCGTGACACTCCGGGGCCCAGATCACGTAGTCGCCCAGACACCAGGTCATGTTCGTGGAGGACTCCGGCCCGCCCCAGCCCACGAGGGGACAGCACGGACCCGCCTCCGACGACCAGGTCCCGTGGAACGGGTAGCACATCATGAAGACGACGTCGACGGTCTCCGCCAGAGCGGAGTAGTTGAAGGCTCCGTACCAGTCCACGGCCGGCGTGCATATGGACAGGTGGCTCCCCGGAGCCTGGCCGTCCAGCTCGGCTCGCAGTGCTTCCACGAAGGCGGTGAGGTTGTCGCGGTCGCTTCCGTAAACCTGCTCGAAGTCGATGCAGACGCCGTCCACGTCGTAGCCGGTTACCAGGTCGCACATGGTCTCGATGGCCTGGTCTGCGTATGTGGTCAGTATCAGGTGTATCTCGTCCGGGTCGAAGTTGGTGACTGTTACCACCGCCTGGGCTCCGGCCGCGTGGGCCTGGCCGATCTCATAGCTGAATACGTCGGGAAACCCGTGCCACGCCCAGATGGTGCCGTACTGGTCCATCTCCACGCAGAATACCGCCAGAACGCTTATCAGGTCGTACTCCAGGTAGGCTGAGCCGGCCCAGTACGGAAGGAAGCCGAACACCGTACGGGTCAGGCTTCGCCCGGCGTCGGTCCCGGTAGCGCTCACATGTGGGCCTTCCTCTCCGAATTCGCCCATGTGCTCGAGATGGGCCGGCCGCTGCCGACTCTGTGGCTCATAGTCGGGCCCCCGCACGGGACCCGGGCCCATCAGCAGGGCGGCCGCCAGGACGGCCGAGTATGACATGTACACCTCCGGAGTGTTTATCTATATGGACACAATGGAGAGACAGGGCTTTCGGAGCAACCCTCCGCAGGCGGCACAGGAAGGGGAGTGCCCCATGTCCGGGGAATCCGTAGAGAGGTTTGCGCAGTCGCTGCGCTACAGGACGGTATCCATGGCGGGCGAAGACGGGAAGGCCGGCGGTGAGTTCCTGGGCCTTCACCGTCACCTGGAGCGGTCTTTCCCCCGGGTGCACCGCCTCTTTCCGCCGGAGAAGCCGGGCGGTTTCAGCCTGCTGTTCCGGCTCCCGGGAAGCGACGGCTTGCTGCCTCCGCTTCTGCTCACCGCCCACCAGGATGTGGTCCCGGCCGGCGACCCGGCGGCCTGGACACATCCCCCCTTCGGGGGCGAGGTGGCGGGTGGCAGGGTCTGGGGCCGGGGCGCAGTGGACTACAAGATCGGCCTGTGCGGCATGCTGGAGGCCGTGGAGCTGCTGCTTGAGGATGGCGCCGCTCTCCGCCGCGGCCTTCTGCTGGCCTTCGGACATGACGAGGAGATCGGAGGAGCCGCGGGCGCCGAGAGGATAACGTCGGTGCTGGAGCGGGAGGGAATCCGCTGTGGCATGGCTTTGGACGAGGGCGGGTACATCTACCACTACCCCTGGACGGACCGGCAGGTAGCGGTGGTTGCCGTTGCCGAGAAGGGATACGCAACCGTGGCCCTCACCGCCCGGGGCCGGCAGGGCCACGCATCGGCCCCTCCCCGGAAGACCGCCATCGCCTCCCTGTCGCGGGCCATATGCAGACTGGAGGAGAGGCGGATGGCCGTGAGCCTCTGCCGCCCGGCCGCCTCGCTCGTGCAGGGAACTGCGGAGGTGGGGCCGGAGGCCCTGGAGCAGCTCGCCCGCCACCCGGAGGCCAACGCCCTGCTGCGGACAACCGCTGCCCCCACCATCCTCGAGGCCGGCGAGAGCGATAACGTCCTTCCGGCCACGGCCAGCGCCAGGATCAACTTCCGTACGGTTCCGGGTCAGACCTCGGCCGACGTGATGAGGCACGTCGAGGCGTGCCTGCAGGGCCTTCCGGTGAATTCGGAGCTGGTGCGCGACGCGTCGCTCAGCGAGCCCTCGCGGGTCTCACCGGACTCGGGTGGGTTCTGGGAGGCTGTGGAAGGGTCGATCCGCGAGAGCTTCCCCGGCCTGGACGTGTTTCCCGGCATTTTCCCTGCCGCCACCGACTCCCGCAGGTACGGCAGAATCTGTGACCATGTCTACAGGTTTGTTCCCGCATCGCTGGGCCGGCGGGGCATGGGCCTGCTGCACTCGGTCGACGAGTCGGTTGCGGTGGATGACTACCTGGCGGCGGTGGGTTTCTACAGGGGGCTGGTGGAGAGGGTCTGCATCTGACCATTGCCTGTTGGTTTTACCTTTCATATCCTCCTGTTGTACTGACAAGAGGAGGAGTGATGGGTCTGAAATTCACCAGCAGCGCTTTTGAGCACGGCGAGCATCTTCCGGTCTGGTATACCAGGGCAGAAACCGACTGCTCGCCGCCCGTGGGATGGGCGGGCGTTCCGAATGCCGCCGAGAGCCTGGCCGTGGTCTGCACGTCCCGGGAGGAAAAGGGCGGGGTCTTCTACCACTGGGTGGTCTACAACATCCCGCCTGACGTACAGGGACTCGACGGAAAACAGCCCAAGCAGCCCGATATCCACAAGGGCATTCGCCAGAGCCGCAGCAGCTCCGGTGGCTGGGGCTGGTCGGGACCGGACATCGAACGCGACAGGTTGCTTCGGTTCCGTCTGTTCGCCCTGGACACCATGCTGAAGGAGAACGATTGCGGAGAGCCCGGAGCGTGCGTCCGTTCCATGGACGGCCATCTCCTGGAAGAGGCAACGCTCGTAGGGCAAGTCGCGTACAAGGAGCGTCATACGGGGCCAAGACGGGTCGAGGCCGGCGATGACGGAGGGGAGAGCTGATGGCCGCAGTCTTCTTCCTGGTGAGCGCGGCATTCTCCAGCGGGGGGAACATACCGGTCATGTACACCTGCGACGGCGACGACATATCCCCGCCGCTGCGATGGGGGGAGGCGCCGGAGGGAACGGTTTCCTACGCGCTGATATGCGAAGACCCCGACGCTCCCGCCGGAAACTGGGTTCACTGGGTGGTCTACAACATCCCGTCCGTCACCACCTCGCTGCCGGAGGACGCCGGCGGCGGAGAGCCCCCCGCCGGGGGAATCCTTCAGGGAACCAACAGCTGGGGACGGACCGGCTACGGCGGTCCCTGCCCGCCATCGGGTACCCACCGGTACTTCTTCCGTCTGTACGCCCTCGACAGCATGCTGGAGCTGGAGGCCGGCGCAGACGCCGCAGCCCTTCGGGAGGCCATGGATGGCCATGTGCTGGCGGAGGCGGAGCTGATGGGGCGCTACCCCCGGCGATGAGCCCGTCGGCGGAGGACCTGCGCGGCCCCCTTGCCTCGCAGTGGGGGCTGGACCCGGACGTCACATTCATCAACCACGGCTCTTTCGGTGCCTGCCCCATCGCCGTCAGGAAAGAGCGGAGGAAGCTGCTGGACCGCCTGGAGGCCCAGCCGGTGGACTTCATGATCCGCCGTCTGCCATCGATGTACTTCCGGGTCGTGGAGCGGCTGGAGGGCTTTCTCGGGGCCGAGCCCGGCAGCCTGGTTCTGGTCCCCAACGCCACCTCGGGGGTGGCCACCGCCCTCGGGGCGGTGGAAGTCCGCCCGGGCGAGACCATCCTCACCACCGGCCAGGAGTACTTCGCCACCCGCAACGCCGTCTACAGGAAGGCCGGGGACTGCGGGGCCGGGGTGGTGGAGGTCCCGGCGCCGTTTCCCGCAGGCAGCGAGGAGGAGCTCATGGCCCCCATACTGGAGGCGGTGGGCCCCAAGACGGCGCTGGTGGTCCTGGACCACATATTCAGCCCCTCGGGAGTGGTCCTTCCCCTGCAGCGGCTGCTGCGGGAGATGGGGCCGGACAGGCCGCCTGTGATCGTGGACGGCGCCCATGGCCCCGGACAGGTGGAGCTGGACCTGGCCTCGCTGGGAGCGGACTTCTACACCGGCAACTGCCACAAGTGGCTCTGCTCCCCCAAGAGCTGCGCGATCCTGTACACCCGGCCCGACAGGCAGGACAGGGTCAGGCCCCTGGCCCAGAGCTACACCCCCGAAGACATCGACGCCGGACTGTCGCGGTACCAGCTGGAGCACTTCTGGAACGGCACCTACGATCCCACGCCCCGGCTTACCGTTCCGAAGGCCATCGACTGCATGGCGGGCATGGTGGAGGGAGGCTGGCCCGAGATCATGTCCTCCAACCACCGCAAGGTCCTGCGGGGCCGCGAGGCCCTCTGCAGCAGACTGGGAATCGAGCCCCCCTGCCCCGACGGGCTGGTGGGCTCCATGGCGGCTGTTCCCCTGGCCTGGGCAGAGCCGCCGCACCCCCGGCGGCCGGACTGGGTGGACCCCCTGCAGGCCGAGCTGCGCCGCAAGGGCATCGAGGTGCCGGTTACGTGGTCGCGCTCCCCGCGGCGGCGCCTGCTGCGGATCAGCGCCCAGCTCTACAACGGCCCCGCCGAGTACGCCCTCCTCGCCGAACAGTGCCTGACGTTAACTAGTTAACTATTTTCGGTCCGTTCACTCTCGAGGTCATGTGAAACAAAGGAGGTGCGCTCTAGATGGAGTGCAAGAAACAGAGAAACATGGAGAGGTGCAACTGCACCTACAGCCCGTGCTCCCGGAAGGGCATCTGCTGCGACTGTATCGCCTACCACCTTCGAAGCCGACAGCTACCTGGATGCGTTTTCTCCGACGATGAGGAGAAGACATGGGACAGGTCCTTCGAGAACTTCGCCAACCTGGTGCGCCAGGGAAAGGTCTGAGCCCAGCAGAGTCCCCCGCCGAAAGGGGAGGCAATGCCCGCGAAAGGGTCGGTTGTGCGCTTCCGCGACGGAGAAATTATGGCGGGTGTCCGCCGGGGATGCAGGGAGGACAGACCCGGCCGCTCCCGCGGAGGCCAGCGGAAAGACCGAGCACGCCAGCATCGTGAGAACGCAGTTGAGTCAGTCGATAAGGCCTGACCCCCCTCGAGGCCGGACTTGCCCCGGGGATGCCCGAAGAATATGCTCTTACAGGGCATAGTCTTTCGCTAGCCTCGGAGGGGGCGGTATGCCGAAGAACAAGCTGGTTGTGCATTTCGCCGACGGCCACGTCCTCAAGGGCCATTCCATGGACTTCAACCCCAACCGTCCGAGCTTTCACCTGGCGGCGAAGAAGAACCCGGACATCACGGCCGAGATAAGGATGGCCGACCTGAAGGCCGTCTTCTTCGTCAGGGACTTCGGGGGTGATCCGACCCACGTGGTCCGCAACGACTTCGACCCGGCCGGAAGCTACATCGGAAAGAAGCTCGTGGTGAGGTTCAAAGATGGCGAGACGCTCGCGGGTGTCCGCCAGGGCTACAGGCCCGGAAGGCCGGGTTTCTTCCTCACTCCCGCCGACCCGGACTGCAATACAGAACGGGCCTACATCGTGGAGTCGGCGGTAGAGTCAATAGAGGAGGCCTGACGCGGGGTCGTACCGAAGCCGCGGCTAGCTCTCTTCCTGCGCCATCATCTCAGCTGCGGACCCGCGGGTGCAGTAGTAGCCCCACTCCAGGCCCTTCTCCTCGGTCACCGGGCAGCTGCCGCATATGCAGCCCACCTCGTCTACGATGCATTCGCTCACACCCACGGCGCAGTAGCCGCCCTCGCCCTTCTCGGCGGCCTCGGGGATCCAGCTCGGGCACTGCGGGCAGATGCAGTTCTCCATGACCCAGGCAGTCATCTCCTCCTCGGTCATCTCCGTTTCCCCTTCGGTATCGATGACCTCGGTTTCCTCATCAGCCCGTCCAGTGGCCTGTCCCTCGTCCGGCTCTTCCGCCTGCTCTCCGTTGCCGCAGGCCATGAAGGCCGCCACGAGAATTACGGCGATCCAGATCGGCAGCGTCTTCCAGTTCAAAACGCCCTCCTTCTCATAGTAAAGCTACCAGATAGGTTGGATACCTCCATAATCCTCAGACTGTCAACAAGCAAGACAATCTCAACTAGACTGCGACGACATTGGGCCAGCTCCGAGGCATGGCTTCAGTCGGAGACTTTATCTGACCCTGACGAAAGTTTGCGGCAGCAAACTCCCTCGCTCAAATGGGCAAGGCAGCAGTGGTCGTGAAGTTTGCGGCAGCAAACTCCCTCGCTCAAATGGGCAAGGCGG
>CAZKJG010000001.1:0-150757 GCA_964553045.1 uncultured bacterium | reverse complement strand
CAGTGGTCGTGGAGTTTGCGTCAGCAAACTCCCTCGCTCAAATGGGCAAGGCAACAGTGGTCGTGGAGTTTGCGTCAGCAAACTCCCTCGCTCAAATGGGCAAGGCGGCAGTGGTCGTGGAGTTTGCGTCAGCAAACTCCCTCGCTCAAATGGGCAAGGCAACGCCTTGCCCATTTGAGCCGTGGTACGCCCGACAGGATTCGAACCTGTGACCTGCGGATTAGAAGTCCGCTGCTCTGTCCAACTGAGCTACGGGCGCATCGCGTAGGCTATTCTAGCCAAAGAGCCGTCGGCGGGCAACGCGGCGGGAAGCGAGAGGGGCGCCCGGCCTGCGGGCGCCCCTGCTGGTACGTCCCCCGGGAATCGAACCCGGAACCTACGGATTAAGAGTCCGTTGCTCTGCCAATTGAGCTAGGGACGCATCGGTGGGGTGGGAGACCGGACTCGAACCGGCGACCACCTGAACCACAATCAGGGGCTCTACCAACTGAACTACTCCCACCAGAGCGGGCTGATTCTACAGGAAGCGGCGGAAATCGTCAACCAGAGGGACTCTCGGGCCGCCCCCGGAGAGCCGGGGCGGATGTTGACGCACGCGGGTCCGGGAGCTACGGTAAACCCACTGACTGGTGGAGGGACGGGAGGTCTGCGTAGATGCGTTGCCCAAGATGCGGAAGCAACGAGGACCGGGTGATAGATTCGCGCCTGGTCCAGGAGGGCCGGGCTACGCGTCGCAGGCGGGAATGCGCCGACTGCGGCAAGCGCTTCACCACCTACGAGTACATCGAGACCTCCTACCCCGTGGTGGCCAAGAGCGACGGCAACCGCGAACCCTTCGATCCCAAGAAGCTGGAGAAGGGCATCGCCCGGGCCTGCGAGAAGCGTCCGGTCTCTCCCCAGGAGATTCGGGAGATAGTGGACAGGATCGTTGCCGAGATCAACGACCGCTTTCCCGACGAAGTGGAGTCGGAGTTCATTGGTGAGCGGGTGATGGTGCACTTGCAGGAGCTCGACCAGGTGGCCTACGTCCGCTACGCCAGCGTATACAGGCAGTTCAAGGACGTCTCGCAGTTCCGCGAGGAGTTGGACCGGCTGCTGAAGGAATGAGGCCGCGGAAGCCCTCCCGTCGCGGGCGGTTTCTGCATATACTCTCGCGTTACTGACTACGGTGTCCCGCTTTCCGCCCGCGCCTCTCCGGCCGGGCGGCATCGGGTCCACTCGGGGCTTCATGTCCCGCGGAACCATGTATTTTCAGCCAATGCATCGGGTCGGCCGTCCCGGGCGGGCGGTGATGTCGGCAAGGAGGCATATGGGCAAGGTCAAGACATTCTCCGGCGGTACGCACCCGCCGGGAAACAAGGACCTCTCTTCCTCCAGGGCCATCGAGAGGCTGCCGGCGCCGGAGCTGGTTAGGGTGTCGCTCTGCCAGCACCTGGGCGCCCCCTCGAAGCCCCTGGTCAAGAAGGGTGACAATGTTACCAGGGGGCAGGAGATAGGGGAGCAGAGCGGCTTCATCAGCCTTCCCACCCATTCCCCGGTCAACGGTACCGTGGTGAAGGTGGAGGACGCCCCCATGCCCCACCGCAGAAGCGGGCCATCGGTGCTCATCAAGACGGAGTCCGAGGACGGCGGGCAGGTCTTCGCGCCGTGGGACGAGTACCGCTCCCATTCCCCCGAGGAGGTCGTAGAGCGAATCAAGGTCGCCGGAGTCTGCGGCATGGGGGGCGCCAGCTTCCCCACCTACGTGAAGCTCTCCCCCCCTCCGGGCAAGGAGATCGATACCCTGATACTCAACGGCGTGGAATGCGAGCCCTACCTCACCGCCGACCACCGGCTGATGCTGGAGCAGGGCGAGGACGTGATCCTGGGCATGGAGATGCTGGCCTACGCCCTTGGCGTGGAGAATCCCGTGATCGGCATCGAGGTCAACAAGCCAGACGCCATTGAGCACATGGAGTCGCTGGGCGCCACGGTTGTCCCCCTTAAGGTGAAGTACCCCCAGGGGGCGGAGAAGCAGCTGATAGACGCCCATACCGGCCGGGAGGTCCCCGCCGGGGGACTGCCGCTGGACGTGGGCGTGGTGGTGCAGAACGTGGGCACCGCCAAGGCCGTGGTCGGGGCGGTACGCGACGGCATGCCCACCATGGAGCGGGTGGTCACGGTGACGGGCGGGGGCGTGAATGAGCCCTCCAACTTCCTGGTGCAGACGGGGACCCCGTTCAGGGAGCTCGTCGAGGCAGCCGGAGGCTACGCAGACGACGTGGTCCGTCTGATCAACGGCGGGCCGATGATGGGCATAGCGCAGTACACGGACGACGTTCCGGTCATCAAGGGCACCAGCGGGGTGCTGGCCCTGTCCTCGGAGGAAGCCAGGCAGTCGGCCGAGTCACCCTGCATACGCTGCGGCAAGTGCGTGGACGCCTGCCCCATGAGACTTGCGCCCAGCCTGATCGCCCGCTCGGCCGAGTACGACCAGTGGGAGCAGGCCGAGAGGCAGGGTGCGCTGAACTGCATGGCCTGCGGGACCTGCAGCTACGTCTGCCCCTCGGGCCGCTACCTGGTGCATTACATAAAGAGGGCCCAGGAGATGATCCGGGCCCTGAAGAAGAAGGAGGCGTAGATGGCCGAGTCGAGAACCTTCGAGCTGGCCATGTCGCCTCACGTGGAGGCGCCGAAGACAACGCGCAAGGTGATGACCGACGTGGCCATCGCCCTGCTGCCGGCTGCCGCCGCAGGCGTCTACTACTTCGGGCTGAGGGCGCTGCTGCTGGTTCTGGTGAGCGTTGCAGCCGCCATGGCCGCGGAGTACCTCTGCCTGAAGTTTATGAAGAGGCCGGTGAGCTTCGCGCTGGACGGCAGCGCCGCGGTCACAGGCATCCTCCTGGCGTTCAACGTGCCCTCCAGCGTGCCGTGGTGGATCCCGATACTGGGGTCGGCCTTCGCCATAGTCGTAGGCAAGCAGGCGTTCGGTGGCATCGGAAACAACATCGTCAATCCCGCGCTCCTGGGCAGGGCCTTCCTGGTGGCCAGCTTCCCCGTCCTCATGACCGCCGGCTGGCCTTCCCCTTCGGGATACACCGGCGGAACCTGGTCCACCACCGGCATCAGCGAACAGCGGCTGGCCGAGATACCCGGTGCCGACGCCATAAGCGGCGCCACCCCCCTGAACGTCATGAAGCAGACCTTCGACGAGGAGGCAATGGAGACCCGCATGGGACCCGGCGCCGCCGAGGAGGTCAGGCAGGAGCTCTCCACGCCTTCCACCTACTGGAACCTCCTGGTGGGCAAGATCGGCGGCTGCCTGGGCGAGACCTCGGGCATACTGCTCATCCTCGGTGCCGCCTACCTGGTGGCCAGGGGAGTGCTGGAGATACGGCTGCCGCTGAGCTACCTGGGCACCATCGCCCTGCTGGGATGGGTCTGGGGGGGAGCCGGATGGTTCGACGGCGACCCCCTCTTCCACGTGCTGGCCGGCGGCGTGCTGCTGGGGGGCTTCTTCATGGTCTCCGACATGGTTACCACTCCGGTTACCAAAAGGGGGCGCATCATCTTCGGAATAGGGGCGGGAATCATCACAATGGTCATCAGGCGGTGGGGCGGATACCCCGAAGGCTGCTCCTACTCCATTCTCCTGATGAACCTGGTGACCCCGCTGATAGACAGGTATACGAAGCCGCGCGCGCTGGGGGAGGTGGGGCAGGATGGGTGAGATCCTGAAGCTGGGCTTTGTCCTGATGGCCGTCGCCCTGGTGGCGGCGATTGCCCTGGGCTTTGTGAACAGCAGGACCGAGCCCGTAATCCGTGAGCAGCAGAGGCAGCAGAGAATAGAGGCCATGATGCAGGTTGCCGGCTCGCTCTCCGGGACTTTGCCGGCGGAGGAGATGGCCTACGACACGCTGGACATCGAGGCCAACCCCTACGCCGCGGTGGACGAGAGCCTCACCGTGATCCGCTTCTCCGGGCCGGCTGACGGGCCTTTGGGATACACCTTCATAGCGTACGGCAGGGGCTACTCCAGCACGGTACAGACCATGGTGGCCGTGGACCTGTCCGGGACGGTGACAGGTGCCACCATCCTCTTTCAGCAGGAGACGCCCGGCCTGGGGGCCAAGTGCGAGGGCGGCTGGGTGGCCCAGATGACAGGCAAGACCGCCGAGACCTGCTCGGTGGTCAAGGACGGCGGAGGAGTGGAGTCCATCACCGGGGCCACCATCACCTCGCGGGCCGTGAGTGAGTCCATACGGGACGGCCTTGAAGCCATGGAGTCCGAGGACCTCTTCGAGGGGGGGGATGTGCAGTGAAGCTGGCGGCCGTACTCACCAACGGAATCTACAGGGAGAACCCGGTCTTCAAGATGACCCTGGGGATGTGCCCCTTCCTGGCGGTGACCACCTCGGTGGAGAATGCCCTGGGCATGGGAGCCGCGTCCACGTTCGTGCTGCTGTGCTCGAACTTCCTGGTGTCCCTGTTCCGCAACGTGATACCCAACAAGGTGAGAATACCGTGCTACATCGTCATCATTGCCACCTTCGTGACCCTGGTGGACATGGTGATGAACGCTTACGTACCCGCGCTGCACAAGAGTCTGGGTATCTTCATACCCCTGATAGTGGTCAACTGCATCATACTGGCCCGGGCCGAGGGCTTCGCCAACAAGAACCCGGTGATCGCCTCCCTGGCCGACGGTCTGGGCATGGGCGTGGGGTTCACCCTGGCCATGGTCCTCCTGGGCACCTTCCGCGAACTCCTGGGCAACGGAACCTGGCTGAACGTCAACGTGCTGGGGGAGGCCTTCCACAACCAGCCCCTGCTCATCGCCATTCTCGCTCCGGGAGCCTTCATACTGATGGGGTTCATCATGGGCACCTTCAACGTACTCGAGAGCAGGGGGGGGCGGTAGAATGAACGTTACGCTTCTGATGACAACCGTTCTGGCCGCCCCCGATGACGGAGGCGGGACAAGCTTCGCCAGGCTGATGACCATCGCCATAGGCGCCGTGCTCATCAACAACTTCGTGCTGATGCGCTTCCTCGGCATCTGCCCCTTCCTGGGGGTGTCCAAGCAGCTGGACTCCGCAGTGGGCATGGGCGCGGCGGTGATATTCGTGATGACCCTGGCCACTCTGGGGTCCTGGACCGTCTACCACCTGCTGCTGGCCCCCATGGGCCTGACGTACCTGCGGACCATAGCCTTCATACTGATAATCGCCTCGCTGGTTCAGCTGGTGGAGATGGTGCTGCAGAAGTTCAGCCCGGCGCTTTTCAACGCCCTGGGCATCTACCTTCCGCTGATAACGACGAACTGCGCCATCCTGGGAATGGCCGTGCTGAACATCGAACAGAAATACAACCTGGGCGAGTCGCTGGTCCATGCCGTTGCCGCCGGCATCGGCTTCACCCTGGCCCTGGTGATAATGGCCGGCCTCCGGGAGCGGCTGGAGATGGCCGACCTGCCGCCGGCGCTGAAGGGCAAGCCAATTGCGCTGGTGGTGGCCGGTGTGATGTCCATAGCCTTCCTGGGCTTCGCGGGACTGGGGGGATAGGCATGACCTCGGCAGCCATGATCGTCCTGTCCCTTCTGGGCCAGCAGCCGCTGGCCTCCGCGGTGGCCGAACCCGCCGCCGTACTGGGAGCCGTGGGGCTCCTGCTGGGCCTGGGGCTGGCGGTGGCGGCAAAGAAGCTGGCCGTCCCCAAGGATCCGCTTGCAGAGAGGATCGAGGAGCTGCTGCCCGGGAGCAACTGCGGCGGCTGCGGCTACCCCGGGTGCCCGGCCTTCGCCGAGGCGGTGGCGAAGGGCGAGGCTCCTGCCGACGGCTGCGTGGCTACCGGGTCGGCCGCAGATGCCAGGATAGCCGAGATTGTGGGGGCGGAGGTGAGCGAGAGCGTCCGGCGAATAGCGAGGGTGAAATGCCACGGCGGCCACTCCGCCGCCGACGCTTTCCACTACCAGGGCCCCGAGGACTGCGCGTCCGCCATGCTGGTGATGGGCGGCCACAAGGCCTGCGCCGCCGGCTGCCTGGGGTTCGGCGACTGCGTTGGCGTGTGCCCCTTCGACGCCATTCACATGGGCGAGGACGGTGTGCCCGAGGTGGACGCCGGGAAGTGCACCGCCTGCGGCAAGTGCGTGGAGGCCTGCCCCAAGGACCTCATTATGCTTTGGCCGGAGAACCGGGCGGTCTGCGTGGAGTGCAGCAACACAGAGAAGGGCGGCGTGGCCCGGAAGCAGTGCTCGGTGGCCTGCATCGGCTGTCGCAAGTGCGCCAAGGTATGCCCGGTGGACGCCATCACGGTGGAGGACTTCCTGGCCTCCATCGACCCCGACAGGTGCATCAACTGCGGCCTGTGCGCCAAGGAATGCCCAACCGGGGCCATAGTGGACACAGCGCCGGCGCGGCCCAGGGCCTACATCGACAGCAACTGCATAGGCTGCACGATATGTGCCAAAGCGTGCCCGGTGGATGCCATCGAGGGCGAGCCCAAGGAGCGGCACCGCGTGGACGACGAGAGGTGCATAGGATGCGGGCAGTGCGTTCCCAAGTGCCCCAAGAACGCCATTCGACTGGTGGGCGCCCTGTCCTATCAGAAGGAGGGCTGCGAGGACTAGGTCCCGGGCCTTCCTACAAGGGGAGGAATCGCCATGGGAAAAGAGGAGCTGAGGAGCCTGCCGTCGGTTCACCAGCTGATGGAGGCGGTGTCGGCCATCAGGCCCCAGGCCCCCCCTTCGGTCCTGCGTGACATCTGCAGGCAGACCGTAGAGGCCGAGAGGGAGAGCATACTGGCCGGCGGGGAGACCCGCAGTGCCGAGGAGCTGGCCGAAGAGGCCGTGGAGCGCCTGGAGGCCGCCCTCCTTCCCAGCATGGAGAACGTGGTCAACGCCACAGGGGTGATGCTCCATACCGCCATCGGCCGGGCCGCCATGCCGGAGGCCGCGGTGGAGGCCGCCGCCCGGGCCGCCCGGGGATACACGGTGCTTCAGTGGAACCGCGAGACCGGAAGGCGCGGCCACCGCGACGAGCACGTGGAGGGGTTGATCACCGAGATTACCGGCGCCGAGGCCGCCACCGTCGTGAACAACAACGCAGGCGCCACGCTGCTGGTCCTCTCGGCCCTCTGCCGGGGCCGCGAGGTGGTGGTCTCCCGGGGCCAGCTGGTGGAGATAGGCGGGGCCTTCCGCATCCCCGAGGTGATGCGGCAGAGCGGGGCCGTGATGAGGGAGGTGGGCTGCACCAACCGCACCCACCTCCGGGACTACGCCGAGGCCATCTGCGAGGACACCGCCGCCCTGCTGCGGGTGCATCCCTCCAACTACCGCATAAGGGGCTTCTCGGGGTTCCCCGAGCTTGCCGGGATGGTGGAGCTGGCCGACGGCCATGGCATTCCCGTGATAGACGACCTGGGCGCGGGAAGCCTGGTGGACCTGAAGCTGTTCGGGCTGCCTCACGAGCCCACCGTCCAGGACAGCCTGCGAGACGGCGCCTCCGTCACCACCAGCTCCGGCGACAAGCTGATCGGCGGCCCCCAGGCGGGCGTCATCACCGGCAGCAAGGAGCTGGTGGACAGGATCAGGCGGCACCCCCTGGCCCGGGCCCTGCGGGTGGGCAAGATGACCCTGGCCACCCTGGCGGCCACACTGAGACTGTTCCTGGAGGACAGGGAGCACATAGTCCGCAACCATCCGGTGTACGCGATGTTCGCCGCGGAGCCTGCGGTGCTGGAGGAGCGGGCCGGAGCCCTGCGGGAGCTTCTGGAGCTTCCCGACGGGTGCTCGGCCGAGGTGATCTCCACGGAGAGCTTCGTGGGAAGCGGGTCGCTGCCGGATACCGCCATCCCCTCCTTCGGTGTCGGCATCACCGCGCCGGACCCCGATGCCCTGGCCCGCGGGCTGCGTCTGGGCAGCCCCGCCGTGGCCTCCCGGGTGGAGGACGGGCTGCTCAAGCTGGACGTCCGTACGCTTCTGCCCGGAGAGGCGGAGACCCTCGCCGCCCTGGTGAGCAGGGAGGCCGCTTCCCTGTGGGCGTGATCGTCGGCACCGCGGGCCACATCGACCACGGCAAGAGCACACTGGTGCAGCTGCTCACCGGCAAGGACCCCGACCGTCTTGCAGAGGAGAAGAAGCGGGGCATCACCATCGAGCTGGGCTACGTGTTCATGCCCACCCCGGACGGCGGCGTCCTCTCCTTCATCGACGTCCCCGGCCACGAGAGGTTCGTGCGCCAGATGGTGGCCGGAGTGGCGACGGTGGACTTCTTCCTGCTGGTGGTCTCCGCCGACGAGGGGGTCATGCCCCAGACCGTGGAGCACTTCGAGATCCTCCGGCTGCTGGACGTGGAGAGGGGCATCGTGGCCCTTACCAAGTGCGACCTGGTTGACGACGAGCTGGCCTCGGTCGCCGAGGAGGAGGCCCGGGAGCTCCTGGCGGGAACCCCGGCGGAGGGTGCGGAGATAATCCGTGTAAGCGCCATAGACGGCCGGGGAATCGAGGAGCTCAGATCGGCCCTGGCGAAGATGGCGTCGGAATCTGGCGAAAGACGCTCCGACGGTGACTTCCGTCTGGCCATAGACCGTGTGTTCGTGCTGAAGGGCTACGGGACGATAGTCGGCGGAACGGCACTGTCGGGTACGGTCCGGGTGGGAGACGAGCTGGAGCTGCAGCCCGGCGGCGGGGCCTTCCGCGTCCGGGAGATGCGCATAAACGAGGGCCGCAGCACCGACCGGGGCAGGGCGGGGGACCGGATCGCCCTGAACATGGTGGGACTGGAGAAGGACATGGTGGCCAGGGGCCATTGCCTTGGCACTCCCGGCACACTGGAGGTGGTGGACAGCCTGGACGCCCACTGCACCATGCTTCCGGAAGCCGCCGTGGACCTCGAACCCAGGACCAGGGTACGCTTTCACACCGGTACGGCCGAGGTGATGGCCAGGGCGGTTCCGGTTGCTAAGGATGGCGTACCCAGGGGCGGAAGCGGCTACGTGCACTTCCAGCTGGAGGAGCCCGTTGTGGCCATGTCCGGAGACCGCTACGTGATCCGCCGCTACTCCCCGGTGGTGACCATAGGTGGAGGCCGGATACTGGAGACGGAGACCAGGAAGGTCCGGGCCAGGTTCCGCGAGAGCCGCACCGAGAGGATGGAGCTGCTGCAGGCCGAAGACGTGCAGGGTCTGCTGATGCACCTGCTGGAGGAGGAAGAATCTGGCGCCATCGGGCTTTCATCCATATGTTCCCGCTTCGGCATGGAGAGGGACCGGATCATGCAGGCCGTGAAGGGGCTGCAGAGCGAAGGACTCGCCCGCCTCTCCGGCGGCCGCGAAGCGGAGCGTCTGGTTTCGGGCCGGCTCTACTCGGGTGCGAAGGAAGACGTGCTGCAGGCCCTGGACCGGCACCACCGCGGGCGCCCGGCGAGTCCCGGGCTGCCGGCCTCCCGACTGGCAAGCGCCAGCGGCGATCACCCTGCCTGGCTGCTGAGGGACCTGGTGGAGGAGCTGGTGGCGGAGGGGCGGATACGCAGGAGCGACGGCAGTCTGGCACTGAAGAGCCACCCCCGGGAGCTGGGTGAGGAGTTGAAGCGAAAGGCCGCAGCTCTGGAGAGAGATGTCGAGAAGGCCGGTTTCCGGCCTCCGGAGATCGACGGACTCGACGACCCCGGTCTGGCCCGCGACCTGGTGGAGAGGGGCCGGCTCCTGGAGCTGGGAGACGGCAGCGTGACCACTCCCGGCCTGGCAGAGAGCTGTGCCCGGCTGCTGGCCGGGCAGTTCGGGGAACGGGGCTTCCGTCTGGGAGAGATGCGGGACGCCCTGGGCGTAACCAGGAAGTACGCGCTGATGTGGGCCGAGCTGATGGACGGCCTGGAGAAGACGGTCCGCAGGGGCGACTACAGATACCTCAGGTCCGGGGACTGACCGCGGGCCCGGAGGTCCGACAAGCGATGGAGGAACGATGCATATAGCGGTGGTTGGTACCGGCTACGTGGGACTCGTGGGAGCCACCTGTCTGGCGGAGATGGGAAACGATGTCATCTGCGTGGACAAGGACGAGGGCAAGATAGAGGGCCTGCGAAACGGGGTAATACCCATATACGAACCAGGCCTGGAGGCCATGGTGGAACGTAACTACAGGGAGGGTCGCCTCAGTTTCACCACCGATATCCAGGAGGGCGTCCGGAAGAGCTCCATAGTCTACATATCCGTGGGAACCCCCCCCGATGAGGACGGCTCGGCCGACCTGCAGCACGTCCTGGCGGTGGCCGGTGAGATCGGGTGCCACATGGACGGCTACCGCATAGTGGTCAACAAGAGCACGGTACCGGTGGGAACCGCCGAGCGGGTCCGAAAGGCCATTGCCCGGCAGACCGATCATCCGGCGGACGTGGTCAGCAACCCGGAGTTCCTCAAGGAGGGCTCGGCGGTGGACGACTTCATGAAGCCGGACAGGATCGTCATAGGCACAGATTCCGAGGAAGCGGCCGAGACTATGAGCGAACTCTACGCCCCCTTCGTGCGCACCAACAATCCGATCCTGGTGATGAGCAACCGCAGCGCCGAGTTGACCAAGTACGTGGCCAACAGCCTCCTGGCCACCCGCATATCCTTCATGAACGAGATCGCCAACCTCTGCGACATAATAGACGCGGACGTGTCCGACATCCGCCGCGGAATCGGATCCGACCGGCGTATCGGCCCCAGCTTCCTCTTTCCGGGCGCCGGGTTCGGCGGATCCTGTTTTCCCAAGGACATCCGCGCTCTGCAGTCCACCAGCCGCGATCACGGATACCCGCTGCAGATCCTGGAGGCGGTGACCAGGGTGAACGGCCAGCAGAAGAAGGTGCTCCTGAACAAGGTCGAGAAGCACTTCGACGGTGACCTGGAGGGTCTGCGCTTTGCCGTATGGGGGCTCTCCTTCAAGCCCAACACAGACGACATGCGGGAGGCATCGGCCATTACCGTAATCCGCGGGCTGCTGGACAGGGGGGCGGAGGTCTCCGCCTTCGACCCCAAGGCAATGGAGAACGCCCGGGGGATTCTGGGGGATTCCATCTCCTACGCCGGATCCAACTACGAGGCGCTTCGGGGGGCCGATGCCCTGATGCTGGTTACCGAGTGGACCGAGTTCCGCGAGCCCGACTTCGATCGCATGCGCGACCTGATGAAGCAACCGGTGGTCTTCGACGGCCGAAACATCTTCAACCCCTCGAAGCTGCGGGAGAAGGGCTTCATCTACTACGGGATAGGGAGGCGGTAGCATGCCCGAGAAGCCCTCGGTCGCCGTGGTGGGTCTGGGCTACGTGGGGCTTCCCCTGGCCATGGAGTTCGTGTTCGGGGGATGCCGCGTGCACGGCGTGGATATCGACCCTGAGAAGCCCAGGATCCTCCTGGAGGAGAAACGGAGCTACCTGAGGCACATCCCCTCCGACAGGGTCCGCCAGGCGGTGGACACCGGCCGCTTCAGCGCCTCTCAGAGCTTCGAAGGCCTGGGGAAGTGCGACGCGGTGCTGATATGCGTGCCCACGCCGCTGGGCCGGTCACGGGAGCCGGAGCTGCGGTACGTAAGGGAGACGGCGGAGCAGATAGCGTCCCATCTGAAGAGGGGGCAGCTGGTGGTGCTGGAGTCCACCACCTATCCGGGCACCACCCGGGACGAGCTGGTGCCGATACTGGAGAGCAGCGGCCTGCGGGCCGGCCGGGACTTCCACGTAGCCTTCTCCCCGGAGAGGGAGGACCCGGGCAACAAGACCTTCAGCACCAGGACCATTCCCAAGCTGGTGGGGGCCCTGACCGAGGAGGGCGGCCGGCTGGCCAGGGACGTCTATCTCCACGCGGTGGAAGAGGTCGTGGTGGTGGGCTCGCCGGAAGTGGCCGAGATGGCGAAGATCACCGAGAACACCTACCGGGCGGTGAACATCGCCCTGGTGAACGAGCTGAAGTTGCTGGCGGACAGGATGGGGATCGACATATGGGAGGTGATCGAAGCCGCCTCCACGAAGCCCTTCGGCTACACCCCGTTCTACCCCGGCCCCGGCCTGGGGGGACACTGCATACCCATCGACCCCTTCTACCTCACGTGGCGCGCGCACCAGTTCGGAATGCCCACCAGGTTCATCGAGCTGGCCGGAGAGGTCAACACCGGCATGCCGTCATTCGTCGTCGACAAGGTGTGCATGGCCCTCAACCGGCAGGAGAAGAGCGTCAGGGGAAGCAGAATAATGCTGCTGGGCATGGCCTACAAGCCGGACATAGACGACTACCGCGAGACTCCGGCGCTCAAGGTCATGGAGAGGCTGGCGGACATGGGCGCGAAGGTGGACTACAACGACCCGTACGTGGCCAGGATACCCGAGGGCACCAGGCAGACCAGCTTCACACCCCGGTCGGTGGACCTTTCCGAGGGGGTCCTGGAGGGGTACGACTGCGTGGTTGTCATAACAGACCATTCCTGCTACGATTACCAGTGGATCGTTGACCATTCCAGGGTCGTGGTGGACACCAGGAACGCGTGCTCCGATGTCGACGACCCCGCGGGAAAGGTAGTCAAGGCTTGATCAGAACGCTGCCGTTGCTGCTGCTCCTTCTGGCCGCGGCCACCGTCTTCGGCACCGGCATGGAGAGCTACTACGTGCCCGGCGTGGAGACCGGCGAGGTGCTGATCAACGTTCATGTCTGGGGAGAGGTGAGAACTCCGGGGACCTTCCAGGTTCCGGTGGGCAGCGACCTCGTGGTTGCCCTCTCCGCGGCTGGGGGCCCGGTCCGCACCGCCGACCTCGACCACGTGAAGGTGGTGCAGGGGGAGGCCGAGGTGGAGTACAACCTGGCGGACTTCCTGGATGCCGAGGGGGAGCCGCTTCCCGTCCTTGGCCCGGGCGCCACGGTCTACGTACCCGAGCGGGGCTTTGAGGGATGGAAGGAAGTGATCGACTTCGGCTACAAGATCCTGGTGGCGGTGAACCTCGTATGGGTGATGACGGAGCGCTGAGGCGAGGCCGGCCGGAGGAGGAGGAGACTCTCAACCTGGCCGAGTACCTGTGGCTGATTCGCCGGGGCAAGTGGATCATACTGGCCTTCGTGGTGGTGTCGGTGGCCGTCAGCGTCTACATCACCATGAACACCGAGCCCGTGTACCGCTCCAGCGGGACCTTCATCTACAAGCCGAACAACACGATATCCAGGGCCCTGGACATGTCGGGCGGGGTCTCCTGGTTCGAGGTCGAGACCTACCGCAACGACCAGGTGGAGATAATCAACAGCAGAAGCCTGGCCGAGGCCGTGGCCGACTCCATCCTGCGCTCCCCGGACTCCGACAGCATCATATCCCTGCTGTACGACGGGCACCCGCCCCCGGCGCCCCAGCTCCGCGGGTCGCTGGTGGGTCTGGTGAGGGGCAGGTCCTCGGTGAGCATGAAGAAGGACACCGACTTCTTCGTCCTCTCCGCCACCGGCGACACCCCCACGGCGGCGGCCGCCCTGGCCAACCTGGTGATGCACACCTACTACCGCCGCAATCTCAGCCAGGCCCGGGGCGAGAACCGCGAGGTTCGGGAGTTCCTGCAGACCCAGATGGGGCTAATCGAGCGGCAGCTCCTGGGCGACGAGGACTCACTGCGCCGCTTCAAGGAGCGCAACAGCATGGCCGACCTGGACACCGAGACCACCAACCTGGTCCGCAACCTGGCCACCATGCAGACCCAGGCAGAGGCGGCCAGGACCGGCGTGGGAGAGGCGGAGACCCGGGCTGCCTACTACCGCTCCCGCATAGACGAGTACCGCGAGGGCCTGGCGGGGGAGATGACCGAGGTGAACGACACCCGCATCTCCCAGCTGCAGTCGGACATCGCCACACTGGAGACGGCCAGGGCCGAGCTGCTGGCCCAGGGCGCGGACAGCATGGCGGTGGCATCCATCGGCCGCAGGCTCCAGACCCGGAGGGAGGAGCTGACCGAGGCCATAATGGGCAAGGCGTCGGTGACTTTTCCCACCAACCCCGCCGGTCCCCTGGCCGGCTGGATGCAGAGCCTGGCCGAAGCCGAGGCGGAGCGCAGGGCGCAGACGAGCCGCTGGCGGGCCCTTTCCGGCGTCGCCGCGGGAATGGAGGACAGCCTCTCGGGCCTGCCCGAGCTGGAGATGCGGCTGGCCAGGCTGGAGCGCAACCGCCAGGTGAGCGAGAACATCTACATCCTGCTGCGCACCAAGTACGAGGAGACCCGGATATCGGAGGTCAGCCAGATCGGCGACGTGACCATCGTGGATACGGCCCTGCCCGGAGGCAAAGTGAAGCCCTCCGAGAGGCGCAACCTGATAATGGGCCTTCTGGTTGGCCTGGCCCTGGGAGTGGGCACCGTCTTCCTGCGCGAGCAGCTGGACACCAGCGTCAAGAGCCCCGAGGACGTGGAGCAGCTGGGCATAACCGTGCTGGGCGTGATACCGCGCATGGACCTGGGCCGCAAGGGCGTCAGGATGCCGGTGACCGACTCCAGCCCCCGGGCGCCGGCCAGCGAGGCCTACCGCGACCTGCGGACCTCCCTGCGCTTCAGTGCCACCGAGGGCCCCATGCGCAGCCTGGTGGTGACCAGCGCCGGGCCCCGGGAGGGGAAGTCGATGACGGTGGCCAACCTGGCCGTGGTGATGGCCCAGGCCGGGCAGAAGGTGCTTCTGGTGGACACCGATCTGCGCAGGCCCGTGATGCACAACATCTTCGGCCTGAAGCGCGAGCCCGGGCTTACCGAGGTAATCGCCGACATCAGGGGGCTGGACGACCCGGAGGTGATCAAGTCCACCGGCGTGGAGAACCTGAGCGTGCTCACCTGCGGCCGCCTGCCGCACAACCCGGCGGAGATGGTGGGCAGCAAGCGGATGCGCACCCTGACGCGGGAGCTGGAGAAGCGGTACGATATCGTGCTTCTGGACAGCCCGCCCGTCGCGGTGGTCACCGACCCCATAGTCCTCAGCGCCATGGCCGACGCCACCCTGGTGGTCGTAATGTCCAAGCTGGGTGACAAGAAGGTGCTCAGAAGCGCCTGGGCCAAGCTTCAGAGGACGGCCAGCAACCTCACCGGCGCCCTGCTGAACGGATTCGACCCCATCAGCATGTACACCTCATACGGGTACTACACCTACAGGTACCATTACTACTACAGCGACGACGACTCCCGCTCCAAACGGAGGTTCCGCCGGGACAGGAGCTGATCCCGGCCCCCATTCCGCGCCCCCCCTTGAGAACCATGCGTTTCCTGTATACTTGACGCTCACGAGGCAGACTGTGGTGTGTAGTGTCATGTAGTGGGTTGACAGTGGGAGAAAGTGGGGTAGAATATCTCCGGGAGGTCAATAGGCATGCCGGAGTTCACTGGGACCTATACGCACACGCTGGACAGCAAGGGCAGGGTCAGCGTACCCGCCGCCTACCGCCGCCAGCTGACCGGTGAGGGACTGCACCTCAACCTTGGCCTGGACGGCTGCCTCGTAATCTATCCGCCACAGAAATGGGAAGCCGTCAAGGCCGAGCTTTCCCGGCTCTCCCGGGGTCGCGAGGCCGAGAGGTTCTTCCTGCGGAGATTCGCCCGCTTTCTGCGGGCGGTGAGCCTCGACGCCCAGGGAAGGATAATGATCCCTGCGGAGCTGCTCGAGCGGGCGGGGATCGGAAGTGAGGTTGTATTCCTCGGCCAGCTTGACAGCATCGAGCTCTGGGCGCCGGAGAAGTTCGATACTGAAAGCGGCGAGGAGGAGCTCAGCTTCGAGCAGGTTGCCGAGGACCTGGGAATAGACATCTGACGGCGGAAACGGTGGTGCATCCTGATGGGCCGCAGCCGCAACAGTCCCGGAGGGACAGGGAGCACGAAACCCGGTACGGGGGAGTCCACCGGGCACGTTCCCGTTCTTCTGGAGGAGACACTTTCCTTCCTGCTGGAGGAAGTGCCTCGGACCGTTGTTGACGGAACGGCGGGCGGAGGTGGCCACCTCTCGGCGATTCTTCGGAGGCTTCCGGAGGATGCCCGGGTGCTGGGTGTCGACCGCGACCCGGCGGCACTGGCCAGGGCAGGCTCCAGGGTGGGCGGCGACCGTCGCCTTACTCTGGCGGAGTCACCCTTCGACCGGCTGCCCCAACTGCTGCAAGAGCTGGAGATGGGCTCCGTAGACGCGGCCCTCTTCGACCTGGGCATGTCTTCCGACCAGCTGGAGGACCCGTCGAGGGGTTTCACCTACAGGGAGCGCGGTCCCCTGGACATGCGCTTCGACCCGTCCTCGGGAACCACGGCCGAAGAGCTGGTCAACGGCCTGGAGCAGGGCGAGCTGGCGGATCTGATATTCCGGCTGGGCGGCGAGCGGCGCAGCCGGAGAATCGCCCGCAGGATAGTCCAGCGCAGGCCCCTCCGGGATACGTCGGAGCTGGTTTCTGCGGTAAGCAGTGCCGTCCGGGGCTACCGTCCCGGCGTTCTCTCGCGTGTTTTCCAGGCTCTGAGAATAGCTGTGAACGACGAGATGGGCCAGCTGGACAGGCTTCTGGAATCGATGGGGCGGTGGCTGGCCTCGAAAGGAAGGGTGGCATTCATAACCTTCCACTCCCTCGAGGACCGGAGGGTGAAGCGGTTTCTTCGAGACACTCCGGGATTCAGACCGGGAGAGCCGGAATGGAGCGCGGCCACCGAAGGTGAACGCCGGAGGAACGTCCGCAGCCGGTCGGCCAAGCTCCGCAGGGGGGTTCGGGAATGAGGCCATACCTAAGAAAGCTGGCCGTGCTGCTGGCGGCCATCATGGCCGCCCTGGCCCTGATAGAGATAACCCTGCACAACCTCAAGGTGGGCAACGCGATAAGAATGGAGGAACTGGAGCGCGCAAGGGATGACCTTCTGCGGAGAATAGAGGATCTGGAGGCGGACCGGGCCCGGCTGAGGTCTCCACGGCGCCTGAGGGAGGCGGCCTCGAGGCTGGGGCTGGCCCCCGTTCCCCTGGAGAACGTCGGACTGGTGCAGGTGGGTCCCGGGGAGGTGCCCGGTGGGAGCTAGGCTGGGCCACTCCATGTCCCGGCGGATGGCCAGGGCAAAGCTGGCCTCCTTCTTCACCGCGTTGCTCTTCGTGGCGGTTGTGGCGAGGTTGGGCCAGATCCAGATCTTCAGGCACTCCCGTTACCTGGGAACGGCGGAGAGGCAGCACACTCACAGGGTCGTCGAAGAGGCCCGCCGCGGCAAGATCTTCGACCGCAACGGCAACCTGTTGGCCGGAAACAGGGCCGTGGTCACCTTCGAGGTCTACTGGCCGAACGTGGAGGAGGGAGGCGGGGCAGGAGTGGACTCCCTGGTGGGCCGTCTGGGCGGCTACGCCTGCGTGGACCGCCCCCTCCGCCGCAGAGGGGTCAACCAGATCCTGGCCCGGGATGTGCCCTATGACAGCGCCGCGGTGTTCATCTCGGAGGGGCTTCCCACCGGCGTAAACTGGACCGTGGGCTCCCGCAGGACCTACCCCCTGGGGGACGTGACGGCTTCGATATTGGGCAGATACAGCAGCGAGCATTCGGAGGGCCTGGAGAGCAGCAAGGGTTCTCTGCTTGCCGGCCGGGACGGGATCAGATACGTCCAGTACAGCGGCCGGTCCGACGTATGTCTTACCGTTCCCGACGCGGCGAACCGCCCGCCCCGGGACGGTCTGGACCTGATGCTCACCATTGATTCCAGGCTCCAGTCGGTGGCCATGGAGCACCTGCGGGAGGCCGTGGACAGCAGCGGAAGCAGCTGGGGTGCCGTGGTCATGGTGGACCCCCGCTGCGGTGACGTGCTGGCCATGGCCAGCTACCCGGTCCGCTGCGACAACGGAGCCCTGGCCATGAACCACTGTGTGCAGGGCTACCACGAGCCGGGGTCCACCTTCAAGCTGGTGACCATCGCCGCAGGTCTGGAGGAGGGGATCGTGGACCCCCTGGACTCCTTCGACTGCAGCCGGGGTCAGATAGCGGTGGCCGACAGGACCATAAGCGACTGCCACGAGTTCGGCGTGCTGACCGTGGAGGAGATATTCGCCCATTCCAGCAACGTGGGCACCATAAAGCTCGCCGGACTACTGGAGGACGAGGTCTTCCACCGCTACTGCACCGCCCTGGGCTTCGGGGCCCGGACCGGGGTGGAGCTGCCGGGCGAGTCCTCGGGCCTGCTCAGCCCCCCCTCGGAATGGTCGGGAGTATCCAAGGCCTCCATCGCCATCGGGCAGGAGGTCACCGTCACCCCCCTGCAGCTGGCCATGGCCTACTCGGCGGTGGCCAACGGCGGAATCCTCTACCAGCCCAGGGTGGTGCGCGCCTGTCGGGGAGAGGGCGGTTGGGAGGAGCTGGCCACCTTCGCCCGCCGAAGGGTCATGGCGCCGGAGACCGCCGAGCAGATACGGAACATGATGCACCTGGCCGTCGAAGAGGGCACAGCGGCCACGGCCCGCGTCCCCGGCGTGGAGGTGGCGGGCAAGACGGGCACCGCCGAGAGGCTCTCCCTGGGCGAGGACGAGTACCTGTCCGCCTTCGTCGGGATGGTGCCGGTGCACAGCCCCCGCCTGGTTACCGTGATCGTAATGGACTCCCCGGACTACGACTACAGGTTCGGCAGCGCCCTGGCCGCCCCCCTGTTCGCTGCTGTGGCGGAACAGGCCATAGGCGTGGAGCCGGCTCTGGCTCTCTCGCCGCTGGAGAGCGACGGTACGCACCTGGCCGCGGAGGTGGGACAGTGAGGCTGGAGCTGGTTCTGAAGGATACCGCGGCGGACGTACCCGAAGAGCTGGCGGGCGAGGAGGTCACCCATGTCACCAACGATTCCCGCGATGTGGAGAAGGGCTCGCTGTTCGTCGCCGTCAGAGGTTTCCGCACCGACGGGCACCTCTACATGGAGAAAGCCCTGGCGGCCGGAGCCTGCGCCTGCGTTGCCGAGAGGGAGGGCAGTGACGGGCCCCGTGTTCTGCTGAACCCTGCCGGCGACAACAGGCGTCTCCTGGCCCGGGCCGCCGCCAGCCTGTACCGCCGTCCCTGGGACGAGATGCGGGTGGTGGGCATAACGGGCACCAACGGCAAGACCTCCACGGCGATGATGCTGACGGCCATACTGGAGGAGGCCGGAATTCGGACCGGCGTGCTGGGCACCATCGGTTACAGAGTGGGCGACCGGCTCCTCGCGGCGCCGGTGACCACTCCGGAGTCTCACCACCTTGCCCGTCTCATGCGGGAGATGGTCGATTCCGGATGCGGAGCGTGCGTTATGGAGGTGTCCAGCCACGCCCTGGCCCTCTCAAGGGTGGATATGGTACGGCTGGACGCGGCCGTCTTCACCAACATCTCCCAGGACCACCTGGACTTCCACGCCGACATGCGGGAGTACCTGCGGGCCAAGCTGAGGATATTCGACCTGCTGAAGCCCGAAGGAAGCGCCCTGGTGGGGACGTACGCGCCCAACGCCCCGGATGTGGAGGGGGCGCGCACCTTCGGCGCCTCCGAGGGCGATGACTACCGGGTAGGGGATGTGGAGGTCGGCCTGGGACGTATCTCCTACTCACTCCGCCATCGCGGCCGCACCGTGTACGTGGAGGTGCCGGTGAGCGGGAGCGTAAACGTCTACAACAGCGCCGGCGCCCTGGCGGCGGCGCACAGTCTGGGCCTGGAACTGGAGAAGGCCGCCTCCGGCCTTCGGGGATTCCGTGGAGTTCCCGGCAGGCTGGAGGCGGTGGACGGGGAGCAGGACTTCCTGGTGGCCGTGGACTACGCCCACACCCCCGATGCCCTGGAGAAGGTTCTCGAGCAGGCTGGGGAGATGAGCAGCGGTCGGGTGATCGCCGTTTTCGGCGCCGGGGGCGACAGGGACCGGGGCAAGAGGCCCAGGATGGGGGCCATCGCCGACAGGCTCGCGGACGTGATGGTGATTACCAGTGACAATCCGCGCACCGAGGACCCCGGCGGGATAATACGGGACATACTGCAGGGCGTGGAGAGGGAGAGCCGGCTGCACGTGGAGCCCGACCGCAGGTCGGCCATACGTCTGGCCGTGGAGCTCGCCCGCAGTGGCGACGTGGTGGTCATCGCGGGCAAGGGCCACGAGGACTACCAGATCCTGGGTACGGAGAAGGTCCACTTCGACGACCGCGAGGAGGCCCGACGGGCCATAGCCGGGAGGCGCCGTGGCTGATATACCCCTTGCAGCCCTGGCGGAGTACGTGGGCGGAAGCTACCTGGGCCCCGAGGATCTCTGCGCGGATACCGCGGTCATAGACTCCAGGCTGGCCGGCCCGGGCTCGCTGTTCTTCGCGCTGGCCGGCGAGAGGACCGACGGCCACCTCTTCGCCGGTGACGTTCTGAAGGCCGGCGGGGCCGTGGTGGTGAGCAGGGACCCCGGCAGGGGCCCGAGGATCCTCGTCGACGACGTGGAGGAAGCTCTGCTGCGGGCCGGAGCGTGGGCGCGGAAGGCCATTTCCGCCCCGGTGATCGGCCTCTCCGGCTCCTCCGGAAAGACCACCACCAGGAGGCTGCTGGAGATGGCGCTGGCCACCAGGTTCCGGGTCGCGGCCACCGAGGGCAACCGAAACAACCAGCTCGGGCTTCCCCTTACGCTGCTGAACCTCCCCGCCGAACCCGAGGTGGTGGTCCTGGAGCTGGGAATGAACCACAGCGGCGAGCTGCGCCAGCTGTGCGGGGTGGCCCGCCCCACCGACGCGGTCATCACCAACATAGGCCTGGCGCACGTTGAGTACCTGGGCTCCCGGGAGGGCGTGGCCAGGGCCAAGGCCGAGCTCCTGGAGGGCACAAAGTCCGGGGGATTCTGCGTGATCCCCTCCGAAGAGGAGATTCTGGAGAGGGCTGCGGCCGAAGCCGGACTGGAGACCGTCATGACAGGGCCGGGGGGGGACCGCTGGGTTGAGCAGGGCGGGGAGGGCGCCCTGATGCAGCCCGGCGGTCTCCCGATGGAGCTGGCCATTCCGGGAAGGCACAACCTGCAGAACGCACTGGTGGCCGCGACCGCGGCGGAGCTGATGGGCATACCTCCGAAGACGGCGCTCGGCGCCATGAGGCGATACACGGGAATGCCCGGAAGATCCGTGACGCTCTCCTTCGGGCGGTTTCGAGTGATGGACGAGAGCTACAACTCCAACCCGGACTCGGCCCGGGCCTGCCTGGGTACCCTGGCCCGGCTGGCCGACGGAAAGGGAGTGGCCCTGCTGGGGGACATGTTCGAGCTCGGGAGGAGGGCCGGGGAGCTGCACCGGGAGGTGCTGGCCTTCGCCGACGGGCTGGGCCTGAAGAGGATAGTTCTGCTGGGAGACGTCTTCACCTCTCTCGCCCATGGGGCGGAGAACACCGAGACCCTGGCGGCTCAGGACTGGAAACGCGCGGCCGAGCTGGCGGCGGAAGCGTTGGAGCCCGGTGGAATTGTGCTGGTAAAGGGCAGCCGCGGCCTGCGCCTCGAGAGGGCGGTCGCGCTGCTGCGGGACATGCTCTCCGCCCGCGCGGAGGGGGAGGGCCGATGAGCTACTGGCTGGATGGAGCCGAAAAGACCGTCGGGGTTCTGGGCCTGGGCACCAGCGGCAGGGCGGCGGCCGCCCTTCTGCGGCAGCGCGGTTTCACCGTGGTGGGGATCGACGACTCCCCCGACTGCTCGCCCTGCGAGCAGTGCGCGCGTCATGTCCTGGGCGACATTGGCTCCCTGGACCCGGAGGAACTGGACGGGCTGGTGCTGAGTCCTGGAGTACCGCCTTCGGCGCAGCTTCCGTCCAGCGCGAAGGATCTGGGCATCCCCGTCACCGGGGAGATCGAGCTGGCCAGCCTGTTCGCGTCGGCGCCGATAGCGGCCGTAACCGGCTCCAACGGAAAGACCACAACTGTGGAGTGGCTGGGCCACATACTGCGCCGGGCGGGCTGGGACGCCTGCGTTACCGGCAACATGGGCTATCCCCTCTCCCGGGCCGTCCTGGAGAGGCCGGATGCCCACGTGTACGTGCTGGAGGTCAGCAGCTACCAGCTGGAGACCATACGGACCTTCCGGCCCCGGGTGGCGGCGGTTCTGAACATCACCCCCGATCACCTGAGCCGCCACGGCGACATGCAGGGCTACCGCGCGGCAAAGGCCCGGATCTTCATGAACCAGAGTCCGGAGGACTTCCTGGTGCTCAACGCAGACGATCCCCGGCTGGTGAGTCTCATGGGGCTGACGGAAGGCCTGGAGATGTACTTCAGCCTCCGAGGGACGGTGGAGACCGGCGCCTTCGCGCGGCAGGGGCGGGTCAAGCTCAGCTGGGACGGCACGGTGACCGACCTGCTGGCGGTGGAGGAGCTGGCCCTGCCCGGCGGTCACAACACGGCCAACGCGCTGGCGGCCGCGTCCATGGCCAGGGCGCTGGGCCTGCAAGCCGGACAGATGCGTGAAGGACTGCGGACGTTCGCGGGGGTCCCGCACAGGCTGGAGGAGATCAGGACGCTGGACGGAGTCCGATACGTCAACGACTCCAAGTCAACCAACATAGACTCCCTGAGGGTGGCCCTGGAGGCCGAGACCGGCCCGCTCGTCCTTATAGCCGGTGGCCGGCCCAAGGAGGGCGACTACGCCGAGCTCCGCGAGGCGGTTCGCTCGCGAGCCCGGGCGGTGCTGGCCATCGGCGAGGCCTCCGCCATGCTGTCGAGGGCCTGGAGCGACGGCCTCGAGGTCGTCCGCCTGCCGGACCTGCGGGCCGCCCTTGCCAGGGCAAGGGAGCTGGCCAGCAGCGGGGACACCGTCTTGCTCTCCCCCGGCTGCGCCAGCTTCGACCAGTACCGGAACTTCGAGGAACGCGGAGAGCACTTCCGCCGCCTGGTGGAGGGACTCTCATGACAGCCGTGCGAAGCGCTCCCACCGGTACACTGATCACCACCGCGGCCGCCCTTGTCATCCTGGGCATACTGGCTGTGTATACCGCCAGCTCCTTCGCCTCCATGCAGGACTACGCAGACGGCGGCAGCTACCATTACCTGGTGAGGCACCTGGTTCGCCTTACGGCCGGGGCGCTCTGCGCCGTCGCCGCCTACGCAATGCCCAGGCGGGCCTGGATCATGGCCGCGCCTGCCCTCTACGGTATCAGCCTGGTGACGCTGGTGATGACCGTTATCCCCGGATTCCCCCTGGCCCCGGCGGTAAAGGGCTCCAGCCGATGGATCTTCCTGGGTCCGGTGAGCGTCATGCCCGCCGAGCTCGTGCGCTTCACAATGATCCTCTTAGTGGCCTCCCTGGCCACCGGCAGCCGCCTTCGGCCCAGAAAGGGCCGCGGATTCATGGTCCTCTGTTCCCTGGGTCTCGTGCCCGCCGGCCTGATGCTGCTTCAGCCGGACTTCGCCGGCGCCGCCTACCTGATCGTAACCATGATGGTGGTCGTATACCTGGCGGAGGCCAGACTGGGACACATGGCCCTTCTGCTGGCCCTTCTGCTGGCCCTGGGCGCCGCCGCCGTTCTCTCCTCCGACTACCGCCGGGCCCGGCTGACGGGCTTTCGCAACCCCGAGGCAAATACGGGGGGAAGCAACTGGCAGGCGAATCAGTCCATCATCGCACTGGGCAGCGGCGGCCTGCGAGGCAGGGGACTGGGCCGGGGACGGCAGCAGATGGGCTATCTTCCCGAGCCCTTCTCGGACTTCGTTCTGGCCGTGGTCGGCGAAGAGCTGGGCTTCATGGGGACCTCGCTGATCATGGGCCTGATTCTCCTGCTCTGCCTGTCGGGCTGGCGCATAGCCCAGGCTGCGGACAGCGCCTTCGGCCAGATAGCCGCAGGCGGGCTCACGGCCTCGATAGCCATAGGAGCACTGATACATTCCGGCGTGGTCACCAGGCTGCTGCCGCCCACGGGGACGCCCCTGCCCATGATCTCCTGGGGGGGCACCAACGTGATAGTGACACTCGCCTCGATCGGCTTCCTGGCCCGCATCGCGCGGGAGGTGGGATCGTGACCAGGGCGTTCTTCGCCGCGGGAGGCACCGGAGGGCACATAAGCCCGGCATTGGCCGTGGCCGCGGCCATGGATGAGCTGGCCGGCGTGGACGCCCGCTTCATAGCCACCTGCCGGCCGGTCGACAGGCGGATGTACGCTCCGCTGGGCGAGCGCGTCTACTACATAGACTCCCCCCGAGTCGACAGGGGCGGAGGCGTCGGTGCGCTGCTGCTGCCGTTCCGGGCCCTCTCCGCGCTGCGGCTGGTCCGCGAAATACTGCGCTCGGAGGGCGCGGAGGTCATCCTGGGCACCGGCGGATACTCCTCCTTCTACTCCGTGGTGGCCGCCAGGACCCTGGGTGTACCCGCAGTACTGCACGAGTCCAACACGGTTCCGGGAAGGTCGAACAGGCTGGCCTCCCGGTTCGCCGACCTGACGCTGACCGGTTTCGGCGTTGGCGATTCCGATCTTTCGGGGACCGTGGAGACTGCGGGCAACCCTGTGCGCCCCTCGCTCTCCAGGATGAATCCCCTGGAGGCCAGGGAGTCGCTGGGCATACCCATGGACCGCCCGGTGGTCCTCTTCCTGGGCGGTAGCCAGGGGGCGGCCGCCCTCAACGATCTGGCTCTGCAGGCGCCCGATGAGGTTTTCGTGATACTCCAGTGCGGGGAGAGGGATCTGCTTCGAGTGCGCGGAGAGGCCCGGGGCCTGTGGGACATCGAGGTGGTGGCCTTCGCCGACGATCCGTCCGCCCTGTACTCGGCCGCGGACCTGGCGGTTGCCCGGGCGGGAGCCATGACCATCGCCGAGCTCTGCTGGTTCCGTCTGCCTTCGGTGCTTCTGCCCTACCCGTACGCCGCCGGCGACCACCAGAGGAGCAACGCCCGGCAGTTGGAGACCGCCGGTGGAGCGGTCCTGATGGATCAGGACAGCGCGGCCGGCTCGCTCTGGCCCCGGGTGGAGGAGCTGCTTGCGGACCAGGAGGAGCGCGGCGGCATGAGCCGGGCGCTTGTCGGCCTGATGCCCGAGAATCCCGCCTACCATATAGCCCGACGACTGCTAGAGGTGGCCGGGAAGGGGGCCGGCCGATGAGGACCGTCCACGTCATGGGGGCCGGAGGAGCCGGAATGAGCGGCCTGGCCCGATGGTATGCCGACTCCGGCTGGCGGGTCACCGGGTGCGACCTGAGTCCCGGGCCGGTGGTCTGGATGCTGCGCGAGGAGGGCATACCGGTGGCCATAGGCCACAGCCCGGACCATCTGGCTGGTGTGGACCGGCTGATCCATAGCGCCGCGGTGCCCCCCGACTGTCCCGAGCTGATGGCCGCGGCCGGAATGGGCATTCCGACCCTTCGCAGGAGCGAGGCCCTGGCCGAGCTCACCGAGGGGTCCGCGCTGGCCGCGGTGGCCGGCGCCCACGGCAAGACCACCACCGCCTCGATGGCGGGGTGGGCAATGGCGGGATGCGGCTTCGACCCCACCGTGATGGTCGGCGGTCAGATAGGAGCCTGGGGCGGCAACTACCGCTCCGGCGCCGGGCCCGTGGTGGTCGAGGCCGACGAGTACGACCGTGCGTTCCTGAGGCTTCGGCCCGCATGGGCCCTGGTCACCGGCTTCGCCGCGGAGCACCTGGAATGCTACGGCTCGGTGGAGCGGCTGGAGGCCGCATTCGAGATATTCCTGGAGCTCACCGCGCCGGGGGGGGCGGTAGTAGTGCCCCGGCGCCTGCGGAGCATGGCCCGGTGGGCCGAGAGACTGGGACGGCGGGTAGTGACCACCGGCCCCCAGGGCGATCTCTTCGCCCGAAGCCTGGGTGCCGACGGATGGGGTGAGAGGTACGAAGTGGCCGGCCAGGAGGGAAGGCTGCCCCAACCCGGTTTGCACAACCTGGAGAATGTGGCTTCAGCGGTGGCGCTGTGCAGGGAGATGGGGGCCGATGTCCGCCAGGTGGTGGAATCCCTGGAGGACTACCCCGGAGTGGGCCGCCGGCTGGAGCGGATAGGCTGCCTGCAGGGGGCGGTAGCCGTATCGGACTACGCCCACCACCCGGATGAGATAAGCGCCGCCCTGGCCGCTTTGAGGCGGGTGTCCGACGGCGATCTGGGCGTAGTCTTCCAGCCCCACCTGTACAGCCGTACCAGCTTGATGCACAAGGAGATGGGAGCCGCACTGGCGGCTGCGGACTGGGCCGTTGTCCTTCCCATCTACCCCGCCAGGGAAGCCCCCGTCGCAGGGGTGACCTCCGAGCGCGTCCATTCCGCCTGCGTGAAGGCCGGCGGCACCTCGACCCTCTGTGAGATGCCGGAACTGGGCCGCTGCCTGACGGGGCTGGAGGCTGCCACGGTGGTCTTCATGGGAGCCGGAACCGTTGACCGGGCGGCCCGGCGGCTGGTGGAGGAGGCAGGGGTATGAGGAGCGTAATGTGGCTGCTGCTGGCGCTGTCGATGTCCGCGGCTTTTGGAGCCCTGGGCTACCGAATGGCCGAGCGTGACAGCCGGTTCGATCTGGCGGAGGCCAGGGTGAGGGGCATACGGCCCGCGGACTCCTGCCGGGTGGCGGGGGTCCTGCGCCCCTATTTCGGCACTCCGCTGGGTTCGCTCGACCTGGACTCCGTCCGAAGGGATCTGGAGGCCTTGCCGCTGGTGGATTCGGCCCGTGTCGGCCGCAGCTGGCCCAGCTCCATGACCGTGGAGGTATCCCTGGCCCGTCCGGCTGCGGTACTGGAGGACAGCGGGAGGACGACGGTCGTCGACTCCCGGGGCAATCCCCTGCCCAAGACCTTCATGGACGACAGCCTGCCGGTTGTACAACTGCAGGCCGGCTACTCCCGAAGCGACCTGCTCAGCCTGCTGGACTACGTGAGCGCGCGGGGAAAGCCCGGCGGCGTTGAGGGCATCCGGCTGGGCTCACGGGGAATCAGCTTCCTTACGGCGGAGTGCCGCGTGCTGCTGGGCTCCTCCCGGCTTCCGACGCGCTGGGGTCTCTACAGGAGCATTCCGCGGAGCGCGCTGCTCACCGGAAGGGGCTGCACTGTGGACATGCGCTACAGGGGCCAGGCGGTGGTCAGGCCCCGCGGGGAGGACAGAGCGGGATGACGGACGGCATGCTGGCGGGCCTGGATATCGGCACTTCCAAGGTTACCTGCGTGGTGGCGGAGCTGGACGACGACGGCGAGCTGGTGATCAGCTCCGTGGGCGAGGCGGCGATGGAGGACGGGGCCAGGCACGGCCTGGTGGTGAACCTGCAGCAGGTGGCGGAGAGCGTGGAGCGGGCCATCGACCAGGCGGAGCTGGTGCTGCCCTGGAGCGTAGACAGCGTCTACCTCTCCATAAGCGGAGAGCATGTCAGGGGCTTTGCCGGGCGGGGTTCGGTGAGCGTAGGCAGCCGCAGCGAGGGGGGAGCGTCGGTAGTGGCGGAGGAGGACGTCCAGCGGGCCGAGGAGGCGGCAAGGGCGGTGAGCCTGCCCCCCGGCTGCATTGTGCTGGACACCGTCCGCAGGGACTACTCCGCCGACAGCTTCGACAGGCTCAGGGAGCCTCCACTGGGTCTCAAAGCCGAGCAGATCAGCGCCAGGATCTACACGGTGATAGCCGACAGGGTGGCCGTGGACAACCTGGTCAGCTGCGTCGAGGAGGCCGGCAGGGAGGTGGTCGGGATGATGCCGGCCGCCGTAGCCAGCGGACGCGCCGTGCTCACCGACGACGAGATGGAGGTGGGGGTGGCGGTGGTCGATATGGGTGCCGGCACCACCGACCTGGCCGTTTTCCGGGACGGAAGCCTGGCCCACCTGGCTGTCATACCCTTGGGAGGCAACCTGATCACGGGGGACCTGCAGGCGCTGAGGATATCCAGGGAGAACGCCGAGGGGATGAAGAGGAACTGGGCGGCGGCGGCCGCTTCCAAGGTGGACCCGAACAAGACCATGAAGGTCTCCCGGCTGGGCGGGCGGGGTACGTTCACGGTAACCCATTCCGTTGTATCGCAGATAGTCATTGACAGATACGTTGAGATGATGGAAACCGTGGCCGAGGAGCTGGCCAGGGCCGGATTCCGTCCCGAGGACCTTCCGGCGGGAATGGTTCTCACCGGCGGCTGCTCCAGGATGCTGGGTGCCCGGGAGACCGCGGCGGACGTAACCGGGCTCGGCGTGGAGCTGGGCAGGCCGGACAGCTTTCGTATCGCCACCGACCTGGTGGCATCACCCGAATACTCGACCGCCGGCGGACTTCTGCCGCTGGCGCTGGCAGGCGATGGGGAGAGGGCAATAAGCGGAAAGCGAATCGTGGGGGAGATAGTCGAAAAGCTCAGGGACCTTTTCGGAAAGGTCCGGTGACAGGAGGAGGACATGGCTGTAATAGAGCTTAAGGAGATAGGTGAGGACACCGAGGGAAGGGCGATCCTCAAGGTAATCGGGGTGGGCGGCTGCGGCTGCAACGCCATCAACAGGATGATCAGCTCCAACCTCTCCGGTGTGGAGTACGTGGCCATCAACACCGACGTCCAGGCGCTGGAGAAGTGCCTGGCCGACCAGCGGGTCCAGATAGGGCCCAGACTCACCGGAGGCCTCGGCGCCGGAGGTGTCACCGAGATCGGCGAGCAGGCGGCTGAGGAGAGCCTGAAGGAGGTGGAGGAGGCCATTCAGGGCTCCCACATGGTCTTCGTGGCCGCCGGAATGGGCGGGGGCACCGGTACCGGAGCCGCCCCCATAGTGGCCAGGGTGGCCCGGGACGCGGGCGCAATAACGGTGGGAGTGATCACCCGGCCCTTCGAGTTCGAGGGTGCGCCGCGGGCGGCCAAGGCCGAGGACGGCGTGGAGATGCTCCGCCGGGAGGTGGACACTCTGATAGTGATTCCCAACGACAGGCTGAAGGCACTGGCCGACCCGGACGCCAGGATGACCGAGGTCTTCGACATGGCCAACATGGTCCTGATGAACGCCGTGGAGGGCATATCCAGCCTGATCTCGTCCCCGGGCGACATCAACCTGGACTTCCAGGACGTGAAGAACGTGATCACCCAGGGGGGAGGCGCCATGATGGGCAGCGGCCGGGCCCGGGGAGAGAGCAGGGCCTCCGAGGCGGCCAGGGAGGCCATCTCCAGCCCGCTGCTGGACAGCGTCTCCATAGAGGGCGCCCGTGCCCTGCTGGTGAGCATACAGTCCTCCGGCGACATAAGGTTCAACGAGTTCACGGAGGCCATGGAGACCATAACCAGCGTGGTGGGAAGCCAGGCCAACGTGTTCATCGGCACCAGCGTCACCGAATCGATGGACGAGGATCTCAAGGTGACGGTCATAGCCACCGGATTCGGAGAGACGGGCATCACGGAGCCCGAGGAGATCCAGCTGGGGAACGACGGGGAGGAGGACGAGTACCCCTTCGCCCACGGTCAGTCCGGCAGGGAGCACGAGCAGGTCCCCGGCAGGGCCCAGTCGCGCAATCCGAGAATAGACCCCCAGCGCACGAAGCTGCCCACGTTCCTGAGGAGAACCATCGACTAGGCAAACGGCTGCTGCTCATGGGAATGCGTGTCTGATTTGCCCGGCGGGCCGGGGTGCCCATATATTACCGGGGAATTCACCATAACAGCAATGGGCGGTTTGATCATATGAGTCGAGGCTCGGCACAGAGGAAGTACGACGCGCGCAGGCGGTCGATACTTGAGGAGGAGCGCTGCCTCCAGCCCCGCAACGAGGAGGGGGTCTTCGAGACGGTCCTGGCCTCGCCCAAGTGCTACCGCCAGGGAATGGCCTCAATCGAGTACCAGAGCATACTGAACCATCTCTCCCGCTGGCCGGACACCAGGTGCGAGCGGGCATTCTTCCCCGAGAAGGACGAGCTCAACTGGCGCAAGCGCTCCGAGCGGTCATTCGTCACGCTGAACTCCGGAAGCCCCATCGAGCGGTCGGACCTCATTGTATTCCATATAGGACACGAGAGCGACTACGAATGCGTTCTCAAGATGATGCACCACTCGGGGCTGAAACTCTGGGGCGAGAGACGTCAGCGCCGCTGGCCCCTTCTCATAGGCACGGGCATTACCGTTACCGCCAATCCCCTGCCGCTGGCCCCCTTCCTGGACGCTTTCATAGTCGGGGAGACCGAGCCCGCCCTGGGGCCTGTTCTGGACACCATAAAGAGCCTGGGCGCGCAGGGCGCCTCCAAACGCAAGATACTCAGGTGGATAGCACAGCTTCCGGGTATATACGTTCCCTCGCACCACGGGTACCGTGACGTCAAGACGACCATCATGCGGCAGTGGGCCGGAGCCGACTCCATAGGCACGCGCACCTGCGTATTCGCCCCGCAGAGCGATCTGGGGCCGGTGCTGATGCTGGAGATCGCCAGGGGCTGCCCGTTCAACTGCCGCTTCTGCATGGGTGGATACATCTACCTCCCCTACCGCGAGAAGCGGCTGGAGGACCTCCAGGAGGCCATAGACGAGCTGGAGGAGCCGGCCACCATAGGCCTACTGGGGTGTGCTCCCGAAGATCACGCCATGTACGGGGATATCGTCGACTACGCCCGCAGAAAGGGCCACTCCGTGGTAACCGGATCGCTGCGGCCGGAGGACCTGGGGCAACTGAGGAACCTTCCCGAGGACTACTCCTCCGATACCCTCGTGATCTCCCCGGAGACCGGCTCGGACAGCTTGCGCAGGGTCATGGGCAAGAAGATGGAGAACGATTACGTCCTGCGGCGGGTGGAGTCCGCCGGCGGCGAGGTCCGCCGCATCAGACTTTACTTCATGATAGGACTGCCCTTCGAGACCCCCGAAGATCGCATGGCCATACCCGAACTGGTGGCCGCGGCCAGGGAGCGGACCGACCTGCCCATCGGCGTTTACATCACGCCTTTCATTCCCAGGCCCTGGACCGCCTTCCAGTGGTCGGCTATGACCAGCCCCAGGAAGCTTCGAATAGCCGCCAGCGAGATAGAGCCTCACCTGGACCGCATAAAGGGCGTGAAGACCGAGTACTTCAGCCCCCGCGACGCCCATATCATCGGCCTGCTGGCCCGGGGCGACTACAGGGTGGCCAAGGCGCTGGAGGTTCGGCTTACTGGAGTGGGCTGGAACACGGCCTTCGGGGAGGCCGGCATAAACATCAACTGGATCTTCCATGACCTCAAGCCCGGAAGCACCTTCCAGTGGGACTTCCTGAACATGGGCTTCGGCTACACCAGGCTGGCGCGGGAGCTGCAGCTGGCTGTATCCGCGAACCAGACCCGCATGAAGAGGAAGGAGCTGGAGGCCTCCCCGGAGTGCGGGGAGGAGGACAAGACCGAATAGAGAAGGCCGGCGCTTCGCGCCGGCCCCCGATCATCCCGCAACTCAGCGGTTAGTGAGCCTTCCTGACCTTGCCCGCCCTGATGCAGCTGGTGCAGACCCTTATGCGCCTGACCCTGCCGTCAACCAGAGCCCGTACCCTCTGGAGGTTGGGGTTCCAGGTGTGCTTGGTCTTCTTCTCGGAATGGCTGACCTTGTGCCCGACTGAAGGGGACTTACCGCATATCTCGCAACGGCGTGCCATGACATTCCCCCTGTCCGATTCCATTGAACTCAAGCCGGGAAGATAACCCATGGCCCCGGGGACTGCAAGCCTGACGGCCGGGAACTTCCTCCGCCGCAGGCGGGTTGTAGAAGTGAGTGGTTGACGGGCAAGTGCCCGTCAGCTTAGGTTGCATATTCGACCGTGGGGGCGACTTGGTCTCGACGGGTTCGGAAGTGGCCGCATGGTTGCATGCCGAGGTCCGCGGCCTCGTAAAACACGCGGAACAACACAACTGCCGCATAAAACGGCAAACTGCCGCTCCTGAGGGAGCGGCCGTCCGCCCCGGACGTGCCTTCCGGCCGGGGGTCGGGCGCCATAAGGAGGGCTGGCCGGAAAGCCCAGTCGTCAGGTGTACCGGTGAGATTCAAGGGCGACTACTCCCGGAGAGGCGGGTCTGGGCCGACCCGGGGGGAAATACAACGCAGGCCTAAGCATGTAGTGACCGTGCCGTCCCCGTCCCCGGACGCGGGTTCGATTCCCGCCGCCTCCACCACTCCTCATTCAGCCTTTGGGGCTTCGGTGGACATCGATGTCCTCTCCCTGTTATCCTAAAATTGTAAAGCCCGGCCTGGCCCGCCGGCCGCAACGGGCGGGCAGGGCTCAACGCGGGGGCTGAATAATGGAGCTTCTGAACCACATCACCGTCGAACGTTGCACCATACTCCGGTCAACCCACAAGCGGGGAGCTCTCCTGGAACTAGTCGACCTGATGGCCTCCAGCGGAGGTGTGTCCGACGGTTCCCTGCTCGAGAGGCTCATCTTCCGCAGGGAAGCCAGCATGAGCACGGGGATAGGCCTCGGCATAGCAGTACCCCACGCCAGGCTGGAGAATCTCGGTTCGGCCGCCGTAGCATTGGGAATAAGCCCTTCCGGAATAGTCGATTACGAATCTCTTGATGACGAGCCGGTACGACTGGTGGTGATGATCGTCACCGCCTCCGGCCAGCCGGAGAAGTACTCCCGGCTGCTCTCGGAGGTCGTGTCGATACTCAAGCGGGAGTCCGTCAGGGAGGACATGACACTGGCTACCGCACCGGCTCAGATATATCGAATGATCCGCATGACCGCGCTCTCGGAGGATGAGGAAGGGCGTTCCGGTTAGCCCTCCGCCTTCCGAACGCCGGCAACCAGCCCCGCCAGAGTAAGGAGAGCGGATACCCCGAGACCCGCGAGAACGGCCGACTGGCACTGCATGAGCTTGGCGACCGCCGCCGTGGAGCCGCCGGCCGCCAGGGCCGCTGTTGCCCAGGACCCCGGGACCTTTCGCCGCAGCAGAAGAGCCGCCAGCATGGGTAGCGGAGCCCCGGCGGCGAAGACCGTATAGGCCCACGTCAGAAGCGGAATTATCCCCCCCGAGGCCAGCGCGATCGCTGTGCCGGCCACGGCCAGGACGGCCACCACCGCCGGGGGCCGGATGCCCAGGTGATCCCAGTGGCCGGGGAGCAGGTCCACGTCCAGCACGGTCGCGCCGGTTAGCAGGACGCTGTCGGCCGAGGACATCATGGCGGCCAGGAAGGCCAGCCAGGCCAGCGGAAGCAGGGATGCCGGCATCACCTCCGAGAGAACCGACGATAGAACCGAGTCCGGGCTCTGGCCCGGTGGAAGCAGGCGGTGGGCGCCCAGGGCCAGAACCGCCACGCAGGCCGCGGCGGCCAGCTTTATCAGCCCCGCCGCCACCGCCCCCCTCCTGGCGCTTCTTCGGTCCCGGGCCGACAGCAGCTTGCCGTAGACGTCGCCGCCCACCATTCCGGGAAGGGCCATCATCGCGAAGAGTCCCAGGAGGGCCCTGACGTCCAGACCGGGACCCGTGGGGAATCGTGTCAGCGAGGGGCTGAGCCCGGCCAGCAGGTCGGTCCTGGCCAGGACCAGACCCGCGGGAAGTATCAGGCCGCAGGCCAGCACCAGGGCCAGCTGCGCGCCGTCGGAAGCGGCAACCGCCCGCTGGCCTCCCAGTGCGGTGTAGAAGGTGAACAGCCCGGCTGTGAGCAGTATGCCCAAGGTCTCTGAGAGACCCGTCATCTCCCCCAGGAAGGGGGCTGCCGCCCGGGTGAGAAGCGCGAACCACGCCACCTCAGCCCCCAGGACCAGGACCGCAAGGGCGGTGCGGAAGCCGCGACCGTAGTACCTGCTGGACAGGTCGGGCAGGGACATGGCGCCGGAGGAGCGTACGCGGCCGGCCAGCAGAAGACCGGTTGCCATGAGGCCGGCGGCCAGGGGAAGGTCCAGCCAGAGGCCCGGAAGCCCCCGGGTGTATACGTAGCCGGCCAGGGCCACGGTAGCGCTGCCGCCGATGGAGGTGGCGGCCAGGGTGGAGGCCACCGCCGCGGAGCCCAGTGAACGGCCCGCCAGGTACTTTTCGGCCCGGCCTCCCGGCCTCCTCAGCAAGAGGCCGGCCAGGATCAGGCCGAGGGCGTATAGCAGAACCAGCAAGGGGGACAGGGCGGCACCTTTCCTGGAAATGCCGAGGGGGCGCCGGCCGGCGCCCCCTCGCTCGTGCGGGTTGCGTTGCTAGACGGTGTAATCCATCTCGGCCATCTGCTTGTACAGCTTCCAGCGCCTGCTGACCTCCTCCTGGGCCTGCTCGAGGAGCCTCTTCGCCCGCTCGGGGTTGGACTGCTTCAGCGTCTTGAAGCGGGTTTCGGTATAGGCGTACTCCGAGAGGGGGATGGAGGGGCCTTTGCTGTCCAGCTGCAGCGGGTTCTCGCCCTGCTCGATTCGCCTGGGGTCGAACCGCATCAGCGGCCAGATGCCGGACTTCACCGCCAGCTTCTGGTGGTCCAGGCCGTGCAGCAGGTTGAAGCCGTGGGCGATGCAGTGGGAGTAGGCGATGACGATGCTGGGGCCGCGGTAGCTCTCTGCCTCCGCTATCGCCTTGACCGCCTGGTTGAGGTCTGCGCCCATGGCTATCCTGGCCACGTAGATGTTTCCGTAGGTCATGGAGATCATGGCCAGGTCCTTCTTGGGCTGGGGCTTGCCCGCCATGGCGAACTTGGCCACCGCGCCCAGCGGAGTGGCCTTGGAACTCTGCCCGCCGGTGTTGGAGTAGACCTCGGTGTCCAGCACCAGGGCGTTGACGTCCCTGCCCTGCGCCAGCACGTGGTCCAGGCCGCCGTATCCGATGTCGTAGGCCCAGCCGTCGCCTCCGAAGATCCACACGCTGCGGTGGACCAGGTAGTCGGCCACCGTCTCCAGCTGCCTGGCGTCGGGGCTGTCGATCTCCCGCAACTTCTTCAACAGGTCGGCAACAAGGCCGCGCTGCTTGGCTATCTGGACCTCGTCCTCCTGGTCGAGGTTGTCCAGCAGCCTGTCGGCCAGCTGCTCGCCCACCTGCCCGCGAAGCTTCTTGAGCAGCTCCACGGCGAACTCCGTGTGCTTGTCGGCGGTGAGGCGGAAGCCGTATCCGAACTCCGCGGCGTCCTCGAAGAGGCTGTTGTTCCAGGCCGGCCCGCGGCCGTTCTCGTCGGCGCAGTAGGGCGTGGTGGGAAGATTGCCGCCGTAGATGGAGCTGCACCCGGTGGCGTTCGCGATTACTGCCCGGTCGCCGAACAGCTGGGTAACCAGCTTGACGTAGCCGGTTTCGCCGCAGCCGGCGCAGGCGCCGCTGAACTCGAACAGCGGCCGCATGAGCTGGGTGTCCTTGAGGCTGGTGCCCAGCTCGGCGCGGTCGTAGTCCGGGATCTCCCGGAAGAAGGCCCAGTTCTTCGCCTCCTGCTCACGCAGGGGCGGCTGGGGCTCCATCTTCACCGCTTCCTTGGCCTTCATGGGGCAGTACCTCACGCACACGTCACAGCCGGTGCAGTCCTCGGGGGCTACCTGCACCGTGCACTTCTTGCCCTCGAACTTCTTGGTCTTGGCCCCGGTGGACTTGAAGGCCTCCGGTGCGCCCTCCAGCTCCTCGGAGTCGTAGATCTTCATTCGTATGGCCGCATGGGGGCACACCAGGCTGCAGATGCCGCACTGGATGCAGGTGTCGGGGTTCCAGACCGGTATCTCCAGGGCCACGTTGCGTTTCTCCCACCTGGTGGTTCCCATGGGGAAGGACCCGTCCTCCGGCATGGCGGAGACGGGGACGCTGTCGCCCTCGCGGCGGATGATCTTTGCCGTGACGTCCTGGACGAACTCCGGGGCCTCCTCGGGGACCGTGGGAGGCATGCTGAAGTCGCTGGTGACCTCCTTGGGGTAGTCCACCTGGTGGAGGTTGTCCAGCGCCATGTCCACGGCGCGGAAGTTCTTCTGGACTACATCCTCCCCCTTGCTGCCGTAGGTCTTGCGGATGGAGTCCTTGATCTTCTCTATGGCCTCGTCCCGTGGAAGGACACCGGAGATGGCGAAGAAGCAGGTCTGCATGATGGTGTTGATGCGTACGCCCATCTCGGCCTGATCGGCCACGTCGTAGGCGTCGATGACGTAGAACTCCAGGTTGCGGTCGACTATCACCTCCTGGGCCTCCCGCGGCAGCGTGTCCCACACCTCGTCGGGGCCGGCCTGCGTGTTCAGCAGGAAGGTTGCCCCGTCGGCCGCGTACTGGGAGAGTATGTCGTACTTCTCCATGAACACCGTCTGGTGGACTCCCACGAAGTCGGCCTCGGAGACCAGGCAGGTGAGCTTTATGGGCTCGGGCCCGAAGCGGAGGTGGGAGACGGTGACCGCGCCGGCCTTCTTGGAGTCGTACTGGAAGTAGCCCTGGGCGTAGTTGTCCGTCTCCTCGCCGATGATCTTGATGGAGTTCTTGTTGGCCCCCACGGTACCGTCTGAGCCCAGGCCGAAGAACACGGCCTGGTGGACTCCCGGGCTCTCCAGGCAGAAGTCGCTGCTGACGTCAAGCGAGGTGTTGGTGACATCGTCCTCGATGCCTACCGTGTAGTGGTTCTTGGGGTCGTCCTTGGCGAGGTTGTCCAGGACGGCCTTGACCATGCCGGGGGTGTACTCCTTGCTGGAGAGGCCGTAGCGTCCGCCGGCCACCTTGACATCGTGCATGCCTTGCTCGTGGAGGGCGTCCACGACGTCCAGGTAGAGGGGCTCGCCGGGGGATCCGGACTCCTTGGTCCTGTCCAGTGGCGCCACCGCCTTGACTGTCCCGGGCAGGGCGTCCACAAAGGCCTGCATGTCGAACGGTCTGTAGAGGCGCACCTTGACCAGGCCCACCTTCTCTCCGCCGTCGGCCAGCATCTGCACGGTCTCGTGGGCTACATCGCAGCCGGAGGTCATCTGGACAACCACCCTCTCGGCCTCGGGATGTCCGACGTAGTCGAACAGGTGGTAGCTGTGGCCGGTGAGCTCGGCGAACCGGTCCATGGTCTCCTGCACGATGGCGGGAGCGGCAACGTAGTAGGGGTTTACCGTCTCACGGCCCTGGAAGTAGACGTCGGGATTCTGGCTTGTGCCGCGGACCACCGGGGAGTTGGGGTTCAGGCCGCGGTTGCGGTGAGCCAGCACCGCCTCCACGTCCATCATCTTCTTCATGACATCCTCGTCCAGCAGCTCGACCTTCTGGATCTCATGGCTGGTGCGGAAGCCGTCGAAGAAATGGACGAAGGGCAGACGGCACTTGACTGCGGCAGCGTGGGCTATTGCGGCCAGATCGTGGGCCTCCTGGACCGAGGCGCTGGCCAGCAGACAGAATCCCGTGTTGCGGACGGCCATGACGTCGCTGTGGTCTCCGAAGATGGAAAGGGCCTGGCAGGCCAGGCTTCTGGCGGAGACGTGGAAGACACCGGGGGTCAGCTCCGCGGCTATCTTGTACATGGAGGGGATCATGAGCATCAGGCCCTGCGAGGCGGTGAAGGTGGTGGTCAGGGCTCCCGTCTGGAGCGCTCCGTGCACCGAGGCCGAAGCGCCGCCCTCGCTCTGCATCTCCTGCACCAGGGGTACAGTTCCCCACACGTTGGTCTGTCCCTGCGCCGACCAGGCGTCGGCGTGCTCGCCCATGGGACTGGAGGGGGTGATGGGGTAGATGGCCACAACCTCGCTGAGCTTGTGGCCCACCCTCGCAACGGCTTCGTTTCCGTCCAGGGTCTTCATCGTCTTCTTGCTCATACCATCCCTGCCTTCGTTGCGGTTTTGATCCCGGCGCGGCGCGCTGTACGCCGGCCCTGCGTTAATGTTCTCTTTCCGTAGCGGTACGCCGGACTAGATCATCCTCCCCAGGGTCCTGGGGAAGGGGATCACGTCCCTGATGTTCTCGATGCCGCTGTAGTACATGAGCAGGCGCTCCAGACCCAGGCCGAAGCCCGAGTGGGGAACGCTGCCCCAGCGTCTCAGGTCAAAGTACCAGTCGTAGCGGTCCAGGTCAATTCCGAGCTCCGCGGATCTGGCCGTCAGGACCTCCAGACGCTCCTCCCTCTGGCTGCCGCCCACTATCTCCCCCACCTCGGGCACCAGCAGGTCGGTGCAGGCCACCGTCCTGCCGTCTTCGCCGAGCCTCATGTAGAAGGGTTTGATCGACGAGGGGTAGTCGGTGACGAATACGGGTCTTTCGAAGAGCTCCCCGGCCAGCCAGCGCTCGTGCTCGGAAGAGAGGCCGGCCCCCCATTCCGGAGGGGTCTCGAAGTCCCGTCCGGACTCCCCCAGTCTCTCAATGGCCTCGGTGTATGTTATGCGCCCGAAGCCCCTCTCGAGAAGGACCTCGTAACGCCTGCGAAGACCCTTGTGGATGTATCGGTCGAAGAACTCGATCTCCCTCTCGCAGCGCTCCATCACGTACTCCGCCGTATACCTCACGAACTCCTCGATCAGGTCGATGTTGTCGCGCAGGTCGAAGAAGGCCATCTCCGGCTCGATCATCCAGAACTCGGCGCAGTGCACCCTGGTATCGGAGGGGTCTGCGCGGAAGGTGGGGCCGAAGGTGTATACCCTTCCCAGCGCCAGAGCCAGCGGCTCGGCCTCCAGCTGGGCGCTCACGCTGAGGAAGGCCTGTCGGCGGAAGTAGTCGTCGCTGAAATCGACCTTCCCTTCCCGCAGGGGCACTTTGTCCAGGGGGAGCGTGGTCACCTGGAATGTCTCGCCGGCCCCCTCGGCGTCGCTCTGGGTTATCAGCGGAGGATGGACGTAGAAGAAGCCCCGCTCATCGAAGAAGCGGTGTATGGCCAGACTGAGATGATGGCGCATCCTGAAGGCTGCTGCGAAGGTGTTGGTGCGCACCCGGAGGTGGGGCATGCCCCGCAGGAACTCCAGCGTGTGACGCTTCTTCTGCAGGGGGTAGCCTTCCCCGGCCGGGCCGATCACCTCGATCGACTCCGCGCTGACCTCCACCGACTGCTCCCGGCCCGGCGATCCCACCAGCTCGCCGAGGACGACAACCGCCGCTCCGGTGTCCAGACCGGCCAGGTCGTCGTCGATGAAGGACTCCCTGTCGAATACCACCTGTATGCCGTCCTGGCAGGAACCGTCGCTCACCCGGGCGAAGGCCACGTTCTTGCCGGTGCGGGCGGTCTTTATCCAGCCGCGCACCGTGACCTTCCTGCCGGTCTCTTCGCTTTTGAGAATCTCCGCGACGGTCTCGTGCCCTGGCATATCGCACCTCCTGTGACGTGGGAAAATCCGGGAATGGGAATCTAAGGGCTGCCGGGCCCGGCCGCCAAGACCGCGGGGCGGGATACGTCCTCCAGGGCAGCGCCCAGCGCCCGGCCCTGCCAGGTGCTCCGCTCTTCGAGGAGTTCTCGTATTCGCCGGACGGCCCGGTGCTTTTCGGTCATCCATGCCGGGGCCACCAAGTATTCCCGGGCAGCGTCCCCCACCAGGCGCTGGACCACAATATCCGGGGGGATGCGCTCCAGAAAACGGACGGCCATATCCGCGTACTCATCCATCGCAGGAGGGTGTACCTCGCCGTCGCCGTAGAGTCTCTCCAGGGCGGTGGCCCTCAGCACGTGCAGGTTGTGCAGCTTCACACCTCGGGCGCCTTCGGCCCTCAGCAGGGCGGCGGTGGCCTCCGACTGGCCGGCTCCCTCCCCGGGCAGGCCCAGTATTACGTGGGCCGAAGCCCGAATACCCCTCTCGGCAAGTGATCGAAACGCCCTCCTGGTCGCCGCCGAGTCGTGGCCGCGATTGATACGGCGCAGTGTGGTGTCGCAGGCGGTCTGCACCCCCAGCTCCACCTCAAGGAACGTTCTGTGCGACAGTCGACTGAGCATATCGAGAACGGGTACTGGAAGGCAGTCGGGCCTGGTGCCCAGCGACAGCCCCACCACCCCGGGAAAGGAGACGGCGGCCGAGCACAGCTCCTCCAGTCTCTCGGGGTTTCCGTATGTGGCGGTTCGGTCCTGGAAGTAGGCGATGAACATCTCGGCTCCGTAGCGGGTCCTCACGAAATCCGTGCCGGCCCGAAGCTGTTCGGTCGGGGACATTCCGGAATGGGTGCCGGGGGGAAGGGGCGCCTCCGGGTCGCAGAAGGTGCATCCTTCCCGGGAGAGCCTGCCGTCGCGGTTGGGACAGTCGAACCCGCCCCTGATCCCCACCTTGTGTACCCGGCCGCCGAAGACCTGCCGGTAGAAGGTCGAGAGCTTGCGGTACCTCTCCGTCGCCATTAGAATCCAACCCTCTCGCCCGCCGAGGCTTGCAGCGTGAAGGAGTGAGTCGTGGACAGACCCGCCGCGGAGGTGTTCCTGGACCACTTCGGCCTCTCCCCGGGCCCGCACGGGCTGGCATCCCTGGGGGAGCTGGCCGGAGCCTTCTCGCGCATTCCGTGGGAGAACCTAACCAAGTACCTGGTCAGGGCACAGGACCCCGAGGGCCCGGAGAGGCTGCGCATGCCGCGGCGGGTTTTCGAGGAGCACGCATCCCTGGGGGCCGGCGGCACCTGCTTCTCACTTACCCGGGCTCTTCAGGACGTTCTGGAGAGATGCGGCTACCGCTGTCGGCCGGTAATGGCCGACATGTCCCACGGACCCGACATACACTGCGCGCTGGTTGTGGAGCGGGACGACGGCCCGGTGCTGATGGACCCGGGCTACCTGGTGCCCGTTCCGGTGCCGCTGTCTGCGGACGGGGCCGTGGAGACCTCTGCGGCGGGGCAGGTCTTCCGTTACGTACCCGACGGCAGGGGAGGCTGGGACATGCATACCGTCAGGGGGAGGGGGGGAACCGAGCGCTGGCGCTACCGTCTGAAGGCGGCAGCGGTGACGTCTGAAGAGTTCGAGCTTCACTGGCGGCGGTCCTTCCATGCAACGGGGATGAACGGCCTGCATCTCAGCAGGCTGACCGAGAACGGCCGTCTCTACGCGCACAACGGCAACCTGCGGGTGTTGGAGGGCGATTCCGGCTACAACCGCAAGCTGTCCGGAAGCTATGCCGAGGCGGTCTTCGAGACCTTCGGGCTGGACGGCGACCTGGCGGGAAGGGCCTGGAAGGAGCTCCGGCGCACCAGGGGGGAATGGCGTTGACCGAGGCCCGTCCGGCGGTGTTGATGGTGAGCGTGCTCTACAGCGCAGAGGACAGGCTGGAGGAGTCCTTGAGGAGGCTGGAGGAGGTATTCGGGCCTCCGGCCCTCCGCTCCGACCCCTACGCCTTCGACATGTCCGACTACTACCGGCCGGAGATGGGGTGTGGCCTGCGCCGGGTATGGCTGGCCTTCGCGGAGCCGGTAGCGCCCGACAGGCTTGTGGACTGGAAGCTGGAGTGCGCCTCCATCGAGGAGGAGATGTCGGAGGAGGGAAGGCGGACGGCCAACCTGGACCCCGGCTACCTGGACTTCGGCAAGCTGGTGCTGGCCTCCTTCAAGGAGGCGCCCGACAAGATCTACATGGGCCGCGGGGTCTGGGCCCACACCTGCCTCCGCTACGGCCACGGCGCCTTCAGCGCGCCGGACCACAGCTTCCCTGACTTCCGCGACGGCCGCTTCGATGATTTCATGTACCGCGCCCGTCGCCTGCTCCGATCAGTGTCAGACGTTAACTAGTTAACCTTTTCGTTATCGAGCGATTATACAACACATATACCTGCGTTTATACAATCCTGAGGTGGGCTCTCGCAATAGGTTAACTAGTTAACGTCTGACACTGATCGGATGCCGATCTAGAGGCGGACGGAGGAGAGGGCCTCCATCGCAGGCGCGATCTGTTCGTCCGGCAGGCAGCCGAAGCTTATGCGGATATGGCCCTCGCCGGCGGGGCCGAAGGCGGCGCCGGGGATGGTGGCCAGGCCGTACAGGTCTAGCAGCTGCAGGCATACCTCCCTGGAGGGGGCTCCGGAGTCTATGGCCGCCAGGGTGAAGAATCCGCCCCCGGCCCGCCGCCAGCTCAGCCCGGAGCAGGCCTGCAGCGCCTGCCGGCACAGCTCGCGCCGCCGCAGGACTCCCCGGGCGCGCTCCTCCACCCATCCGTCGAGCTGCAGGGCCCGCTCCAGAACCAGCTGCGATGGCGTGGGAGGACAGATAACGACGGAGTCCTGGACCTTCAGGGCCTGCTCCATCAGTTCCGCGTCCCCGAACATGTAGCCCAGTCGCCATCCGGGCATGCCGAAGCTCTTGGAGAAGCTGCCGAAGGTGATTACGTGTTCGGGCCGGTCCTCACCCCAGGGGTGCCAGCCGGAGCCGTCGAAGTTGAACCGCTCGTAGGTCTCGTCCACGATCAAGTGGCAGCCGTGCCCGGCGGTAAGGTCGGTCAGCCACCTGAGCTCCTCCTCGTCCAGGACGCAGCCGGTGGGGTTGCCGGGGTTGACCAGCACGAGTCCGGCCGCGCCCGGGATCCGCTCGGACAGGCGTTCCCTGGGCAGCTCCCAGCCGTCGGTCTGTCGCATGGGCACCGAGACGGTCTCCAGGGCGCCGAACTGAACGGCGAAGACGTGATCGAAGTAGTAGGGCTCCAGCACCACTACGCTGTCACCCGGGTCGGTACAGGCCATGAGCGCTCCCAGAAAGGCCTGGCTGGCCCCGCAGGTGAGATGCAGCTCGTCCAGCGGGTTGAGATCGATGCCCCTCCTTCGTGCGAAGTCATCGGCCAGGGCCCTGCGGGGGCCCTCCAGCCCCGGGTCGGGCCCATAGCCGCTGGTGGTAAGATCGAAGAGCCTGCCTGCGAGGGCCTGCAGGGCCTCGCGCGGAGGCGGGTACCACGGGACCGCCTGGGCCATTGGATAGACGGTCTCGCCGCTGGATCTCATGGTGCGGACCCGGTCCATGATGGCGGCGATGGGGGGCATCTCAATGCTCTTCATCCTGGTCGACGGTACCGCCCTCTTCATGCCTCTCCTTCCGCATTATCTTACCCTCAAGAGCCCGGCGGGCACTAACAGGTCGGAGCCGCCGGCCGGCGTCAACCCGCTACCGCCTCCTTGACGGGCCGGCGATGGAACAGCATGGCTGAGCACGGGTATCACAGGAGAGCGTGATCGAGCATGCATGGACAGGGCCTCCGGGCCCCGGCAGGAGAGGGACTCTTCGAGTGAAGACGGAACCGATTGCGGCCGTGTTGCTTCTGGTGCTGGCTTCGGCGGCTAACGCCCAGACAGAGCCGGACTCCGTGGCCGAAGAGGGCTGGCCCCCCTACGAGCCCAGGTTCGTGGAGAACAGCGCTTTCGGGCCTGGGGAGAGGCTGGTATTCAGCGTCGAGTACGGGATCGTCAGGGCCGGGACGGCCACCATGGAGGTCACCGGCCCGGAGCAGCACCGGGGCCACTCGGCCTACAGTATAACGGCCACCGCCCGCTCCAGCGGCGCCTTCAGCTCGTTCTTCCGGGTGGAGGACGTCAACGAGGCGCTGATGGACATCTACCAGCTGCATACGCTGTGGTTCGCGAAGGACCTCAACGAGGGCGACTACAGCCACAGCGAAGAGGTCTTCTTCCACCAGGAGGAGGGGTACGCCCACTACCCTGACGAGAACGACAGCGCCCTGGTGTACTCCGAGATCCCGCCCCATGCCCTGGACGTACTGAGCTCGCTGTACTACTCCCGGACCCTGCCGCTGGAGGTGGGCGAGACCTACGAGATCGATACGCACGCCGACAACGACAACTACCCGCTTCTGGTTAAGGTGTTGAAGCGCGAGGATATCCGGGTTCCCGCCGGGGAGTTCACGTGTGTGAAGGTTCAGCCGGTGCTCCGGTCGGAGGCCATCTTCGACCAGCAGGGCGAGCTCTTCGTCTGGCTCACCGATGACACCCGGCACATGCCGGTTCTCATGCGCAGCGCCATCGTGATAGGGGAGATCGCCTGCCTGCTGCGCGAGTACTCGCCCGGGGAGCCGCTGGAGCTGGAGAACCCCTTCCCGCCGCGGGAAGAGCCGGTTGAGCAGCAGTAGCGGGAGAGACTCCCCCGGCGCTTTGGATCGGGCCGTTGAGGCCCTTTCCTCCGCCGGACTGGACCCTGTCAGGCTGCGTGACCTGCCCTACGGGATCCAATTGCGCCTGCACCGCGAAGGCCTGTCCTGCCGGGTGAACGTCTACCACTCGAAGAAGAAGGGGATCAGCCTGGTGGGCGCAGGAGGAAGCCCGCGGCTGGTGGAAGAGGCTCAGGAGGCGGTTTCCGAGCCGCTCCCATCGGGCTCGTGGATCGGATCGGACGAGGCCGGCAAGGGCGACTTCCTGGGCGGTATGACCGTATGCGCCCTCTGCTGCGGCAGCGGACGGGAGAGGATTCTCCGCCGCCTGGGCGCGCGGGACTCCAAGGGCATGTCCAGGGAGGCGGTTCGCAGTGTCGCCGCGGACGTCATGGAATCCGGCATGTTTCCCTACCACGTCGAGATGGCCGAACCGGAGGAGTACAACCGCCTCATGGAGAGCTGGAAGAGCAGGGGGGGCAACAGCCACGACCTGCTGGCCTCCATGCACGGCAGAGCCATCGCGGCCCTGCTTGACCGGGGATGCCCCGCGGAGGAGCTGATCGTCGACCGCTTCTGCAGGGCCTCCCGCCTTCGCAGGCATCTGCCTGAAGACGCCCCTCCCCTCATTATGGCGGTGCGGGGGGAACGCAACCCCGCGGTGGCCGCCGCATCCATCATAGCCCGGCAGGCGTACATGGACGGCCTGGCCGCGCTTTCGACTGAGCTGGCGGTGGACCTGCCCCCGGGAGCGGGGAGGGCGGCGGACCGTGCGGCCGCCGAGCTGGTGGCCATACATGGGGTCGAAGTGCTGCGTCGCGCCGCCAAGCTCCATTTCCGAAACTCCATTCGATTGCGGACCGACAACTCCTGATCATGTCTCTTGACACCATGAGAGGGATTTCGGATAATGTTGACTCGATGCAGGGGTTGATTCGAGATAGACAGTAATGTAGCACGTAAACCGTACTTCACGGACGGAAAGGGGTATACTATGAGGGCGTTCTTCCTTGTAATCATGGCCGTCTCCATCGCGTTCTTCGGCATGGCCTGCGGCGAGCAGGGCACCGAGGGCGCCGAGGAGGCCACCGAGGAAGCCACCGAGCAGGCCGAGGAGGCCGTGGAAGAGGCCGAAGAGGCCATGGAAGAGGCCGAGGAGGCCGCCGAAGAGGCCATGGAGGCTTCTGGTGAAGAGGCCGAGGAGGCCATGGAAGAGGTTGAGGAGACCATGGAAGAGGCCGAGGAAGCCGCCGAGGAGGCCGGCGCCGGGGCAGTCGAGGAAGGCGCCGAGGTCGTAGAGGAGGCCGCCGAGGAGGTCGAGGAATCCGCCGAGGGCGCCGAGGAAGAGGCCCCCGAGGAGGAGACCCTCGAGGAGGATGGGCCGCAGACCGAGTAACCCCGGCTCTTCAGCTGATTGAATCAGGGGCGGTCCGAACGGGCCGCCCCTTCTCTATTCAGTCCAGAAATCCAGCAGCTCCGCCATTCCCGGGGACAGCCTGGGAATGCCTCCGTCGCCGAACCAGTAAGAGGGCATCAGGCGCAGGGAACGCGGACGGGTGAAGCGCTCGCCCAGCAGCATGACCGTGCCCCTCTGTCCGCGGCTTCTGACTACCCTTCCCGCCGCCTGGACCGCCCGGGCCATGCCCGGCGCGAGGAAGGCCTTCTCGAAGCCGTTCTCACCCAGCGAGTCGAACCAGCGCCTCATGAAGCTCCTGCGGGGCGAGATCGCCGGCAGCGACGGGCCCACCACTATCGCTCCCCGAATGGCCCCGGCTTCGAACTCCACTCCCTCCGCGAATACTCCGCCGCTGACCAGCAGGGCCAGTCCCCGGCCGGAGGCTATCCTCCCGAAGAGCTCCGTCCTCTCCTCGCGGTCCATTCCTCTCCTCTGTCTGAACAGCGGCAGGCCCGCTTGCTGCAGCGCCCTCGCCGCCGCATCCGCGTAGGCGTACGAGGGGAAGTAGACAAGGTAGGTTCCGGGCGCTGCCCGGTATACGGCCTTCAGCCGACGGACCAGCAGGGGCAGGCTGCGGCCGCGAGCCCGGTAGCGGGTGTCCACCGAGGGGTCTATCCAGAGCCCCAGGTTCTTCCGCGGAAAGGGATAGCCCGTCTCCAGAATCGGCGCCTCCGGCAAGCCCAGCTCACGGCGGAAATGGGTCGCGGGGGAGAGGGTGGCGGAAAAGGCCACCACCGATCCGAGCCTGTCCTGCAGATCGGCCAGCATCTCCGATGGGTCGGCGCAGAACCACTGCAGGGCCAGGTCTTCATTGGTGCGAAAGAGGAAGAGCCGGTACCTGGGATCGTCCGCAGGGTTCAGCAGCTCCATGTCCCTCACGGAACGGTAGAGGTCCAGCAGGGGGCGGGAGGGTTCCTCCACCGCGGACATGACGTCCGTCCAGGCGGGGGACGGCCGGGGCAGCTCCACCTCGCCGGTGACGTCGCCCTCTTCGGCTCGAAAGAGCCCGTTGCCCGCTCCCAGGCCCGCCATCAGCCTTCGCCATGGGTCGAGCACCGCCTGCATGCCGTCCAGACTGCCGTGTCGGACGCCGGCCCGCTCGATCCAGCTGTTCCTCACCTCGGGGGACCAGTAGCCCCGGGCGCGGTCGGGAAGGTTGGACGCCTCGTCCACGAGAACCGCGCACAGCGAGGCTGCGGAGGGCTCCTCCAGGTACCTTCTGAGGCGCACGTGGGGGTCGTAGACGTAGTTGCAGTCGCAGACCACCAGCTCGCACCACCGTGAGACCGCGAGGGCCAGCTCGAAGGGACACACTCCGGACTCCTCCGCCGTCTTCTCAACCGCGCGGGAGTCCACGAGGCCGCGGTTCAGAAGGGCCTCCACCAGACCGCCCCGCAGCAGACGGGCCCCGAAGTCCTCGGCGTAGGGGCAGCGTTCGGGCAGGCATACCGGCAGGCTGCGCGGACACGCCGACTCCCGGGAACGGAGGAAGATGGCCCGAATGTCTGTACCCCCTTCCCGCAGGGTCGCCACCGTGTCCCTGACTATTCGCTTCTGGGTGTTCTTCGATGTCAGGAAGAATAGGCGGTGGCCGCGGCCGAACGCCGCCGGAATGGCTCCGGCGAGAACGGCCGCCGTCTTGCCCGAACCGGTGGGGGCCTGCAGCATCAGCCTTCCTCCGGACCGCACTGTGCCCGCCACCTCCCGCATCATCTCCCGCTGTCCGGGCCTGGGCTCGGCGTAGGGGAAGGCATGTTCCTGCAGCCCGGCGAGAAGCCCCTCCCTGCGGTCGAGGTAGTCGCCGAGCCTGGAGCATATCTGCCGCAGGGCCATCTCCCATAGCTGCTCGGAGCCGCTGTCGAACGCGTCGATCTCCCTCACGGCCGGTTCGCGGGCGCTCTCGGGGTCGGCGGGTATGTAGCACAGCCGGGCGGAGACGGGGCGGCCGGTCGATCGGGCCACGGCCCTGGCGTAGAATATCAGCTGAAGGGCATGTCGCGGCCGGCTGTGCAGGGGGCTCTCCGGAGGCCGTGAGGTGGTCTTCACCTCCGTGACGACAACGCTTCCGCCGTTTTCCTCCACGACGTCGGCCCTGCCGGAGATGAGGAGGCGAATGCCATCCCGCCGAAGCTCCATCTTCAGCGGCACCTCGCTCCGGGCTCCCCTCTCGCAGAGCCTTCTCTGGTAGCGCCTGTGCAGCCGCGCCCTGGTCTGCAGGTCCGCAGCTTCCGTTGCAGAAAGGGCCCCCGGGAGCACCGCGAGCTCCAGGAGGCCCTTGATTCCTGTACGCAGGGTTCGGCTGTCGAGGCGGAGTCCGGGTATCATCTTCGAACACTACACACATGGGCAGGTTCGGCGCAAGGTCGAAGGGGCCGGAGCCCCACCTCACCGGACGGAACGCCTTCTTCCGAGACCTCCGCCCTCTGCGCAAGGCGTTGCAGCATGGTCACACGACGTTAGCGCAATACCACCAGTCGGGTGGACAATGTGCGTCCGCCGGCAGCGGCCCTGAGCACGTAGACACCGGATGGGAGCCCGCCGACGTCCAGCTTCAGATCGTGCGCGGAGTGGGGGCCGTCCGAAGACTCCCGCAGTACCCGCCGTCCGCACATGTCGTAGACCGAAGCACGCAGGACGGCCGCAGCGGGAAGCTCGGCCTCCAGTGTGGTGCTGCCGCGGCAGGGGTTGGGGAAGAGGCGGAAGGACGTCTCGGGGGAGGGGGGCCGTGGCACGACCCCGGTGGAGTTGACGGCTCCCTCCTGGGGCCGGAGGTTGTGGCCGCTTACGTACCAGGGCATCTCAGTCGGCTGCTCCAGCGGGTCGAAGGAGAGCACCACGGTTCCCGCCGAGTCCGTAAAGCCGCGGACGTAGATGCCCTGGTCGGGCTTGCGAAGACATACCAGGGCGTCGGCCACCGGCGCTCCGGAGGCCAGGTGTACGCCGAATGAAGCCTGGGTTGAGCCCTCGGCCAGTGAATCGGGCGCGTCGACGATGCAGGCGGCGGGTAGGGCGGTTCGCATGTCCATTGCCGGGTCTCCCAGAACGTGGTACAGGTCCCACTGCTCCGCCGTCTTGTCCTCCGGCCAGGGACAGCCCGGAGCCGAGGCCTGCATCTCCAGCTTGCCCGCCAGCAGGGCCTCTCCGGCGGTGTAGGCGCCCTGCTGCGTGGTGTAGGTAACCGGGGGCGAGTCGCAGGCTCCCAGGAATCCCATGTACATCCCGTAGGACAGGTACTCGTTCCAGTAGCTGTAGGAGCTTCCCGTGGCCGCAATGGCGCATACAGCACCCCCCTCCATGGCCACCAGCCCCTCCGCCAGGCACTCCTCGCGGAAGTTCCCGGTGTTGCAGTTGATGCTGAGCACCACGGGCGTACGGTCGGTGTTGGTCAGGCCCGGAAGGTCTGGCAGGCCCCAGAAGGGGCCTCCCCAAGTACTCGTGTAGCCGTGGGCCCTGTGCTGTACGAGGAACACGCCCTGGTTGAAGGCCGAAGTGATCCCTTCAGCGGTGCCGTCCCAGGGCATCCACTGGGGCACCGGCTCGCCCGTGGAGGGGGGATCGGGACGGTAGTAGAGGGTATCCGGCGAGGCCTGCCCGGTTCGTATGTACTCCCTCGTCACCGTCTTTCCCAGCGAATCGGTCAGGGTTCTGGCCAGGGTCTCGCTGGTGAAGCAGAACCACCGGTCCTCGACGTTGTTTCCGTCGGCGTCCTGGAAGGTGGTTGCCAGCAGGGCCCGGTTCCAGAAGCCGGCGTCGTCGGGTGGGCTGGTCTCCCAGGCCATGATCTTGTCCGTGGCCCATCCCGCCTCCCCGGCAACCACCGGAAGCCGGCCGCAGAAGATGTCGGCCATGAAGTCGTCGCCGTCCACGCAGCCGTACCTGTTGTCCGTCCATACCCCCGTGGACTCGGCGTAGGTGGTGGGAAGCAGCTGGGAGTCCCCCACCAGCAGAACGTAGCTGGGGGCGGGATCCCATGTGTCGTAGGCCAGCTGTATGAGCTCGGATATTCGCTGGGCGTCCAGGCCGAAGCCGTCCACGACCACGGTCAGGTAGCCCTGCCTGTACCTGGTCTCCGCCAGTTCCTCAACCGATTCCATCAGTCCGTTGCCGCATATGATCATCAGGTCGGCGCCCTCCACCCTCCCCGGGTCCGAGGGATCGGTCAGCAGCACGGGACCTCCGGGGTCGGCGGCGGCCCAGGAGCCTCCGGTCGGGAAAAGAGGGCCTCCGTTGACCAGCCTGCTCCGCAGCAGACGGTCGAAGAAGGGCCCGTCGCTCTTCGGCGGCGGCTCGAGGCTTGCGCCGAAGTCGAATCTGACCTCTACCGCGGGAAAGTGGAGCAGCTCTCCGGTCTCGGGGTCCCAGGAGTAGGGGATGACGTTTGCCCGGGCAACGGCCACACCCCGCAGAATTCCCTCCCGGTTCAGCAGGACCCGGGAGTCCGGGTAGGGGGGCCTGACCGGTACCGGAAGAGTCCGACTGGGACGGACATCCTCGGCTGTGGGGTCCGGCATGGCCGGAGGGGTGACGGTGCCCAGGCTGATGGTGTCCGGAACCCGCGCAGTGACCCTGATGGGCCCGGCATCGGGTACCGCAAGCAGGAAGCCGGCCTTCCACAGCATTGGCGCCCCGGCCTGCGAGGCCCAGGGGGTCAGCCCCGCCTCATTCCCCGGGGCGGTCCGCAGCACGACGGTCGCCCCCTGCGGGCCCGACTCGAGTACGGTGAGCTCCGCCGGAACGCCGGCGCCGGCCAGCAGGATCGCCGCCAGAATCGCGGCTGTCAGGATGTCACCCCCCTCTTACGCAGGAGGGGGGCGGCGGCCGCCGCCCCCCTCGGTCCGGAAGAATCCGCCTACCTGTTGATAACCAGCTTGTAGACGGAAGTTCGATCGCCTACCCTCAGACGGGCCATGTAGACGCCCTGGGGCGCCGCGACGCCGCCTGCCCGGCCGTTCCAGACCAGCTGGTGGCTTCCCGCCGCCATCTGGCCCTCATGCACCACGCTGACCACCCTGCCGGTGACGTCGTAGATAGTGAGATTCACCTCTGCGGGGGCGTCGAGCCTGATTGGTATGGTCACGGCCGAACCGAACGGGTTGGGACTCGGCCTTCCGATCATGCTACCGGGGCCCGGATCCTCTATTCCCGTCTCCATTATGGTGATTGTCCCGGATGCCTGCAATGCATTATGCGCGCTGACCGTCCAGGACATATCACCGAGATGGCCGATTGAGTCGAATGATACCGAGCACTCTCCGATCTGACTCGTGGTGCCAATTGCGTAGATGCTGTCCTCGTCCGATTTTCTTACGCAGATGAGAGCGCCGTGTACAGGCGCATTGGACATCATGACAGTAAACGACGCGCTTGATGCTCCCAGGGCTAATTCACTTGGAGCAGTTACGTCTAGTTCTGTTGGCAGCTCAGTGCGCATGTCCATCGTAGGATCACCGAACCAGTGGAACAGATCACAGGTCTTCTCGGCATAGGACTGCCAGCCGCCGTAGGGGTTGAAGGGCGCCGAGATGTACATCTCCATCTTGCCGCCTACAACAGCCTGACCGCCCATGTAGTTGCCGCCGGGATTCGAATAGAGGAACGGAGGCGACGTGTACTCGTCGTTGAAGCTTCTGTACAGGCCGTATGTGAGGTAGTCGTTGAAGTAGCTGTAGCTGGTGGCGGATGCGGCCACTACGGCTACGGCTCCCCCCTCCATGCGGAAGAAGTTCTCGGCGAAGCAGTCGGATGTGAACTGGCCCGTTGAGCAGTTCATGCTCATCACCATGGGGGTCTTGTCGCCGTTATCGAGGCCGCCCAGGTCGGAGATGTAGTAGGGCGGGTCGGCCCAGCCGCTGACGCTGCCATGGTCGCGGTGTTGGATGATAAAGACACCTTCGTTAATCCTGGCGTTGATGCCGGTAGCGCTTCCGTCCCAGGTTATGTCCGACGGCACCTGCTGGCCGGCGCTGGGCAGGTCGGGCCTGTACTCGTAGGGCTCCGGCTGGCTGCTGTCGGTGACGTACTCACGGGTGAACGTCTTACCGTAGATATCCTGGTAGGTGTCGCGCACCGTCTCGCAGGTGAAGCAGAACCACCGGTCGGCAACTCCATCAGAACCGCCATAGCTGTCCTGAAGCATTCCCGCGCAGAGGCCGTTGTTCCAGAAGTCCGAGTCCATCAGGGGCTCGTACTGCCATTTCATTGTCTTGTAGATAACGTTCGCGATGAAGTCGGTGGGTGTCACGAAGCGGCCGCCGAACAGGTCGGGCATGTAGTCCTCGGGCTCGCTGTCCATGCAGAGGTAGCGGTTGTCGCTGTAGGTGCTGTTGGCGTAGTAGGGCGGTATGTCGCCGCTGTCACCCACGAAGAGGACGAAGCTCGGAGGTACGGTCCAGGTGTCGTAGGCCTCCTCGATGTAGTCCCTTATCTCGGTGGTGCTCCAGCTGCCCGCAGTCACCACCGCCGGGGCGAAGCCCTGCTCCCACTTCGCGTCCACGAACTCGTCGATCATGGTGTCGGCGAAGTCGTCGCCGGACATGATGAGCAGGTGGGCGCCGTCGATGTCCCGGGCCTCCCGGGGGGTGCGGGCGTACACGGGGCCGCCGGGCTGGAAGCCGTAGTCATCCATGGGCTCGCCGAGTGCCTCATGGTTGATTACCCACTGGCGCATGGTGGGCTGCCAGAACCGCGTGTACAGGCGGCGGTCGATGGCGGCCCCCCGGCCGCCCAGCTCGATCCTAAGGCGCATTCTGCGGACCGCCATGGCCGTGCCGGTGGCTGCGTTCCAGCGGACCAGGGGCACGCCGAAGCGCCCCAGGTGAACGCTCCTCATGACGCCGGCGTCCTCGTAGAGGACATCCTGGTAGGCCTCGGCTCCGGGGCCGTAGGCTTCCGCCACGTAGGTGAACGGAGGGTTCTCGTAGGTGTTGTCCGCCGGAATGGGCTGGAACGGGTAGGGCCTGATCTCGCCCAGCTCCACTAGGCTCTCGTCGATGATGGTCCAGGAGGGCTGTCCGCCCTCGGATACCGCGGCCATGAAGGATGCCTTGGGAAGGGACGGGTATCCCGGCTCCGGCGCGGTAGGGGTGGCTCCGGGAACTCCTACGGCGGTGAAGTCCATGCCGCCGGCGGAGATCTCCGAGAGCGTCACGCCGGGAACGGAGACCTCGATCTCCAGAGCTGTGGGGGTCACCTCAAGAACGTTCACCCGCGCCGACTGCGCGGTGCCGCTTCCGAAGTCCACCCACTCGGCCGCGGAAATGGAGATCACCACAACGAGCAAGAGGATTGCAGCTCGCATCTCTCTCCTCCGGTTGGAGTTGAAACCAAGTGGTGTGAAGCAGGCCTGTGGCTATTGAGGCCGAAAATATCGAGCAAGATATGATGTACGCCGAACATTTATGTCTAAGGGGCAGATGGTGGTCAAGTTGACGTTCGGCGTGGGGCATGGTTATCAGGCTTTTGTATATTGTACGAGCAAATGCAAAACACCCGGCTGCTTCCCAGGTTCCGAGGTTATTCGAAGGGAGCGATTTGGACAAGAGGAGAACTTTCATCACCGCCTCCGAGCGGGTGGGAAAGCTCCCCCCCTACCTGTTCGCCGAGCTGGACAGGCAGAAGGAGCTCAGCCGCCGCAAGGGGGTCGATCTGATCGATTTCGGCATCGGTGACCCGGACACCCCGACCCCCGGACCCGTCGTAAGGGCCTGCGCCGAGGCACTGGAGGTGCCGGAGAACCACCGCTACCCGAACGGCCGCGGAAGCGGCTTCTACCTGGACGCCTGCCGGCGCTGGCTGTCGGCGGAGTTCGGGGTGAGAGAGGGAGTTGACGTTTCGGCCCTCATCGGCTCCAAGGAGGGCCTTGCCCACCTGCCGATGGTATTCTGCAACCCCGGTGACGTGGTCCTGGTGCCCAATCCGGGCTACCCCGTCTACCGGGCGGCGGCCATACTGGCCGATGCCACCCCCGTGGACGTTCCGCTTCGGCGCGAGAACGGATTCCTGCCCGACCTCGCTGAGCTGAACCCTTCGGTGCTGAAGCGGGCCAGGATGATATTCCTGAACTACCCCAACAACCCCACGGGAGCCGTCCTGACCGGGCAGCAGATGGCGGATATCGTGAAGGTGGCCCGCCGCGAGGACATCATGATTGTCAGCGACAACTCCTACAGCCACATACGATTCGACGGCCGAAACCCCCAGTCGTTCCTGCAGGTGCCGGGCGCCGCCGACATCTGCCTGGAGCTGCACAGCTTCTCCAAGACCTTCAACATGACCGGCTGGAGGGTGGGGTTCATGGCCGGCTCCCCGGCCCTGGTGAACACGTTCATGGGGGTGAAGGAGAACCTCGACTCCGGGGTGTTCACGGCGGTGCAGTGGGCGGCGGCCGCCGCGGTCGATATGGATTCCGGCCACTTGGATGACATGCTGAGCACCTACGGGAGACGGCGGGAGATCCTGATCGAGGGGCTGGGCAAGCTGGGATGGGACCTCTGCGACACCGCCGGCACCTTCTACGTGTGGGCGGCCCTTCCCGGGAAGACCGACTCCATGGCCTTCGCCCGCAGGCTTATCTCCAGGACCGGGATAGTGGTCACCCCCGGAAGCGGCTTCGGCACCTACGGCGAGGGATACGTGAGATTCGCCCTCACCATTCCCGAGGACCGCATTCACAAGGCTCTGGGCAGACTGGAGGGGAAGGAGATTTCCAGCCTGTGGAGAAAGGTAACCCCGAAGCGCTAGAGGCGGAGGGCCGGCTCTTGCTGGAAGGCCTGGAGCTCCGGGTCGTGCTGGGCGCGTTGCCCGGCGAGCGCCTCTCCTCCAGGAGCGTGGAGCTGGACGTGAGCACCGGGCAGCCGGCGGCCGGCGGCCGGCGGCTGGACTACGCCCGGGTGGTGGAGAGCCTGCAGGAGATGCAGGGAGGCGAGTTCGAATACGTAGAGGACCTGGCTGCCCGGGCGGCGGAACTGCTCCTGTCCCGCTGGCCCCGCAGGTGGTGGACGGTTACGGTGCGCAAGGTGCGTCCCCCGGCGGCCCTGCCCCTTCGGCGGGTGGGCTACACGCTGGTCCGGGGGCCGCTGGATTGAGCGGCGGAAGCCGCTGCTGGCTGGGAGTCTCACTGGGCTCGAACATCGGGCGCAGGCGCGAGCTGATCGGGGGGGCGGTTGAGTCCCTGGCGGAGGGACTGGGGCTTTCCGAACTGCGTCTCTCCGGCCTCTTCGAGACGGAGCCGTGGGGAGGAGCCGAAGGACCGAGGTTCCTCAACTGCGTTATGGTGGGCCGGACGGCTCTGGACACGGCAGAAGTCCTCGAAGCCTGCCGGCGGGTGGAGGCCGAAGCCGGGTCGCCGGTGCGAAAGGGGGGAGCCCCGCGGGGGCTTGACGTGGACATCCTCTTCATGGAGGGTGCGGCGCCGGACCCGCCCGAGCTGGAGCTCCCGCATCCCCGCATGCACCTTCGCCGCTTCGTCCTGGTCCCGCTCTCCCAGGTCTGGAGGCGGGAGGTCCCCGGCATTGGGGTCGGTGCGGACCGGCTGCTGGAAGGGACCGGGGACGACAGCGGGGTCGAGGAGCTGCTGCCGCCGCCCCGGCCCGGCATGACCGCATGGGAGGCACAGTGGTGAGCCGGAAGCGCTACGTGGTGGTGGAGGGCCCCATCGGGGTGGGCAAGACGACGCTGTGCCGGCTGCTGGGCGACCGCTGGAAGGCGCGGCTGGTGCTGGAGGAATTCGAGGAGAACCCCTTCCTTCCCCGCTTCTACACCGATCGGAGCAAGTACGCGTTTCAGACCCAGATATTCTTCACGGTCAGCCGCTTCCGACAGCAGCAGCGGATGGATCAGCTGGACCTGTTCCACCATCGGGTGGTGGCCGACTACATGTTCGGCAAGGACCGCATATTCGCGGGGGTCAACCTGTCCGACGACGAGCTGGACCTGTACAATACGCTGGCCGACCTCCTCTCCGACAGGCTGCCCCAGCCGGACCTGGTCATATACCTTCAGGCGTCGCTGGACACGCTGATGAAGAGGATCGATGCCAGGGGAAGGTCCTACGAGCGCAACATGAGCAGGAAGTACCTGGAGAGACTGCGGGAAGCCTACAGTGACTACTTCTTCCGGGGGCGTCGCCATCCCGTGCTGGTGGTCAACACCGACGACGTGGACTTCCAGGCGGGCGAAGGGGCCCTGCAGGGGCTTCTCGATGCGGTTGACGCCCATTCGGGGGGCGTCGAGACCTACGTCCCCAGGCTCTAGGCAGGGGGGAATGATGAGGCCGGTACGCACAGCCGGGGAGATGTCGAACCTGGCCGGGAAGTGGCGGGCGGACGGGGAGACGGTGGGTTTCGTTCCCACCATGGGCAACCTGCACCGCGGCCACCTCAGCCTGGTGCGCATAGCGGCCGAGCGGTGCGACCGGACCGTTGTGTCCATATTCGTCAACCCCAAGCAGTTCGGGGAGGGTGAGGACCTCGAGCGATACCCCAGGACCCCCGAGGAGGACCTGGAGCATCTGAGGGAGCTGGGAGTAGACGCCGCATTTCTCCCCTCGCCCCGGGAGGTATACCCGGAGGGCTTCAGTACCTGGGTGGAGGTTTGCGGACTCACCGAGGGCCTCTGCGGAAGGTTCAGGCCCGGGCACTTCCGGGGCGTGACCACCGTCTGCGCGGTTCTCTTCGCCATAGTCCGGCCCCATCTGGCTGTCTTCGGTCGCAAGGACGCCCAGCAGCTGGCCGTGATACGCAGGATGGTGGCCGACCTGAGGATGGGGCTGGAGGTGGTGGCCGGACCGATAGTAAGGGAACCCGACGGTCTGGCCATAAGCTCCCGAAACGGCTATCTTTCCCCGCATGAGCGGCAGCAGGCCGCAGCCATATGCCGGGGTCTGCGAAGGGCCGCGGAGATGGCCCGACGTGGCGTCCGCGGCGCCGACGCTCTGAAGGACGCGGTGCGCGGCGCAATCGCAGGCCAGGACCTTCTCCGCCTGCAGTACGTCAGCCTCGTGGACCCCGACAGCATGGAGCCCATGAGCGAACTGGACCGTCCGGGGCTTCTGGCGGTTGCCGTGTACGCGGGAGAGACCCGCCTGATCGATAACGTGATCCTGAAGCCGGCGCGTGAACTGGACAGCGGGAGGTAACCCCCATTGCTTAGAACCTTTCTGGCCGCCAAGCTCCACCGGCTGGTGGTGACCGAGGCGGACATAGATTACGTGGGCTCGATAACCCTGGACCGGGACCTGCTCGAGATGTCGGGAATCATGCCCGGCGAGAAGGTCCTGGTGGCCGACCTGAGCTCGGCTTCCCGGTTCGAGACCTACGTCATAGAGGCGCAGGCAGGAAGCGGGACCGTGTGCATAAACGGGGCCGCGGCAAGGCTGTCTGCCCCCGGAGACAGAATAATCGTCATGCAGTTCGTCCAGGTTGACACGGATGAGGAGACCCCGCCGGAACCAAGGGTGGTAATGGCCGACGAGAACAACCGCAATCCCGGGCTGCTGTCTTGAGAGCAGCCGTTATCCTGGCAGCCGGCCACGGAAAGAGGATGCGTTCGCCGCTGCCCAAGGTTCTCCATCCCGTGCTGGGCAGGCCCATGATCCTCCGCGTGGCCGAAACCGCCAGGCGGGCTGGAATGGACGACGTTGTCGTCGTGGTGGGCCACGGGAGGGACCTGGTCATTCCCGTTCTGCAGCGCCACGGGCTGCGCTGGGCGGTCCAGGAGGAGCAGCTGGGAACCGCGCACGCCCTGGAATGCGGCCTTCGGGGCCTGGATGGCGGCCCTGCCGAAGAGGTCTGCGTGCTGCTGGGGGACGTCCCCCTTATTCGCACCGAGACGGTCACCCGCCTGCTGCGGACCAGGCGGGCCGGTGGCTCGGCGGTAACAGTGCTCACCACGGTTCTCGAAGACCCCTCGGGCTACGGAAGGGTGATAAGGTCCGGCGACGGCCGGGGTGTCCGGGAGATAGTGGAGGAGCGTGACGCCACACCCGAGCAGAGGAGTGTACGGGAGATAAACACCGGCCTCATGGCCTTCGACGGAGCCATGGTGGAGGACCTCCTGTCCGGGATCGGGTCCGACAACTCCCAGGGGGAGTACTACCTCCCCGACGCGGTCTCCATAGCCGCGGCCCGGGGCCTGGGGGTGACGGCGTCCGTGGCGGACGACAGCGGGGAGGTGTCCGGGGTGAACAACCCTGTTCAGCTGGCGGCCTGTACCCGCGTGCAGCGGCTCAGGGTCGTGGAGCGCCACCTCATGAACGGAGTGGTGATCCCCGACCCCGAAACGGTATGGATCGAGGACGACGTGACCATCGGCCGCGGAACCTCCGTCGGGCGGCTCTGCCGCCTTTGCTCCGGAACCAGGCTGGGCGAGGGCTGCTCGGTGGGAGACGGGGCGATTCTGGAGGGTGTCAGCCTGCCGGACGGATCGAATGTGGACCCGTACACTGTGATGAGGGGCTAGCCGTGGACCGACTCTGGGCGCCCTGGAGGGCCGAGTACGTCAGGAACACCGACGGGGACGGCTGCGTTTTCTGCCGCATATCCGAAAGTCCGCAGAGCGACCGCGAGAACTACGTGCTCTACAGGAACGACCAGCTGTTCGTCGTACTCAACCGCTACCCCTACATAAACGGCCACCTGATGGTGGTGCCCCACAGCCATGCCGCCGGCCTGCGCAAACTGAGTCCCGCCGAGCTCGAGGCGCTGATGGAAGCCGAGAGGCAGTGCGAGCGGGTGCTTCTGGAGGGCATGCAGTGTCAGGGAATCAACGGCGGGTGGAACATGGGGCGATGTGCCGGAGCCGGCGTGGAGCACCACCTGCACGTTCACATGCTTCCCAGGTGGAGCGGAGACGTCAACTTCATGTCCGCGGTTGCCGGGACTCGCGTACTCTCGGAGTCACTCGAGGACTGCTACAAGAGGCTCTACCCCCTCTTCGGTGAAGATGGCTAGAGGGCGAAGAGGCAGTGGGGACGGAAGGGCCGAGCTGGTCCTGCTGGCGGTCCTGGTGGTAGCGGTCGTGGCCCTGGGCGTCCTGCTTCGGCAGGGCTCGGAGCCGGCTCCCGAGGAGGAGACCGGGGCCGCCGCCGCTCGACCCGACGAATGGCCGGACACCATCCGCGTGGCGGTGCTCAACGGCGCCCTTCCCGGAACCGGCAGCATCGAGGGTCTGGCCAGGGACGTGCAGCAGTTCCTGGGCAGCCGGGACGAGACCGCCTTCCTCTTTCCCAGGGAGGCGGATAATGCCAACTTCCGATACGATGAGACAGTGGTGGTCTCCCGCCTGCAGGACAGGTCGCGCGCCTACGCGGTGGCGGCGCTCCTCCAGCTCGACAGCTCCTGCGTGGTATGGGAGCTGCCGCCCGATTCCCAGCGGACGGACGTGGATGTCGTCGTCTACCTGGGGGCCGACATAGCCCGAAGGCGCTCGGAGCTGGTTCCCTACAGCGCCCCCTAGGGCAGGAGAACGGTTTTTCCCGACGGGAGGTTCATTTGTCGGAGAGCGATGCACTGCAGAAGCTGGTGGACGCCGCGCACGAACGGCACGGCGAGGCGGTAACGGCCCTGGACATGACATCATTCCCGCTGACGGTGGACGTATTCCTTCTGGTCACATCGTCGAACAGGGTACAGAGCCGGGCGATAGCCGACCGCATAGCCGAGGTGGCGCGGGAGCTGGACTTCCCCCTGCACCACAAGGAGGGTTACCGGGAGGGAAGCTGGATCCTGATGGATTACATCGATTTCGTGGTCCACATCTTCCTTCCGGAGATGAGGGGGTACTACGGGCTGGAGATGCTCTGGAGCGACGCCCCCGTGAAGCGCTTTCGGGATGCCGCAGACGGCGGTTCCGGTGACGGGTCCGATGGCGACAGCTGAGGGATTCCCGACTCCCGCAGAGGTGAGGGCCACCTTCGGGAGCCTGGTCAGCGGAGCAATTGAGCGGCTCTGGGGCGTCGGGGAGGGCCCGGCGATAACCGAGCCCCGCAATCCGGAGTTCGGAGACCTGGCCTCCCAGGTGGCCATGCGGCTGGCCGGAAGTCTGGGCAGGCCGCCCCGGGAGATCGCCGAGGCCATAGCGGCCGAGATAGAGGGTTCCATGCCCTGGGCGGAGAAGCTCACCGTAGACGGCCCGGGTTTCATGAACGTCACGCTGACCCGGACCCAGCTGGTCTCCACCGGCTGTACACTGGCCCGGCGGGGGCTCGGCAGCCTTCTCCCCGACAGGTCCGACGGCCGCAGGGCAATCGTGGAGTACGTGAGCTCCAACCCCACCGGCCCGCTCACCATCGGCCACTGCCGGCAGGCGGTACTGGGCGAGGCGGTGTCGCGCATGCTGGAGGCCCTGGGCTTCTCCGTGCACCGCGAGTACTACTTCAACGACGCCGGCCGGCAGATGGAGCTGCTGGGGCAGTCCCTGGCTTCGCGCTACTGCCGGGCCGCCGGCGTGGAGGGACCCGAGGTCCCGGAGGGGGGCTACAGGGGCTCGTACATTGTCGCCTGGGCCGAGGAGCTGCTGCGGCGGGAGGGTAACGGCCTTCGCTGGCCGGCCGATCGCGGCCGCTTCACGGGATTCGCCCGGGAGCGGGCCATGGAGACCATTCTGAGCGACCTGTCGCTCCTGGGAATAGAGTTCGACCGCTACTTCCGCGAGAGCGAGCTTCTGGAGGGGGCGGTGGAGGAGGCCATAGGCCGACTGCGGGAAGCCGGCGATGACCTGGTCTGCGAAGACGGTGCGGGGAAGCTGTGGCTCAGACTATCCGAGCTGGGCAGACCGGAGGACAGGGTGATCGTCCGGGCCAACGGAATGTGCACCTATCGAATGCCCGACATAGCGTACCACCTGGACAAGTTCGCGAGGGGCTTCGACCCCATAGTTGACGTTTTCGGCTCCGACCACCTGGACACCAGCCGCGACGTGAGCGCCGCGCTGAAGGCCGTTCTGGGTGCGGAGGAGGTCGACCGGAGGCTTCGCATCATCCTTCACCAGTTCGTAACCCTGGTCAGGGGAGGCAGGAAGGTGAAGATGTCCACCCGGGCGGGGGACTTCGTCACCCTGCGCGACCTGGTGGGCGAGGTGGGAAGCGCGGACGTGGTGCGGTACCTGTTTCTCACCAGGCGGGCCGAGGCCCAGATGGACTTCGACCTCGATCTGGCAGTGAGCCAGTCCGAGGAGAACCCCGTCTACTACGTTCAGTACGCCCATGCGAGGATATCGGGCATACTCGAGAAGGCGGGCGAGGAGGGCGTGGAGCCTCCGGACTGGCCGCCGGACAGACTGTCCGAACTGCTTGACGGGGAGCACGAGCGGGATCTGCTGCGCCATCTGGAGGCGATTCCGGTACGGGTGGAGGCCGCCGCCGATGCGCTGCAGCCCCATCGTCTGACGGAGATGCTGGCCGAGCTGGCCACCGCCTTTCACGCTTTCTATGCCCACGTCAGGGTAATCGATGCGGAGAGGCCCGACCTCTCGTCGGCCCGGCTGCTGCTGTGCCTGGCATGTCGGAGCGCACTGCGAGGAATGCTGGCTGTACTTGGGGTGGATGCTCCGGACAGGATGTAGCCCCCCCGCAGATGAACGAGGTTCCAATGTCAATAGTGGTAGTAGGCTCGATAGCGCTGGATACCCTCACCACCCCCGCCGGAAAGGCGGAGGAGACCCTGGGCGGCTCCGCCGTCTACTTCGCCATGGGAGCCAGCGCCATGACCAGGGTCAGGGTGGTGGGAGTGGTTGGCCCCGACTTCCCGGTGCAGGAGAAGCGCTTCCTCGCCGACCGGGGCGTGGACCTTGAAGGTGTGACCACGGGTCAGGGCCCCACCTTCCGATGGGAGGGCGTCTACGGCCAGGATTTGGGCGATGCCAGAACACTGCGGACCGAGCTGGGCGTCTTCGCCAGCTTCAGCCCCAGTCTTCCGGAGGACTACCGGGACTGCCCCCATCTCTTCCTGGCCAACATAGACCCGGCCCTGCAGCTGGAGGTGCTGGAACAGGTCCACAGCCCGGAGTGGATCGCGGTGGACACCATGAACCTCTGGATCGAGACCGAGAGGGACCGCGTGCTGGAGGTGCTGAGAAGGGTCAGCCTCGTTTTCGTCAACGAGTCCGAGGCCCGGCAGCTGGCCGGCAGGAACAGCCTCTTCGAGGCCGGCCGCTTCATTCTCGACCAGGGGCCCGACTGGGTGATAATCAAGCGCGGAGGAGCCGGCGTGCTGGCCCTGGGGGGGGCACATCCGTTCCAGCTGCCGGCGGTGCCCCTGGAGCAGGTGACCGATCCCACGGGTGCCGGTGACTCCTTCGCCTCGGGAATGCTCGGGTACCTGGCGTCCACCGGCAGGGACCTGGACTTCGAGAGCGTCCAGCGTGCACTGGCCTACGGAAACGTGGTGGCAAGCTTCGCGGTGGGCGGATTCGGCGTGGAGCGAATGCGCGAGCTCGACGGGGAGGCCATCGACGAGAGGATGGACTTCTACCTGTCCACCAACCAGCTGGGAGGTGCGTAGCCGTGAGCGGTGCCGACTACCGCGCAAGCGGCGTTGATCTGGAAGAGGGCGACCGGGCGACCAGACTCATGGGCGAGGCCGTCCGATCCACATTCGATCGCAGGGTACTGTCCGACGTGGGGCTCTTCGGAGGCCTCTTCCTGGCCGATTTCCCCGGCGTGGACCGGCCGGTGCTTGTGGCCAGCACCGACGGTGTGGGTACGAAGCTCAAGGTGGCCTCCATGGCCGGATCGTACGGAACCGTGGGCATGGACCTGGTGAACCACTGCACCAACGACATACTGGTTCAGGGGGCCCGCCCTCTCTTCTTCCTGGACTACATAGCCTGCGGCAGCCTTGACGCCGAGGTGGCCGCCGCGATAGTGACCGGACTGGCCTCCGCCTGCCGGAGCAACGGCTGCGCGCTGCTGGGGGGGGAGACCGCGGAGATGCCCGGGTTCTACGGCGAGGGGGACTACGACGTAGCCGGAACGATAGTGGGAGTGGTGGACCGCGGACGAATCATCGACGGTTCTGGAATCCGTCCCGGCATGCGCCTGATAGGGCTGCCCTCGTCCGGGCTGCACACCAACGGATACAGCCTGGCCCGGAAGGTTCTGTTCGAAGGGGCCGGTCTCACCGTAGACAGCCGCCCGGACGCCCTGGGCGGTGAAACGGTGGGTGAGGCCCTTCTGGCCGTCCACCGAAGCTACCTGGGCCGGACGGTGCCCCTTCTGGAGCGGCCGGGCCTCGTGAGGGGCCTCTGCCATGTCACCGGCGGGGGCATTGCGGGCAACCTGGCGCGCGTACTGCCCGACGGCTGCGGCGCGGAGGTGGAGACCGGCTGGAGCGAGCCGCCGGTCTTCGGCCTCGTATCCGGGCTGGGCGGCGTGGAGCGCGGCGAGATGTTCCGGGCCTTCAACATGGGCGTGGGCCTCATCGCCGTGGTGCCCGGTGGCGAGGCCTTCGATACCGCCATGGACATTCTGGAGTCCTCCGGCGCCGAGCCCTTCCCCTGCGGAAGGGTGGTGGCGGGAGACGGAGTCAGGATTGAGGAAGGTGTTGGCTGACATGAGAGAGGGTCTATTGGAGAGCCTGGCCGAGAAGACCGATTCCAGGATACTGCTGGCGGTGATGGACGGCCTGGGGGACATCACGGTCCCCGAGCTGGACGGCATGACTCCCCTGGAGGCGGCCCGTACGCCCAACCTGGACCGCATGGCGGCCGAGGGGGCGCTGGGCCAGCACGTTCCCATAGCCCACGGCGTGACCCCGGGGAGCGGACCGGCCCACCTGGCCCTCTTCGGATACGACCCGGTTGCCAGCTGCGTGGGCCGGGGAGTCCTGGCCGCGCTGGGAATAGGCTTCGAGCTTCATGGCGGGGACCTGGCCGCCAGGATCAACTTCTGCACCGTCGACGAGGATGGCGTCGTGACCGACCGCAGGGCCGGCCGCATCTCCACCGGGAAGTGCGAGGAGCTGGTGGGCCTCCTGCAGGGGATAGAGGTGGACGGGGCCGAGGTCTTCGTCCGGCCCGTGAAGCAGCACCGGGCATGCGTGGTGTTCCGCGGCGACGGTCTCGACGACAGGCTGAACGATACCGACCCCGGCCTGGTGGGACGGCGCCCCAGGGAGGTGGAGGCCGGCGCAGCGGAGGCGGAGGCCAGCGCCGGCATGGTCCGGTCCTTCGTTGGCCAGGCCCGGAAGATTCTCTCGGACCTGAAGCCGGCCAACCACGTTCTCCTTCGGGGTTTCGCGCTGCACGAGCCGTTTCCCTCCTTCGAGGAGAGGTTCAGCCTGAAGGCGGCCGCGGCCGCTCTGTACCCGATGTACAGGGGCGTATCCGCGCTGGCGGGCATGGACATTCTGGAATGTTCCACCCTCGACGAGGAGGTCGAGGCCGCCCGAAAGGCTGCGGACGACGGGTACACCTTCGTCTTTCTCCATCACAAGCCGACCGACAGCTCGGGCGAGGACGGAGACCCGTCGGCGAAACTGAGCGCCGTGGAGCGCTTTGACGCGGCGGTTCCGGATATTCTGCAGGCGGGCTTCGACGTGATCTGCGTCACCGGTGACCATTCCACGCCCTGCCCCATGAGGTTGCACAGCTGGCATCCGGTGCCGCTGCTGGTTCACGGCGGACCTCAGAGAACCGGGTTCAGCGACGCCTTCAGCGAAAGGCAGGCCATGGCGGGAGCACTGGGGACCTTCCCGGCAGACGAGCTGTTGGGCCTTCTGCTGGGCTCCGCCGGCAAGCTGCGCAAGTTCGGCGCCTGACCGGGACAGTGGACCGCAGCGCCCTGGTCGCCCTGTCCGGCGGCCGGGACTCCGCGCTGGCCCTTCATATCCTGCTGCGGCGGGGGTACGCGGTCAGGGCCGCCTGCGTGGACATGGGAGCGGGCATTCCCAAGGCCGCCCGGGACGTGGCGCGCAGTGCGGGGGTCCGGCTGCTGGAGGTCGACGGTGTCGAACCCTTCGCCCGGGAGGTGGCGGGTCCTTGCCGGGATATGCTGGCCGCCGGCCTTACGCCCAATCCCTGCGCCATGTGCAACCGGGGACCCAAGCTGGGGCTTCTGCACGCGATGCTTCAGTCCGGGGAGGTTCTGGCAACCGGCCACTACGCCTTCGCCGGCCCCGGCGGCCTGCGTCGCGGGCGGGACCGGGACAAGGACCAGAGCTACTTCCTGGCCATGGTGGACGGCCATGTCCTCGACCGCTGCCTGATGCCGCTGGGAGAGTGGACTAAGCGAGAGGTCACGGCGGAGGCCGACAGGCTGGAACTTCCCCATCAGAGGCGGGAGAGCATGGACCTCTGCTTCGACCCGGCCGCCGGAATAGACCGGCCGCTGTGGAGGGTGGTCGACGTGAAGGGCGCCCCGGTGCCCGAAGGGGTGGGGCCGATGCTGCCCACGGTTGGCCAGCGGCTGCGTCTGCCGGGGAGGCGGAGGCGGCTCTACTGCGTTTCCGTCAACGCCGCATCCCGCCTACTGGTGGCCGGCGGCCGGGAGGACCTGCTGTCCGGCGGGTGCATGCTGAGCAGCGTGAACGACCTCGGAATGCCCCCGTCCCCTACCTTCCGGGCGAGCATTCGGATAAGATACCGGAAGGCCCCGGTTCCCTGTCTGATCGAAAGGCGGGAGGGGGGCATGAACGCGATCTTCGACTCGGCCCAGCACTCGGTGGCCCCCGGCCAGACAGCGGCGGTGGACCTGGGTGACAGGGTGGTTGCCGGAGGCGTCATAGAGGCTCTGTGAAGGGAGACGACATTGGACAGTGAGCGGATCCTTCAGCGGATAGGAGAGCTGAGGAAGAGCCGGAATGCCGTTATCCTGGCGCACAGCTACCAGCCGCCGGAGATACAGGACATGGCCGATTTCGTGGGTGACTCCCTGGGCCTCAGCAGGAAGGCGGCGGAGACCGAGGCGGAGGTGGTTGTCTTCTGCGGGGTCCGCTTCATGGCAGAGACGGCCTCTATACTGTCTCCGCGGAAGAAGGTGCTGCTGCCTTCCACAGAGGCCGGTTGCCCGCTGGCCGATAGTATGACGGCCGAAGACCTCCGCCGAATGAAGTCCGAATACTCGGGTGCAAGGGCCGTGGTGTACGTCAATTCGAGCGTGGAGCTGAAGGCGGAGAGCTGGGCCTGCTGCACCTCGGCCAACGCCGTGGAGGTGGTGGACTCGGCGCCGGGTGAGCAGGTGATATTCGGCCCCGACCGAAACCTTGGCCTCTGGGTGGACCGCCATGTGGACAAGGAGGTGCACGTATTCCGCGGCGCCTGCCTGAGCCATGCTAGGGCGGACCTCGAGGACCTTCGGGAGAAGATGCAGAGCTGGCCCGACGCCGAGGTCATATCCCATCCGGAGACCCCGCCGGCGATGTGGGAGCTCTCGGACTTCATAGGCGGGACCGGCGACATGATTCGAAGGGTTCCCGAGTCCGGTGCCGGAAGGTTTATCGTGGGTACGGAGGAGGGAATGGCCTACCGGCTGTCGACCCTGTACCCCGACCACGAGTTCCTGGCCGCCGGCCGCATCTGGTGTGAGAACATGAAGAAGATATCCCCCGACGACGTGCTGAGAAGCCTGGAGACGCTGCAGCCCGAGGTCTCGGTGCCCCCCGGCCTCAGGGAGAGAGCGCTGGAGGCGGTCCGCAGGATGACGGCCGGGGGCTAGCCGTGCCTGAGCTGGCGGGGCTGACCGCTGTCTGGAATCGGGACGGGGGCGGTTACTCCCTCTCGCGCAGATACTCCGAGATGGTGTCCGACGCCGGCTGTGAGCCGCTTATCGTTCTGCCCGGCTGCGAAAGCCGCCTGCTGTCCCTGCTCGACCTGCTGATCCTGACCGGAGGAGGCGATCCGGACCCGGTTCTGTTCGGCCGTCCGAACACCCAGGTAGGGCCGGTGGAGGTGGAAAGGCCCCGCTGGGAGATGGGTCTCTACAGGAGAGCTCGCTCCGCCGGCCTGCCGGTGCTGGGCATATGCATGGGCATGCAGGTAATGGCGATTGCCGAGGGGGCGGGACTCATTCAGCACATCCCAGACGAGGTGGACGGGGCCATCGACCACGCCGGGTCGCTGTCCGACCCCCGCAGCCATGGCCTGCAGGTGGTCGGAAGGGGGCGGCTCTCCCGTGCGATCTCGGAGCTGGAGTGCGTCGAAAGCTATCACCACCAGGCCATAGACTCGGTTCCCCGGGGATACGAGGCGGCCGCCCTTGCTTCCGACGGGGTCATCGAGGCGATTGAGGCCGTGGATGGAAGCCCGGCGTGGGGGGTGCAGTGGCATCCGGAGAGGGACGGCAGCTGGAGGCTTCTGCTGGAACCGCTGATGAGTGAGGAGGACAGCAGGTGATATACGAGGCCCTGCCCCGCAAAGTCCGCAGGATCTGGGGCGCCCTTTCCGACGGCGAAGGCGGGCCGGTGGGCGAGATCTACTGGGTCTGCCACGACGCAGACGCGTCCTCGACGCTGAAGGCGTGCGGCGGCCGCACCACCGTAGCCGACCTGGTCGAGGCCGGTGAGCTTCCGGCGGCCGGAGGATTCTACCCCCTGCTGGTGAAGACGCTCCATCCGGCCAGAAAGCTCTCGGTCCAGGTCCATCCCGGAAGGGCGGGGGGCCCCAGGAAGGACGAGACCTGGCTGGTGCTGGAGGCCCGGTCCGGGGCCTGGATGATGGGGGGGCTGGCCGGGGGCGCCGGACGGGACGAGTTGGAACGCGCCATTCGGGAGGGCAGGGCCGAAAATGTGCTGGAGCGGATCGGCCTGGAGCCCGGAGACACGGTCCACCTTCCTGCTGGTTCGGTGCACAGCCTCGGCGGGGGCGTCGAGGTGCTCGAGATTCAGTCCAACACCGACATCACCTACAGGCTTTACGACTACAAGCGTCCGGGAGCGGACGGAAGGCCCAGGGCCCTGCACCTGAAGGAGGGCCTGGAGGCCGTTGACTACGGACGTCGGGGGGCCCCCGACGTAAGGGGGGAGTGGAAGAGACTGGACGACCTGGAGGCTCCCTACTCGCTGAGGAGGGCGACTGGTCCTGCCAGGCTGGCCGGAGGGGAGCTTCTGTTCCTCACGTCCGGTTCCCTGGTCCTGCCGGACGGCGGAAGCCTGCAGGCCCGGTCCTGCGTATTAGCCTCGGGCGACGGGGGAGTTGTTGAGCTGGCCGGCGAGGGCGTGATCGCCTCGCCCCGGAGAGGTTTGGAGTAGTCCCATGTCGAGCGAATCCCTATCGGTAGTGATAATGGCGGGGGGACGGGGAACCCGATTCTGGCCCGTCTCCACCAGCCGCAGACCAAAGCAGTTCCTGGACCTTCTGGGTGAGATGACCATGCTGCAGCTCACGGCCGACAGGGCCAGGAGCCTGTGCGCACCCGACGACCTGTACGTGGTGGCCGGGGCAGGACACGCCAACCTCGTGCGCGCCCAGCTTCCCTGGCTTCCGGACGAAAACCTCCTTCTGGAACCGGTGGGACGCAATACGGCGGCCTGCATAGCCTGGAGTGCGGCCGTCATGAGGGAGAGGGGCAGGGGCGGCCAGCCGGCGCTGGTCATCCCCTCCGATCACCGAGTGGATGACGCCGAGGGCTTCGCCGCAACCGTCAGGACCGCCCTTCCCGCCGCCATGGAGGGATGGCTGACCACCATCGGCGTCGCTCCGGACAGGCCCGCCACCGGTTACGGCTACCTGAAGCGCGGCGAGAGCATCGGCAGGGGTCTCTGGCGGGTGGAGCGGTTTCGGGAGAAGCCCGACCTTCCGACCGCCAGGGAGTACGTGGAGAGCGGCGACTACCTCTGGAATGCGGGGATGTTCCTCTGGAGGGTGGACGCCATCCTGGAGAACCTGCACCGGCACCTTCCGGAGGTGGCGGCGGACGCCGAGGCGCTCTCTTCCCGGACCGCACCCCCCATGGACGCCTACGCCACAATCCCTTCCATATCAATCGACTACGGGGTTATGGAGCGGGCCGAGAGGGTGGCCATGGCCGAGGCGGAGTTCGACTGGGACGACGTGGGGGACTGGATAGCCGCCCGCCGGGTCGGCGCCGGCCGCGGACGGGTCATGGCTATCGAGAGCGGCGACTGCACCGTATGGAACCCCGGAAGGCTGACCGTTCTGCTGGGGGTGGAATCGCTCTCGGTCGTGGAGACGGACAGGGCCACCCTGGTCATGTCGGACGATTGCGCCCAGAAGCTCAAGGAGGTGGTTGCCAGGCTGGAGAGGGAGGAGCCGGACCTGGTCTGAGCCTCAGCGGATCCTCACCTCCGCTCCGTCGGGCAGCCATCCGTACAGCCATTCGGCGGTGGAGGGCCCGAGCCTTATGCAGCCGTGAGACCCGGGAGTTCCCAGCTGCCGGTAATGCTGCGGCTGGCACTCGTGCAGCCCCAGCTGCCCCAGGTCGTCTATGCAGATCCAGTGGGGCATCCTGACCATGTAGCTGCTGGAGACCGGCGCCGGATATCGGTACTGTACCCCGAAGACGCCCCTGGGGGTCTCGTGGCCCGGTCGGCCGGTGGACACCCTCGACACCTGGACCACCTCGTCCCCGCTGAAGGCCACTACCCTCTGCAGAGCGGTGTCCACCAGAACCCGGCGTTCGCCTCCATGCGACCGGCAGCCGTCGAAGAGCGGGGCCTGGGGGCCGGACAGGGCCAGAGACAGCAGGGCCGCCGCGCACGAGCTGACCAGGGTCATCGCTTCCTCCAGGCTGCAGTTGACCTGCAGGGGGCGTTTGGGCAGATTTGCTTGAGTTGCCACCCTGGAAGTCATAAGGCTACCTGTACTAATATAGACAAAGGAACGGAGGAGACACTTGCACAAGAAGGCAGCAATTGCGTCGACCATGCTTCTGACGGCGCTGGGTCTGATGATGGCCTGCTCGTCGCCCACCTTAACCGGCATGAAGGTCCATATACAGAACGGCGAGTACGAAGAGGCAGTGGCGCTCGCAGACAGCGTGATCGACGCCGGTGCGGCCAGCGCCGAGATATGGATGTGGCGCGGGCAGGCCCTGTCCACCATCAACGACTGGACAGAGGCGGCCAGGAGCTATCAGCAGGCTTACCGGATGGATCCCTCCTATGCCGCGGAGATAGCCAACGAGTGGTTCGTGTTCTACAACGCCGCCGGAGCCCTGCTAAGCGAGGGCGAGATGGAGGGGGCCCTGGGCATCATCCAGACCGGCAAGAGCATCGCTCCCGGCAGGCCCGAGTTCGACCAGATGCTGGGCGACCTCGCACTTCAGGACGGTGACCGGCAGCAGGCCCTTGAGCACTTCCGGCAGGCCAGCGAGCTGGCCCAGCCGCTCATGGACGACTACCGGCAGAAGGAGGGGGCCTCCGAGGACGAGAGGCAACGGCAGTACTTCGCCGAGATGCTCGAGAGCACGCGGAACAACGCCGTGCTCTCCCTGTACAACATCGGCATAATCCACAAGACCATGGCCCTGGAGGCCCAGAGCGACGCCGAGCGGGAGGAGCACCTGCGGGCGGCCCGTACGTCGCTCACGGAGGCCCTTGAGATGCAGCCGGGCAACTCCGAGGTGCTGAACGCCCTCGCCGACATCCTGATCCTCCGCGGCGCCTTCGAGGAGGCCCTGGCCATCTTCGACGATGCGATGGCCATAATCGACCAGCAGGTGGCCGACGCTCTTATCACCGAGGAGGATGGTGCCGCCATAAAGGCCGACCTTCGGGTCAAGAAGGGCCTCACCCTGATCGAGATGGAGGAGTACGATCAGGCGCTGGCCCAGCTGGAGACCGTGATACAGGGCGAATACGGTGGCGACTACAACATTCTGGCCAGCGTCGCCCACGCCTACTTCCAGATGGAGCGCTACCAGGATTCCCTGGAGAAGCTCCAGGAGGCCGTTGCCATTTCCGGCATCACCCCGGACCAGCTTGCACAGGCCTACTTCATGCAGTACGCGGCCTACACCCGGCTGGAAGAGGATGAGGCGGCGGCGCAGGCGCTCGAGGTTGCCCTACAGTACGACTCCGAGAACGCCCAGTACTGGGAGTACCTGGCCAGCACCTACAGCAGGCTGGGACGCCGCAGCGACGCCATCGAGGCCATGGAGAAGGCCGAGCAGTACGGCGGCGGCCAGTAGCCCCCGCCAATGTAAGTGCCAATGTAAGTGCCAGGCACTTACATCGGGCGCCTGCGAGGTAGGGAATACAGCGCCGAACCAGAGAAGCGGCCCGGATTCCGTTGTCCGGGCCGCTTCTGTGCGATTGGGCCTTGTTGTGCGGGGAAGCGGGCTGCGCCGGGAGTTACGCTACCGGGCGGCCGTTCGATGCAAGTGCCTGGCACCGCAGCGGGCGCCGCAGCGGCGGCGCATCAGGTTATTCGGACCAGCAGCTGTCCCTTCTCCACGCGGTCGCCGGTCTCCACGGCCACCTCGCCCACCGTGCCGTTGATCTCGGCGCACACCTCGTTGTGCATCTTCATGGCGTCCAGCAGCAGAAGGACATCGTCGTCCACCACGGAGTCGCCGGTCTCCACGCGCACCTCCACCACGGTACCCGGAATCACCGCCCGGACCTCGCCGAGGTCCGTAGGCCCCTGAAAGGGCGTAACGGAGCCCTCCGGCACCTCGGTGGTGTAGATGGTGTAGTCGATGTTCAGCTTTTTCAGTCCGTCTTTCCTTCCGGTCATGGCAGCCCCCTACACCGGCATGTTGCCGTGGCGGCGGTCCCGCTGGTGCGGCCGTTCGGTCCTGGCCACCTTCATCGCCTTCAGCAGGACCTTTCGGGTTGCCGAGGGCCTCTCCACCACGTCGACGTAGCCTCTGGAAGCCGCCTTGTAGGGATTCGCGAACTCCCTCTCGTACTCCTCGATCTTCTGACTGCGCAGCTCCTCGGGGTTTTCTGCGGCTGCTATCTCCTTGCGGAATATGATGTTGGCCGCACCCTCGGAGCCCATTACCGCGATCTCGGCGGTGGGCCAGGCTATGGCGAAGTCGGCTCCGAGGTGCCGGCTGCACATGGCGATGTATGCTCCGCCGTAGGCCTTGCGCATTATGACCGTCATCTTGGGAACGGTTGCCTCGCTGTAGGAGTAGAGGATCTTGGCCCCGTGTCGTATCACGCCGGCGTACTCCTGGTCGGTGCCGGGCAGGTAGCCGGGGGTGTCCACGAAGGTGATCAGGGGGATTCGGAAGGCGTCGCAGAACCTGATGAAGCGGGCGGCCTTGTCGGAGGCGTCCACATCCAGAACACCCGCCAGGACCCGCGGCTGGTTGGCGACCACGCCCACCGTCCTGCCACCGAGACGCCCGAAGCCGGTCACTATGTTCCTGGCGTAATGCTCCTGCACCTCGAAAAAGTCGGAATCGTCCACAACACCGCGTATTATGTCCTTCACCGAGTAGGCCATGCGCCGGTCGTCGGGTATGACGTGGTCACCCAGGGGGTGCCTGGGCGCCGCGGGTTCCACCACGGGCGGATCCTCGCCCGAATGCGAGGGCAGGAACGACAGCAGCCTGCGGATCTGCTCGAACGCCTCCCGCTCGCTCTCGGCGAAGAAATGAGCGTTTCCCGTGATGGTCGACTGCGTTCTGGCCCCGCCCAGCTCCTCCTGGCTTATCTCCTCTCCCAGGACCGACTTGATGACCTGGGGGCCGGTTATGAACATCTTGGAGATTCTGTCCACCACGAACACGAAATCCGTCAGCGCGGGCGAGTAGACGGCTCCCCCCGCGCAGGGCCCCAGGATGACGGATATCTGCGGGACGACGCCGCTGAGCAGGGTGTTGCGGTAGAAGATGTCACCGTACCCGCAGAGGGAGTCCACGCCCTCCTGAATGCGGGCGCCGCCGGAGTCGTTGATGCCCACCAGGGGCATCTTCATCCTGCCGGCGATGTCCATCACCTTGGTTATCTTGGCCGCGTGCATCCTGCCCAGCGAACCTCCCGCGACGGTGAAGTCCTGGGCGAAGATGGCCACCGGCCGGTCGTCGACGCTGCCGTAGCCGGTTATCACGCCGTCGCCCGCCAGCTTCTTCTTGTCGAGTCCGAAGTCCCTGGCGGCGTGTTCCACGAAGATGTCGGTCTCCAGGAAGCTCTCGGGGTCCAGCAGGTAGGCGATCCTCTCCCTTGCCGTGAGCTTGCCCCTCTTCTTCTGCTTGGCCACGGCCTCCTCGCCGCCCCCCATTATCAGCCGGGAGACCCGCTTCAGAAAATCGTTCATCTTGTTGGCTATGGACATCTCAACCCCTTAGAGTGTTTAATGCGGTAATGTCCTGTAAATGACTGAGCCTATGTACCTGAATCCTTAACCGCGGCGGCCATGCTGTCAAGAAAGCCCGGACCGAGCACCTCTGCCAGCTCCAGCCTTCGAACGGCCTTCTGCGGAAGCGGCGTTTCCCCGGCACCGATGCGGGAGTAGAGGCTCACCGCCTCCTCCATCGAACCCCCATTCCATAGAAGGTCTGCCAGGGCCAGTGCCGCCGGCGAGAAATCGGGGGACAGGCGAACTGCCCGCCGCAGGAAGGCCACCGCTTCGAAGCTGCGGCCGGCCTCCCGCGCGGCTACTCCCATTGCGTACAGACTGAACGGCGCCGGCCTGGCCTTCAGGGCCCGGCGGGCGGCGGCTGCGCCATCCTCGAGGCAGCCGTCCATGACCAGAAGAACCGCGGCTGAGGCCAGCTGCCATGGCTGCGTTTCCTCGGACTCCAGCACCCGCCTTGCGGCGGTTGTCGCCGAGTCTCGAAGCCCGCAGCACCACAGGGCGGAGGCCCGGGCCGAGACGGCGGCGGTGGCCTCCGGGGCCGGCGGCTGAGACAGGGCCAGCATTCCGGGCTTCATCACCCAGGGCAGCTCGGGCTCCGGGCTCGGACGGCCTCCGGCCAGGGCAGTGGCCGCGTTGACCAGAACCGGGTCGTCCGACATCCGGGCCGCCGCCAGGGCCGCGTCCGGCCTTCCGGCCACCGCCCGGCTCCAGCATGCGGCCGTGGCCACAACGGGATTCGGGGATTCCGGCAGCTCCTCAGAAGGGTTCAGGGCGGATGTCAGGCTGTTCTTCAGGCGGGTGTCGCCGATGGAGCCGGCAATGTCCGCCGCCTCCTCCGGAGCCCCTTCGGCCAGCCGGAGCATCGCCAGCTGAACGGCCGCACCGTCCAGTCCTTTTCCGGCGGCCCGGGCCAGCTCAGGAGCCAGGCCGGCGGGTATGAGATAGGGGGGCATTTCCAGCAGGTCCCCGGACCTGAGGGGATCGACATTCCCGAATCCGAGCGAGTCCAGCCCCTGGCGCCGAAGCAGGTCCTCGCGGACGTATACGAGGGCCACCTCGTCCCAGTGCACGGGTCTCCAGAAGGGCAGGTCGGCCAGAAGGAAGGCCGCCGAGCCCTCCGTGGAGGGCCAGTGCACGACGGCCAGGTCGATCTCCCGGCTCATGAGAACACCGGCCTGTACCGGAAGGGCCTCCGCCCGGGAGGCTGGAGAAGTCATGGCAAGGTACTCGGCGTGGAATGACTCGGGGTAGAGCAGACAGCGGCCATCCATGTAGAGGGGCAGTCTTTCGCCCAGCCTGTACTCCAGGTATCCGGCTATCTCGTGGGTATTGAACAGGGTCCCCGCAAGCAGGCCCGGATGCTCCTCGAGAAAGTGGGACGTCTCCCTGGGGTAGATGCTCCAGTCCACCGAGACCCCCAGGTTCCTCGATGGGCCCACCTCCCTGGGAACGCCGAACAGAAAGGGCACCGCGGCGGCAGCCGCCAGCAGGCCACAGGCAAGCCAGCGGTTGACCCGTCTCCCGGCCAGGGGCGCCAGCCAGGCAAGCCCGGCCATGGACAGCAGCTCGATGTTGCGGGAGGCCATCGCCGAGGCCAGGGTGAGAGCCACCAGCCCGACGATTGTCGACGGCCTGACCCGTTTTCTGCGCCGCCAGACCATGACCGCGGCTAGAACCGTCAGCAGGATCAGCGCGAAGGCGGTCCTGGAGAGCGGCAGGCCAGGCTGGTAGCGCGGGTCGAACGGGCTCCACCACTCCCTTATGGTCTGTCTGAACAGCGGCTGGGAGAGGAACCCCGTCAGGTAGCGCAGGGATCCGATTCCGTTGGGATGGACGACCGAGACGGCCAGGGCTGCCCCCGGCAGCGGTGCCCATCGCAGCGCGCTGCCCCACCTGCGGCCCGCCAGGTCGTCGGCAAGGGGGAGGGCCAGCAGGAAGGGGCCCATCACGAATCCGGCGTGGCAGTTGGCCCACAGGACCTGAAGGGGGACGAAAACTGCCAGTCCCGCGACCAGGCCCCTTTGCCTTATCCTCGGAACCAGGAACAGGTAGAGCGAGAAGAACATGATGGTGGTCACGTGCGGTCGGGCTACCCACCTGGGGTGGCTGAGTGCGAGCCAGAGAACCCCCACGAAGGCCACGGCCCTCCAGTCGGCTCCCCGCCTTCGGGCCTCCAGTCCGGCCAGGACTATGGCGGCGGTCACCAGCAGGGCCTTCAGCAGCACGGGGCCCGCCTCCCCACCCATGCGCCAGGACAGCGCCATGGCCACCTCGGCCCCCCACTCCTGCTGCAGCCACTCGCGGCCGCACATGGTGTGGGTGAACGGGTCGGTGGTGCGCACCGTGCCGGTGTCAAGTATGTCCAGGCCGTTTCGGAGGTGCCAGAAGAAATTGGCGTTGTGTATGGGAGTCAGGCTGTACAGTCCCCCCAGAGCCGCCAGCAGCAGCACCGCCGCCAGGGCCTTGCGCCTACCGGTCGCGGAGCTCATGCACCCTCCCTGCCGTCTCGCGGGTGGAGGCCAGGCTCTCGGCAACGGAGAAGGCCCGCGCCCGTTCGCGGCCCTCCAGGGCCAGGGCCCTGCGGAGCCAGCACTCGGCCAGCTGGTCCCTGGCCAGGGGATCGTCGGTCTCGGGCCGCAGGCTGAAGACGTCGTAGGAGTGCCAGGCCAGGTTCGGCGGATCCAAGGTGAACAGGAGGCCGTTGAGGGGGAGGCTTCGCCACGCCCTGGTGGCGTAGACGGCCCTGCGGCCGACGCTGTCGGGCAGATCTCCCGCAGGCGATCCCAGACGCAGGCCGAAGAAGTTGCCGTACAGGTCCGCCGGCACCAGGTCGGGGCGCCGGTCCTCGGTCTCCAGCAGGTAGGCGGCGTAGAAGGTCTGATGGCCCACCGTGCAGTACACTCCGTCCGGTCCGGCCCCCCTGACCAGGTCGGTGGCAACCGTCCGGGCCGCCGTGTCTTCTGCCCTCCAGGACCCAGCCAGACCGGTGGCCGCCACCGCAGCCACTACGGCGGCCGGAGGGAGGCGGCTTCCCGCAACCCTTCCGATCCTCTCCAGCCCTCCGGCCAGCCAGGGCGCGAGCGGGAGCAGGGCCAGCCACCAGTAGGCGTAGAGGTCCCTGACGTCGTAGGAGGTGATGAAGACCAGCGCCAGCGCAGCCGCCATCGGCATCCGCCAGTCCCGCGGCCTGCCCGTAAGCACCAGTATCGCCGCGGCCGCTCCGGCCGCGGGGCCCAGGGCGGCCAGGACGCTCAGCAGCCTTTCGGCCGAGGGACCCGTCAGCCTGCTCCCGTACAGACCAAGGTAGGATAGCCAGTGGCCGAGAACCGACGGCGAGGTGTAGTGGAGAAGAGTGGCGTCGCCGGACCGCAGCGGAACGTACAGCAGAAGGGTGGCCGGCAGAGCGGCCATTGCCAGCCGGCGCGTCGAGCCCCGACGGCCAAGGAAGGCCGGCAGCAGGCAGATGGATGCCGGGTGCCCCCCGAATACGGCAAGTCCCAGGAAGTAGGCGCCGGCCGGACGGCGGCGGAGCATGAGAGCCAGACTGCAGAGGAGCAGGGTCATGCCGTGGACCTCGAGAAGGTTCAGCTGCCCGAGCACGGGCTGTGACATCGTAACCACCAGTGTCGAGCCTGCCGAGGACGCCGGCGTCCGCCCGAAGCTTCGAACCGCGCCGTACACCGAGGCCGCGGCCAGCCCCGCCAATACCGACGTCAGAGCCCGGTGGCCGGCGTAGGTGGATGCTCCCCCCAGGCGAAGCAGCATCAGCAGCAGCGGATATCCGGGCGGATGGGCGATCTCCAGGCGGGTGCCGGCCAGGGAGAACTCGGCTCCGTCAACCGCATCGAACACGGGGGGGCCCGAAGCGAGGGCCGCGATGCCGACGGCCAGCGCCAGGGCCGCAGCGACTGCGGCGTCGGCCCGTCGCTGCCGGGCCGGGGAGTCCCGCACGACTACCTCTCCAGGACGGCGGTGCAGAGCGAGTCCAGCCTGCCTGTGAGCTCGGGGAGGGCGGGCATCGCCTTCAGCCGTGCGGCGGCCTGCTCCGGGCTGCCCCCTCCCGCGAGGGCGGCCGCCAGGTATACCTGCAGCATGGAGTCGCCGGAATACCGCCTGAGGCCGTACTCGGCCGAGGCCCTCAGCCTGCTCCAGGCCCCCGCCTCCACCGCCGAGATGCAGGCCAGCTCGAAGAGCCTCCTGGACGGTCTGAGGCTGGCCGCGATACCCCTCTCGGCCATCAGCAGCGCGAGGTGGTAGTCACCCGCGCGCAGGTGCCAGAGCGAGGCCAGCTGGAGTATCTCCGACGATTCGGGCCTGATGTGAAGGCAGAGCTCCAGCAGGTCACGGCGGTCGGGAGGGTCACCGGCGGCGATGGGGGCGCGAAGACGGGCCTTCATCAGCTCCATGTCGGCTCCCAGCCTGGACTCGGAATCCCGGTAGATCGAGTCGTAGTCGGCGCCCGCCATCGCCGCCGTCATCACCGCCCAGGCCAGCTGGCTCCCGGACGCCATGGGATGCGCGGCGGCCAGCCTGGCGTGGCGCCATGCGCCCAGTGTATCGCCCAGGCTGACCAGCACCCTCGACCAGGCGGTGTGCAGCCGGGGAACCGGACCCATCTCCTCCATAATGGACCGCAGAAGGACGGTGTCCCGCCTCGCGGTGGCGTTGGCCACGAAAGCCGTGAAGAGGGCCTCTCCCTCGTCGCGTCTGGAAATGGAGCGCAGGCGGTCCATGTTGTCCTGCAGCTGTTGCGGCGACCAGTCGCGCATGTCCAGGTTTATGCCGACCCTCAGCAGCTCCGAGCAGGTGTCGCCCCTGGCGGTGGCCACCCGGTAGCCCCACCTGGCGCGGTGCTCCATTCCCAGCAGATGTGCCGACTCGGCGAAGCGCGTCAGCTCGTCGTCGGCGGCCGCCATGCCCATGCTCCCCAGATGGGCGTGAGCAGTTCTGGCGCCGTGGGAGAAGTAGCGGTTCTCGCGACTCCTTCCCTCCGCGGGGGAAGTGGGCCTTTGCGGCGCAGCCAGCAGGGCGGGGATGAGCGCCGCAAGCGCCAGGGCCAGGGCGGGCCATCTGCGGCGGGGAATCGCCGCCGCGGCCAAGGGCAGCGCCATAAGCGGGAGCATGGGGGTCTTTACGGGGTCCAGCACCGGAGCCGCAGCGGTCAGAAACAGTGCCGGGTAGCCCAGAAATCTCGAAAGACGTCTTGGGCCCGGAAGGCAAAGCAACGCGGCCGCCAGGCCGGCCGCGACCAGAGTGGTCCATCCGGTGGCCGCCGCAGCAGCCAGCCCCGAACCCAGCAGGACTGCCCCGACTCCTCCCCCCGCCCGGGAGGATGCGGCCACCAGGCATGCGGCGAGCAGCGCTCCGACGATGGCCCAGGCGTCGGCGAAGGAGACCACCGAGCCCGACAGCGCGGCGGACAGCGCGACGACGGTGCCTGCCAGGCAGGCCACGTACGACTCGGGGCGGGAGACAAACGCCTTCCGCACCCTCTCGTAGAGACCTCGGGCGACGGCCCGAAGAAGCAGGAGTCCGAACACAACCGTCGGAACCATGTCGACCAGGAAGACGGTAAGGTGCGCGCCACCGAACAGGGTCGGTTCGGTGGATACCCGCCACTGGAAGTAGAGCTGGGCCTCGCCGGCGTTGAAGAACAGCCCCGAGGTCAGTATCTGCACCAGGTGCGGCCAGGTGAAGAACACCAGGAACACGGGGGCGAAGAGAACCGTGGTGAACACGCCGCGGAGAAGCCTTCTGCTGGCGGCTATGGCCCCTACGAAGATGCCCGCCAGCACGCATCCGATGGCGGCCTCTATTCGAATGCCCGCCGTAGTGCCGGTAAGCTCCACTGCCGGGTTGAAGAAGTTCAGCAGGAAGTGGGCCGCGTTCCCCCGCTGAAGGGGGAAGTAGCCGATGGCGGTGGAGGTTTCGAGGACAAGGTCGAGAAGCGGAGGCAGCAGGGTGAGCGTCCAGGTGAGGAGCATGACCTTCAGCAGCCGGTCGGCGGGGTAGCCCGAGAGGACGTGCAGCAGCCAGGTCAGGGTGATCATGGGGAACACGTAGGCGATGGGGAAGTGGAACAGGAAAGCGCTGGCATGGAAGATCCCGGCGGTGGCGGCGGCCTCCATGAGGTTCCGCAGGATTACCGTGGCCGCGAATAGAGCCACCAGCTGACCGGGAGATGCGGGAAGCCCGTCGGCCCATGCGAGAAGCCGCTTCACCAGCCTGCCCATGCTAGCGATTCCCGACCCTGAGATGGCCGTATGCGGCCGTTCCCTCGGCGGCCCTCAGAGTATCCGGGACCCCCAGTACGGCCCTCAGGGTGGAGTAGAGACCCCGCATGGTGAGACCGTCCATTCTGCCGCCTGAGAAAGAAGGCCCCTTGAGGACGGCCCATCCGCGGTAGTGCTCGCCGGGCCTGGGGGGTGAGTAGACGGCCATGTCGAGGTCTCGGCCGCTCCAGGCCCGCAGCAGCTCCTGGACCTGTCCCGCCGAGGAGGGATGCAGACGCATGATGACAACATCCGGCTGATACTTGTCCATCAGGCCTGCCAGCGTCTCCTGACGGCCCAGCCAGCTGCCCCACGTTCCGGCCTGCATCTCCGCGGACAGCTCGGCGGGACGAACCGCCACGCCGCTGTCGAGAGTCCGCAGGATGATGTTGCTCCTGGCCTCTGCATGGACCGTCACGGCCGGAAGGTGAACGTCCACCAGCATACACAGGTAGTTTCCGGCCACGGCGTCCAGAGCCAGGCTCTCGGCCAGTCTCATGGTGTCGGCCGGGTATCCGGTGGGGGACAGACGAGCGCGTGCAACCTCCTCCGCCCTGAGGGTCAGGGAACGCGGGAGGGCTATGTCCGGGTCAAGACCCCCGAGCTCCGCCACCAGCAATGGCTGGTCCCGCAGCGGAAAGTCCGCCCGCCCCCGGCCGGAGTCGTCGCCGCAGGCAAGGCAGGCGGCTAGCGCCGCCGCGGCAATGACGGAGGCTGATAACCTGGACACGGAACCTCCCACGCGGTTGGGCCGTTCGTCGACGAAGGTGGATTATACGAAACCCGCAGCGGGTTGAGGATGGAGCGGGGGAGCGGCGCTCCCCCGCAATGTTCGCAGCTACGGAACCAGGACTGCCTTCTGAGTGGCTATGTCCCTGCCCGAGACCAGTCTGAACAGGTAGGTTCCGGGATCCAGGTTCAGGTCCTGCAGGCCGAAGCTGTGGCTGCCCGCGGCCAGCTCCTCGCTGCAGAGGGTGGCCACCCGCCGGCCGCTCATGTCGAATACGGTGAGCTCGGCGGCGGCCGCTGAAGGCAGGTCAACGTTCACGGACCCGGCCGTGCTGAGGGGGTTGGAGGAGACGGTGAGCCCCATCTGCTGGGGCGCTACCACTCCGCCCTCGGCGTTGGTGCTGTAGGTGATGTCGGCTTCGTAGATCATGTCCAGGCCGGTGTCGAACATGCAGACGGGCGAGAAGATGACGTAGTCCCATCCCGCCGCCTCGACCGCCAGCGACATCTCGTTGTCCGGCTGGTCGAGATCGAACCACTGGTAGTAGCTGCCGCCGGCGTCGTTGAACATGATCAGCGACAGGTTCCAGTCGAAGTTGTCACGGCCGTCGAAGTCCATGGTGACCCAGCCGTCCTGGTAGTTGGCCAGCTCCACCTGGATCCAGTGCAGGCCGTAGCACTCCAGCTCGTAGACGTCGTTGTATACGCCCACCATGTCCTCGATGTCGTAGGCCGGAAGCTCGTCGAAGTAGTGGTAGGTGGGTATGACCAGCGGTCCGGGGTACCATTCGGAGGCCTCCTCCTCGTAGAGGCCGCAGCCGGTGTACCAGTTGTCGGCCGTGCACCAGCGGTAGTGGTTGTACTGCATGAAGGCCTCTTCGAACGTCATGCCGTGGGCGGCGAACATGTCGGTCTGGGCGTCCATCATGTTGGGTCCCCAGGTCTCCGCGCAGTTGACCCAGACCTCCAGAACCACGTCTACGCTGCCCAGCAGGTTCTCCATGAACCAGGGCCACATGAAGCCGCCGTAGTGGTAGAGGCCTCCGGGGGAGGTCCTGATGTCCCACATCGGCTTGCGGGTGGGGCTGTCGCCGCCCGTGTACATCTGGTAGTCGTCGTAATCCGGGTAGACCTGCTCCTCCATCCACACCGCGCAGTTCTCCATGAACCAGGTGGGCTCCCCGACGTCTGCGGCAAACTGACAGGCGTGCTGGAACTCGTGCGAGACCGTGCAGACCTTTGTCTCGTCACTGTAGATCTCGTTGTCCATCACGATGTGGCTGGCCTTGTCATTGTTGGGTGTGTCGGGGTCGCTGGGCTCGCCGGCAGCGGTGCAGTATCCCAGCGTTCCGCCGGAGAGGGCCCTTACGTAGATGTCGTACTTCTCGTCTCCGCCCAGCCCGAGGTCGGATGGCGGGTCGTAGTAGCCCATCTCGTTGATCTCGGTCTCCCAGGAGAGGTCTGCCGCGTCGGCTATCTCCTGGCAGTACTCCAGGTTGGTGGCGTGCGGCCCCGCGTCGGTCCAGTGGATCTTGAAGTAACCGGCGTCCGAGTCGAAGGTGTACTCCGGATTGCTTCCGTAGTCCGGCCTGTTGGCCAGGGTGAGTATCTCCTCCCTGATCGGGGCCGAAACCGCCTCCAGCCTCAGGTAGGCCTCGTGCAGGGCCGGCGTGCCGCAGGGCTCGGTGTCCAAGGCCGCATACTCCGCCGGAAGCCTGTCCGGCGCCAGCACGCTGTAGGTCAGGTAGCGGGCGGCCTCCTCGACGGTGATCTCCCCGGCCTCCTCGGCCTCCAGAATGGCCTGGTTGGAGGTGGCCGCCGTGGCCGCCGGAACAAAGAGCAGCAGGGCAGCTGCCAGTGCTGTGTAGATCTTCATCTTTCTCTTTCCATTTGACGTGCGGTTGTGGCCCGGGGGACGCGCCCCCGGGCCTGCTCGTTATCTCTGAAGAACGACCTTCCGGGTCACGCCGCCGGTGGGTCCGGTCAGGCGGAGGAAGTAGACACCGCTCTGAAGGCTCTCGGCGCTCCATTGCAGGCTGTGGGTTCCCGCCGTCAGCTCCTGTGCCGCCACACGGTCGACGAGCCTGCCCGACAGGTCGTGAACGTTGAGTGTGGTGAAGCCCGCTTCGGGTGTGGTGACGGCTATGGCCATACCGGGGGCCATGGGGTTGGCCTCGGGCACCACCGCCAGGCCGTTGTCGGCCACTTCCCCGCCGGCCACGCCGGTGGAGTAGTCGATGCTGTACTCGAACAGGTGGTCGAGGCTGCTGTCCATGTTGGCGAAGACGAAGAAGACCACGTCGTCCCAGCCGTTGGCGGATACGCTGAAGTCGCAGGTGGCCGAGGAGTTGTCGACGTACTGCCAGCCGAAGGCCCCCTGGTCCTCGGCGTACTGGATGTAGCCCACGGTCCAGTCGAAGTTGTCGCGGCCGTCGAAGCTGAAGTCCATCCAGCCGTCCTGGTAGTCGTCCGCCACCACGCGAATCCAGTGAAGACCCGTATGATCGGGGTAGTAGTCGCTGTAGTCGCCCTGGTCGCCGCTGGCCGGCAGTGAAGTGTGGTACTGCCAGGGAAGGACTCTTGGGCCCGGGCTCCACAGCGAGGACTCCTCGTACTCATAGAAGCCGCTGGGCACCGCGAAGTTTCCGGTGAACCAGCGCCATGCCGCGTACTCGGCGAACCACTGGGTGATGGTCATGCCGTACTCCTCGGCCGTGGTCTCTATGGCGGGCCAGGTGTTCATTCCGGATACGATCGCGCAGTTGTACCAGACCTGCCGCACCACCTCGTAGCCGCCGCAGCGGACCTGCATGTACATGGGCCACGGAGTGGCGCCGTAGTGGTACATCGACCCGCTGTCCATGGCCCTCCAGGGCTGGCGCAGGCAGTTCTCGCCGGAGCCCAGGTAGTCGGCGTAGAGATCGGTGTCCCAGCACTCGTTCTGCATCCAGGTGGCACAGTTCTCCTTGAACCAGGAGGGCTCGACGGCGGCGTAGGCGTTCTGGACGGCGTGCTGGAACTCGTGCGACGCCGTTTCGTTCATCTGGTCCATGCCGAACTCGCTGGAGTCGGCCTCCATGGCGATGTGGCTGGAGACCGAGTTGGGGTACCCCCCGGGGTTGGTGGGATTGCCGGCGGTGGAGCACCAGCCGATGGTTCCGCCGCCCAGACTGATCATGTAGACGTCCAGCTTCTCGTCGCCGCCCAGTCCCAGGTCACTGGGAGGTTCCTCGAAGCCCATGTCCAGGCACTGGTGCTCCCAGGACCAGTCGAAGGCCTCGGCCAGCGCCTGGACGTAGCTCTCGCTGGTGGCGTCGGCTCCCTCGTCGGTCCAGTGCATCTTGAACCAGCCCTCGGGGCTGTCGTACGTGTACTCGGGGCCGCTGAGGGTGGGGCGGGCCAGAAGGCCGCGCACCTCTTCGCGTACCGGGGCCGAGCAACTGTCGTACAGCTCCTCCAGCCGCTCGATGGCGGGAGTGCCGCAGGGCTCGGCGTCCACGCCCTCCATCAGCGTGCCGGGAGCCGCCCGGTCTCCGTCAAGGGCCGCGGCAAGGTAGAGGGCTGCCTGGTCGGCCGTTATCTCGCCCGCGTCCAGCGCTCCGTTGACCCTCTCCAGGAGTGTCTCCGCGCCGGCCAGGGAGACCAGAAGCAATATGCATACTACAGCTACTTTCCTCATTCGTACCTCCCCTGTATCCGGTTATTATGCGCCTGTGATTTCATTATCACCAAACATGTGTATTCCCTATTACATTACGCCCGCCGTACGGGCAAGTCCATACCCGTCCCCTCGGAAGAGCCGTCTTCCTTCCATTCTGTTTCGACCCATCCTGAATAATCACCGCTCCCCGGAAGCGGTTCCCTTCGGTTGCTGCGGCTGCCGGCAGTGGGCATACTTGAGCCCGTTGCGATCACCAGAGAAAGGAATCCCATTGAAGGCAACCTTCCACGGAGCGGCCAGAATGGTTACCGGCTCGCAGCACCTGCTGGAGATCGGAGGCAGGAAGATCCTGCTGGACTGCGGTCTGTTCCAGGGCCACCGGCAGCAGAGCGAGAGGCTTAACCGCGAGCACCCCTACGATCCCTCTGACGTAGACGTCATTATCCTGTCCCATGCCCACATAGACCATTCCGGCAACCTGCCGACCGCGGTGAGGAACGGTTTCGACGGCATCATCCTCAGCACCTTCGCCACCCGGGACCTGGCGGCCATAATGCTACCCGACAGCGCCCACATACAGCACGACGACACCGAGTACCTCAATCGCAAGCGCGCCAGGAAGGACCTGCCGCCGCTGGAGCCGCTCTACGGAATGGACGAGGTGATGGCCACGCTGGACTGCTTCGTCTCCATCCCCTACCGAAAGAGCTACCGGGTGTTCGACAACGTTACACTGAGATTCCTGGACGCCGGCCACATACTGGGCTCCTCCCAGGTGGAGCTGACCATTCGGGAGAACGGCAGGAAGAAGGTGCTGCTGTTCACCGGCGACCTGGGCCGGCCGGGAAGGCCCATTCTGCGGGACCCCGATTTCGGCTCACGGCCGGATTTCCTGATAATGGAGAGCACCTACGGAAACAGGCTTCACGGCCCGGTGGAGGAGGCCGAGGACAAATTCGCCCGCGTCCTCAACGACACCCACGCCCGGGGGGGGAAGGTAATCATCCCATCCTTCAGCGTGGGCAGGACCCAGGAGGTGCTCTACTACCTGCACGAGCTGGACCTGGCCGGCAGGATCCCCCGAATGCCCGTCTACGTCGACTCGCCGCTTTCCTTCAATGCCACCGAGGTGTACCAGCTTCACCCGGAGTGCTTCGACCAGCGGATGAGGGAGATAGTGCAGACCCGCCACACGCCCTTTCAGTCCGACAACGTGCACTTCACCCAGAGCGTCTCGGAGTCCAAGGCCCTCAACGCCGACCGGACCCCCATGGTGATCATCTCCGCCTCGGGGATGTGCGAGGTTGGCCGCATCCTCCACCATCTGAAGAACAACATCGAGGACGAGCGGAACACGGTCCTCATCGTGGGGTTCATGGCCCAGCACACGCTGGGACGCCGCCTCGTTGAAGGGGTCGAGACCGTTCGGATATTCGGCGAGGAGTACACTCGGAAGGCCCCGGTGGAGGTCATCAACGGCTTCTCGGCCCACGCCGACGCCGAGGGTCTGATGAGGTACACGGCCACGGTGGGGGAGAAGGCCGAGAAGGTGTTGCTGGTTCACGGCGAGGAGGAAGGCATAGAGGCCCTGGGAAGCAGGATTAGCTCCGAGCTGGGCAGGGAGGTTATAATACCCTGCCTGGGAGATACCGTAGAGCTCTGAGCCTGGAACCGCTTCCGGCGGGCGAGGTAGAGCCTGTTCGGACGCCTCGAGGCAATCCTTACCGCAAACAACTGGAGTACTGCAGATGACGAATCTGACCATGCTGATTTCCGTGGCGCTGGCCTTCGGGGGCCAGCCCGACTTCGTCCCTCCCCCGGGCGGGATAGGGTACGAGTACCCACTGATCACCGCCCGGGGAGCCGGAATGGGCGGAGTGGAGGGCTGCGCGCCGGCGGAGGCCTCTCTGTCGCTTCTCAACCCCTCCGCATCCGCCTGGGTACGCAGCACCGGACTGTCGGCGGCGGTGGGATACTCCGAAAGCGATCTTGCCAGCCGTGACGGCAAGTCCCGCTTTCCCTACGTCTCGTTCGTCTTTCCCCTGCCCGGCGCCGTATCCCTGGCCGGGGGCCTTGCCTCACGCAGCAGCTTCAGCTGCGAGGACACGCTTTCGGTGGACGAATACACCGGTTCCTACACCTGGGATGGGGGCACCGGCGACGGCTACTTCGGCGCCGCCATCAGGGCCAACCCCCACCTGGCCTTCTCCGTGGGAGGACGGTTTCTCTTCGGCAACCTGCAGTCGGACGTGAGCCTGACCCGGGACTCCGTGGGGCAGGAGATACCGCTTTCCTGGCAGTACAGGGACGACCTCTACCTGAGGTCGGCCTGGGGAGTGCAGCTGGGCTCCACCTACAGCCAGGGTCCCGTGAGCTTCGGCGTATCCCTGACCACCGACCGGTCGGGCAAGCTGGAGATGGGCCGCGACTACCTTACCGCCGGCGATCCCGACAGCACTCGGACCGAGATCTACGACATTCCGGGAGAGGGCTTCGCGGGAGTTACCATCAGGCCGCTGAAGGGCCTCTCACTGGGCATGTCATGGTTCCGCCGCAAGTCGCTGAGCCTGCTGGGCTCACGAACCGATGAAGGCGACATCCTGGCCTTCGGGGCGGAGGCCGAGCTCTCCCGCAGCTTTTCCCTCAGAACGGGCTACTCCCGCATGAACGGCCTGTGGCGCGATGGCGCGCGGGCATACAGCGGCGGTCTCAGCTACAGCCTTCCCGGCGACAGGGCCGTGCTGGACCTCGCGGTCACCCACGAGATGTGGGACGAGAGCGGCGAGACCACGGTGCGGCTGGGATTCTGGGGATCGGAGCGGTGGCGCTGACCATCCTTCCCGGCGATGTCTGCGTTCTCGTTCCGGCCAGGACAGGCTCCACCCGTCTGCCGGGCAAGCCCCTGGCGGACGTCGCCGGCCTTCCCCTGATAGTTCGGGTCCTGCAGGGCCTGGAGGGCCCATGGGGCTGCCTGGCGGTAGCCACCGACTCCCCCGACGTGGCACGGGTGGCAGAAGAGGCCGGCTACAGATCCCTGTCTACCGGCCCGGCCCCCAGCGGAACCCACAGGATTCGCCTGGCGTGGGAATCCATGGGCTGCCCAGGACGCCTGATAGTCAACATGCAGGGCGACGAGCCTCAGGCCGACAGCTCCTGGATAAGGGCCCTGGCCTCGATGGACCCCGGCGGGGGCGTGACGACCCTGGCCCGCCCGGCCTCCGCCGACGAGGTGTCCGGGCCGGACTCAGTCAAGGTGGTCACCGGAGCCGGAGGAAGGGCCCTGTACTTCTCCCGCAGCCCCATACCCCACGGCGCCGGCCGCCTGCTGGAGCACGTGGGAGTGTACGCCTTCACCCCGGATTCCCTGCGGCGCTGCACCGAGCTGGAGTCCTCGCACCTGTCCCGCTCGGAGCGGCTGGAGCAGCTGGCCTGGCTGGAGGCCGGCGTACCCATTACCGTAGTCACCGGGGACTTCCCCGGATTCGGAGTGGACACCCCCGAGGACCTGGCGAGAGCGGTAGAGGTCTACCGCGGAGGGGAGGCGGCCGAGAGATGAGGCCCGTGCTCATCATGGGTCCGTGCAGCCTGGAGAGCCGCGACGTGGTGATGTCCGTGGCCCGTTACCTCGCCGACTTCTTCGGGGCCCTGGACCGGGACGTGGAGTGGATGTTCAAGGGTTCATGGCGCAAGGACAACAGGACCTCCGCCGAATCGTACGCCGGGCCCGGCCTGAAGGCGGGTACGGAGCTGCTGCGGGAAGTGGGGGAGACATTCGGGATACGGACCACCACGGACATACACGCCGCCGATCAGGCGGGGCCGGTCTCGGAGGTTGTCGACCTTCTTCAGGTGCCGGCCTTTCTCTGCCGCCAGACCTCGCTGCTGGAGGCCGCCGGCGAGACCGGCCTGCCGGTGAACGTGAAGAAGGGCCAGTTCATGAGCCCGGCCAACATGGACGGAGCCGCCGACAAGCTGCGGGGCGCCGGCTGCCCGGAGGTCTGGATGACCGAGCGGGGAACCTTCTTCGGATACGGTGACCTGGTGGTCGACCTTCGGTCACTGTCGGTCATGGCCCGAATGGCCGACCGGGTGGTTCTGGACGTGACGCACGCCCTCCAGAGGCCGGGTTCGCTGGGCCACAGCACCGGCGGCAGCCGGGAGTACGCGCCTCAGCTGGCACGGGCGGCGGCGGCCTGGGGAGTGGACGGGCTTTTCCTGGAGACCCATCCCGACCCCGCCAGCGCCCTCAGCGACGCGGCCACCATGCTGCCGCTGGAGGGCGCATGTGCGGCGGTGCGGGGAGCCCTGGCGCACTGGGAGGGAGGGCGACGATGAGGGGCTTCGGCGATATCGAGCTGCTGGCGCTGGACGTGGACGGCACCCTCACCGACGGCAGCCTGTTCTACTCCGGCGGCGATGTCATCCAGCGCTTCAGCGCCCGCGACGGCTCGGGCATAATGGAGGCCCGCAGGAAGGGGCTTCACGTGGCCCTGGTCTCCTTCCGCGACTTCCCGGCCACCCGCTCCCGGGCCGCCGACCTGGGTATCCCGGTGGAGCTGCTGTTCCTGGGCTGCGGCGACAAGGCCGGGGCCCTGAGAAGGATCTGCCGGAGGCTGGGTATCGGCATGGAGGCGTGTCTCTTCATGGGCGACGACCTGGTGGACATTCCCGCCCTGGAGCTGGCCGGCGCGGGCGCCTGCCCGGCAACCGGCCACAGGCTGGCCCGGGAGGCTGCGGACTACGTGACCGAAGCCCGCGGCGGGGACGGTGCCGTGCGGGAGGTAATAGACAAGGTGCTGGAGGCCCGGAATGGACGATAGCCTCTACGGGGAGGCCCGCCGTGTCTTCGACATCGAGCGCCGCTGGCTGGACCGCACGCTGGAGCTGGCCCGGGAGGGCTTCGACGACGCCGTCCGCCTTCTGTCGGAGTGCTCGGGCAAGGTCGTGGTCTGCGGCATGGGCAAGTCCGGTCACGTGGGCCGCAAGATCGCCGCCACCATGGTGAGCACCGGCACCCTGGCCATGTTCCTGCACCCGGCCGAGGGAGTGCACGGCGACGTGGGGATGCTGCAGCGCGGGGATGTGGCGCTGGTGCTGTCCAAGAGCGGCGAGACCCCGGAGGTGGCGGCGCTGATGCCCAGCTTCCGGCGGCTGCAGGTGCCCGTGGTGGCCATGGTGGTCGACACCGGGTCCCTGCTGGCCCGCAGCGCCGACGTGGTCCTGGCCCTTCCCGACGACGTGGAGGCCTGCCCCTACGACCTGGCGCCCACGGCCAGCTCCACGGCCATGATGGCCCTGGGAGACGCCCTGGCCATGGCCCTTCTTCGAGTCCGCGACTTCTCCCCCGAGGACTTCGCGCAGGTTCATCCAGCCGGAATGCTGGGGCGGAAGCTGCTTACGAGGGTCTCCGACCTGATGGCCGGCCCGCCGCTTCCGGTGATCCCCGAGGCCGCCCCGCTGTCCGAGGCAGTAGCGATGCTCACCCGCCATCGGGGCATATGCATCACCACCGACGAATCCGGTGCCCTGTCGGGGATATTCGTCTACGGCGACCTGGGCAGGCTCATGGAGCGCCGGGAGAACGTCCTTGACCTGACCCTCAGCGACGTGCTCATCCGGGATCCTGTCACCACCGGCCCCCGGGAGCTGGCCTCGGTTGCCGTGGGAAGGATGGAGGATGCCGGCATCACCTCCATCGTGGTCGTGGACGACAGTCGCCGGCCGAAGGGCATTCTCTACCTGCACGACGCCCTGCGCGCGGGGATACGCTAGGTTGGCCGGCGGACCCGCCCGACGGGCGCTGTCCCTTCTGCCGGCCGCCGCAGCACTGCTGTGCGGATGCTGCGGCCCCAGCGCCGACGACATGAGCGAGGGGGATGGGGCGGTCCAGAGGGTGCAGGGATTCAGCGTGGTGGAGACCAGGGCCGGAGAGAGGATCTGGAAGCTGGACGCCGCCACCGGCAAGTACCTGGAGAACGACAGTCTGATGCTGCTTGCGGACGTGGACATGACCTTCTTCGAGGAGGACGTGCCCGACGCTTTCCTGCAGGGCGATTCCGGCAAGGTGCAGACCGCCACCGGAAGCATGCGGGTATGGGGCAACGTGTACGTTGAGACGGTGGACGGAAGGGAACTGGAGGCCCCCGAGCTCTTCTGGAACGAGGATGGCGGCTTCTTCGAGTCGGACTGCACCGTGGTTCTGACCATACCCGACTCCCTGGGGCAGACGGTGATGACCGGCAGGGGGGTACGGCTGAGCACGGCGCTGGAGACCGGCAAGGACGTGGACGTGGACGAGGCCTTCCAGGTGGTCTACACCGGCCGGGAGCCTCCGGAGGGGGTGGACGGTGCCCTGTAGAGCACTGGCCCTGCTGCTGTTCGTCTGCGCCGCCGCGGGCGCCGACGTGTTCACCGCCAGCGCCGACCGGGCCCAGGGCAGAGAGCTGGAGACGGGCGAGGTGGTGGTTGACCTCGAAGGCAACGTCCGGGTCACCGACGGCGAGGTGGTGGTCACCTCCCTGACCGGAAGGGTATGGCAGACGGCGGGCAGGGCCCTCTTCGAGGGGGACGTGGTGGTGGTGAGCGATACGGTAACGGCCACCGCCGACCGGCTGGACTACCGCAGCGAGGCGGGGATCATACGCCTCACCGGAGACGTGGAGCTCACCGACGGCGACAACGTGATAAACGCCCGTGAGGTGGTCTACTACCGCCAGCAGGGCAAGGCCACCGCCCGCGACAGCGTGGAGATGACCGGCCCCTGGCTGGGCCGGGTGACCGGCCAGTACGCCCTCTACGACCGCAACCGCGGAAGCCTCTTCGTAACGGTGGACCCGGTGCTGCGGCGGGCCGAGGACGGCGACAGCATGACGGTCACTGCGGACCGGCTGGAGTTCTTCCCCGACTCCAACCGGGCCGAGGCCCAGGGCGGCGCGCACGTGGAGGTCCCGGCCAGGGAGATAACGGCGGACGCCGAGTACCTGCGGTACTACGGCGACCAGGATCGCTTCGAGCTGATCGGAGCACCGGTGGTCGTCTCGCCGGACGGAACCCTGGCGGGCGACTGGATGAGCATACTGATGGAGGAGGGGAGCCTGTCGGAGGTTCGGGTGGAGGGTGCGGCCGAGGGTGATTTCGTCGACAACGGGGTGGACCCGCCGGCCACCGGCCAGTTCACCTCCGAGGGCGCGCAGTTCATGTTCGACACCGCAGGCGACCTGGACTCCATATACGTCCGGGGAAACGTGAACCTGGAGGTCCGCAGCGGAGGCGAGGCCGCCGAGCGGGCGGAGACCAACACGGTCAGGGGTGACCGTCTGTACATCTCCTACAGCGACGGCTCGCCTCAGACCATAAGGGTGGCCGGAGGAGTGAGCGGAACCTACAGCTACCGGGGCGAGGCCCCGTCGAGGGGGGATCTGTGAGCGCGGACCGCGCAGAAATGGCAGGGAACGGCAGGACGGAGCTGCTGCGCACCGAGGGTCTGGTGAAGCGGTATCGCCGCCGCAGCGTGGTGGACGGGGTGAGCCTGAAGGTGTCCCGGGGCGGGATAGTGGGACTGCTGGGGCCCAATGGCGCCGGAAAGACCACCACCTTCTACCAGATCGTGGGCTTCATCCGCCCCGACGAGGGCCGGGTTTTCCTCGACGACCGGGAGATCACAGACCTCCCCATGTACAAGCGGGCCCGGCTGGGGATCGGCTACCTGCCCCAGGAGTCCAGCGTCTTTCGGAAGATGACCGTCCGCGACAACCTGCTGAGCATACTGGAGACCATGAAGCTCTCCCGCCGGGAGCGCAGGGAGCGCCTCCGGGAGCTCATGGAGGACCTGGGCATAGAGAGGGTGGCCGACCAGAAGGCCTATACCCTTTCCGGCGGCGAGCGGCGCAGGGTGGAGATCGCCCGGGCCCTGGTCACCCGGCCGGGCTTCCTGCTCCTCGACGAGCCCTTCGCCGGAATAGATCCCATCGCCGTGGCGGAGATCCAGTCCATCGTCCGGGGTCTGAGGGAGAAGGGCCTGGGCATACTGATCACCGACCACAACGTCCGCGAGACGCTGGCCATCACCGACCACGCCTACATCATGTACGACGGCCGGGTCCTGCTGTCGGGCACCTCCGACGAGCTGGCCCGGGACCCCGAGGCCCGCAAGATCTACCTGGGAGAGCGCTTCCGCCTCTAGCCCGCGGGTTTCTCCCCCCTGCTCTTGCAGTACAGCGATGACCTTGCATAGTTTACCCGTAGACTAGGCACGCGGCTGGCCGCAGCCGGCCGGGAGACGAGCGATAGAGAGGTCCACCACCAGATGCCCAACATGGAGATGAGACAGAGCCAGCGGCTGGAGCAGAAGCAGAAGCTGGTTCTCACCCAGAAGATCCAGCAGTCCCTGGAGATGCTGCAGCTCCCCAGCCTGGACCTGGAGAAGCTCATCCAGCAGGAGCTGGAGGAGAATCCCCTGCTGGAGACCGGCCAGGACGAGGGTCAGACCGAGGCCGGCCCCGACGCCGAGGAGGCCGATGACATAGAGGAGGAGCCGGAGAGGGAGGACGCCGATGAGGAGGACCCTCTGGACATCCTCAAGCAGATCGAAGAGAACGAGGGCTACGGCTCCGGCGGAGGCGGCGGTTCCTACAGGGGGGACGAAGAGCCCTGGCGGCCCGAGCCGGTGAAGGAGCCCACCCTCTACGAGCATCTCCTGGAGCAGGTGTACAACCGGCGGCTCAGCCCGGAGATGGAGGAGGCCGCGATGTACGTGGTCTACTCCCTGGACCGCCACGGCCTGCTGAGCCTCAGCGACGACGAGCTGGAGACGGGCTGGGAGGGGGACCCCGATCTTCTGTGGAGGGCGGCCGACGTCGTTCGCGACCTCGACCCCATCGGAGTGGGGTCGCGTTCCGCCTCCGACGCGCTGCTGGTGCAGCTGGAGGCGGAGGGCATGGATCCGGAGTCGCTGGAGTACCGCATGGTTCGGGACCACTTCGGGGACATGGTGGAGCGCAGAATTCCGGCCATAGCCAGGGCCGAGGGCGTAACACCGCACAGGGTGCAGGAGGCCATGGAGAACATCTCCCACCTCAACCCGTGGCCGGGCAGTGACTTCGCCGGCAGCAGCAACTCGGTGGTCATACCCGACATCATCATCCGCGACATTGACGGCGAACTCCGGGCGTTCCTGAACGACACCCGCTTTCCCACGCTGCACATATCCGCCCGCAACCGGCGCATACTGGAGTCCCCCAACACCCCGGAGAAGGAGAAGGAGTACGTCAAGAACAAGTTCAAGCGGGCATCCTGGTTCATCAAGGCCATAGCCCAGCGCCAGGAGACCATGCAGAAGATCGGCACCTTCCTCGCCGAGTACCAGGAGAACTTCTTCCGCCACGGTATATCGGGCCTGCGCCCCCTGACGCTGCAGCAGGTGGCCGACGCCCTGGACTACAACCAGTCCACCATCAGCCGGGCGATCAACGGCAAGTACATACAGTCCCCGCGCGGGGTGCACGAGATGCGCTTCCTGTTCAGCCGCGGCCTGGGCGAGGGCGCCGGGCAGATGTCCACGCGGTCGGTCAAGGAGGAGCTGCGCAAGCTGATAGCCTCCGAGGACAGGAAGAAGCCCTACTCCGACGTCCGGCTGGCCGAGATGCTCCAGGCCAGGGGCATGGACGTCAAGCGCCGGACCGTGGCCAACTACAGAAACGACCTGGGCATCGAATCCGCCAGGAAGCGCCGTATCTACTGACCGCAGGCCCCGGGTCTCACCACAAGCACATGACGGGAGAACGGATGACCGAGGACAAGCTGAAGGGCTACCGGGGGCCGGCGCGGAAGGTCCTGGAGGAGAACGCCCTCAAGGTCTGGGACGACGTGGAGCTGCACTCGGGCCCGAACGTCTTCAAAGGCGTCATTCTGCCCCGCAGCGAGACCGCGGACGACAGCCACATAGTCCTGAAGCTCTACACCGGCTACAACATCGGAATAAGCGCCGAGAAGGTAACCGGCTCGAAGAGGCTGGGCAGCCGGGAGGCCCACTACCAGATACCCGAGCAGGAGTTTCCCTTCGACCCCGAGCATCCCAACGTGAAGCTGCTGGGCACCGGCGGCACCATAGCCAGCCGCCTGGACTACAAGACGGGGGCGGTGATCCCCGCCTTCTCGCCGGGGGAGCTGTACGGAGCCGTTCCCGAGCTGGCCGACATCTGCAACCTGGAGACCGAGAAGCTCTTCGGCATCTTCAGCGAGGACATGGGCCCCCTGCAGTACACCACCCTCGCCGAGGCCATAGGCCGGGAGATCGAGAAGGGCACCGCCGGCATAGTCATAGGCCACGGCACCGACACCATGCACCATACCGCCGCGGCGCTGTCCTTCATGTGCCGGGACCTGCCGGTGCCGGTGGTGCTGGTGGGCTCGCAGCGGTCGTCCGACCGGCCCAGCTCCGACGCGGCCCTGAATCTGATCCACGCCACCCGCACCGCCGCCTACTGCGACGCCGCCGAGGTGATGGTCTGCATGTTCGGCCCCACCAGCGACCGCTACGGGCTGCTGCACCGGGGCACCCGGGTGCGCAAGATGCACTCCAGCTACCGCAGCACCTTCCGCACCATCGGCGACATACCGCTGGCCATGGTGGACCGGGAGAGCTTCACCTACCTCAAGGACGACTACCGAAAGCGCGACCCGGAGCGCAGGCCCGTCATCCAGCCTGTCTTCGACGACCGGGTAACCATCGTCTACTACTACCCGAACATGAAGGCCGACATAATTGACAGCCTGGTGGAGAACGGCTACCGGGGCATAGTGATAGCCGGCACCGGCCTGGGCCACGTGAACAAGCCCCTGTACGAGCCCCTGCGCCGGGCCACCGAAGCCGGGGTGCACGTCTACATGACGGTGCAGACCCTGTGGGGCTACACTCAGATGTACGTCTACGACACCGGAAGGATGCTGATGGAGCGCGGGGTGGTTCCCCTGGGCAACATGCTGCCGGAGGTTGCCTGCATGAAGCTGGGCTGGGCCCTGGCCGCGGCCGACGACGACGAAGAGGTGAAGGAGCTGATGCAGACGCCGATCTCCCACGAGATAACGCCCACCGAGCCGCCTGACGGCTACATCATACTGCAGGGAGGCGTACCCGAGGTGGAGCGGTGCATGAAGCTCTTGCAGAAGTAACGGAGGACCGGAGAGGAAGGGATACGTATGTGCGCTGAGGGTGATCTTTTCGAGGCTGTCCAGCTGGAGTTTCCCGAGGGCTGCAACATCATCCTGGGTCAGTCCCACTTCATCAAGACCGTAGAGGACGTCTACGAGGCCGTGGCCCAGTCGGTGCCGGGCGAGAGGTTCGGCCTGGCCTTCGCCGAGGCCTCCGGCCCCCGGCTGATACGCTGGGACGGAACCGATAACGAGCTGATACGAATCGCCCAGGAGAACGTCGGGCGCATAGGAGCCGGCCACTGCTTCCTGCTGGTCCTGGAGAAGGCGTATCCCATCGCCGTCCTCAACGCCATCAAGGCGGTGCCGGAGGTATGCCGCATCTTCTGCGCCACCGCAAATCCTGTGCAGGTGGTGGTGGCCCGCACCGAGCAGGGCGGAGGCATCATGGGCGTCGTCGACGGCGGCCCTCCCACGGCGGCGGAGTCCCAGGAGGACATAGCCGCCCGGCGGGAGCTGCTGCAGAAGATCGGCTACAAGCGCTAGGCACCTGCTCGAAGAGTCGCCAGTACGCAGGTGCTGCGGGCCCTTCCCCATTCGGGGTGTGCTTTGACCTGCCGCGGCGGCATGGATATGCTCTCGGCGGCATTGAGACCGCGGAAGCTGAGGGAGAGCACAAGCCGAGAGGTTCCGATACATCCATGAGACTGTCAGCGGCCGTCTGGGCCCTGCTCGCGGTTGTGGTATGCGCCGGATCATCGGCGCAGGTGCCGCAGTATCGCGTCTACTGCGACCCCGACGACTACGGCTACATGATGGAGAACTACCAGGAGGACATAGAGATACCCTGCACGGTGCAGGTGGGGGACACCCTCTACGCGAATGCTCTGATCCGCCTGCGCGGTGACAGCTCCCGGCAGTACCCGAAGAAGTCCTACCGGATCACCTTCTCCGAGGCGCAGCCGCTGGCCGGAAGGACCGAGTGGAACTTCAACGCCGAGTACCTGGACCCCACCTACATGCACGCCTGGCTCTACGCCTGGATCATGCGGCAGCTGGACTACCCCTGCTTCGGGGTGGACCACGCCGAGGTCTACGTAAACGACGACTACGTGGGCCTGTACATCCGGCTGGAGCCGGTGGACGAGCAGTTCCTGGCCGACCGGGGCATGGACCCCGACGGCAACCTCTACAAGGCCGCCGTGGACGGAGCCTGCCTCAGCAGGTACGACGACGTGCCGATGTGGTGGGAGAAGAAGGCCAACGAGAGCGAGAACTGGACCGACCTCTACGGTCTCATCGACTGGCTCGACCAGGCCGACCCGGAGGAGCTGCACCAGACCATCGGCGGGGTCTTCGACACCGACGGGCTGATGACCATCCTTGCCGTGAACGCCCTGACCATGAACTACAGCACCTACTACCACAACTACTACGTCTACAGGGACATTCGGGGCACCGGCCTCTGGACCATGCTGGCCTGGGACGTGGACAAGCTGTGGGGCGACTGGATACTGCGCCCCTACACTCGAAGCGTCAACGACTACTGGCACGACAACCCCGTGCTGGAGAAGGTCCTGCTCAACCCCGTCCTGCTCGACGCCTTCTTCGCCAGGATCGACGCCGTAGCCGATTCGCTGCTGACCTCCGGCCTGATCGACCCGGTGATCGACTCCCTGGAGACCGCCATCACCCCCTCCGTGGAGGCGGACGGGAACGACGACATCACCCCCGGGGAGTTCCACGACGCGGTGGCCGCCATGCGGGACAGCGTGATACAGGCCAGGGTGGAGGGCCTGGCGGAGATGTACGACGAAGACCCCCGCAGCTTCCGCGCCTTCCGCGGCGACACCGTGTCGCTGGGGGATAAGTTCGTCAGCTGGGAGGCCTGCTACGACCCCTCCTCGCCCGATGTGAACTACAGGCTCTACCTGTACACAGACGAGGGCTGGCCCCACGACACCTGCAGGTTCGTGGAGCTGGAGGACACCTCCTGGACCTTCGTGGACCTCGACCCCGGGAACTACGTCTGGACGGTGGAGGGCGGAGGGGGCTACTGGTGGCGCTACGCCGAGGGATACGACCGCTACAACCCCTTCACCGTGCTGGACTCCTGGTCTGCGCTGTCGGGAACCCTTTACGGCCACACCGTCCTGGACGCGGAGGGGTCTCCCTACTACGTCAGCGGCGACCTCCTGGTGCCCGACGGCGCCACGCTGCAGGTGAACGCCGGCGTGGACCTGCGTTTCGCCGAAGGTGTGAGCCTGGAGGTTCACGGCGGGATATCGTGCCTGGGGACCGCGGGCGATTCGGTCCGATTCCTGGCCAACAGCGCCCCGGAGCCCTGGGGCGGAATCCTCCTGCAGAACGCCGCGGCCGACTTCTCATTTACCTCCTTCTCCGGCTCCGGTGGGTTCGAGTCCACCGGCGCCTGTCTGCGCTGCCTGGATTCCGATCTGTCTCTGAGCCGCTGCCGCTTCCGCGACAACATGCGCTGCGTGAGCATGCAGGGGGGCACCGTGGCCATGGACAGCTGCGACCTCACCGGAGACAACCGCGGCGAGCTGTTCTTCATGGAGTCCGGCCAGTCCGCCTCCATCACCGCCAGCCAGTTCGGCAACATGACCGAGTCGCCCTGGTCATCACAGGACGGCATCGAGTTCCAGAACTGCCGGGCGGGGGAGTACACCGTATCCGGCTGCCATGTCTTCAACATCGACGGCGACTGCATCGATATCAACAGCAGCAGCGTAACGGCCACGGACAACAGGGTGGAGGGCTCCACCGACAAGGGCTTCTCCATAGGGGTGGGCACCGGGGGCGGACAGCCTTCGGAGGCCGTCCTGGAGAACAACGTCATCACCGGCTGCCCCGTGGGCGTGGCGGTCAAGGACGACTCCCACGCCGGGATTGTGTCCTGCACGATCTCCGGCTGCAACATCGGCGTCAGGACCTACGTGAAGACCTCCGGCTTCGGCCCCGGCGAGGCCACCGTGCTGAACACCATACTCCACGGCAACGGCGAGACCTTCAGCTTCGAGGATGGCTCCAACGGAGACGTGACATACAGCCTCACCGGGGCCTGGGAGCCCTGGCCGGGGCAGGGCAACATAGCCGGCGATCCCCTGTTCGCCGAATGGGGCTTCGATGACTACCACCTGTCATGGGAGTCCCCCTGCATCGACGCCGGCTCCCCGGAGATGGAAGACCCCGACGGCACCAGGTCGGACATGGGGGCCGTGTTCTTCCCCCAGGTGCTGGACGGCCTGGTGATAAACGAGCTGCAGTCGCTGAACGACACCACCATAGCCGACACCTACGGCGAGTACGACGACTGGCTGGAGCTCTACAACGGGTCGGGCTACGACTGCGACCTCAGCTGGGCATACCTGTCCGAGGACCCTTCTCAGCCCGCCACCTACAGGTTTCCCCCGGGCACCGTGGTGCCGGCGGGGGGCTTTCTCCTGGTCTGGGCCGACGGCCACTTCTGGCAGGACGGTCTGCACCTGCCCTTCAGGATATCGGGCGATGGCGACAGCCTCTACCTCTGGCGCCAGCCGGCCGAAGGCTCCCCGGGGCCGCTGGCCATGGCCCTGGACCCGCCTCTGGCGCTCATCGATTCCCGCACCTTCGGACCCGTGCCCCCCGACCGCTCCCTCGGCAGGCTGACCGACGGGGGCGGGGAATGGGCCCTGCTGGACACTCCCACCCCGGGCTGGTCCAATACCGGCGGCTCGCCGCAGCAGCCTCCGCTGCTGCTGTCCCGCGCCTACCCCAATCCGGCCCGTTTCGGATCGGTCTCGGTGGATGTGACGGTGGACGCCGGCCGGACCGAGCTCCTGGTGTACGACCTCTCCGGAAGGCTGGTGGACGTGGTCTTCCGCGGCCCTCTCCCCGCCGGAAGGCATACCCTTGTCTGGGACGCGAGGAGGAACGACGGCCACCCCGTTCCCACCGGTTTGTACCTCCTCTGCGCACGGCACGCCGGAGGGGCCTCCGAGAGCCGGAAGGTCGTGGTCCTGGGCAGATAGCCCCATTCCCCGTGCGCCCCCCGTCGACCAGCCCGAAGACCCTTTCGCCCGGGGGCCGGAGCCCGGCCACTTGGCATGCTCGCGGCATCATGTCATATCAAACGGGTACAGATGCAGATGAGGCCTCTGGAGGAGGGAGTATGATGGACAGGCTCGACGAACTGCGGCAGAAGGCGCTGCACGGTGGCGGGGCGGAGAAGATCCAGAAGCGGCGGGAGGAGGGAAGGCTCACCGCCAGGGAACGGCTCGACCTGCTGCTGGACAGGGACTCCTTCCGGGAGCTGGGGATGTTCGTCACCCACCGCTGCCACGACTTCGGAATGGAGAAGAAGCGTTTCCCGGGCGACGGCGTGGTCACCGGCTACGGAAGGGTTCACGGCCGCCTGGTCTACGTTATCTCCGAGGATTTCACCGTCCTCGGGGGCTCTCTCTCGAAGGAGTTCGCCGAGAAGATAGCCAGGACGCAGGAGCTGGCCCTCAAGAACGGCGCCCCCATGGTGAACATCAAGGACTCCGGAGGGGCCAGGATACAGGAGGGCATAGACTCCCTGGCCGGTTACGGAACCGTCTTCCGCAACAACGTCAGGGCCTCGGGTGTCGTCCCGCAGATCTCGGCCATCATGGGCCCCTGCGCGGGAGGGGCCGTCTACTCCCCCGCACTGACCGATTTCGTCTTCATGGTGGACGGCGGCAGCTACATGTTCCTCACCGGCCCGGGCGTGATCCGGGAGGTGACCCACGAGGAGGTGACCTTCGAGGACCTGGGCGGGGCCACGGCCCACAACACCAAAAGCGGCGTCGCCCACTTCCGCTGCGGAAGCGACCAGCAGTGCATAGTCATGATACGGGAGCTGCTGGCCTACCTGCCGCAGAACAACATGGAGGATCCTCCCCACCTGGAGAAGGAGGACGGAAGCGGCATCCGGGCCAGAATCGGCTCCCTCCTCCGGAAGGTCGGCGGCAGGTCGTCGGGGAGCGGTCTGGACGGCATACTGCCCGATGACGACTCGCTCCCCTACGACATGAAGCAGATCATAGGCGGCATCCTGGACGACGACTCCTTCCTGGAGGTCCACGCCGACTACGCCCGCAGCCTGGTGGTGGGGCTGGGCCGCCTAAGCGGGCGGACGGTGGGAGTGGTCGCCAACCAGCCGGCCCATCTGGCGGGGGTGCTGGATACCCGTTCCTCGGCCAAGGGGGCCAGGTTCGTCAGGTTCTGCGACTCCTTCAACATCCCGCTCATAGTGCTGGAGGACGCGCCGGGCTTCCTCCCCGGAGTGGACCAGGAGCACACCGGCGTGATAAAGGAGGGGGCCAAGCTCCTCTACGCCTTCTGCGAGGCCACGGTTCCCAGGGTTACGGTGGTGATCCGAAAGGCCTATGGTGGAGCCTATATCGCGATGAACTCCAAGCAGATAGGAGCCGACCTCAACTTCGCATGGCCCACGGCGCAGATCGCGGTGATGGGAGCGAAGGGCGCGGTGAAGATACTCCACCGCCGAAGGCTGGCCTCGGCGGACGATCCGGACGCAGAGAGGCAGAGGCTGGTGAAGGAGTACGAGGATACCTTCAACAACCCCTACATCGCCGCCAGGCACGGCTACATCGACGAGGTCATCAGGCCCGGCGAGACCCGGGACCGGCTGGCGGCGGCGCTGGACTCGCTGGATACCAAGCTGGAGCGGCGGGTCGAGCGCAAGCACGGGAACATGCCGCTGTGACCCGCATAGCCAAGATCCTGGTGGCCAACCGCGGCGAGATCGCCCTGCGCATAATCAGGGCCTGCCGGGAGATGGACCTGGAGTCGGTGGCCGTCTACTCCGAGATAGACAGGGCTTCGAAGCACGTCCGCTACGCCGACGAGGCCTACTGCATAGGTCCGGCGCCCTCCCTGGAGAGCTACCTGAGGATCGACGGTATCGTGGAGACGGCCCTGAAGAGCGGCTGTGACGCGGTCCATCCGGGGTACGGCTTCCTGGCCGAGAACCCGGGGCTGCCGGGGGCGTGCGCCGAGGCGGGCATCACCTTTATCGGGCCCACCGCGGAATCCATGGCCCTGCTCGGGAACAAGACGCAGGCCCGCAGGATGGCGGTGGAGGCCGGTATTCCCATAGTCCCGGGCACCACAGACCCCATATCCGACGCCGACGAGGCCGAGAGGGCTGCGGGCGACATCGGCTTCCCCGTCCTGCTCAAGGCCGCAGGCGGCGGCGGGGGCAAGGGGGTGCGGGTGATCCGGGAGCCCGGCGGGCTCCGCTCGGGTTTCGATCAGGCCACGGCCGAGGCGGCCGCGGCCTTCGACAACCCGGACATATACATCGAGCGCTACCTGGAGCGACCCAGGCACGTGGAGTTTCAGATTCTGGCCGACCACCACGGCAGCGCCATACACCTCGGCGAGAGGGAGTGCTCGGTGCAGCGGCGGTTCCAGAAGCTCATAGAGGAGGCTCCCAGCTGCGCGCTGGACTCCCGTCTGCGGGCGGAGATGGGGGAAGCCGCCATTCGGGCGGTGAGGGCCTCGGACTACCGCAACGCCGGCACCGTTGAGTTCCTGGTGGACTCCTCCGGTCACTACTACTTCTGCGAGGTCAACGCACGGCTGCAGGTGGAGCACCCGGTCACCGAGCTGGTGACCGGAGTGGACATAGTCAAGGAGCAGATCCGCATCGCCGCCGGCCATCCCCTCCCGATGAGGCAGGAGGACGTTTCCTTCAGCGGCGCCGCGATAGAGTGCAGGATATGCGCCGAGGATCCGGTATCCTTCATGCCCTCCACCGGAACCATCTCCGAGCTGGAGGACCCGGCCGGTCCGGGAGTGCGGCTGGAGTCCGGAATCGTCGAGGGGACGGAGATCACCCTCTACTACGATCCGCTCATGGCCAAACTCCTGGCCTGGGGACGGGACCGGGAAGAGGCGCTGGCCCGCATGCGCCGGGCCCTGATGGAGTACAGGATCCGGGGGGTCCACACCACCGTACCGTTCCACCTGAAGGCACTGGCCCACGAGGATTTCCGCTCCGGCGCCTACGACACCGGAATCGTCGACAGGATAGAGCATCCCAGAACCGACAGGCACATAGAGGTTGCCGCCATGGCGGCCGCCATCGCCGCCGCCGAGAGCAGGGGCGTCCGCTTCGGACAGAGGCCCCGAGCCAGCAGGTGGAAGCTCAGAGGGAGGATGCGCAATGGCCTTCGTCGTTCGAAGTGGTGACCGCAGGTTCCGGGTCGACCCCAGGCTGGTGGAGAACGGAGAGCTGGAGGACCACTACCTGGTCCTGCTTGACGAGACCGAGCGCCGGCTGGGCGTGAGCAGGCTCTCCGGTGGCCACATGTCCGTGATCATGGGAAACCGGTCCTACGGGGTGGAGGTGGAGCGCGAGGGCCAGGAGTACAGGGTCTCGGTTGAGGGTGAGGTCTTCACCTTCAACGTCCTCGACGAGTACATGCAGCTGACCGAGGAGGAGGAGGCTGCGGGCGAGGCCGTGGTAACCGCCCCCATGCCCGGCCTGGTGGTGAATGTCCTGGTTGCCGAGGGGGACGAGGTGAAGGCCGGCCAGGGCCTGCTGGTCCTGGAGGCGATGAAGATGCAGAACGAGATACCGGCTCCCGGTGCCGGCACCGTGGTCTCCCTGCCGGTGGAGGAGGGCGGCAAGGTGATGACCGGCGACACCCTCGCCGTGATCGAGTAGCCATCGGCGGGGTGAGGCCTACAGCTCCGGCAGCTCGAATACGTACAGCTTGGGGTAGTCCGTCGCCTGCAGCGGCCACGCCAGTATCGCGTCCCTCCGGACCTTCACCATTCCCATGCGCCCGCCGGGCACCAGGAGCTCCCCGGGCCCGCTGCCCCGCCCGCCTGCCCTGCGCAGGAAGCTGCCTTCGCGGTCGTACACCTTCACGCAGGCGTCGGTCTCGTCCAGGACGGCTTTCCCGGTCTCATCGGTGTTTATGCCCCGTCTCCCTTTCTCTCCTGCATCAGCTTGCTGAGGAGCCTCTTGGTCGCGGTCTTGTCCGGAAACGCAATCGCCTCCTGCGGACAGAACGGGGCGCACTTGTCGCACAGGACCACGCAGTTGTCCGGGTTGGCGACCTCAACCCTGCCGGCCTGCTTATCGAGGGCGAAAACGTTGTTCGGGCAGGTCTGTATGCACTCGCCGCAGCCGGTGCACTCGACGGCATCGACGCGCGGACACCACGGAATCTTCTCCCGCGGAATCCCCATGTAGCTGTGACCGGCCATTCCAGGCCCCTATCCGGTGGCTTGCGGAGCCACGTCTTCCATCGCGGCCCTGATCCTGCTGAATACCGTCTCGGTGTCTTCCCCGGACATGCTGATTGGAAGCCAATGGTCGCTGTCCATGGGCACGCCCGCTTCGGCAAAGGCGTCCCGCAGGAGCTTCTCCTGCTTTTTTTCGGCGCAGGCGGGCGTGAGCATCAGGATGTCCCGGGCCAGTACTCGACCCATCAGGCGCTCGCCGTCCTCCTCGCACAGCCTGGGGTGCAGGGCCATGAATTCGATCCCGCCGCCGAGTTCCAGGCGAACCCGTTCGGCCAGGGCCCAGAAATCTATCTTGTCCATGCTGGGGCACGCGCCGCTGCATGTGCAGAACAGCAGGGCAACCTTCTGTTCGTCGTTCGTTGACATGGCCTGACTCCCTTCCCTTTTCTCTTCCTTCAACATCAGCGGATGGCCGGGACCAGCAGCACGGGCACCTCGAATGCCTCGGACGGGTCCGTCGCCACCAGCATTCTGGTGAACATGATCATGCTCCTTCCGTTTGTGCCTCATGCTTGGCCGGGAACCACCCTCGCGTCCGCAGGCAGACCTTCACCAGCATAAGCATGACGGGCACCTCTATGAGCACGCCGACCACCGTGGCCAGGGCGGCCCCGCTGGACAGGCCGTACAGCATGGTAGCGGTGGCGATGGCGACCTCGAAGTGGTTGCTCGCGCCGATCATCGCCGACGGGGCGGCGTCCTGGTAGCTGAACTTCAGCAGCCTGGCCGCCAGGTAGGTGATGCCGAAGATCAGCCATGTCTGGATGAACAGCGGGATCGCGATCCAGAGGATTGTCAGGGGATTGCCGATGATGGTCTCGCCCTTGAAGCTGAACAGCAGCACCAGCGTGGCGAGCAGGGCGATGATCGATACCGGCGTCAGGAGATGCAGGAACCTCTGCTCGAACCACGCAACACCCCTGGCCCTGATGATCCACCTGCGCGAGAAGTACCCCGCCACCAGGGGAAGGGCCACGTAAATGCCGATGCTCAGCAGCAGCGCCTCCCAGGGCACGGGCATGCTGTTGACCCCCAGAAGCCAGCCGCCCAGCAGGCCGTAGAGCACCAGCATGGTCAGGGAGTTGATGGCCACCATGACCAGCGTGTGGCCCTGGTTTCCGCGGGACAGATACCCCCACATGAGCACCATCGCGGTACACGGAGCGATGCCGAGCAGGATCATGCCGGAAACGTACGAACGCCACAGCTCGACCTGGGTGCCGTCCTTGAGTATCTCCGTGCCGGGAATCAGGCCGCGAAAGACGTAGCCCAGGAAAAACGTCGCTATGGCGAACATGGTGAACGGCTTGATGCCCCAGTTGACGATCAGCGTCAGGAGCACGGGCCTGGGGCTCTTGCCGGCGCGGACGACCTCGGCGAAGTCGATCTTCACCATGATGGGGTACATCATGAAGAACAGCGCGATGGCGATGGGGATGCTCACCACCGGAGCGCCGCCGACGTAGATGGCCATTCCGTCCAGCGACTGGGCCACACCGGGGGCGAGCTTGCCGATGAGAATGCCAGCGCCGATGCACAACGCCACCCAGATGGTGAGGTACCTCTCGAAGACGTTGAGCCTTCTGCCGCCTGTTTCCGCCGGGCTTTTGAGGGTCATCTGCAACTACTCCTTCCGCTGTACGGTCAGCGATTCCGGCAGGGTCTCGACGCAGTCCCCGATTTCGTCCCGGACGCCCCGGCAGCGGTCCATCTCCTGCCGGTGGCTCCCGGCGGAGCCGCACGTCACGGTATTCCGTATCTCCCTGATCCGCATCCGGTCGGCGGCCAGGTTCGGGTCCTCCCACAGCCCGTCGAAGATGGCCTCCAGCACGGTTTCCACGCAGGGGCTCCGGCCGTCGCCGGCCAGGCGGTAGTGTATCCAGCGGCCCTCCCGCCGGTTCTCCACCAGGCCCGCCCGTCGAAGTACGGTCATGTGCCGGGAGACCGTAGACGGAGCCAGCTGCAGCAGCTCCGTCAGATGGCAGACGCAGAGCTCACCCGAGCGCAGCGCCATCACCGTACGCAACCGGTTCCCGTCGGACAGAGCCTTCATCACCAGCAGAAGCTCATCCATCACGCTTTCCGTTCGGTCTGGTTGGTCAATTCGCCAACTTACGAAACACCAGCAGAGCAGATGGGACGGGACCGTTCAGCCACCGATGCTCAGAATAGGGATCGGTGAATGAGGTAGAGGCCGCCCAGCACCACCAACAGGCCGCACACGCCGCGGAACCAGCGGGCTGCCCTGCTCCGTCCTGACCAGGCCACCAGCCTCTGGACCCGGTCGGAGTACGCGCCGGCGAAAACCACGACGATTCCGTGCCCCACCGCGAAGAAGGCGCCCAGGAGAACGGCCTCGGCCAATCTCTGCCCGCCCATGGAGAACATCAGGGCCAGCACCGGGGCCATGAAGGCGAAGGTGCAGGGGCCCAGGGCCGCTCCCAGCACAAGCCCTATGAGAAGGGCTCCGGCCGGCCCCTTCCGGGAGAGGGTGCGTCCCCGTCCGGTCCCCGGCAGCGGAACGTCCACCAACCCCGAGATGGACACGCCCACGTAGATCAGCACAACGGCCAGGACGGTGTTTCCGACGGGGCCGATGTCCCCGGCGATCCTGCCCATCAGGCTGGTCACCAGACCGATCACGGCTACGGAGACTATCATCCCCAGGGCGAACAGAAGCGCCAGTCTGGTGGCCCGGCTTCTTCCATCTGTTCGGTCCTGCTGCAGGTAGCCCATCACCAGGGGGACGCTGACCAGGTGGCAGGGGCTGAGCACCATGCTCATCAGCCCCCAGGTGAAGCTGGCCCCCAGCGCCAGCGGCAGCGAGCCGTAGAGCGCGTGGCTCAGGGCGTTCATCAGGTCACCCAGCATCTCCTACTCCTCCTCGAAGCTGTAGCCCAGCTGTTCCCATCGGGCCAGCATGTCATCGCAGGACATGTATCCCTCGTGGCGGTACAGCTCCTCGCCGTCCTCGGAGAGGAAGATCTGGGTCGGTATCACCCTGATCCGGTACTCCGACGCGACGGAGCGATTCTCGTATACATCCAGCACCCTGACATCGAGGGCGTCCCCGGTCCTGGCGTCCAGCTCCTCAAGGTCGCTTACCATCATCTGGCAGGGGACGCAGCTGTCGGAACCCAGGTCCACCAGCGCGGGCACACCCTCCCGGGGGCCGTCTTCCGCGGCCGCTTCCGAAGCGGCCGCCCCCGAAGAGGACTCCCCCGAATCCGCTTCCGGCTGCCCGGCCTCTCCGCAGGCCATTGCGGCCATCAGAACAACGGCGATGAGCATCGTTGCGGCACCGTATCTCACTATAGTCACTCCAGTTACTTCGTCCCGCATGAAAACAAGCCCTTCGATCCGAGTGGTTACCTACCGGGAGGCCTTTCGCAGAAGCTCTTCGATCTCCCCGCTCGACGGTACCCGCCCGGAGATGACCACCTTGCCGTCGACGGCCAGGGCCGGTGTGGACATGACCCCCATGGCGGCTATGTCGCCGACGTCTTCCACCTTCTCCAGGGTGTATTCCAGGCCCGCTGCGTCCGCAGCCTCCCGGGCCGTCTTCTCCATCTTCTTGCACTTGGGGCATCCTATGCCCAGCACCTGTATCAGCATTATCCGTTTCCCTTCCTGTGGTTCGAACAGTTGTTCCGTTAGACCAATCCGCCGAAGATGACGCCGCTGGCGGTGGCCATGATCACCACCAGCCCCACGAACGTCATCGTCTTCCGCGTTCCCAGCACGGTACGTATCACCAGCATGTTGGGCAGCGAGAGAGCGGGGCCGGCCAGGAGCAGGGCCAGGGCGGGTCCCTTTCCCATTCCCGCGCCGAGAAGCCCCTGTACTATGGGAACCTCGGTGAGGGTGGCGAAGTACATGAAGGCCCCGGCAATCGACGCCAGCACGTTGGCCCGGAAGGAGTTTCCGCCCACCGCCGATTCCACCCACTCCGCGGGGATCCAGCCCTCGTGCCCCGGCCTGCCCAGCAGCGCGCCGGCCACCAGCACGCCTGCGAACAGCAGGGGCAGTATCAGCTTGGCAAAGCCCCAGGTCTCGTCGATCCAGACCGTTCCCTCGCCTTTCGAAGTGCCCAGTGCCACCGCGAACCCTGCGATGGCCACGGAGAAGGTGCCCAGGCTTCCCGCGCCCAGCAGGCCGGCGGCCGCCGTGGCGGCGGCAGTGACAAGGAGCTTCCACAGCCGGACTCCCAGCCAGCGCCAGGCGGCCAGCGCCACCAGCCCCGCAAAGAGGCCGGTGAGCAGCCACTTCACCGAGTGGATGGCGCTCCACAGACCGGCCGCGTCATCGGGCGTGCCCCAGTTGCCGAAGACCAGCACGCCAACCAGCGCCGCGAATATCACCACCGTCTGCCAGAGGGGACGGTCTTCGGAGGAGGGCTCGGCCGAGGCGAACCCCGCGGCACGCTCCCGCTCCTCGCCGCGGTAGATCAGGTGCATCATCAGGCCGATGATGACGCTGAAGACGACGGCGCCCAGGGCCCTGGCCAGACCCATCTCCACTCCCAGTATCCTGCCGGTGAGAACGATGGCCAGCACGTTTATGGCCGGCCCCGCGTACAGGAAAGCGCTGGCAGGGCCCAGCCCGGCACCCATTCTGTATATCCCGGCGAACAGAGGAAGAACGGTGCAGGAGCACACCGCAAGTACGCTTCCGGAGACGGAGGCCACCGCGTAGGCCACCGGCTTTCGCGCCTTGGGGCCCAGGTAGCGCATCACGGACTCGCGCTTCAGGAAGACGGCCAGGCCGCCGGCGATGAAGAAGGCCGGCAGCAGGCAGAGTATCACGTGCTCCCGGGCGTAGTCGTGCAGCAGGGCCAGGGCCTCCATGATCCCGGCCCGGAACGTGCCGGAGCCCAGGGGCATGTAGAAGGCGCCCAGGAAGACGGCCAGCATTACGGCCAGGGGCTTCCAATTCTTGCGGATATCCATTCTGTCTCCTTCGGAATCTGTCCGGGGCTCAGCCCCGGGAGCAGCTCTCGCTCTCGTCTATGACCCTCTGCACACAGCTGAAGAAAGAGCTTACGCAGGGCGTGAGCAGGTGGTAGATGATCCTGTTGCCGTCCCGGCTGGATGACACTATTCCGGCGCTGCGCAGGACCGAGAGGTGCCGGGAGACTGTGGACATGTCCGAGCCGATAGCCTCGGTCAGCTCTCCCACGCTCCTGTCTCCGTCCTCCAGCTCTTCGACGATTATCAGCCTGGAGGTGTGGGCCAGCGCGGAGATGACGTCCGCCCGGCGGTCGAGCTCCATCCTGTGGGTCTGGTTCATGTGCTCGTTCCCTTCCTTCGACCGAAAGAATTTGTACCATACGCCAAATGTGCAAATCGTCAAGCCCGGGAGGATCGATGGGCAACGTCCCTGTTGGGCGTCAAGCCGGAGGCAGCCTCTCTGCGAGACGATGCACAGACGCGGTGGCGAACGCTCGGCAAAGCGGCTGCGCACGGCTGGCTACAGGATCCATTTCCTCCGGATGTTCCGAAGGCTGACCGCGAAGAGAAGCACGCTGAATCCGATGATGGCCGCGAAGTCCAGTATGGGGGGCAGCGTTCCGCCACCGTGAACCGCCTCGTGGAGTATGTCCGTGCCGTAGGTGAGCGGCAGGGCGTAGGAAAGCGGTCTCAGAGGCAGGGGAAGCTCCCGATACGGTAAGGCCTTCCTCAGGGCGGCGGGTCGCAGGCGCGGGGACGTTGACCTGGACGATTACGTCCGGGCGGGAAAACATCTCAGGCGCCTGCCCTTCGTGTACTTCCGGGCAGGTTGGCATAATGGGTTGGAGCTACAGAGGCTGCATCTTCGGAATATCCAACTGGCTGCCGACCCTTCGTGAGATGCCCGCCTCCCGCGGGAGTGTCACGGCACATTCATGAGGTTTCTTCTGCACCACATGCCCAGGAAGGTGTCGATGACGGAGTAATCGTTCTTACCCGTCCTCCTTACGATGTCATGGGCGACAAGGTACCCGATGGCCCTTCCCGCGCTGGAGGGGGACTTGAAGCCGTACTTCGACAGGACCTCTCCCGAGTATGGTGACTTCAGCGGGTCCTCCATCGCCACAGCCCTGAGCATGCGCCGGGACATCTCCGGCAGTGAGTTCCAGAGGGTGAGGAACGCGGAGTGCTCCCTCTCCAGGAGTAGATCCATGGCCTTGGCCGCCATGTCCGCGGAGACGGCCTGTCCCTTCTCGCTTATGTCCCAGAGGGCGGAGCAGAGCATCTGTGTATAGAACGGGTGGCCGGAAGTCATGTCCAGGAGTTTCCCCACCACGCCGTCGGGGACTTCCCGGCCGGTGGAACCGAACTTCTCCGCTATGAATGGCATCCAGCACATGCGGGAAATGGATTCGAGGGGAAAGTGCCCCGAGCTTCTGTAGAGAGGCCTGCCCGGGTCGAGGAACATCTCCCTTATCATGTGGGAGCGGCTTCCGCAGAAGAACCAGGCTATGTCGTTCCTTTCCTGCACAACGCTTCGCAGGACCCTTTCTATGCTGTCATCGCCCAGTTCCCTCACCTGCTGGAATTCATCTAAGATGACAACCAGCCTCCTGTTCCTGTTCGCATCCGCAATCTTCCAGGAGGCCCTGAGAACGCTCTGCAGCTGAGCCGAGGAAGAAGTCCTCGATCTTCTGGCGAGGGTTATCGCCGGTCTTCCGTCATCGCCTACGGTCACTGCCGGCGAAAGGCCCTCGAAGATGCTTCTCACCCTCTTCAGAATACCACCGGTGCCTTCGGCCGCGGCGAACTTCGAGGCGCAGAGGTCGACGAAATCCGAAGCGTCCACGCACTTCCATACGTTGATCATGACGGTGATCGCGCCGGTTTCGGCCAGTTTCCCGCACACTGCCCTGAGGAGGGAGGTCTTGCCTGTGCGCCTCTCCCCATGGATGAAGAGCTTCTCTCCATTGAGCCCCGCCCGCACCAGGTCCTCCATCTCCCTCTTCCGATTGCAGAAATCATCGCCTCTGACAATTCCGCCGTAGGAGAACGGGTTTGGCATATACGATCCCTTTCCATATTACGCATTTTGCGTTACGCACTAAGTGTAATCTATTTCGAGCCGGGGTCAACCGCCGGGGTTTCGGCAGCTGCAGTCGAGGAGATGGCCGTAGACGGTTATTGTATCATTTCGGATTTGCGCAGTTGGAAGACAGCCAGTTTCACACACCTCATGTATTGGCTCCCCATCTGCTCCTCTCTTCCATGGCCGTGGCCGTTTCCGTCATTCCCGAGGGCCTGCCGCTGGTGCTCACCTTCACACTCATTTGAGGTTCGCTCCGGTTCGCACGGCTGGCTACAGGATCCACTTCCTCCGGATGTTTCGAAGGCTGACTGCGAAGAGAAGCACGCTGAATCCGATGATGGCCGCGAAGTCCAGTATGGGGGGCAGCGTTCCGCCACCATGAACGGCCCTGTGGAGTATGTCGGTTCCGTAGGTGAGCGGCAGGGCGTAGGAAAGCGGTCTCAGAGGCAGGGGAAGCGAGCCGATCGGGAAGAACAGGCCGCAGAGGAATATCATGGGGAAGCGGAAGAAGTTGGAGAATGTCTGCGCCTCGAAAACCTCTTTCACCGATACCGCCACGAAGAGGCCCAGAAAGGTGGTCACGACCGCCAGCAGAAGGACCGCCGCGGCAAGGGGCGCCCAGGCCACTCCCGACAGGTCCGTCACCAGCGAGGCCAGCACGAGGGGCATGCATGCGTTGGCCACGCCGAACAGTATCGCTCCGCTGGTCTTGGCCAGCATAAGCTGCTCCAGGGATATGGGGGCCAGCAGTAATCTGTCGAAGGACCGGCTCTTCTTCTCGAAGGTAACCGTCACCGCCAGCATGGAGGTGGTTCCGAAGAGCACGGCCAGCGAGACAACCCCCGGCAGCAGGCTCGGCACATCCCCGAGGCCTTGGCCCGAACGGATGAAGAACATGCCTGTCCAGGCCACGGGGAAGATCAGCCCCCAGCTGATGTTGGGAGGCTTGAGGTAGTAGGTTCGCATATCCTTGCGCAGTATGCTCCAGAAGGCAATCCATCTCCTCATCGGCGCTCACCCCCGTTGCGGTCGCTCCTCATCCTCTCCGCCTCGATTCCGGTTATGCGCACGAAAACCTCCTCCAGGCTGGGGAGAAGCCTGCGCGCCTCCGTTACCTCGGCGCCCCTCCCCTCGATGAAGCGTATCAGCGGGCCGAGCTCCACCTTCCCGTCGGAGTTCACGCGGACAGTCGATGCGGACTCCCCCCCGAAGTCGTATTCGGGGAACGCGTCGGCCAGCTGCTCGGCCAGACCGGCCGGCTGCGAGGCCACGGTCAGCATCATCGTATCCTGCGACCCCATGGACCGCAGAAGGCTGGAGACAGTGTCCGTCCTGACTATTCGGCCCCTCACCAGGAATGCGATGCGCCCGCACAGCCGCTCCGCCTCCTCTATGTAGTGGGTGGTGAGGAACACCGTGGTTCCGCCCCGCTGAAGGTCCGCTATCAGCCTTCTGATCTGCCTGGCGCTGGCCACGTCTATGCCGGTGGTGGGCTCGTCGAGAAAGAGGATCTCCGGCTCGTGTATGATTCCGGCGGCAATGGTCAGCCGCCGCTTCATGCCCCGGGAGTAGCCGCCGAACCTCCGGCCTCCCGCCTCGGACAGCTCGAAGAGCTCCAGCAGCCGCCGGGCCCGCCTTCTTCGCTCATCCCGCCGGATTCCGTACAGCGAGGCGCAGAAGCAGAGGTTCTCGAACCCCGTCAGCTCCGGGTACAGGTTGCTCCCGTCGGGTACGATACCGATGAGGTGCTGGGCCGCGCCGGGGTTCTCAGAGCAGTCCATGCCTGCGATTCTGAACCGGCCCGAGTCCGCCCTGGCCAGCCCGGTGAGGATGTTGATGGTTGTGGTCTTGCCGGCCCCGTTGGGGCCGAGGAACCCGAACAGCTCGCCCCTGTCCACGCTGAAGGATATGCCGTCGAGGGCAACTGTGCCGTCGAAGCTCTTGGTGACTCCGCTGACCTCGATCAGCGGAGAGTCCTCATGGTTCATCGGTTCCACTGCTCTCCTTTCCGTCGTCCCCGTGGTCGGCGGTGCGCAGGGCGTCGCCGGGGCGGCCCGCCCGCGCCCACTGCTTCTCGTAGAGCCTCCGGTAGACGGCGCTGTCACGCAGGAGCCCGGCGTGGGATCCCCGCGCCACGATCCGGCCCTCCTCCATCACAGCGATGCTGTCGGCGCTCCTGAGGGTTGAGAACCTGTGGGCGATGATCAGGGTCGTTCTGTCGCGGGTAAGCTCATCCATTCCCCGCTGCAGCATGCTCTCGGTGAGGGCGTCGACGTGGGCCGTCGTCTCGTCGAGCACCAGTATGAGAGGGTCCGCGAGGAGGGCCCTGGCCAGGGCTATGAGCTGCTTCTGCCCTCCGGACAGCAGCTTCCCGGCTTCCCCCGCCTCGCTGTCGTAGCCATCGGGAAGGCCCCGAATGAACTCGTGGGCATGCACAAGCCGCGCCGCCCTCTTCACGGCCTCGTCGTCCGCTTCCGGGTCTCCGTACCTGATGTTCTCGCGGACGGTGCCAGGGAACAGGAATGCCTCCTGGGGCACCACCGTGACCAGCCGTCTCAGCTCCTTCGAGCCGATGTCCGCCAGGTCTGTCCCGTCGATCTCGATCCGTCCGCTCCCGGGCACGTAGAGCCTGGCCAGGAGCAGGGCCAGCGTGCTCTTCCCGGCCCCGGTGGGCCCCACCAGGGCAAGGGTCTCCGATGCTTCCATGGTGAGGCTCACCTCATGGAGAACCGGCCCGTCGCCGTAGCCGAAGGTCACTCCCCGAAAATCGACCCGGCCCCTGAAGCCGCCTTGCGGGGGGGATGCCGTCCGGTCCGGCTGGGTGATCTCCGGCTGCATTCGGAGGTACTCACCAATTCGGGTGAGCGAGGCCGCGGCTGCCTGCAGGGCGTTGTACACCAGGCTCAGCTCCCGCAGGGGCCCGAAGAACCTGTTCACATATCCCAGGAAGGCGAATATCACTCCGATGGTCATCGATCCGGCTGCCACCAGGGTACCGCCGTAGCCGATCACCAGAGCCACGCTCAGCATGTTGCTCACCGTCATCACCGGGAACAGCGCAGCGAAGAGGACGGCCGTGCGGAGGTTGGCCTTCATGTTGCGCAGGCTGAGCATCTCGAACCTCTCGATGTTCAGCGACTCCCTGGACAGGGACTTGGTCACCCTCATCCCCGTGACCCCCTGCTGCACGCCCGTGTTCACCGCCGCCATCTCCTGCTGGACGTGGACGTAGGCCCGCCGCATCCGCTTTGCCAGGAAACCCAGGCCCAGGATGACCACCGGAACGCTGAGCAGGGTAATCAGGGTAAGTCGGAGGTTCAGAAGCGACATGACCACCACGATGCCGGACACCGTGACCACGTCGTTGATCAGGTTGATGAGGCTTGTGGAGACGAAATCGGCCACGTTGTCGATGTCGTGGGTGATGCGCGACATGATCTGGCCCACCCGCTCCCGCCTGTGGAAGTCCAGCGACTGGCGTAGAACGCCGGCGACCATGTCCCTCCTGAGATCGTACACAACCCGCTGGCTGACCCAGCCCGACAGGTAGCCCTGGCCGTAGGAGGCCGGCCAGAAGACCGCCGTCAGCCCCAGGTAGGCCAGCGCAACCAGGGTGAGGCCGGAGAGGTCGCCGGGGACTATGTAGCGGTCCACCGCCACCTTGGCGAGAAAGGGCATGGCCAGCGAGGCGGCGGTTGCCACGAGCATCAGCAGCCCGGCCAGGAGCACCCTGCCCAGGTAGGGACGTACGTAGTGGAGGATGAGCCGCAGGGTGCCGCCTCCCAGGTCGGTCAGCCTGAAATCCGCCTCCTCCCGCTGAAGCCGCCTCATGAAGCCGCCGCGGATGTTCACGGACGCACCTCCCCGCCGAACTGCAGGCCGTAGAGACGGCTGTACAGGCCGCCCGAACGGATGAGCTCCCGGTGGGCCGAAGCGCCGCTGCCGCCCGTGCCCCGCTCGACGACCCTTCCCCTGTCCAGGACGATGATCCGGTCGGCGTGCTGGACGGTCCACAGACGGTGGGCGATGACGAATGTGGTCCGCCCCCGCCTGACCCTCTCGAAGGCCTCCTGCATCCGTCGCTCGGTATCCGCGTCCACGCTGGAGGTGGGCTCGTCCAGTATCAGCACCCTGGGGTTGCGCAGAAGCACCCGGGCCAGCGCTATCCGCTGCCTCTGCCCGCCGGAGAGACGAACGCCCCGCTCCCCGACCGGGGTTCCGTAGCCCATCGGCAGCGAGGTGACGAAATCGTGTATCCTCACGTCGGCGGCGGCCCGTTCGATCTCCCCGTCGGAGACACCGGGGCTGCCGTAGGCGATGTTCTCACGGATGGAGGTGTCGAAGAGGAACACGTCCTGCAGTGCGACGCCCACCTGCCCGCGGAGGCTCTCCACGGTCACCTCCCGCAGGTCATGGCCGTCGATCAGGATGCGGCCCCGGTCCGCGTCGTAGAACCTGGGAATCAGATGTACGAGAGTGCTCTTGCCGGCCCCGGATGGCCCGACCAGGGCCACCAGCTCTCCCGGCAGGGCCTCCAGGCAGATGTCACGAAGCACCGGCTTTTCGCTGTCGTAGCCGAACCATACGTGCTCGAAGCTGATCCGCCCCTCCACGGGCGGCAGGGGTCGGGCCCCCGGGGCGTCCCGTATCTCGGGCCTGGTGTCCAGCACCTCGAAGATCCGTTCGGCGGCGGCCAGCGATCTCACCACGACGTTCATCATCATACCGGTCTGCCTCACCGGCCGCAGGAGCATGCCGGTGTAGGCGGCGAAAGCAACCAGGGTGCCCAGGGAGACGGCCCCCCGCATTGCTCCGTACCCCCCCAGCCACAGCACAATCGCCATGCCCACCCCCATGAGGACATTCACGAAGGGCATCCACAGCGACTGCACCCTGACGGCACTCATCCCCGCACCCATGTAGCGCCGGCTGGAGGCCTGGAAACGCTTCTCCTCCAGCCTCTCGCGGCCCAGTATCTTCACGACCTCGATCCCGGTGAGCGTTCCGTGCAGCGTGTCACCCAGGGCGCCCAGGCTTCTTCGCAGCCGGCCCATCGCGGGCCGTACCCTCATTGCGTAGATGCGCACCGCCATGACCATCACCGGGATCATGGCAGCGTAGGCCAGACCGAGCAGCCAGCTCCAGGTGAACAGAACAACCATCACCCCCAGCAGGAACAGCATGTTGGTGAGCACGATGACGCCGGCACGGCCGAACAGCTGGCTGAGCACTTCGGTGTCGGCGGTGACCCGGGACATGATGTCACCCGTCCTGGCCCTGTCGTAGAAGGAGAACGACAGCCTGTTGAGGTGCTCGAACAGGCTGTTGCGTATGCGGAAGACCACCTTCTGGCCCACCACCGCGGTGAGGTAGAGCCTGACGAAGTCCACGCCGCCCTGGAGAATGGAGATGCCCAGGAGCCCCGCGGCCCACAGCCAGATGAGCCCGCTGTCCCCGCCCGTCAAGGCGCGGTCCACCACCATGCGGATGACCAGGGGGGGAAGCAGCTCGAAGATGGCGGCCCCCACCGCGGCGGCGGCGGTGGCCAGGAACAGGCCGAGATGGGGCCTGACGTACCGCGAAAGCCTCCTGAGGATGGACAGCGCCGAGGACTGTCGGCGGCCTGCACCCCCCGGGCCGGGTCTGTCCGCCCTTCTACCCGGAGTCTTCGCCGGCATCGCTGTTCTCTGCGGAATAGGGGAGGCGGGCCAGGGCCTTCTTCACCCTTTCCAGCTCCCTTTCTTCGATGCTGTAGTGCACCCTGTATCCCTGCTTCTCACCGCTCACCAGCCCCGCTGCGCTCAGAACAGCCAGGTGCTGGGAGACGGCAGGCTGGCTGATTCCCAGCCTTCGAGTGATCGCGTTGACGCACATGGGCCTCTCGGCAAGCATGCGGATTATCCGCAGGCGGGTTTCCGAGGCCAGCGTACGGTGGATTCTCGCGTACTGCTGCAGCTCCATATGTATATAATAATATACTTATACATCTTGGCAACTGTTACTGCCGTGCCCAGGCCCGGCCTGACGCAGCGTATGCGGGCCAGCTTGCGCCGGACGGGTTGTCGCCGCAGGTGCGCATACGGGGCGCAGGGCCGTGCAGGCCGAATGGGGAGCCCGGCCGGAGCGAGGCGCCGAGATTGATATGACGCCGCCGGTTCGACATGTTAACCTACGGACACCGCCTGGTCGGCGGGCAACCCTCCGGGGCAACGGGCGTCCGTCTTCGGAGACCTTCCGGTGAGGAGGCAGCAGTGAAGCTCGTGGTCTTCGTTCTGAACGATGAAGAGCTGCTGGAGGAGGTGCTCGAGGCCTATACGGAGGTGGGCATCCCCGGCGGCACCATACTGGACTCGGAGGGAATGGGGCGATTCATGACCTACGAGATCCCCCTCTTCGCCGGTTTTCAGAAGTTCATGAAGGGCAACAAGCCGTACAACAAGACGATATTCTCCGTGGTTAGGGACGAGAGCCTGATTCCCAGGCTGCACCGGCTGCTGAACGAGGTGTGCGGAGACCTGGGCGATCCCGGAACGGGAGTGCTATTCACCGTACCGGTGGACTGGGCGGTGGGGCTGGCTGAGGAGGAGGAGGACTGATGTCTGCAGACCTGGGCGACCTGTTGAATCCCGAATGCATCGAGCTGGAGCTTGAGGGGAAGCGGAAGCCGGACATTGTCAGGGAGCTTGTGGATATAGTCTCCCGCTGCGGGCCCGACATCGACCGGGAGATGATGTGCGCGGCGCTCATGCGCAGGGAGGAGCTCAGCAGCACGGGTATCGGTGACGGAATAGCCATTCCACACTGCCTGACGCCGCAGGTGGACACCACGCTGGTGGCCGTGGGGCGCAAGCTGGACGGCGCGAAGTTCAACGCCGTGGACAACAAGCCGGTCTCCCTGTTCTTCCTCCTGGTGGGCCCGGAGGAAGACCCAACCCGCCACCTGCAGGTCCTCAGCAAGCTGGCCCGGTATCTGCACGACCCCATCTTCTGCCAGAAGCTGCTGGACGCGGACAGCGCCGAAGCGGTAGTGGAGGCGTTCAGGAGCAAGGACCGCCTCTGATGGACATGCGGGCCCGCTGGGCCGCGGTGAGGTTCGCCATGACCTTCCTCTCCCTCCTGGGAGGATGGCTGCTCCTCACCTGGTCTCTGGACATCGGCTCCCTCCTGGCGGGCATCGGCTCCAGCCTGCTCGTCTCCGCCCTCACCTACACCATCTTCATAGACGAGTCCGAAGCGGGCCGAAGGGCGCACCTGCCCCGGGTGCACGTGTTCGTGGCCTTCCTGTGCCTGCTCGTATTCAACATGTACGTGGCCAGCTTCCGCGTCCTCTGGAAGATCCTCCGCGGTGACATCAACCCCAGGGTGGTCGCCTTCCGGACCCGCCTGAAGACCGAGATAGCCAGGGTCGCCCTGACCAGCTCCATCACCCTCACCCCCGGCACCATCACCCTGGACCTGACCGAGGACCACCTGGTAGTGCACTGGCTGGACGCTCAGACCACGCATTCCCGCTACGCCGGTGAGCTGATCAAGGGCATGTACGAGAAGCTGCTGAAGAGGGTGTGGCAGTGATGCTGGTCTGGACCATGCGATTTCTGGTGGTTTCCATCCTGGTGAGCATGGTCCGGGTGGTCATCGGGCCCACCGTGGCCGACAGGATGATCGGGCTGAACCTGGTGGCGGCCCAGACGCTGGCGCTGCTGGTGGTGATGTCGGTCTCCATGGAGAGGCTGGTCCTGCTGGACGTGGCCCTGGTCTACGACATCTTCGGCTTCGTGGGGATTCTGGTGCTCACCCGCTACTTCTCCGGCCGGAAGGGTGAGCTGTGAGCATCGCCGCGGCTGTCTTCTTCGCCCTGGGAGCGGTCTTCAACATCATGGGCAACCTGGGAGTCCTGATATTCCCCGGCGTCTACACCAGGCTCCAGGCGTCGTCCACCTGCAGCACCACCTCCGTCCTGTCCTTCTTCATCGGGTGCATGCTGGTGGCCGGATGGGGCCCCATGCTGGGCAGGCTGCTGGTGATAACCCTCTTCTTCTTCATAACCAGCCCCATATCGGCCCACATAATCGCCCGCTTCGCCTGGCAGACGGGCATCGTGCCCTGGAGGCAGAGCTTCATGCGGCGTCGGGAAGACAGCAGGACCGATGGTTGAGCTGCTCCTGGTGCTGATGGTGGTGGCCTCGATCCTGGCCCTCCAGGTGAGGGACATGCTGGCCGCCGTACTGCTGCTGGGGGTGTTCAGCCTTCTCAGCTGCCTGGTCTTCTTCCTGATGCACGCCCCGGACGTGGCACTGACGGAGGCGGCGGTGGGCACCGGAGTGGGAACCGTAGTGCTGATTTGGATCGTCCACAAGACCGATAGGAGGGACGAGACGTGAGGGGCCGCCTGGTCACGGCGTTGGAGGTGGCGGTGCTCCTCCTCGTAGCCGTCTTCCTCCTGGGGGCGCTGCGGGGGCCGCATCCGGAGTCCTCGGACCTTCGCGGATACCTGGTGGAGAACGGAAGCCGGGAGACCGGAGCCCTCAACCTGGTCACCGCCATATACCTGGGCTACAGGGCATTCGATACCATGGGGGAGACCATGGTGCTTCTGGTCGCGGTTACGGGCGTGATCTGCTTCGCGGCCAAACGGGGGGGGGAGGATGAAGAAGACGACCATACTTGATCTCATCTCCCGCAAGCTGGCGCCCTTCATGCTGCTGTTCGGCCTCTACCTGCTCACCTACGGCCACATGTCCCCCGGAGGCGGCTTCCAGGGCGGGGTGGTGATAGCCTCGGGCGTAATACTGCTGTTCGTGGCGCAGGGAGTGAGGTCCACCGTATCCCTGTTCCCGTTCCGCGCGCTGTCCCTTGTTGAGGCCGGCGCGTTCCTGCTGCTGGTGGTGGCGGGGCTGGCGGGCCTGGCCGCGGGCAGGGGCTTCCTGGGCAACCCCATGGCCGGGGTGGACCTCCGGGCGGTCCCCCGGGCCGGCAACATACTGGTCTACAACGTGCTCATCGGCCTCAAGGTGGGCGCGGGGATCAGCTTCATGTGCATGTACCTGTTTCGGGAGGACGGATGATCTGGGCCCTTGTCTGCGCGATCTTCCTGGTGGGCCTGTGGGGCGTTACGCACAAGGCCAACATGGTGAAGAAGGTGATGGGGCTGAGCATCGCCAACAGCGGGATCATACTGCTCTTCGTCCATTACGGCTCCCTGTCCGGCACCACCGCCCCCATCGAGGGCAGCAGCAGGCCCATGGTGGACCCGCTGCCCCAGGCCCTGATGCTGACGGCGATAGTGGTGGGGGTCTGCGTGATGGCGCTGGCACTGGTGCTGGTCTACCGGCTCTACCTGAGGTTCGGGACCCTGGACATGCGGAGCGTCGAGCGGGGGGCCTGGGAGCTCCATGACTGACGGCCTGCTGGTCTGGGTGCTGATAGCCCCCCTGCTGGGGGCCGTCATAGCCCTTCTGGGAAAGCTGATCGGGCCGCTGCAGCGGCCGTTCTCCGTGCTGGGGGCGGCGTCTCTGGCGGTTCCGGCGGTCATACTGGGCCTTCTTCTCGGCCCCGTGATGTCGGGGGCCACCCTGCGCTACAGCCTGGGGGGGTGGAGCGAGCCTTACGGGATCGCCCTGGCGATGGACGGGATCTCCTGGATCTCCGCCGCCCTGACCACGCTCATAGCCGCCGCAGCGGCCCTCTTCTCGCTGGGCAGAAGGAGGTATGGAGCAGGCTACTACTTCTTCCTGCTGATGATGGTGGTGGGCATGTACGGTGTCGCCCTCACCGGCGACCTGTTCACCATGTTCGTCTGCTTCGAGATAATAGCGGTCTCCGTTTACGTGCTCATCGCCTGGGACGGGACGGCCACCGGCCTCGCGGCCAGCTACAAGTACCTGATCCTCAGCACTACGGGCATACTCTTCTTCCTCTTCGGTGTATTCCTGGTCTACCGCGACCTGGGCGTCCTCTCCATCTCGCTTGTATCCCAGGCGCTGTCGGACGCGGGCGGGGTGCCGGACACCCGCTTCATGCACCTGGCCCTGGCCTCGCTCTGCGTGGGAATCGGGGTGCGGACCGCTTTCATACCCTTCCACACCTGGCTGCCCGAGGCCCACGCCTACGCTCCGCACCCCATATCGGCCCTTCTGTCGGGGGCCATGATCAAGGTGAGCTTCTTCGCCATGGTCAGGATCGTTCTGGAGTTCGGCGGGGACTACCTGCTGGAGCTGCTGATGTGGATAGGGGCGGTCACCGCCCTGGCGGCCGTGATCAGCGCCCTGGCCCAGAGCGACGTCAAGCGGCTGCTGGCCTACAGCTCCATCTCGCAGCTGGGCTACATACTGGCGGTATTCGGCGCCGGCTCCGCCCTGGCGCTGACCGCGTCGTTCTCCCACGCCCTCAACCATGCCCTGTTCAAGAGCCTCCTCTTCCTGACGGTAGGGGCGGCGGTCAGCTTCACCGGCCAGAGGAACATCGACAGGATACCCCCTCTGGGCAGGGTGATGCCGGCCTTCTCGGCCGCCTTCTTCGTAGGGGCCCTCTCCATCTCGGGCATACCGCCCTTCAACGGCTATGCCAGCAAGGGACTCATCACCGCCGGCATGAAGGGCTCCGCCGCCTATCCGCTGCTGTGGGTGACGGGCTTTCTCACCATCGCCAGCTTCATCAAGCTGGGCCGGATCTTCCTTCCCGCCCCCGGGGGGGGCGCCGGCCCGCCCGCCGAGTCGGGCCTTCCGGCGCCGGGGCGCGCTCCGGGAGTCCTGCAGACGGCAACCGTCACCGTGCTCGCCCTGCTCTGTCTGGGGACGGGCCTGTTCGGAGTCCCGGTGGCCCGCATCCTGCACAGGCTGCTTTACGGCTCATCCGGCGGGATTCCCCGGCTCTTCGCCGGGGGCAAGCTCCTCGGGGTGATGCCGGCCATCCTGCTCGGCTCCGCCGCCTTCATGGCAACCTCCACCCCATGGGGGAAGCACCTCTCGGGCAGGGTAAGGCGAATGGCTCCGGAGCTGCGAACCGTGCTTCTCTTCTTCTTCGTGGGGCTTCTGGCCTTCGCCGCGGTGGCCTACTGACCGAACCCGATACCGGGCGGCGTTTCTAGAGTCCCCGGGACCGTCCCATGCGGTGGAACATGCAGGCCAGGGCGAACAGCACTCCGCTGTAGACGACCAGAAGCAGCAGCGACAGGCTCGGGGAGAGCCATGTATGCTGCCCGAAGGCCGACCGTACGGCCGCCGACCCGTAGGAGAGGGGCGAGACCGGGGCCACCCAGCGCACCCAGCGCGGCATCTCCAGCAGCGGGACGAAGACCCCGCTGACGAATATCAGCGGCAGCCGGACCAGGTTGGAAAGCAGCATGATGTTGGAGGGCCCGCGCACCGGCGGCGCCGCCAGCAGCACGCCCATGCAGGAGAAGCAGAGGGCGGAGAGGAGCGCCCCGCCGGCCAGCAGCGGCCAGCTCACCACAGCCGCCTCGGTGAGCAGCAGGCCCAGGGCCACCGGAACCACCGAGATGACCATGCCGAACAGGAAGCCGCTCAGCACGTCGCCCCCCAGTATCGCCGGCACCCCCAGGGGGGTGGAGATGAGCCTCTCGTAGGTCCGGGCCGTCCTCTCCCAGGGGGTCACCAGGGGTCCCACCGCGCTGGCGGTGAACCACAGGGCCATGGCCACCATGCCGGGGACCACCAGCTCGGAGGGTATGGGCCTGCCCATGCGGAAGGCGATGTAGAAGAACACGGGGAAAAGGATTCCGAATATCAGCACCGGGGGCTTGAGGTAGTACAGCAGGGCGTTCTTCTTCAGCACCACCAGGGCGCCGTGGGTCTGCCTCCTCCATCCCGCAGCCCTTCTGGCCTTCGCCGTCATCGCCCGCCTCCGTCTGCGGTGAGGTGGAGGAATACCTCCTCCAGGCTCGGCTTGCGGGTGCAGATGTGGTTGAGCCGCAGGCCGTTGCTCTCGGCATGGCGCAGCACGGACGCGGCAGTGGCCCCGGGGTCTGCGGTCAGCAGGCGCCACAGTTCCCCCGCCCGCTCCAGGCCGGTAACGCCGTCCAGCCCTTCCAGCTCCTCCCCGGATACACGTCCGCCCAGGCCCACCTCCACGAACTGGCTGCTGCGTATGGCGCTGCGCAGCCTGTCGGGGGCGTCTGTGGCCACCAGGCGGCCTTCGCGGATTATGGCTATGCGGGAGCTGAGCTCCCCGGCCTCCTCCATGTTGTGGGTGGTGAGGAAGACGGTTATGCCCTGCCCCTTCAGGTCGGTGACGATGTCGCGTATCAGGCGGGCGCTGTGCACGTCCAGGCCGCTGGTGGGCTCGTCCAGGAACAGCACCTCGGGGCCGGTTACCAGGGCCGCGGCCAGCACCAGCCTCTGGCGAAGGCCCTTCGACAGGGCCGCCGCCCTCTGCCCGGCCCTGTCGGCCAGCCCCAGCCTTTCCAGCAACCCGGTGGTTCTTCGCAGCCGCTCGCGCCTGGGCACTCCGTACAGCTCGGCCATCAGTAGCACATTGCGCTGCACGCTGAGGTCCATGTAGACGTTGGACTCCTCAGGCACCACGGCCATGGCGGCCCGGGACTGCAGGGGCTGGCTTCGAATGTCGTAGCCCATGATGGTGGCGGTGCCGGAGGTGGGGGAGAGGACGCCGGTGAGCATCCGGACGGTGGTGGTCTTCCCGGCGCCGTTGGGCCCCAGGAAGGCGAATACCTCGCCCTTTTCCACCGAGAAGGAGACGCCGTCCACGGCCCTCTTTCCGCCGAAGCTCCGGGTCAGCTCCCGGGCAGTGATGACCGCGCTCAAGCCCCGCTCCCTTCGGGAAAGTGAAACGTCCGCCCGCCGAAGCGGACGGACGCTTCGAAAAACGGCCGGCTCAGTGGCAGTGTCTGCCGCTCCGGCAGGCGCAGTCCCCGGCCTCCATCGAAGCCAGGCCCTCCAGCTGCTCCTCGGTGAGGACCTCCCTGACCCTCTGGGAGAGGCCGGCCAGTATCTCCGTTCTGGCCCGGACTGCCTCCATGCGCGAGGAGATCATCTCATCGATCTCATCGGCGGTAAGCGGTGTGGCCAGCAGGCCCGAGGCGTCGTGGCAGCCGGCGGTCTCAGCGGTGTGGCATTCCTCAACCAGGACCTCGATCTCCTCTTCGGCCTCCTCGAACGAGGTCCTCAGCTGCTCGACCTGCCCGTCGGTGAGGTCGGCGCAGTCCAGCAGACAGGCCAGCTCCTGCACCATTTCGGTTCCGCAGGCTTCGGCGATGTAGCCGCCGCGGCCGGTGTGACCATGCATGTACGAAGTCCCGCGTCCGCGGCCGCCGTGGTATCCGTCGTGACATGTGCCGGCCGCCGCCGCCGACGCAAGCAGCATTACAGCCAGGGCGGCCATGGGCAGCACTCTGGTGTTTCTCCTCATGGGTTTCCCTTCAGTCGTTGTCTTTGCCGCCTACTCCTCGCAGCAGGGGTGCTTCTTCCGTTTTCCGTGGCACTCCTCGATCTGCTCGGGCGAGCAATCGCCGGGCTTGTGGTCACCGAGCTTCTCGGGATGCTCGCACTTACCCTCTTTCTTCTGGCACATGTCAGCCTTCCTTTCCGTTGGGGTTATGGTCGGATTCGCCTTCGGTCCTGCAGTCCGTCTCCGCCGTCGGGCAGGATGAACCCGCCTGCTCCCCGCCGGGCCGAAGGACGTTGCCGACGGCCTCGGCAAGGGCAGAAACGGCGGGCCTGTCGAGGACGTAGTGGATGTGGTTTCCGCAGCGGCGGCTCTTTACCATGCCGGCGGACCTCAGTATCCTCAGATGCTGGGAGGTGGAGGAGGGTGAGGAGTCGAGCCTCCGCGCTATGGCGCCGGCGCAGAGCCGCCCTTCACGCAGAAGTTCCAGGATCTTCAGCCTCTGCTCCGAAGAGAGGACCTTCATCGCCCTGGCAAGCTCGTCGGACTCCATTCGCACCTCCTAATTCAACGTTTGCTAAAATACTGAAATTCCTCCTCCCGTCAAGGCTCTGTCCGCCTCTGCCGCTCCTCCGCCTCCACGACGAAGAGTCTGGGGAATCCCTCCTCGGGGTCTGGGTCGTAGGCCAGCAGTCCATGAGGGGTAACCTCGAACGTGCAGCTGCTGAGGGCATCTGCGACCCGTCCGTCTGCGAACGAAGCCGTGTAAAGCCTGCCGCCGGAGGGCGACCATACGTCGAAGACGGGCCGGGTCTCCCAGCCCCTGCGGACCCAGATGCTGCCATCGCCGTCGACACCCAGCGAGGTAATGGCGAAGCGGTAGGGGTCGGGCTCGAAGTGCACATCCTCGGGGGAGAGCCCAGCGGCCATGCCCCCTCCGTCGCGTCTGCCGCCGGATGCGGCCCGCCGCTGAAGGAAGTCGTAGAAGTCGTCCTTCTCCTCAGCGATCTCCTCGGATGTCTTGCGTACCGGCTCGTAATCCTGCTCAACGGTAAGAAGGGTATCACCCGCCGAGTCAACGCCGGTGACCACGTACTCATCGGTGGACCTGCGGGAGAAGTAGATCCTGCCTTCGTTGTCTGAAGCGTAGACAATGGATGTCTCCGTCATCCTCGGCCCCATGAGGGTGGGGTCGAAGCTGTCCAGCTCGGTGGCGTACTCGATGACGGGCTCGCCGTCGTAGCCCCAGAGGGCGAAGGTATAGCCCAGCATAGAGTCCTCCACGTCCATCTCGCGCTTCAGCCCGACGAAGGTCCGGTCTCCGGCGCCGCAGATCTCCATCGGCGAGGAGGGGAAGAAGCCCCCTATCTCCCGAACGAACCCGGTGTCGGGATGGAACAGCTTGACCGAGCCGGCCCACGGGTCGGTCACGGCCATCAGGCCGTTGCCGAGAACGGTCATGTCCCTGGGGTTCTGGAACTCCCCCGGCCCGCTTCCCTCACGGCCTATCCGTGCCAGGAACTCGCCCTCCGGGGTGTACATCTTCACCGTGCGCGCGCTGCGGTCCAGGGCCAGGATCCTTCCGTCTTCCGTGAAGTCCGCGGCGTCGATCGTTCCGAAGACGTAGTTGCTGTCCCCCAGCTCGATTCCTATGGAGTCCGCCGGCACCAGGCTACGGTGGCGACTCAGGGAGTCCTCATCCTGCCGCAGCTCGGGCCGGGGCCCCGGCTCTTCGCCTCCGCAGGACAGCATCACCAGCGAGAAGACAAAGACCAACGAAATGTAACGCATGCTGCTCCTCGTTTCGGTATTCAGTGTGGCGCACGCCGGGACCGCGGCATGCATTCGTCTGCTCCTGCAGTCTCCGCATAGGCTACTTCAAGACTTTAGCAAACTCTAAACTAACTGGAATGTCACCGGCGTCAAGCATCCCGGGCGGGTGCCCGCCGGTTTGACCGACCGTTCCGACCGCAGTATCTAGCTTTTCGGAATTATCATTACGTCTCGGCCTGGGATCCCGCCAGGACATGCGACAGGAGAAAGGAGTTCCATGCGAGAGAAACTCGGGTTCATCCCGGCGCTGCTTCTGGTCGGCGCCCTCGTGTCGTCGCCTGCAAGTGCCGCCGAGGAGTGGAACGTTGCCACCGGGGGCGACCCGGCCCGTTACGGTATGGTCGAGGAGCCGGGTCCCAGCGGGGCCGACCTCCTGTGGCAGGGAGGGGCCTATGCCGTAATAGGATGGGCGCCGGTGACCGACGGCGGCATCATGGCAGTGGCCCGCTGCTTCGACATAAGCGACGTGCTGCACGGCACCTACATCTACGCCTACGATCTGCATACCGGCGAGGAGCTATGGTCGGCCGACCTGCCCGTGGACTTTCCGTCCACCGACTGGCGCAATCACGTATCCGCCATTCGTGACGGGGTGGTGTACGCCTCCCGGGCGGGGAACACCAACGCCTCCTACATGTACGCGCTTGACGCCACCGACGGCAGCCAGATCTGGAGATCCGACGATCTGGTGGACGAGTCCAGCACCGAGGGGGTATCCTTTGCCCCCGACGGAGACCTGATAGTGGGCAACTACAACGAAGTGATGCGCATCGAAGCCGCCGACGGGAGCACCGTGTGGACCGCCGATCGCAACTCACCCACCAGCAACGGCTCCATGATTGCCGTCTTCAGCGGAAAGGCCTACGGCTGGGCCGCCGGATCCAGCGGACCCACGATAGAGGTCTTCGACCTGGACGACGGCGACTTCCTGTACGAGAGCCCGGCGGTCTACGGGGGCTACATACAGCAGGTGGCGCCCTTCGTGGGCCCCGACGGCACCATCTACGCCCCCCGTTCACAGAACAACCCGGGAACGGACTACCTGGTGGCCTTCGAGGATACCGGAAGCGACCTGGTGGAGAAGTGGGAGACCGAGCTGGGATACGTGCCCTTCTCCTCCTTCGCGGTGGGAGCGGACGGCAGCGTCTACAGCTACAGCCGAAGCGGCGAGGTGGTACGGCTCGACCCCGACGACGGCGCCATACTGAATACATCAATGAACGTGGACGCCGGGATCAGCACATACATGGCCGCCGACGTGACAGGGCGGGTTTTCGTGGCCTCAGAGAGTACGCTGTACTCCTTCAACGCCGACCTGTCGCTGCGCTGGTCGGCATCGGTCTCCAGCGTGGACGCTCCGGCCATAGCCTGGGATGGAACGCTCATCGTCTGCGGCACCGGGACCGACATACGGGCCTACGAGCCGGAGGGCATACCCGGCGTCCATGATGCCCGGGGGACTTCCGTGACCGGACCGGCCCATCCGGTGCTGGCCTCCAACCCGGTCCGCAGCACGGCCAGGGTCACTTTCGAGCTGCAGCAGCCAGCGGCGGTAGCCCTCCGCGTATACTCCGCCGACGGCAGGCTGGTTCGGGCCAGGAGCCTGGGAAGCTTCCAGGCCGGCGGCCACGCCCAGGATCTGGACGTCTCGGAGATGCCTTCCGGCGCTTACATGCTGAAGCTGGTGCTGGACGGAGTCCCGGCGGGAACCGCCAGGATGGTTGTGCTTTAGCAGAAGGGAGATACGGCTCCCCGGCCGGCCGGCCGGGGAGCATCCATGCCGTCCATTTCCGGGCTAGCGCAGCAGTGTGACCTTTCTGGCCTCGGAGACTCGGCCGCCGGCGCGGGCCCGCAGCACATAGAGGCCCGACGGAAGCCCGGCCAGGTCCCAGCTGAGGCCGCTCCAGCCGACGGGCAGTGGACCCTCGTTCCGCACTGCCACCAGCCTGCCCCTGACGTCGTAGACCTCAAGGCTCACCGAAGCCGGCCCCGCAACAGAGAGCTGGATCGAGAGCGCTCCGGCGCTGGGGTTGGGGCTGGGCTGGGCCAGGGCCAGACCGGCTCCGGTCCCCTCCGACCCCTCCACGCCCTCCTGCCCCACGTCCACAGCCAGGGTGTCGAAGGCGTAGTTGTGCTTCCAGGCGCCCACCAGCACCGAGTCACCCTCGGTGCCGTCGAATTCCAGCGTCACCTGGCCTGAAGAGTCCGTGGTATCGCTGGCGTAGAAGCCTTCGGGGTCGTCTGGATGGTTGCCGACCCCGTCCGATGCAGATACCGTGACCCCGCTCATTGGTGAGCCCTGGGAGAGCACGGTGTAGGTGACCGACTGGGGGCCCGCGTTCACGAAGCCCGGGCCCGACAGCTCCAGGGCGAATGGGGACCCGGTCTCGTCGCAGTTGAAGATGTCCTGGGCCGGGTCGCCGAACCAGTGGTACATTCTGGCGTTGATCAGGCCGTAGTAGGGATAGGCGGTGATCATGTCCACCCTGGCGGCGTCCATGGCCTCCCCGGCCATGGTGAGGCCGTCGCGGTAGAGGGCCCAGTAGATGCCCTTGTCCAGCGTGTTGTTGGGAGTGGTGTAGGACGAGGCGCTGGCCCCCAGTGTTCCGCTGGCGCCTACGCCCGGAGCCGCCATCCAGCTTTCGGCCAGACAGTTGTAGGACAGGTTGTGCTCGCCGTTCAGGCAGGCCACGTTGAACACCGGCGGCAGGAAGGTATTGGTGAGGCCGTAGATGTCGCCGGCGTTCCATCCCGGAGACCACTGCCAGTGGGTGGCCTGTCCGTGGCCGCGGTAGTTCACCGTGCCCACGCCCTCGTTTATCCGCGCCGCCAGCATATCCGCCGTGGCCCCCTCGGGGGGGTAGAAGGTGTCGAAGACCACGTCGGTGAGGGCGTAGGTGTAGTTCCTGATGAAATTCTTGTTGGCCGTGTACTTGTTGGGATAGTCCTCCTCGTGAGCCGCCAGGGCCGTCGTGGCCGGTATGGAGGCCTCTCCCGGCGTGCCCGTGTGCGACAGGTAGGAGGCCACCTTGTCCACCTGGTTGGGTATGTCGTCGGCGGTGTCGGAGAAGCGGCCCACCGCCACGTCGGCGTAGTTGTCGCCGTCCACGCACGCGAACCAGTAGTCCCCCACGAAGCTGGAGTACTGATGCGAGGGGAGCTGCTGGTGCGTGCCCGCTATCACCACGAACCGGGTCACTCCCTGCTCGTAGACCGAGTTCACGGCGGTCTCGATCTGCATGGAGGTGGCAGGATTCGGGAGGACCACCACGTGGGCGTGGTTGCCCAGGACGTGCTGAAGTCGCACCAGGGGCGTGATGGAGGCCAGGTTGTCCTCGTTGGTTATCAGCACGTACTCCGGGCCGTCGCCGTCGCGCATGGAGGTCTGGGGCACCGGAAGGTCCCCGTGGTTGATGATCCTGCTGCGGTGCAGCCGCTGCAGGGGCTCGGAGATGGCCGGGAAGGCCTCCGCCTCGCCGCGGAAGACCACATCCACCTCGATCCTGGCCGCCGCCAGGAGCCTGCTCTCAGAGCCCACCCATGCCAGCGGGGAGACGGCCAGCCGGGCCACCGGCATGCCGCCCCAGTTGCCGGGGTTGTCTATTCTGGCCCGCCGGTCCGGGAACGGGCCGGGCGAAGAGTAGGCCTCCCGGTCGGGGGAGACGAAGGAGTGGTTCGAGCCGGGCCCGCCGTCGGTGGTCGGGGGCTGAGCCGGGTATATGGTGACATCCTCGACCTCGGCCTCCGCCTCCAGCCTCACCTCCTCGATTACCGGTTCTGTTCCGGGGGGGTGGGAGAATAGCAGGGGCACCACCGGAAGCTCCGGAAGCCCGGGCTCCACCTCGTCCGCGGGGTGGCCCGGAAGCTCCGCCCTCAGGTAGACCTGCCCGTCACCCGGATAGCGCGACAGCCAGAATCCGGGCACCTCCATGACCAGCGTGAAGCCGCTTCCGGACGAGCCCTCAAGCTGCCACTCAGGCGGAGATCCGGCTTCGCCGTCAAGGGAGACCCAGCTGTCCGGCCCGGCCGCGGGAATTCCCGCAGCTGCAGCGGCGAGCAGAAGAACCGGAAACAGCGACAATGCGTTTCGGCCGTCCATGCGCAACCTCCATCGGTGTGATGCCTTCGGTTTGTTCAGAAGGGGAAAGCATATATCCGCCGATCCGTTCCCACAACGCTCCACCCCGGACCGCAGCCTTGACGAAATGGCCGCCGAGCATATGTTAGGTACAACTAACACTGTAAGTCCTACAAAACTCGGGTGGTGCAAATGAGGAAAGTTCTGCTTGCTGCGATGCTCATCTCGGCGCTCTCCGCAGCGCTGGAAATCGAGCCTCCGGATATCGGGGGCGCAGTGATCATAGGCCTGCAGTCGTTCTCGGCCGACTCCGGCTGGGGACAGTTCGGCAGCGCCGGAAGGCGTGTGGCCAGCCCCTCCCGTTTCGGCCTCAGAAAGGCGACCCTGGAGTTCTCGGGGAGGGCCGGCGGCCTGATGGGCTAGGAGACGGTCATCGGAATAGCCAGCTGCACCGGGGGCAGCATGCTCACCGTTCACGAGGCGGTGGTGGAGCTCTCCCCCTGGGAGAGCGGCCCCGCGTTCGGTTTCGGGCAGGCTCACGTCCACAAGGGATTCGAGCTGAGCGAGGAGTGCGGGGGGACCCTGGCGGCGGAGAAGCCCCGCTGGTCGAAGCTGGTCTCGCCGGTATGCCATCCCCTGGGCGGCGTTCTCGAGGTTGAGTTCGACGTAGGCGCGGGGGCCCTGGATCTTCAGGCCGTCTACGCCAACGGAATCGGAGGAACGCTGGAGGACGAGTACGACGGCAACCTGTGGCTTGCCTGGAGTACGCCCCTGCAGGGGCTTGCCCTGGGCGGGTTCTACAACCCCATGGAGATCGAGCTCAACCCCGCTTCGGACGGAACCGAGGAGGCCAGTCGCTGGGGCGGCGGAATCGATTACTCCGCAGGCGGCTTCCTGGGCAGGGCCGAGTACACGGCGATAGACGGCGTGACCTCGGCCTTCCGGCTGCCGGACTGCGGGGAGGACCCGGAGGACATCGAGAACAGCGCGATTCTCCTGCAGGGCGGATACCGGATTGCCACCGGGTCGGACCGGATGCCGGCGCTCACGCCCTACATCTCCTGGCAGAGATGGGACCGCTGGAGCAACGCTCCCTCGGGTGACTGGGCATTCCAGTGGGTGACCGGCGGCGTGAAGCTCGATCTTCCGGCTGAGTGCTACGCCGCCGTCGAGTACATGTCCCCGGCGGGTACGCCGGAAGGACTCCGGAAGGACGCGGCAATCCTAACCACCAGACTCGGCGCCCTCTTCTAGAAAGGAGATCAAGGCCATGTTGCAGCTGATTACGGCGATGCTGACGATCCTGCCGCTGGCAGTGGAGGAGGAGCCCCAGGCGGACACTTACACGATGCCATCGGGAGGCTGCTGGGGCACGGAGACCCATCTGCAGATAGCCAACAAGCCCGCTGTGGGACACCCGGACGAGCGCGTGATGATCCGATGGGACCTGGAGGAGTGGTCCGGGTCAGACGTCAGCTCCGCCGAGGTGTTTCTCAACGCCTACTTCCAGTGTCCCTCAGGACAGGGGACCTACGTGGAGGTCTTTGCCGTGACCGAGGACTGGGACGAGTCATGGAGCGGCGCTCACGCCCAGCACGGCACCGAGGTCTGGGCAACCCACCACTTCGACGATCTGGGCTGGGACTCGGTGGATATCACCGGCCTGGTGCAGGCCTGGGTCGATGGCGGCCTTGAGAACTACGGTCTGGTCATGGTGGTGGACGGGACTTATCCATGGACGAAGTTCCATTCGCGGGAGGCTTCCCAGAACCGGCCCTATCTGGAGCTGGAGCTGGATCTGGCCTTCGACGGGTCCACCTGGGCCGGGATCAAGGCCTCGGGAATCTGATCGGCCTGCCCGGGCAGCCGGAGAGGAGAGACCGCCATGACGGAGAGCAGGGCACTCACGGAGAGCCTTGAGGACTACCTGGAGGCTATCTTCAACCTGACAGTCGAGAAGGGGATGGCCAGGTCCAGGGACATCGCCGAGAGGCTGAAGGTCACCCGCTCCTCCGTCACCGGCGCCCTTCGCGCCCTGGCGGAGAAGGGCTTCGTGAACTACGCCCCATACGAGGTGACCACGCTCACCGAGAAGGGCGAGAGGGTCGGCAGGGGCATCGCCAGGAAGCACCGCGTGCTGCGGGACTTCCTCGTGGACGTGCTGGCGGTGGAGCCGGAGGAGGCGGAGAGGGCCGCCTGCGGCATGGAGCATGCCGTCTCCGGCGGAGTGATAGACAGGCTGGTGGACTTCGCCGACTTCCTCAGGGCCTGCCCCCGGGCGGGCAGCAAGTGGGTCCGCGGCATGGCATACAAATGCGAGTACGCGCGCTCCGACCTCTCCGAGTGCGAGAGCTGCGTAGAGGAGAGCCTGAACGAGGTGCGCCAGCTCAGGAGACAGAAGGAATCCGAGGGGGAGAGAATGACTCTGGACAGACTCGGGGCAGGCCAGCGCTGCCGAATACTGCGGGTGGCCGGCTCCCCGGAGCTGAGGAAGCGGATAGCGAGTATGGGAGGTACCAGGGGGACCGTTGTTGAGGTTACAAAGGTCGCGCCCCTGGGCGACCCGATGGACCTGAAGCTCAAAGGCTACCACCTCTCGCTGCGGAAGGCGGAGGCACGTGAGATCGAAGTCGAACCGCTGTAGGAGCCGGGAGCCGGGGACTATTCCCCTGGCTTTGGCCGCGGAGGGCGAGACCCTGGAGGTGCGCGGCATCACCGGCTGCAGGAGGTTCGCGGGAAGGATGGCGCAAATGGGCTTCGTTCCCGGTGCCAGGGTGACGGTGATCCGCAACCGCCGCGGAACGCCCCTGGTGGTTTCCAGGGGAGAGGGAAGGGTGGTTCTGCGCCGCGGTGAGGCGATGCGCATAGTTTGCAGTACTTTTTTTGCTTCTGTAGTTAGGCACAACTAACATCAGGCGGGCCGATTGCAAAGGGGGATCTGACATTGTCGGAGCCACGGAGACTCGTAGCACTGGCGGGAAACCCGAACTCGGGAAAGACCACCATATTCAACGCGCTCACCGGCTCCCGCCAGCACGTGGGCAACTACCCGGGCGTCACAGTTGAGCGCAAGCAGGGTGTACTTTCCCTTTCGGGAGGGGACGCTGACCTGCTTGACCTGCCCGGAACGTACGGCCTCACGGCCTTCTCCGAGGAGGAGCGGATAGCCAGGCAGGTGCTCCTGGAGGGAGGGACCGACCTGGTGGTGGTGGTCCTGGACGCCTCCAACCTGGAGAGGAACCTCTACCTGGCGGTTCAGATAGCCGAGATGGGGCTGCCGATGGTCCTGGCGCTGAACATGTGGGACATCGCCAGGAGGCGGGGCATGGACATCGACGCAGAGCTTCTGTCGAGCCTGCTGGGCGTTCCCGCCGTTCCCACCGTGGGCAGCACAGGAAGGGGGATGGACGAGCTCAGAGGGGCGATCGACGGAGTTCTGGCCGAAATAGTCGTCGCCGACCCGGTGCCCATACGCTACCGTCCGGACCTGGAGGAGGCCCTAGGCCAGATCGCCGGTGAGCTCGGAGAGCCCGGTGACAGCCCCCGGCAGGCCAGATGGAGGGCCGTCCGATTCCTGGAGACCTTCGAAGAGAGGTCCTCGGATGCGCCCCGGGAGGCCCTGAAAGTGGCCGAGAGGGCCGCCGATCGGCTGGATGGCGATCCGGACATGGCGCTGATAGAGGACCGCTACGGCTTCATCAGCGGCGTGTGCATGAAGGTGATACGCTCGACGGTGGAGAAGCGGCACACCCTTTCCGACCGGATCGACTCCGTAGTGACCAGCAGGCTGCTGGGCATTCCCATATTCCTGGGGCTCATGTACCTGGTCTTCTGGACGACCTTCTCCCTGGGCGCCCCGATGATGGGCTGGCTGGAGTCGCGCTTCGGTCAGCTCGCGGCCGCCGTTTCGGGCCTCTGGCCCGCTGGCGCCGAGAGCCTCCTGAAGTCACTGCTTGTGGACGGCGTCATAGGCGGGGTAGGCGGAGTGCTGGTCTTCCTGCCCAACATTCTGCTTCTGTTCTTGGCCGTAGCGATACTGGAGGACTCCGGATACATGGCCCGGGCGGCCTTCCTGATGGACCGGCTGATGAGCCGCATTGGCCTGCAGGGCAAGAGTTTCATCCCCATGCTGGTGGGCTTCGGATGCACGGTCCCGGCGATCATGTCCACCCGCATCCTCTCCAGCCGGCGCGACCGGCTAACCACGATACTTGTTCTGCCCCTGATAAGCTGCGGTGCCCGGCTGCCCATCTACCTGCTCATCATCCCCGCCTTCTTCCCGCAGGCGTGGCACGCCAGGATGCTGTGGATAATCTACATTGTCGGAATACTGCTGGCGGTTGCCGCGGCAAAACTCCTCCGCAGGTTCGTGTTCCGCGGCGAGCCGTCCCCCTTCGTACTGGAGCTGCCGCCCTACAGGCTTCCCACCCTCAGGGGCATCTTCGTGCACATGTGGCAGCGCGCCTGGCTCTACCTGCGGAAGGCGGGCACCATAATACTGGCCGCCGCCATACTGATGTGGGCCCTGAGCACCTTCCCGGCTCCCCCAGAGGAGCGCATGCCGGACAGGCCCGAGCAGGCCCACGCCATGGAGCTGCGGCACAGCGCCGCAGGCCGCATCGGGCAGTTCCTGGAGCCGGCCCTCCGCCCCCTGGGATTCGACTGGAGAATTGGAACCGCCTTTATCGGCTCCTTCGCGGCCAAGGAGGTTTTCGTGGCCCAGATGGGCATCATCTACTCCCTGGGCGAGGCCGACGAGGAGTCCGAGCCCCTGAGGGAGAGGCTGCGCCAGCGCTACAGCCCGCTTGTCGGGCTGTCGATAATGCTATTCGCACTGATCTCCGCCCCCTGCATGGCGACCATCGCCGTGACGAAACGCGAGACCAACTCCTGGGGCTGGGCTCTGGCCCAGCTCGGCGGTCTTACGCTGCTGGCCTACGCGGTGACGCTGATCGTCTACCAGGCAGGGACGGCTCTTGGCCTGGGGTAGCAGGGGGCGGACCATGGACCTGACGATGCCAAAGACCCGCAGAGACGAAAACAGCAGAGGATAGGACCTGAAATGAATGTGAAGACTGCCTTGCGGACGTTCATGATGGCTCTGGCCCTTCTTCCGGCGATGGCTGCGGCCGAGGTGCTTGCCGGCAAGGTGATCGACGCCGACACCGGCGAGCCGATTCCCGGCGCTACCGTAACCGTCGAGGGTACCGGCCTCGGTGCCTACACCGACGGGGAGGGGCGCTTCAGCATCGAGGGAGTGAATGGTGGCAGCGTCATTGTGGCCGTGAACTCCGTCGGACACAGGCGCCTGGAACGCGAGGTGCCCGCCAGCGAAGAGGGCCTGGAGCTGACCATGCGGCCGGTGCTCATGGGCAGGACGTCCATCGTGGTCACGGCCACGGGAATGCCCGAGCTCTACGCCGAGTCACCGGTGCGGACCTCCGTGGTCACCCGGGAGATGATGGAGCGAAGAAACGTCCCCGACCTGTTCGGCGCCCTGAAACTCCAGACCGGAGTACGCACCGAGAACAACTGCCAGAACTGCGGCTTCACACAAGTGCGCATCCACGGCCTGGAGGGGCAGTACACGCAGATCCTCCTGAACGGGAGCCCGGTGATGAGCAGCCTGGCGAAGGTCTATGGCCTGGAGCAGATCCCCTCGGAGATGGTGGACCGGGTGGAGGTGGTGAAGGGCGGAGGGTCCGCCCTCTACGGTGGCGCCGCCGTGGCCGGGGTGGTGAACATGGTCACCACCAGGCCCCGCTCCAGCTCAACAACCGTTGAGTACGAGCACTCTGACATAGACGGGGCGCCGGAGAACCGCGCCTCTTTCAACGTGTCCTCCGTCTCCGGGAGCGGCTCCACAGCCGGCTACATCTTCGGCAGCTGGCGTCGCCGTTCGCAGCTGGACGTGAACGGCGACGGCTTCTCCGACCTGGCCAGGCTCCGCAACGAGAGCCTGGGCTTCCAGCTGTTCGTGGATCCCTCGGAGACCGCAAGCCTGGAGCTGGGAAGCCGCTACCTCCACGAGAAGCGCCGGGGAGGCGACCGGATAGACTTTCCCGAGCACCTGGTGGACATCGCCGAGGGTACGGAGACCTGGCGCTACGGCGGCGACGCCCGGTGGAGCCACCGGCTCTCCCGCCGCTTCGACTACATGGCGCGCTTCTCCTTGGCCCACACCGACCGGGAGTCGTTCTACGGAGGCCTGGGCGGCGAGGAGCCCGGCGGGCCCGACTACGACCCGGCGGCGGGCTACGGCAAGACATCCAACCCGCTGCTCTCCGGCGAGGCCCGAATAAACCTGACCCTAGGCGGCCATGTCCTCTCGCTGGGCTCCCAGGCAACCCGCGAGGAGCTCACCGACGAGTCCTACACCGAGGAGGCCACCAGGCCGCTGGAGGAGACCTACACCGACGTGGGCGCATACCTGCAGGACGACATGTCCCTGGCCTCGGACCGGCTGGGCCTGATCCTGGGCGCCCGGGCGGACAGCCACTCCGAGGTGGCCGGCATCATCCTCAGTCCCCGGGCGGCCCTCAGGTGGGACCTTAACCCGGCCCTGACCATGCGCGCCGGCGTCACCACCGGCTTCAACCCGCCTCAGGTCTTCGACGAGGACCTGCATATCGAGGTGGTGGGCGGCTCCCCCAGGATCATCGTAAACGCCGATGACCTGCAGGAGGAGCGCAGCACCAGCCTCTACGGCGGCTTCGAGTACGACGTCTTCCTAGGCAACAGCCCCGCCCGCTTCTCGGTGAGCGGCTTCTCCACAGACCTCCGGGACGCCTTTGCCCTGGAGGAGGCGGGGGAGAGCCAGTACGGGGAGCTGATCTTCGAGAGGGTCAACTCCGGCGGCGCCAGCGTCAGTGGCGTCGAGGCCGAGGCCGGCTTCCGGTCCGGCGCCCTGGAGCTGTCCGGCGGCGCCACGGTGCAGCGGAGCCGATACGACGACGAAGTGGAGGTGTTCGACGGGGTCTGGAGCGACAGGATAATGCGCACCCCGGAGGTTTACGGCCACCTGGTCGTCGACCTGGTGGTCTCCCGGAAGCTGGACCTTCTGGCCAGCGCCGAGTACACCGGACCCATGCAGGTTCCCCACGACACCACGGAGCCGGAGATCGTCGAGTCGGACCCCTTCCTCACGCTGGACGTGAACGGCAGCTACAGTCTCGACGGCGGATGGCTAGGCCGGGATGTCCGGCTGAAGCTGGGAGTGGAGAACCTCACCAACGAGTACCAGGAGGACCTGGACGCAGGGGCCGAAAGGGACGCCGGCTACGTGTACGGTCCGGCAAGGCCGAGAACCCTCATCGGTGGGATAAGGGTGGAGATCTGACCGTGTCCGCCTGAGTCCCCGCCCGGCCGGTCTTCCCCCTTGGCCGGTCGGGCGCCTTCATGGATTGCAGGCCGATAAGGAAGCCGTGCTCAAAGGCCGTGGAGACCTCTCGAGAGGACGGGGTAACAAGTGACCCGAAGCCCGGCCGGTGTACTGGGGAAAGAATGAAGTCAGGCGCTCCGGTACCGGCATGGCAGATTTGCTACATGCAGACGAGTTGGACTTCGATATGCCCTGGTCCCTTCTCGTAGATGGGGCAGGCATGCACGAGACCTTATGGAGGCGAATCCAGATGCCGGTTCCTCTGGGGGGGGCGCCGGTACCGCAATAATGGAGACGCGGCCCCGGGCATTGCCTCCGATGAGATCCACTGCGCCGACCACTTCCGCAGGCGCAGGGACCTGATGGGGACCACTCCCGAATGCCAGCTTGCGGAGCAGGATCATCGCGGGAACGGTCCGCCTGCGTTTACGCTCCTTTCAAGCACTGCGCTAGGGGTAGATGTAGGGTCTTTCGGGGGGCGGAATGACTTTGGCAACGACCTGTCTTACGCAGGGGTAAGGAAGGTCGTCTATCATTGTGGTGTCCGCCGTGCCCCTCACCTCCAGCCAAGTGTCACGGGAAGTGAGTCCAGCCCGTCTGCGTCGATGAATATGCCTTTGGGGACCGCATCGTTCAGGCAGCATACTACGAGGAACCGGAAGAGGACCGGCCTGCCGCCTGCGTTGGTCAAGGCTCCTTTCAGCACCAGGGGTCTGGAGTAGACGGTCTGATAATCCCCTAACAGCCTGTAGATGTCGGTCCTGAGAGTATCCCCGCGGGCGGGTACCAGCCCCTCGCCCTGAATGCTCTCCACAATGAACAGCGACCTTCGTACGTATGTGAACGAGTCCAGCGTCCGCCCGCCGTGCAAGGCCAGGTATACGAGGGGCAGCAGAAGGATGCCGGCGAAAACCAGGTCCTCGCTTCTTTCGTCCTCGCGCCTGCGGATGGCCCTCGAGGCCAGTATGCCCAGAGCCAGCAACAGAGAAACCGCCGCTCCTATGACCATCAGCGGCCAGAGCCTCACGGAAAGGTACATGGAGAAACTGCCGGTGAGAAGCAGCCAGACAAAGCCACCGCCCCAGATGGCATATACCGCAGCGACAAGCAGCAGCCGGAACGATCTGAGGCCGCTCATGACAGTTCCAGTGGCAGGGTCTCCAAGACCAGCGAGGCCGACAGAACCAGAAGGGGGACAAGCGCGACCAGGGCCAGGACCGTCCTTCGCGGAAAGACCATCCTGTACATAAGGAAAAGCTTGATGTCCAGCATGGGCCCCAGGACCATGAAGGCCATCTGCGAAGAGAGCGGAAAGAAGGCCTTGCCGAATGATGCGGCAACGAAGGCGTCTCCATCCGCGCAGACGCTGAGGACGAACGCCAGGGCCATCATCAGAAGAATCGCCGGCACCGGCGCAGAGCCTAACGCGAGAAGTGTTTCCCGGCCTACGGAGGCCTGCATGAGACCGGCGACAAACGCCCCCATCACCAGGTATCTGCCGGCAACGAAAAGATCCTCGGCGGCTGTTCTGAGAACTCTCACCGGTTTGTTCTCGAAGCGTGCGTCCCTGACGTCGCAGGAGATTGACCGGTCCAGATCTTTCCTTGTCAACCTTCCCCTTAGTAGCCTGCCGATCAGCAGCGCGACCATAACCGCTATGGTGTATCCGATAAGTGCCCGCAGCAGCGGAATCCGCCAGTCGAAACGGTAGGCGACGAGGGTGGACGAGAAGCAGATCGGATTGGTGATGGGGCCGGCAAGCATGTAGCAGACGCCGGCCTCGGGGGGATGTCCTTTCGCAACAACCGGTAGAGTACAGGTATCATGGCGCATTCGCATACGGGCATGAGAACTCCCGTGAGTCCGGCCACGAGTATCGCCCTGATGCGGCCACGCCAAAGCCTCGTAGCTGCTTCCTTCGGCAGCAGCACCTCTATCAGACCGCCGGCCAGGGCTCCCGCCAGCATGAAGGGCATTGCCTCGAGCACTATTCCCGAGAAGCTGAGGAAAGCCGTGTTCAGGATAGGGGAATCACCGGCGAGCAGGACCAGGGCTCCGGAGAGGATGAGGAATCCCAGCTCCAGTCCGTGCTTCCGTGCGTTGGCGCTCATCCTTTGCGCTTCCTTGTGATGAACAGCACCACAGCCAAGAGTGCGATGAGGATTATCGAATCGCGCGCCTCTTGCCCCAGTAGACCCTTGCCGCCCAAGGCTGCTGAAAGAACCACGCAGTCGACGCGTTGCGCTGCCCCGGTGCATGCATGTCGGACCGGTCTGTCAGCTCCCTTTCCGACAGGATTTCGGTGGCGGAAGCCTCCGCCTGGTTCGCTCTACCGTTCGTGGCTGTAGGGTACTCCTTATCCATGGCGTAGGTGTACTCATCGCCAACCATCTCCTGCATATCCGTGTCCCTGCATCCCGCTGCGGACAGCAGCAGGCAACAGAGTAGGACGCACCTGCCCATCCAGTCTCCCTTCGGTGTCAGCCGGATCGACCACGCTGCTCAGGAGATGGGAGGCGCTCCTGCTGTCCCTTCGGAGAATGGGCGAGAGATGAGAGGAAACAGAAGCACATCGGCTGCGGCCATCTGCTGCAGCTCCGGCGAGTACTGCTGGGAATCGGGTGCGCCGGGAGCCTGCATATGTATGATGGATTGGCAGAAGGGGCAGTGTTCGTGATCATGTCGCGGAATGCGGGGAAAGTGTCACAGCGACCTGTCGGGAACGTCCGGACGGGCATCCTGAAGCAGTCTCTCCTGCAAGAAGGCCGCTCTGGGGGCTGCGGCCCGGGAAACCTCCAGAAGATGGAGATACTGCAAGTATGCGGATAACGTGGGCCCGAGCAGCAGCACAGGAATACTGATCAGGCAAACAATGCATCTGCGCTTCGACATCTTCGCGTCCCGGCCAGGACCCCGAACCGGCCTCCAGAGTGGCCGGCCCCGCAGAAGCCGCTGTCTCCACCCGGCACCGGGACACGTTGACGTTATGCGGAGTGGATACATACTAGTCAACTCGGCAGTTATGACTGTTGCTGACAGGAGTTACGGATGGATGAAGTGGGCAAAGCAGCGGGAAGGCCTGGAGCGGTAGAAGAAACAGACCGGAAGCCGACACCGGCATCGGACGGGGGCCCCGAACATGGCGGGAGAAGGTTGTCGCCATTCGGCCGCCTTTTCAGGTTGATCGCCTGGTGGTTCGGGTTCACGGGTCTCTACTCCATGTTCTCCGTCTGCCCGTTTTGCGGACAGCCGGGCTGTCCCGTCGGCCTTGCTGCCGCAGGAACTGTTGGTGCTTTTCTCACGCTGTGTGTTCAGGACTGGAAACGCCTATTCGCCTTTCTGAGACGCAAGCTGTCCGGGCGGACGGCAGGCGCGACAGAGCCAAGACACACGGGCGAGGGCTGACGGTTCAACAACTGAGTCCGGCCGGAAGCCGCCCGCGGAACGGGCCGCATCGGCGTCCGATCGGTTGCGGGTGTCTTTTCGGGATTGTCAGCCCAGGAGGCTGCCGGCCAGCATAAGAGCTCCGAAGAGCATAAGGACGGCGCCGCCCACGACGTGAAGGGCCCTCTCGATCATCGCCCCCCGCCCCGCCCTGTCCAGCAGGGTGGACAGCCTGCTGCGGAAGAGGCTGCCGGCCAGCCCGATGCCACCGAGGACGACTCCCATGCCCAGCGACATCGCCAGGACCGACATCACTCCCACCCCGGGGGAGTCGGAGCCCACTGCGAACAGCATCACTGCGGCTGCGGCCGGGCAGGGTACCAGCCCGGAGAGGACGATGCCCCATAGGCCGGTCTTTCCGCCTTCGAGGCTGTGGCCTTCGCGACGGGCGCCCTCCACCAGCATCCATGCCCCGAGCAGCAGGACGATGGCGTAGGTGAGGGGAAGCAGGATGCTCTCTACCCGGTTGACGGACAGCATCATCGACTCGACGGCGAAGGCGTAGAGACTCCAGACCAGGATCACCGCGCTGCCGGCGTGGGCCGCAGCCAGGAGCCCGCCGGCGGCGATCCCCCGCAGGGGGGACTCCCGCCGGCCCAGGAAGTAGCTGGCCAGAACGGTCTTCCGGTGTCCCGGCCCCAGGGCGTGCAACAGCCCGTAGAGGAAGGATATGCCCAGCAGTATCAGCAGGCTGCCGGAGAAGCCCTCCTCGGCGGCGCTTCGCATCGCCAGCGAGATGTCCCGCTGCAGGCTACGCTGGCTGGCAGCCGTCCATTCCGCCAGCCTCCTCAGCGCTCCCCTAGATACTCCGCCGTCCTGCGGACCGGATGTCGAGTCCACCGGAGGAGGGGGTGTCCCGTTGGTGAAAGGGTTGCCCTGCGCCAGCAGCGCGGATGCCAGCAGAGCGGTCAGCAGCGGCGCCAGACGCATTCTAGCCGCTAGTCCCCAAGGCTCACCACCACCTGCTGCGGGTAGGCGGTGCCGCCGTAGCTCCGCCCCGAGCGGGACACGGAGACGCTGCCGCCGTACTGTATCCGGGTGTCGCGGTCCTCCAAGATCTCCCAGCTGGCACGGGCGCAGCCCGGCCCCCTTATGCGGACGGGGTCCTCGGGATGGTAGAGGATGTCGCAGTAGAAGCTGCGGTCGTAGATGGCCACCGCGAAGACGTTTTCCCGGACGGGTATGTCGAAGGGCATGTAGAACCGGTAGGCCAGCGTGTCACCGGACATGTACGCCGTGAACTCCTCCACCGTGTCCGGCGAGTAGGTGTCCCCTCCGGTCTCTACGTATGTGAAGTAGTCGAAGTTGCGGAGATTCTGGAAGGCGTTGTCGCGGATGGCTCTCACCTCTCCGCTGGAGAGGGCTCCGTCGCCGTCGCGGTCGTAGTCCGACACTATGGACGAGGTGAAGAACGGGTCGAAGAACCACGTCATCTCCAGCCCGGCAACCCTGTCGCCCTGCATGACCACAGCGAGCCTGGCGTCCACGAACATATGCGGATGGGCTTCTGCACCACCCGTTAAAACCATGGTGCAGGCCAGGACGGTGCAACATGCAATGAGATGGCGCATGATCTCCCGGGTTCCGTTCGGCAGCAGATTGCGCAGGAACTCACCAGCCAGCATATGAAACCGCTCCCCGAACCGGGGCAACCCTGTCTCCGTGGGCATTGCCATCAACGGGGCCCTGCATCCCGGCTGCCCGTGAACGACGCCACCGCATGGCCGCCCGAACGGCTGCGGTCCGCCAGCCGCTAATTCGGTCAGGCATTCAGCCTCCATAGCGTGAGGTTCAGCAGAGACGCGAAGCCCACCCAAAGCACGTAGGGCAGCAGAAGAGCGCCGGCCGCCGTCCTCACCCGCCAGAACAACACCAGTGTTACCACAATCAGCGCCTCCAGGACCAGAATCTCCAAAAAGGCCCACATGGGGCTGTTGATCCCGAAGAACAGGTATGACCACAGCCCGTTCAGCACCAGCTGGGCCAGAAAGACGTACAGCGCGGGGGAGGAGCCGCCGAACCCCCTCTCCCTCCAGACCATCCAGGCCGCTACCCCCATGAGTATGTAGAGCGCGGTCCACACCGGGCCGAACACCCATGATGGAGGGTTCCAGGAGGGTTTCTGCAGTCCCTCGTACCACTCCCCGGGGGTGAACTGCGACCCCACCAACCCCGCCGACAGGGAGACGAGCACCCAGGCCGCCAGGGCGATCCAGACTTTCATGCGTTCCACCTTCCGCTTGTCTTCCCTTCGCCATTCTCCCGCCGGGGACGCATCAGTACAGCGAGTTGCGCCGCAGCCATCGGGCCATCTCCGGAATGGCCGCCCCTGCGTTCTGGGTTCCGGAGGCGATGTTGGAGAGCCGGTCAAAAACGGCGTTCTCGTTGAAGGGGGCCAGGGCAATCCCGTTCAACTCCAGAAACAGCACCGCCGTGGCCAGCCCCGTCCGCTTGTTGCCGTCCTCGAAGACGTGGTTCTTGACGATGTAGAAGAGGTAGGCGGCGGCCTGGTGGAAGACGTCCTCGTACAGCATGTGGCCGAAGGCCTCGTTGGCCACTATGCGGTCGGCGAAGCCCAGTCCCTGCCCCTGCCGGAAGTTGTTGCGGGGGTCGGCGATCTTTCCCCCGGTCATCTGGATGGAGAGCTGGTTGATGGCGCATATCGTCCGCTTGGTGACGTGTCGGACCGTCATCGGGAGCCCAGCCTCAGGTAGAGGCTGAGGTTGGCCCGAATGTGCTGCTCCACCATGTAGAGCTCGGCCAGCTCACCGCCGTCGAGCCAGTAGCCGCCGCAGGCGGGGCAGTAGTCGACCTCCACGCCTGCCACCAGCCTTACCTCCATGGGGAAATCGTCCTCGGGACAGCGAAGCGGCTGGCGACCCTGTCCGGAGCAGGTGATCTCCGGCTCGTCAAGCTCGATGCGGTTGAGTATCTCGGTCAGCCGGCTGATGTGGTCAAGCTCGCCCAAGTCGAAGAATATGCCCTTGCAGTCCGGGCATCGGTCCACTTTCTCCCCGTGGACCACCTCCTGCCGCAGGTCCACTCCGCATCTGGGGCAGGTCCTGATCATGCCGGCCTTTCTTGCGCTCTGCCGCGAAGACATACACGCTGGCCATTTCCCGGTGTGCGAAAGTTGATAATGCTCCATCCGCCCCCCGGCCGTCCACCGCCGGTTCGAGCCGCTACGAACACATGATTGCGTCCGGCTCCAACCGGCCAGGGGTTTCCGACACATACCTTTATCTGTATTCTCCATTCATGATCAGCATTGTATGAGCCCTGGGCCGATGTTTGGGGGAGGGAGGCCGGATATGGACGAGAAGCTTGAGCAGATAGCCCTGGAGGGAAGCTGGGTGGACAGGGACGATCCTTCCGTAAGCAGGGAGCTGAGGGAGGACCTTGCCGGTGACAGGCGGAGGTACGTCTTCACCTGTCCCTACTGCGACAGGGAGATGATGACCGAGAAGACCTACCGCTTCACGGACAACGTCGCGGTGGACAGCGTGAAGTCCGGTTTCTTCTGGAAGGTCCAGGACGTCATATGGGAGACCCTCTACCGGATACCCCTCTTCGGACACGCCCTGGGGCGCAGGGCGGAGAACAAGGTTGACGCCCGCGAGGACGCCATCGAGGACCGCAAGGAGCGCAGGACGCTGCTGAAGGCCTTCGAGGAGGTCCGCGATGACTTCGTCAGGTGCGATAGCTGCGGCCGCTACACCTGCAGCTCATGCATCGAGGACGGCGTATGCGGCTTCTGCCGGGACGAGGCGGCAGTGGAGGAGGCCCGCAGGATGGCGGGGGGGCAGGAAGGGGACTGATTCGCGGCAGATCGCCGAATGCCATCTTCGAAGCGCCATCTTGTGCAGCCGTGACAGCATACTCAAGCCCCTCCGGCCGCTGCAGTCGAACGGATTCCATGCCCATGGGGGGCGCTCCGGGCGAAGCAGGCCTCGGCCATGCGGATACGCTTCCACCATCCACATGACTTACAGGATCACGTTCGCTTGACCGAATGGCCGCGGAAGCCGCCCCCGGACAATCTCGAACGTTGAAAATGCAGTATGTCGTCCGGCGGCGCCGTCGCAGTCTTCGAAGTCGTTCCGGGCCCGGTCACGGGATTCTGCGGCTCTCCGCTATTCGGGACGGGCTGCCGTTGTAATCCAGTTTGAGTCCTCAAGGCCCTCATGAGGGTTGTAGAACCCGACCTCCTGACATCTGGTGTCAGCGAAGACCTCCTCCAGGCTCCTCAGGAACCAGGCCGGGGGCTTCCAGGCGGACCAGAGGCCGAAGACGCCTCCATCTGTGATCAGACCTGACAGCCTGCGCAGCCCCCCATTCCGGTAGAAGCCTCCGTGCGAGCGATGCAGCAGTGCGTCCGGGGCGTGGTCAATGTCCAGGAGGACGGCGTCGTACGCTGGCCCGTCTGCTTCGTCGACCAGCTCGAAGAAGTCCCCCTGAACCAGCCTGCACCTGGGGTGGTCGGCCAGCCCGGAAGCCGCCGGGACCAGCCCGCTTCTGTGCCAGTCTATCACAGGCTGCAGTATCTCGACGACTACCACCCGCTCAGCGTTGGGATGCTCCAGAGCCGCCACTGCTGTATAGCCGAGGCCCAGGCCTCCCACCAGAACCTGCGCCCCCTTTCGGTCGAGCCTGTCCAGCGCCAGGGTGGCAAGGGCGCGCTCGCTGGTGTTCACCGTGCTGGACATGAGCATCTCACCGTCGATGGTTATCTCGTATACGAACTCGTCCTCAACGGAGGGGGATCTGCGCCGGCGCAGCACAAGCTCACCCATGGATGTCGTGCTGTACCCCAGCTCCTCAACGATCGGAACGGACCTGCTGTTCATGTGATCTCCCCGGCAGTGTTGGATTTCCTGTTCGGCCCGTACGATGCAGCCGCCCCGATCGCTCCGTCGACTGGCCGTCAGGGCAGCGTGGCCGCCTCGACGCGGTTGCGGCCGGTGCGCTTCGCCGCGTACATGGCGGAGTCGGCCAGGTCTATGATGTTCTCCACCTCGTCGCATAAGGCTTCAGCCACGCCTATGCTGCAGGTTACCTCCAGCTCGTCGCCGCAGGGCATCCAGTGGCAGTTGTCCTCCATGGCGCCGCGCAGCCTCTCGGCCAGATCCATGGCCCCCTCCAGCGACGTCTCCGGAAGAACCGCCAGGAACTCCTCGCCGCCGTACCGGCCCACGAAGTCCGTCTCCCTAAGAATCTCCTCTATGACCGACGCCGCGGCCACCAGCACGTCGTCCCCGGCAAGGTGGCCGTAGCCGTCGTTCACCTGCTTGAAGTGGTCGAGGTCTATCATCATCACCGAGAGGGGCCGGCTGTACCGGGAGGCCCTGGCCAACTCCGCTTCGAACCTCTCCATGAGGTGCTGGCGGTTGTAGAGGCCGGTGAGGCTGTCCGTACGCGCCATCTGCTCCAGCCTCCGCTGGGCCTCGACCCTCTCCGTGATGTCCTGGACGATGGCGTCGAAGTAGACCAGGCGGCCCTGGGAGTCAAAGGTCCCCCGGGCGTCGAAGGACGCCTCCAGCTCGGTTCCGTCGGCCCGTCGCAGTGTGACCTCGTAGCCCAGTACGAAGCCCTCGTCCCGGAGCTTCTCTATCATGCTGGTCCTCTGCTTGGGATAGACCCAGACCTCGTGCAACCGGGCGCTCTGCAGCGCTTCGAAGCTCTCGAATCCCATCATCCGTATCAGAGCGCTGTTGGTTGTCTGTATCAGACCCTCCTCCACCGCCCGGTAGACGCCGACGGGCAGGTTCTCCTGCAGCTCGCGGTAGCTCTCCTCTATCTGCAGCATGGACCGTGAGAACGCTTCGCGGTCCCCCTCGGCGATCCACTCGGTCAGATACAGCTGCTGTCCCTGGTGGCTGCTGTGCAGTCCCGCAACCTCGATGCGGATGGTGTTCTCTACGCCAGCGAATGGCACCCGCACCATAAAAATCATTTGCTCTCCAGGCGGGAGCTTGGACAGACGATCAGGCAGCGTGTCGCCGTCGAGCCTGTCCTCAAGGGAAACGAGCTCACGTCCGTCCTCGACATCTATCACTGTGGGAAAGGCATCCCGGAAGGCCTTGCTGGTGATCACTATGCGGGCCCGGTTGTCCACGATGGCCAGCCGCATGGATGACCGCCAGAAGAGCTCACGCAGAAGCTCGGCTGAGCTGTCCGGAAGGGTGGGTACGTCTCTGTCCAAGGGCATAACCCTTCATTATGCGCCAATACAGGCGGCGGTTCGACTTCCCTACCATTAACAAATAATACGAAAAACCCGGCAGGCAAAGAGCCGTATTCGGTCCTCCCGGGGAGGGCCGACCGGACGGGAGTCCGCCCGGGCTTACTCCATCCCCGCCACCTTCCAGAAGAAGGCGTACTCGTCCGCTATCCGATCAAGTCGCTCTCACCGCCCTGGCGGACGGGCATTGAGCGGCGTTCGCAGTCCCACAGCGGCTTCAGCTGCGCCCCGTACTCAGACGCCTACTGCCAGCTCGCCGCCCCGTCCACAATCGATCCGTGCGCCTCATGGGCGCAGCTTACCGAATAGAAGCCTTCGCCCGCCTCCAGCGCGTAGACCTGCTCGCAGAGAGGGCATTTCAGCTCGGTCGCACCCGTGAAGACCTCCTCGATCTCGGCCAGCGAGGCGGCGTAGCGTCCGTGTTCGGAGCGGAACATCCTCTGTGCGGTGGCAAAGGACTCCATGTTGGACCTGCAGCTGGCCTCCAGCGCCCTGTCGCTGGGCGGCCGGGCGGCGAACTGCTCCCTCAGAATTGCCGGATGCACCCTCCAGCCGGTCTCCTCCCCGTACAGCGCCTGTACTTCCTGGGTGCTTCCGTCGGCCGAGACGACCGTGATATCCGCCACGCTCCCGCAGCTGTCCCGCACCTCTATGTCCAAGGAGGATGCTCCGAAAAACCCGCTCACCGAGGGAGCCCCGAAGAACGCGGCCAGCATCTCGCCCGCATCCATCCCCTCCAGCTCATCGCGTTCAACGTCGGCTCCCGCTGCGGTCAGCAGGTATTCCAGCTCGTCGAGACCCTCCTCCGATGAGAGCCTCCTCTCCACCATGGCGCGGATGCTGTCGCTGCATACTTCTGCCGCGGCCGCCCCGTCCCCCGCCTCAATCGCCTCGGCCCATAATCGGGCCGCTTCCTCCGGCGTCTCTGCCACCTCCGTAGCTTCCCCGCCGGATGCGGTGGACAGAGTAAGCACTGCAACGGCAAGCAGGGTGAGCACTCTCATCTCTTCTCCTTCCTCCGGTTCTTCTCATCAGGCTGCGGCAACCAAACACCTGCATTACATCGTATCAGAATTCGTCGCTTTCCGCTATGGGTCTTTGCATCCGCAGGAATCCGCCCTCCCTGTGCTCCAGCACCTCCCACCCCAGCCTGCGGTAGAAGGCCACGGCACGTCCGTTTCCCTGGCGGACGTCCAGGAGCACCTCCCGACAGCCCAGGCCTCCCAGCAGCCGGTCACCATACTCCACAATCCTCGCGGCTACTCCACCGCCCCGTAGCTCGGGCACCACGTACAGGAAGCGCATGAAGGCAGACTCCGGCCGTATCGGCATGGGAAACGCATCCAGCAGTCCCACCACCCGGCCGTCCATTACGGCAACAGAGCAGAATCGCGGATCCCGGCCCTGCGCCCGCCCGACTGCCTCGAAGTAGGGGCCCACGCTCTCCTCGGGATCTGCCGCCTTATCGCTGCCGATGGGCAGCGTCTCCAAAAGGAAGCCCTCCGCCGGCTCCCGGTCCGATCCCGCCTCGTACGGCCGAAACTCCAACGCCTCCATGCCCACAATTCCATTCTCAAAGGACCGGCATTACTACGAAGTCAGACGCCCTGCCGATGATATCTCATTGTTCCGGATCACAAAACCTCGACTACCCTGGCCTGACTAGGCCTTTTACGGCATCTGCCCATAGAGGATATGCTCATCTGACGGGGATGGTGCGCATGCCGTCGGTGTGCCCAGGCCGCCCCCGGGAGCCACTCTCACATTGGAGGGAACCATGCGTACGCTCTTCCCGATGGCCGCTGCTGCACTACTCATGCTCGGATGCGGAGGAGGCGATGGCGAGGAGTCGGCCCAGACCGGCGCCGAACCCGAGTCCGGCGAGCCGACCGTGGTCGGGACCTGGGAGGTAGTGGAGGTAGTCAGCGGCGAGGACATGGGCAATACCGGCACCGTCTACGAGTTCAACGAAGACGGCACCATGTGCTCCCGCATGGGCGCCATGGAGGTCGAAGGCACCTACGCCGTCGTGGGCGACACCCTGAAGATCAGCCAGGGCACTGCCAACTACAGTGCATGCTACCGCTTCGACGGCGAGAGTATGATCTACGACATCCAGGATGGCGACCAGACCTTCAGGATGGAGCAGCAGCACTAGAGGAGGGACGGCAGTGTGAGGTTCGGCCCACTGCCTGCTGAACCGAAAGGGATAGGAAGGAGCGGATGATCTCTAGGCCAGGAGAGCCGGGGGCAAATGCACTCGCCGGGCTGCTGCTCACCGTCATGGCTCTGTTCTTCACGGATGGGGCCAGAGCACAGAGCGGTGAAGATACCGGTTTCGGGCTGATACTGACCCACCTGGATGGCCCGGGAGTTCCCGGGACCTCCACCGCAGACAGCCTCAGTGACCTTGTGGCAGGCTACATCCTGGATGTTCCAGGTTTTCGCACCTACCGGCCGTCGGATCGCTGCGCCGGCCTCCGGGAGGCCGAGGAGCTGTCCTCCAGAGTCTACCCGGATGCCGAGGCGGTGGCCATCCTCTCCGTCCGCCCAGCAGGTTCCGGGGCAGCGGTCTCCCTGGACTACGTTCCCCTTGACCGACCCGGGGACCCATCGGCCGGTGATCCCGCCTCTACGGACCGTACAGTGCTAAGCTACAGGAGATGGCCCCCGGCGGCGGGTTCGGATACCGCAGAGGCGGTAGTGCCCATGCTTGGGGAGTTCGTCCTGGCCTCCTCCTACAGCCAGCGGGGCATGTACGGCATTACGGTGCAGCGGATAGACAGTGTGATGGAGATGCTGGAAGGCACCGGGCTTACCGGCGCGAGGTCCCGCTACCATCTCCTCCGCGCCCGGATTCTGTACGCCCGCCTGGACGACCCCGACGGAGCACTGGAGGACCTGGAAGCCGCTCTGCGGCTGGACCCGGAGTCGAGCGCAGCCCACCTCCTCCGGGCTGATCTGCGCCTTTCCCGGGGGGACCTGCAGGCGGCACGGGAAGATCTGACAAGGGCCATCTCACTGGATTCCAACAGCGCAGCCGCCTGGCGGATGCGGGGCTCCCTGGAGCTGGCCGCCGGTGAATACGAGGCGGCCGAGGCCGACCTTACCCGGGCCATCGAGCTGGGCCTGTCCTCCCCCGGCCTTTTCTACGACAGGGCCATGGCCTACGCCGGTCTCATCGAGAAGGCCCGGGCCCTGAACGACCTGCACATGGCCATAATGATGGACTCCACTCTCATCGACGCCTACATGCAAGGCACGATGCTCTACGGCAGCATGGGCAGAAGCGAGGCCGCCGCGGCCCTGCTGGAGGGAGGCATCTCCGCCAACCCCGACGACCTCTACCTGCCTGTCCTTCTCGCCTCGCTGCGTGGGGACGCGCAGCAGATGCTGGAGGCGGCGGACAGGGGAGCAGCCGCACATCCCGATGAGCCGTTCTTCTACTACTGGCGCGCCGCCGCCAGCGAGGAGCTGGGCGACTACGCTCAGGCCCTGGCGGACTACCAGCAGGTGAGTGATTTCTTCGCCGCGGGAGACTACGGCAGGCTGACAGACCCCCGCGAGGAGTACGTGGATATGATGGTCACCAATCTCCGGAGCTTTGTCGGTCTGCCCGAAGACAGCGCGGAGTACTACGTGGCCCGGGGGGAGTACCTCCAGCGCAGAAAGCAGTACGAGAAGGCCCTGGACGACTTCAGGCACGCCCTGTCCCTGCCGGGGACGGGCCCGGAGATCCTGTACCGTTGCGCCATATGCCGTGAGCGCATGGGAGAGCTGCAGCAGGCCGAGGAGAACCTGGAGAGATTCCTGGAGTCCGGGGCCGGTACCGAGCAGGAGCGCCTTGCGGCCCGGCGGATGCTGGAACGCCTCCGCCGCTAGCTATCAGTAAGGGCTGAGCAGCTGCTCGACCACCGGTTCTCTCAGCAGCAGCTCGTCACCCCGGTATACGTACAGGAATCCCGGGGCCTCCCCCGTGCCGATGTAGACCAGATGCACCTCGTACCTGTAGCCGCTGTTGGTGAACTCGTAGTGGCGATTGCCTCCGGACCCGTCCATAATCAGTTCTCCACCGTAGAGGACTAAATCGGGCTCATCGGCCTGTGTGGTATCGGCCGACCAGGAGGCATACCTGTAGCTGAACTCGCTCATCTCGTCGACTCGCAAGAGGAAGCTCTCTGTGCGCCACTGGAGTATCGGCCTGCTGTATTCCGAGAGGCTCCCGTGCAGTTCCGCCCCATCGGATGCGTTTGCCGTTTCTGCGCAGTATCCCGTTGAAGCAAAACACAGCAGGAAGCAAGAGGCGATTGCCGTCAAAGTCCCATCTGTCATATCCGTTTCCCCTCTCTGAAGACAACAAATTAACATTACATGAACGAAATGCCTCATTCATCTGACTGTCTCCCTCGGAAACCCTTCAGTTCGCCGATCCGGACAGCCGCCCGATGTAGTGCAGGAACATCTCCTCGCTCCATCTCCCTGCAGCCGCCTTCTCCTCGCCTCTGAGGAATGTCAGCACGTCCCGGGCGGCCTCTCGCAGGCCGATCTCCGCCAGCCTCCTCTTCAGGCTCTTCTCGAGCCAGGCAGGCGTCACTGCAACTCCTTCCCCCTTCTACGCACCGGCCTGGTCCAGGGCCGACGGGAGCAGATGGCTGTTCGGACGCACGCCCCAAGAGCAGAAACGGAGAAGGTCGAACCAGTCCCTGCTTTTCACCCGGGGCCGGCACAGCAGAGCGTGGCATTTGAGCGCGAAGGACGAGGGTAGATCCGCTGCGGCGATCTCCTGCAGCGCCTCCCGGAAGCGCTGCCGCAGATCCTATTCGAACACCGAGCGCACATCGCCAATGCGCTGGCGGATAAGATCGTTCATCATCTTCCCACGAGGGACCGGGCGAGCTCCCGCAGCAGCTCC